>DATMKY010000064.1:0-23967 GCA_035570955.1 Edaphobacter sp. | reverse complement strand
AGTGCGGGGCGGAGCTGTGAGTCTTCGGCGCTGTCGGCGACGACGTCGATGTAATGCCTGGGAGTCACTTCGGGTGCAAGAGCAAACTCGTGGAAGTATTCGCCGGTGATAACAGGGGAGTCTTCAAGCTGCTCAACTGTTGTTGGGGCGAAGTGGGTAAGGCCGCCTTTGGGACGCTGGGGGTCATAACCGTCGGTTGGGGTTAGAGCGGTGCCAATGCCCCAGCCCTCGGGGACTTTGACTGAGGGTTTAATGGGGATTTCCGCGACCGGGGTTCTCGCGGGATAGAGCATGAGCTTTTCCCACTCGAGGACCGCGAGCTTCTGGCTGATGCGGCCGGTGACGATGCAGTCGAGGTGTGCGTGGAGGGTGGTGACGCCGGCGGGGACGGTGACGTGGAACTGGTAGAGATCTTCATCGTCGCGACGCCAAGGGAGGACTTTGCCGTTGGCGGTGAAGACTACGCCTGTGATGTCATCGACAGGGCCGGTGGGGCGATGGTTGCCGGGGATCCACTTGGGTGTGGTGAGAGAGACAGGCCCGGGGGTGACGGGAATGTCGATTTCGGCGTGATAGAGCTTGCGTGGAGCGTCGGAGAGATCCGCGGTGATCTGGATGGGAGTTTTCTGAGCCTGGAGCAGGCTGGGTGAACCGAGGGCGAGCAAGGTTAAAGGCAGGAGGGTACGGCGAACGATCATTTGCGGAGGGTTCCTCTCGAGTGAGGGTGGAATTTTCAGATATCAAAAGGATAGACGATGGCGGCCTGAGAGAGGACTCTCAGTGACGGTCTGACGGGGAAATCTGGCACCCGTCCTTTCGCATGAAGCAGCGTAAGAACGGGTGCCCTATTTCGATAGAACTGGTTGCTTGGTCAGTTGAGAGCGGACTCTATGGCTGAGACGATGATGGGGTCTTCGGGGAGGATCTCTGGTGAGAAGCGGGCGATAACTTTGCCATTACGGTCGATGAGGAATTTTTCGAAGTTCCAGAGAATGCCCGGTTCGGGGTTCGTAGTGGCTCCGTTGTGATTCTTGCTGAGGAAATTGTTCAGATTCTCGCGGAAGCCTTCGCGCGTAGAGCCGATGGCTTTGGGTTGCGCCGCTACGAGGGACTTATAGAGCGGGTGTGTGTCGGGACCGGTGACGGGGATCTTGGAGAACATGGGGAAATCGACGGAGTATGTGGTGCGGCAGAAGGAGAGGATTTCCTCGTTGGTGCCGGGCTCCTGTGCGCCGAAGTCATTGGCGGGAAAGCCACAGATGACGAATCCGGAGTCTTGGAAGCGTGCGTAGAGGTTTTCAAGGCCTTCGTACTGGGGGGTGAGACCGCACTGGGAGGCTACGTTGACGAGGAGCATGACTTTTCCCCGATAGTCGGCCAGAGAAGAGGATTCGCCGGTGATTTTGTTGACGGGGATGTCATAAACGGTTGTCGACATGAATGGCTCCTGAAGTTTTTGATTTTCAATTAATTATAGGTTTTGCGAGGTGGTGAAGAATGGCTTGAAAACGGTTGATATTCGAAAATCTTTATAAAATCTTTACGACTTTTTTCGGCGGTTAGGGAATTATGGCCGGAGTTGGAATTGACATAGACGGTACGATCTAAATTGCATGTCCTTAACAGATTCAATTATTGGAAAGCCCTTAGCGACCAGCGAGGAGCGAGCCGAACACATTGGCATTGCTGCCGGAATCCCGATCTTTGGTTTAGATGCTTTAACGAGTGCGGCGTATGGACCGGAAGCCGCGATGACACTGTTGATCCCGCTGGGGATTGCGGGGGCCGATCATATTGTTCCGATTATTTCCGCGATTCTGATACTTCTGGTGATTGTTTTCTTCAGTTACCGGCAGACAATTGCGGCTTATCCGGGCGGCGGTGGCTCGTATACGGTTGCGACGGAAAATCTTGGGAACGGTCCCGGGTTACTGGCAGCCGCAGCCCTGATGATTGATTACATCTTGACAGCCGCCGTAGGAATTTCCGCCGGTATTACAGCTTTGACTTCGGCGGAGCCAAAGCTGGCGCCACATACCCTGGCGTTATGCCTTGTGGTGCTGGCGATTCTGGCGATTGTGAATATGCGCGGCGTGAAGGATACGGGTGCGGCGTTCATTTTGCCGACGTTTATGTTTGTGGGCACGTTGCTGATCGTCATTGGAGTAGGTTTTTACAGGACCCATATCAGTGATGGTCATCCGATACCGGTGCTGACGCCTCCACCAGCATTGCCAGCTACTGTGAAGTATCTGGGGATCTGGTTATTGATGAAGGCGTTCGCCAGCGGCTGCGCGGCGATGACAGGTGTGGAAGCGGTTTCAAATGGTGTGATGGCGTTTCGCGAACCGCGATCGAGGAATGCGCAGGCGACGCTGACGATCATTATTGCGATTTTGATTGTGCTTCTGTTCGGCATTGCTTATCTCTCGAAGGCTTATGGAATTACAGCGATGGAACCGACGGACGCAAATTATCAGAGCGTGCTGAGCATTCTGGTGTCTGCTGTATTTGGGCGGAAGTGGTTTTACTTTATGACGATGGCGTCGGTACTTGCCGCGCTGTCACTGAGCGCGAATACTGCGTTTGCTGATTTTCCCCGGCTTGCGAGGGCGATTGCGATGCGGGATTATCTGCCGCATGTTTTCATTCTGCGCGGGCGGCGGCTGCTTTACTCGCATGGGATCTATGCGTTGACGGGATTTACGGCGGTAATCCTGATTTTGTTTGGTGGCGTGACGGACCGCTTGATTCCGCTGTATGCCATAGGGGCGTTTCTGGCGTTTACTTTGTCGCAGGCCGGGATGGTGGTGCACTGGCTAAAGATGGAAAAGCATCCGGGCCGGCTTTGGCATGCGTTCGTCAATGGCTTTGGGGCGCTGGCGACCGGGATTACGACGCTAGTGGTGCTGGTTGCGAAGTTTGTGGCAGGGGCTTGGGTGACCGCATTGCTGGTGCCGGTCCTGATTGGAATCATGCTGGTGGTGAAGCGTCACTATTCGCGGATCAAGCGAGAGATGGCGGATATGACTCCGCTGAACCTGGTGAATCTGCAGGAGCCGATCGTCGTTATTCCAATGGCAAGGTGGGACCGGATTACTGAGAAAGCGATGCGGTTCGGGCTGCTGCTCTCGAAGGAGATCAAGGTGGTGCACGTGCACTCGGATGACGAAGAAGGCCACCTGGATGAGATATGGGATGAGCAGGTGATGGCTCCGATTAAGAAACAGGGGTTGCAGGAGCCGGAACTGGTGACGATCCCGTCGTCGTACCGATTCATTATCAATCCGCTAATGGATTACATCCTGGAGTTGGAGGAGAAGAATCCCGGGCGGAAGGTGGCAGTGCTCTTGCCCGAACTTGTCGTAAGGCATTGGTGGGAGAATGCGCTGCATAATCAGCGGGTGCAGTTGCTCAAGCTGCTGCTGCTGGTGAAAGGGAATCAGAGGATTGTAGTGGTGAATATTCCCTGGTATCTGTGAGAGCTCGCGTCGAGGAGAACGTGAATGCACGTTTCGGAACGGGCGATCTGGCGCATGATGGGACTCTGGGCGTTTGGGTTGAGCAGCGTGGTTGGCTTTCGCAGCAGCATCCGGATGATGCCCTGAAACCGCCGGATCGGGTGGCGAAACATTACGAAGACGGCGAAACAGTGCATCTCGGGGTGAATTAACGCGAAACATCCTATGCTCCTCTCCACGATTCAACACAAATAACGATGCTGTCGGCCTATGAGGCTCCGGGAGGGCGCTTCCGCTATGAAGGCACAACCTGGACAGGATCGGGTCTGATGGTTTCTGACGCAACGGATGAGTGGCATCTGCGATGATCGTTTCGTCAGTTCTCGAAGCAGCCTGCCGGCACTTATTTCAGGCAGCAGAATGCATTTTGGGGAGATGATGCGCCGATCCTGTCGGCGCACGATCTGCGCAGAAATCTGACTTCGTTGGGTTCTGGTCTGCGTTCGGCACACTTTCTCCCGGATGAGACGATCAAGATGGGCGGCAGAAAGATCAATGCGCCATGGTCCACTACAGCGAGAAGGACTTTACCCGACAGAATCTCTATTACAAAACGAAACAAGTTTCTGGATCGATCGGACAGCGCTGACTTTATTGAAGGAAGAGACCCACAGCCAAGGAAGATTGCGGTTTGGAAATCTGGAATCGCCGGAGGGGATCGTCGACACGCAAACGACGAGAACCTATACGGTCGTGGAGATCAACTTCAAGCCAGAGGCGGAGACCTTCAGCTTTATGCCGCCGATGGGAGCGACAGAGGTTGCCTGCGCTACCTGATCCCCTTGGGAAAAAGAACCCTTCTTCTCTACAGAAGCCTGTGCCGGAGGAGGTCGGTAAGATGTCTCCTGAGGTCAAGCTCGTCGACGAGGCCGGACACGAAGTCGAACTGAGCAGTTATCGGGGGCATCCGCTGCCGATCGATTTGTGGGCGACGTGGACCGGGCCGCGCATGGGAGAGCTTCCGTTGCTAAACCGGAGTCGGAAGGCTACGGCGGGAACCGATCTCCAGATAATTGCGATCGATCAAGATTCGGAGCAGGGCGTTGTGGCAACGCTGCTGAAGCGAAGAGAGTACGACTGGCAGGATTTTCACCTCAATCCAAGTGTGACGAAGGGGCTTTCGACGAGCGGGATTCCGCTGTTTGTGGTGATCGATGCTAAAGGAAAGATTGTCTAGCGTCACACCGGCGGCGGGGATGAAAGTGTGATGATCGCTGCGATCGCGAAGCTTGGCAAAGACTATGAGGTGGTCAGTTCGGTGCGGTAGGTTGCCGATTTCCATGCGGGGGAGAGTTCGCGCAGGCGGGCTACGGCTGTGGGGATGATTTTGAGGGTTTCGTCGATCTCTTCCTGAGTGGTGAGGCGGGAGAGGGAGAATCGAATGCTGGCTCTTGCGCGTGCCGGCGAGAGGCCCATGGCGGTGAGGACGTGCGAGGGTTCGGCGGCGCCAGATTGGCAGGCGGAGCCTCCGCTGACGGAGATGCCTTTGAGATCGAGGGCGATCACGAGAGCTTCGGCTTCGAGATGATCGAAGTAGAGGTTGCTGGTATTGGAGACACGCGGGGCGGCTCCGCCGTTGATACCGGTTTCTTCGATCTTAGTGAGGATGCCTTGTTCGAAGCGATCGCGGAGGGCGGTGAGTTCGTCGGGGCCGGCTGTTGTGAGCCAGGAAGAAGCGAGTTCAGCGGCTTTGCCGAGGCCGGCGATGCAGGCTACGTTTTCGGTTCCGGCGCGGCGCTGACGCTCGTGGGTGCCACCGTGCATCATGGGGGCGAGGCGGACGTTGCGGCGGACGAAGAGGACTCCGATGCCTTTGGGGGCGTAGATTTTGTGGCCGGAGATGGTGAGGAGGTCAACGTTTTTGAGCGGGCCTTCGCCGCTCAGGTCGAGAGGGAGTTTGGAGGCGGCCTGGACTGCGTCTGTATGGAAGAGTGCGCCGGCTTCGTGGGCGATGGCGGCGAGTTCAGCAATGGGTTGGATGACGCCAGTCTCGTTGTTGGCGTACATGATGCTAACGAGTTTGGTGTTGGGGCGAAGGGAGGCCTTCAGTGCGGCAGGTTCGATGAGGCCTTCGGGTGTGGAGGGGAGGAAGGTGACTTCGACTCCAGTTTTTTCGAGGGCTTCGGCGGCGTGGAGCACTGCGTGATGCTCGATGGTGGTGGTGATGAGGTGGGCGGGTTCGCCGTGCGTGGACTCGGGCGAGAGAACACCGAAGAGGGCGAGGTTATCGCTTTCGGTGCCGCCGGAGGTGAAGACGATCTCGGAGTTGAGGCAGTGGAGGAAGCGGGCGACCGCGGTGCGGGCCTGCTCGACTGCCCCGCGGGCGTGCTGGCCGTGCTGGTGGATGGAGCTGGCGTTGCCGTAGTGTTCCATCCAGTAGGGACGCATGGTCTCGAAGACCTCGGGGAGAAGAGGTGTGGTGGCGTTGGCGTCGAGGTAGATGCGGCGCATGTTTCTATTTTAGCTTGTGGGGTTTTCGTCGGCGGGGAGTGATTGCAGGCAAAGGCAACAACCACCACAAAACAAAGGCAACCCATCCTTCAGGATAAAACTGAAGGATGGGTTGCCCGCTTTCGTGACTCCATTATTTCAGTGTGGTGGAGGTGGAGGGGCCGTAGAGGATTCCATTGAATAGGAATTTGAAGGTACCGTGGGGTTGGCCTCGGAAGGTGATTTCAGGGCCGAAGAGAACGACTTGACCCTTGCCTACTGGAGCGGTGGCGACGGCTGTGGTGTGATTGATGTACTTCTGGCCCCAGGCCCAGCCGCTGGCGAGGATGTTGTCGTCGTCGTACCACGCGACTGCGTGTAAGCCGGAGAGCGAGGCCTGCGGGTCGAGGGTGAACGATGGGCTGCTGTCGAAGTCGACGATGACATTGGGTGGTATGCCGTAGGCGATGGGGTCGGTGTTGTCGACGTGCGCCTTGAGCAGCGAGCCGGGAATGTAGAAGCGATCAGGCGGGACGGGCTGGAGTTCACCTTTGACCATCTCCATTGGCGCGTTGACCAACGGCAGCTTGAGGAACGATGCGATGGAGGTGGAGCTGCCAATGGCGAGCAGCGTGCCGCCGTTCGAGACGAAGCTCTGGAGCTGCGGATAGGTCTTGGCCGGCGTGATGTTGCCAAGCCAGGGACGGAACTCGGCGGGGATCTCGTCGGGTTTCATGTCGCGTCCGAAGCCACCGCCACCGCCGCGTGCACCGGGACGAGGCGTGCGGATGATGCCGTCGGCGGCGATGATTACGTCATACTTCGCGTTCAGATTGCCTGCGTCGAGCTCCTGCGGGTAGACATTGGTGAAGGGGAACTCGAACTGGTCGAAGAGCCAGCGGATCCAGCCCGACGGCATGGAGCCGCCGTAGACATCGAGGAGCGCGACACGGGTTGGGTGAAGCTGAATTGCTGCCCCGCTGGGAGCTGTTGTGACTGCTGTGGCATTGATACCCAGCGTTTTGGTTGCGGTTTGGAGTAGCTGCGCCGTCGTTGTGGAGTACGGCAGCCACAGAGTACCGGGCGGAAGTTGCTTGCCGTTGGCTGTTACCGGTTCTTTTAGCCAGTAGACGGGTTGATCGGCTTTGAGGAGACGGTTGGTGAGAGTGTAGGTGTCGTTGTACTCGTGGCTGACGAGGTATCCGGCTGGTGCGCCGCTTGCGCCAGCGATTGTGCCGGGCAGAGGAACGGCCAGATCGGTTTTGATAGGCACGAAGGGGCCAGTGAAGGGTTCAGTGTAACGGTCGAACTTGACCCCCATCTGGAAGGCGAGGGTCCAGCCGGTTGTGTCATAGGGCCGGTTGGGCGGTCCACCGGGGTAAGGAAAGTCGTTGGGGTGATCCTGCGGCTCGAACATATCGAGCACTTGAGGCCGGAAGGCTTGTGAAGCAAAAACGACGTAGGTGCCGGCGGGGTAGTGCTTGCCGGAGATTTCAAAATCGGAGCTTGCCTGCTGGACTTCGACGCCGGTCTTCATGAGGCTATTGATGAATTTGGTTGCTGTGGGGAAGTCGGGTTGGTCGGCGGGGACGACGTAGCCACGCGCGTCCTTCATCGCAGGATCGTGGAGGACCTTGTCGTAGAGATCGGCAGGAATTCCCTGCGTGCGTGGGCCTGCGGCGTTGCTGGCATCAGGCGAAAGAACGCCACCACGATTGACGCGTGCGCCGCCTTTTTCGGCTGCGGCCTCGAGTGCCTCGATACGTTTGGGAGTAACGGTCCAGTGATCCTCGCTGCCGTTCGCGACGGAGTCCTTGCCCATCAGATAAAAGTTGTAGAGCAGGTGCGTGCGCTCGCGCGAAGCGTAGTCGAGCACCGCGCGGTTGTTTGTCTGTTCATAAGCGATGGACTGAGCGTAATGCCAGAGCTGCGGCTTGATGGGTTCTACTAGGTCGTTGCGCGGAAGCTGCTGATTGGCGAGGAGGGGCAGCGGTTCGGGTGTGGGATTGCCGATGATTTCGGTCAGGAGTCCGATCTGGTTATGGAAGTAGGATACGGTGCGGAGGCTGCCGTTGAACCATGTGGAGTAAGGAGCACCGCTGCGCGAGGTTGAACCGGGCTTGCCTTCTTCTACGAGACGCTGGTGCATGGCTGTGCCCACGGCTTCAATTCCAAGCACAACAAGAGGATCGTAGAAGTAGCTATTGGGGTCACGGAAGGGAGGCATGAAGATGACGGTGCCTGCTGGGCCCGCCTGATGATGGTTGTAGACGATCTGCGGATACCAGACGCGGGAGAGGATGCGATTGACGTTGGTTGTTTCGGGTTGATTGCTGGCGAAGAAGTCACGGTTGTCGTCGTGGCCAATGTACTTCTGCCAGAGGCGAGGTACGCCATCGAGCGAACGCTTGGTGGGGTCTGGGTTGCGCATGTACCAGCTCGACACGAGCTCCATGCCGTCCGGGTTGGCGAATGTGCAGAGGACGATATCATCATGCAGGAAGCGCAGAGTCTCGGGCTCGGTCTTGGCGTTGAGCTCGTAGATAGTTTCGACGAGTTGCTGGGCGCCTACGGTTTCCGAGGCGTGAAGTCCCCCGTCGATCCAGACGATCGCCTTGCCCTCTTCGGATAATGCTTTGGCCTGGTCATCGGTGAGGCCTTTGGCGAGCGCGAGCTTCTGGCTGATCTCGCGATAGTGGTCGAGGTTCTTCATGTTTTCCGGCGAAGAGATAATGGCCATGTACTGGTGGCGCCCTTCGGCGGTTAGGCCGATGTCGACCAACTTCATGCGATCCGATTCCTTAGCGAGCTTCTGCAGGTATTCGGTTTCCTGGGTGTACGTGGCGAGCATGTAGTCGTCGCCGATGCTGAAACCGAACTGTTGTTTGGGAGTTGTGATTTTGCGCGGAGAGCCGACGGTCTGGCCAAACGAAGGGGAAATTGTGAGGAGACACAAAAAAAACGGGAGAATTCGCATCTTCATGGGCGAGAGGGGCTCCTTCAGGGATGGTTGATTTATATCAGGGACGAATGACCTCACTCGAAAGTTTGCGGGTGGTTATTTTTGGTGGAAAACGGGGAGGAGGCGATGCATGGGAGGTTGAAATTCTGGTAGGCTGAGCGCGACTCCGCGGCTCGGGCCCCGCCGTGGCGATCTGACAACAGAAAGATTGGAGATTGAAGATGATGAAGCGGATGGTTGTGATGTTGGTGCTGGCAGGTTGTTGCGCGACAGGCGCGATGGCACAGATGGGCGCGTCGGCCCCGAAAGTTCCTCCGGGGACGATGATTGAACCGGGAAAGTCGATGGACGGTTTGCTGAAGATCTACGAAGAGCAGATTATGGGCGCAGTGAAGGCTATGCCCGCAGAGAAGTACAGCTTTGCACCAAGTGCGGCAATCTTCAAAGCTGACCAAGGTGTTAGTTATGACAAAGTACGGACGTTTGGCCAGATGGTGGCGCATGTCGCGCAAGCAAACTACTACTTCTTTGGGCTCTCGTGGGGCGCTAAGCCTGATGCGGATGTGAAGGCGATGGGGGACCTGACATCAAAAGAGGACACGGTAAAGGCACTGGAGAGCTCATTTGCGTTTGCGCATAAGCAACTTGCGACGATGACAGCGGCGAATTCGTGGGCTTCTCTGAAAGATGATGGGACGAGGACGAGCATGGCGGCTTTTGGGATTGCGCATATGTGCGATCACTATGGACAGCTTGTTGAGTATCTGCGAATGAACGGAATTGTCCCTCCGGCTAGTGCCAAGTAGATAGTCAGCGAATTCAATAAGTTTACGGAGGGAGCGGCTCTGGCTGCTCCCTTTGTGTTGCCGTGGAGTGCAGGCGCGGCATGATAAGTCGTTGCCGAATCTGATAGGCTTGGCGCGACGACGGTTTTGTCGCAAGGTCCAAAGACGGCGAATGGAGAAAGACGATGACGAAGCGGATAGTTATAGCGTTGGCAGTGGCAGGTTGTTGTTGCGTCGGCGTTCGGGCACAGACGGGGGCGACAGCACCGAAGATCGCTTCGGGAACAATAGTCGATCCGGCAAAGAGCTTTGATCTGAACCTCAGTGCGCTGGAGCAGGAGTTAGTTCCGTTGGTGAAGGCGATGCCTGCGGAGAAGTTTGATTTTGCGCCGAGTGCTGCGATTTTTGTCGCGGGTCAGGGGAGCGAGTATACGGGCGTGAGTACATTTCGGGAAATGGTGCTGCATATTGCCGCGGCTAACTACTCCTACGCCGGACGCGTTGGTGGCATGAAACCGGATGTGGACTTGAAGGCGCTTTCGCTAAGCAAAGATCCGGATAAAGAGAAGGCCGTTGCGGCGCTGGAGGCGTCGTTTGCGTTCGCGCATAAGGCTTTCGGAACGCTGACGCCGCAGAATGCTTTCGAGAGCGTTCAGGCAATGAATACTCGCGCGAGCGTTGCTGGTGGCCTGATTGCGCACGCATTCGACCATTATGGGCAACTGGTGGAGTACCTGCGGATGAATGGGATTGTTCCTCCTGCGAGCCGGAAGTGAGCCTCGTGATTGCAAAATGAGCAGCCTTTTGTGGCTGCTCATTTTGATTTTAAATGTGAAACGGGTTAGCGGAAGAGACTGTCGACAGACGAGTCTTCGGCTGTTGCTGGAGGTCGCAGGACGAAAGTGATACCGACGGCTGCGGAATCGATGTGGATGCGGAGGCTCCGGCTGTAGTAGCCGGAGAGGGTGACGTGGCGGTTGAGTGGGATGTCGAGGGCGTTCGTGAAGCCGTTGTCTTCGGTGACGTTGTGTCCTTTGACGACGATGCCATTTCCGTGGCGAGAGGGGCCGTAGATCTTCTGATCACCGATAGGGAGCTGTTCGTAGGCGTCGCTTTCGAAGGAGATGCCACGGAGGAGATCGACGGCGAGGCCGACCTCAAAGTGCGCGAGAGGGCCTAGCGAGGTGTAGTTCTTGGTGACGGTGCGGTTGACGAAGATGCTGGAGTCGC
This sequence comes from Edaphobacter sp., assembly GCA_035570955.1. Taxonomy (GTDB): domain Bacteria; phylum Acidobacteriota; class Terriglobia; order Terriglobales; family Acidobacteriaceae; genus Edaphobacter. The sequence goes on along the minus strand of DATMKY010000064.1, from coordinate 13,039 downwards.
CGGCGCCAATCTCCAGAGTAGGTGTGAAACGGCCGTAGGTGCGCTCGAAGAGATTGCTGACGTCGAAGGTAACGCGGCCGGTAGAGAGGCCATAGGCTTCGTCACCAGTAGGTGCGGTAAAAGCTCCTGTGAGCTGGTACTGGAATTGGTGCGGGATGAACTGGGCGTGAAGACCGACGAGGACGTCGGCAAGTTCGGCGCGTTGCGGGACGAGTAAGGCGTCGGGTTTCGGATGAGGCAATCGACTGTCGGCGAGGCGGTACATGTAGATGGGGATCGTCGCGTCGATTGAGAAGACGTCGTTGAAGCTGTAACCGACGGCGGGAGTGGCGAGCGTTGCCCAGCCAGTAACTGAATCATGGACGCTGGAGACGGTGAGGCCGGCATTCCAGCCATGGAATGTTCCAGGGGCGTTGGGAATTTCCTGTGTGTCAGAGGAGGGAAACTGGGCTGGCAGTGGCGAGGGATTTACGCACGAAGGTTGGGCTGCTGCCGGAAGCGCCATGAGGAGAAAGAGGCTGGAGACAATTCGGTGGAGTCTTCGCAGTGAAGTTAACGCCTTACGGGAGTTCTTCAAGAAGGACTATCGTTCTCCGATTGGAATATATGGCGCCGGGTAGGCGGGACCAGTATAGTCGGCACGCGGGCGGATGAGGCGATTGTCGTCGTGCTGCTCGATGACGTGGGCGGCCCAGCCGGCGATACGGCTGACGGCGAAGATGGGCGTGAAGAGGTCGATGTCGATGCCGAGCAGAGTGTAGGTGGAAGCGGAATAGAAGTCGACGTTGGCGTTGAGCTTCTTTTCCTGCTTGACGAAGAGTTCGATCTTGCGGGACATGTCGAACCACTTGGTGTTGCCGGAGGTCTTGCTGAGCTCCTCGGACATACGGCGGAGGTGGGTCGCTCGTGGATCCTCAGTGTGGTAGACGCGATGGCCGAAGCCGGAAATCTTTTTCTTTTCGGCGAACATATTGCGGACGTACTCGACCGGATCAACGCCGGCTTTGTCGATGGCGTAGAGGAGGCGCATCGTCGCTTCGTTGGCTCCGCCGTGGAGTGGGCCTTTGAGAGCGCCGATGGCTCCGGTGATGGCGGAGTGGATGTCGGCGAGGGTGGCGGCGATGACGCGCGCGGCGAAGGTGCTGGCGTTGAGTTCGTGGTCGGCGTGCAGGATGAGTGCGATATCGAAGGTGCGGGTGGCGGTGTCGGACGGCTTTTCGCCGTTCAGCATCCAGAGGAAGTTTGCGGCGTGGGAGAGGGTGGGGTCGGCTTCGACGAGGGACTTGCCTTTGCGGATGCGATCAAAGATGGCGACGATCATGGCGATCTGCGAGGTGAGGCGATAGGACTTGCGAACGTTGGCGTCGTGTGAGCTGTCGGCTTCGTCGGTGTCGTAGATACTGAGGAGGGAGACGGCAGTGCGGAGGACCTCCATCGGCGTGGCGTCTTTGGGGACACTGTGGAGGAGGTCGATGATCTTCGGATTGAGCCTGCGTGCGGCGGCCAGATTTGTTGAGAAGTCGGCGAGCTCGGCTTTGGTCGGGAGCTTGCCGAACCAGAGGAGATAGGTGGTCTCCTCGAAGGTGGATCGCTGGGCGAGTTCGTGGATGTCGATACCGCGATAGGAAAGGACGCCGGCGTCACCGTCGATCCAGCAGATTGAAGAGCTGGTGGCAACGATGCCCTCCAGGCCTTTCGATGCGACAGCGGTAGACATAAGACACTTCTCCCCAAGAAAACTTAGTACATCTGGTTATAGCGCAGCGGAGAAACGGTTGTCACGGAAGGCTGCGCGAATATCGCTATCAGCGTGCGACTTTAGTGTCAGGTTTTGCGATTGCGGGACGTTCCGGGGAGAAAGGAGTTAGATCGACGGCTGGGATTTCGCCTAGGAGAAGTTGGGCCATAACCTGGGCGGTGGCGGGGGCGAGGAGGATGCCGTCGCGATAGTGTCCTGTCGCGATGAAGTGATTGGGGCGGCCGGTGAGAGCGCCAAGGAGCGGGAGACCATCCTCGGTTGCAGGACGAAGGCCAGCCCATGCGTCCAGTTGGGTCGTACCGCTAAGCGAGGGAAGCAACGCGACGGCGAGTGAACGAAGGCGGTCAATATCAGCGGGGTGGACGGTTTTATCGAAGCCGGCGTCTTCGATGGTGGCTCCAATGATGGCTCGCCCTGTGTTTGGGCCGGAGGTGCGAGGAACTATATAGATTTCGGGTGTACGGATGACCAGACTAAGGGGAAGCGAAGAAGGCAGACTGACGGCTAGCATCTGACCTTTTTTCGGACGGATCTGGACGTTAGAAAGTGGAGAGCTGAAGGAGGCCCAGGCACCAGTGCAGTCTACGAATTGTTTTGCCGTGAGCATATTGCCGGGAGTGTGGACTTCGATGTTTCCGCCTGCGTCATTGTCTTGGGAGCAAGTTTTGAGCACCGGAGTTTCAGGGCGGAGGTCAATTGTCGTTCCGTGGACAGCGGAGAGGAGTGCTTCGGCTAGTTGACGAGGATCGATACTCGGCTCGTCGAGGAGGACGAATCGATGGTTCGTGGTCGAGAGTGCCGGGACGAGGTTGGCTAGCTCTTGAGGGAGAAGGGTGGTCTGCTTGAGGATGTTTGGCGGGAGCGCTTGAAGGGTTTGATAGGTCTGGAAGGGAACGCGGATGCCGGAGAGCGCGTGCAGGCTCTCGAGGAATCTCGGGTAGAGGGAGAGGCTGAGTTGGGAGAGTGCGCGGAGCTCGGGTGGATGGTGGGGATCGGCGGCGGCAAGCATTCCAGCGGCGGCGGTGGAGGCTTCGGCGAGTGGTTGTGTGCGGTCGAGAACGGTGACGCGGAGACCTTGTTGATGGAGTTCGAGCGCGAGCGAGAGGCCGATGATGCCGGCTCCGGCGATGCAGACGTCGGGGCGATGCATGGGACTAGTTTAGTTTGCTCTGGGAGAAGTTATAGTTTTGGGGTACCAGTTTTTCAGGCCGACGCGTAGTCTGGAAGCGGTAAGAAGCAGTAACGAGATGTCCATAGCCAGAACGAGGAGAACGGGATGAGCGACGAAGGGTACGTAGAACAGCGATCGATTTCGGGAGCATTGCTTGGCGTGGTTGCGGTTGCATTGCTGGCCGCACTTGGGGGACTGGTTTGGTCGTACGGTCTGCAGAATCATCTTTCGGCTGCGGAACAGAAGATTGCAGCGGCGGAACAGAAGAACTCTGAACTTACGCAGCAACTGGAGGCGACCAACGCCAGGCTACGCGCGACGAGCGAGACCTTAGGACAAAGCGTCGGAATGACTCAGAAGCAGCTGGAGGCCAAGGCTGCGAGCATTCTGGCCGCACAGCGCGAGGCGACGGCGAAACTGGAACAGGCCGAGGCGGCGAACTCGAAACAGATTGGCGCCGTATCGACCGACGTTGCCAGCGTGAAGACCGATGTCGGGGGCGTCAAGACCGACGTCGCGGCGACGAAGTCAGACCTGGAAGCGACCAAGGTACAGCTGAAGAGCATGAAGGGCGATGAAGGCGTGATGAGCGGATTGATTGCCACCAATCACGATGAACTGGAGATTTTGAAGCATAGGGGTGACCGAACATACTTGGAGTTCAGCCTTCAGAAGGGTGCGAAGCCAACTCTGATTTCTACGGTGAAGCTCCAGCTCAAGAAGGCGGACGAGAAGCACTCGAAATACACGTTGTTGGTGAGTTCGGACGACCGGAATATCGAGAAGAAGGACAAAGGGCTGGATGAGCCTGTCCAGTTCTATAACGGAAAAGATCCAGTGCTGTATGAGTTGGTGGTCAATGTGATCGAGAAAAACCGGGTCTCGGGCTATCTGGCGATACCGAAGACCGGTGCAGCGAAGACGAGCGGTGGGATGTAATCGAATACGTTTGATTGTGTGCAGAGGCAGAAAGGGGGACGCTCAACGCGTCCCCCTTTCTGGTTGCCTTAGTTGGTTTACTTCTTTTTTGCGGCTTTCTTTGCTGCCTTCTTCGCTGGTTTCTTTGCTGCTTTCTTAGTTGCCATTTGCCTATTCTCCCTATTGATAAGACATCTTCTTTACAACACGCTGCAGAGCAGCTAACGAAGGTATAGTTTTACGAAATTTAACTGTCAAGAAAAAAATGAACAAAATGCAAATTCTTTTTTGCCACAAAAGGGGGAGACTGGCCTCGATCCGACTTCTCTCGATGGTGAGTCGGAGTCGTGCGAGGGGATTCTACGGAGAGAAAAATGAATTTGAGATTCGCGTGTGTGCGTTGAAGAGCGGTGCACTATAGTCATGGAAAGAAAAATTAATGAAGCTCGTTTGTATGCGATTGATTTGACTACGTTGTTACGGGAGAGCGCGGAATGCGTGTGAAATATGCGATTGCGATGATTGTCTGGCTGTGTGTCGTGACTTCGGTGGAAGCTCAAAAGCGAAACATAACCGAGAAGGACATCTTCAACTTTACGTGGATCGGCGACACGCAACTCTCACCTGACGGAAGCCGCGCCGTGTATGTTCAGACGACGGTTAATGCGAAGCGCGATGGGTATGACACAGCGCTTTACCTTCTGGATACTACCCAGCCAATGATTTCTGCGCGCAGGCTGACGAATGGTCCGCATGACGCGCAACCGCGATGGTCGCCGGATGGAACACAGATTGCATTTACGCGTGCGTTAGAGAAAGATGGCAAGTCGCAGCCCGCGCAACTGTATCTTATTTCGCTTACGGGTGGAGAGCCGATGCAGATTTCGGCGATAGAGAAGGGAGTCGGTTCGCCACAGTGGGCGCCAAATGGGAGTGCGATCGCAGTGGTGAGCGAGACAGCAATTGTTCCCGAGCCGAAGTCCGACAAGAAAGACGAGAAAAAGACGGAAGAGCACAAGAGCGATGTGCGGATTATTACGAAAGCTGTCTATCGTAACAACGGAAGCGGGTACCTCGATACGAAGGACGCGTCGCAGCTCTATCTTTTCTATACGGAAAAGTTTGGGTCGAAGCCGGCGACTCCGCGGCAGGTGACGGCGGGTCGGTTTTCGGTGGGCGAGTTCGCTTGGAGTCCTATGTCGGCGAGCATTTATTACACGTCGGAGCACACGGACGAGCCGTATTATGATCTGCCGCACAACGAGATTTACGCGGTGGACGCTCCGGAGACGGCGCCAGTCGATGAAAAAGATCCGCCACCGATGAGCAGGCTCGTAGCGAAACTGGCCTTCGGTGCTTCTGGAATCTCGATCTCGCCGGACGGAAGGAAGATGGCGTTTCATGGCGATGACCAGCCGCTGGCGAAGCCGCGGTCACATCAGCAGCCTGATCTGTTTGTGATGGATCTCGATCCGATTGGGTCGCCGCGCAATCTGACGGCGAACTACGACTATGAGATGGGAAACGGAGTTGGAGGAGACAATACGGCTCCGCGAGGCGGGGGACGCGGGGGAATGGTCTGGGCTCCCGATGGGAAGTCCATTCTCGACGTTGTTGGTAAACGTGGAAGCGTGCTGCTGGTTTCGGTCGATACTTCCTCGGGTGCCGTGAAGGAACTGACGGCGGACAAGCAGGCCGTGGTTGGCTTTGCTGCGACTCGGGACACGACGAAATTGGTGGCGCTGGTCTCGACGCCGGTGGTGATTGGGGATTTGTACTCGGTTGCGATGGACGGCTCGAAGCAGCAGACGAAACTGACGGATGTCAACAAGATGCTTTTTTCGCAGCTGAATCTGACTATGCCCGAGGACATGCAGGTTGTGCCTACGGCCAATCCGAAGGATATCCCGGGGAGGACGATTGAGTCGTTTGTGCAGCTTCCTCCTGATTTCGACAAGTCAAAGAAGTATCCGCTGATTCTGAATATTCATGGTGGGCCGCATTCTGCTTACGGATGGGTGTTTGACCATGAAATGCAGTGGATGGCGGCGAAGGGATATGTGGTGGTGTATCCAAATCCGCGAGGGTCCACGACGTATGGGCAGCAGTTTGCGAATGTGATTCAGCATAACTATCCGGGCGATGACTATCACGATCTGATGGATTGTGTGGATGCGGTGGTAAAGCTCGGGTATGTTGATCAGGCTCGGATGGGAGTGACTGGCGGCAGCGGCGGTGGGCTGCTGACGGACTGGACCGTGACCCAGACGACACGATTCAAGGCTGCAGTGGCACAACGTGACATTACGGACTGGTCAAATTGGTGGTATACGGCGGACTTTACGCTGTTCCAGCCGACATGGTTTGAAGGTGCGCCATTCGAAAAGGTGGAGGAGTTCAAGAAGTATTCGCCGATTACTTATGTGACGAAGATTCAGACGCCGATGATGTTCATTCTAGGGGAGGCGGATTACAGAACTCCTCCGACGGGTGGTGGAGAGGATTTCTTCCGCGCGCTCAAGTATCGGCATATCGATACAGTGATGGTGCGGTTTCCCGGCGAGAGTCATGAACTGTCGCGGAGCGGCCAGCCCTGGCATCGGGTGGAACGTCTGGAGAATATTGTGAACTGGTTCGACAAGTACTTGATGGGGATGCGGCAGCCACAGTATGACATTGTGCCTTCGGGAGCTACTCCGGCTAGTGTGAAGGCGAACTAGTGGAGTAGAGTCTTCCTCGAGGGTTTTTGTCGATGAAGGATGTTGTGATTGTTTCGGCAGTGCGAACGCCCGTTGGAAAATTCCAAGGGGCGTTTGCTGATTTAACGGCGGTGCAGCTTGGCGCGGTTGTGGTTCGAGAAGCGGTCAAGCGGGCGGGGATCGATTCCTCGACTGTGGATGAGTGTTTGATGGGTTGCGTGTTGCCTGGAGGGCTGGGGCAGAATCCAGCACGACAGGCAGCGCTGCTGGGTGGGTTGGCGGATACGGTTTCCGCGATGACTATCAATATGGTTTGCGGGTCGGGGCTGAAGGCCGTTGCGCTTGCAGCGCAGGCAGTGATGGCGGGTGATGCGGAGATCGTGGTTGCGGGTGGGATGGAGTCGATGACCAATGCGCCTTACCTGTTGCCGCAGGGACGCAAGGGTTTTCGCATGGGCGATTCGGTTGTAGTGGATTCGATGGTGAAGGATGGGCTTTGGTGCGCGTGCGAGGACTATCACATGGGCATTACGGGAGAGAACGTTGCGGAGAAGCATTTGATTACACGGCAGGAGCAGGATGCTTATGCACTGGCTTCGCACAAGAAAGCAAGTGAGGCGTGGAAGGAAGGTCGTTTTGATGCGGAGGTTGTTCCCGTCTCTGTGACGGGGAAGAAGGGCGCAGTGACCGTGGTTGCCCGGGATGAGAGTGTTCGGGACGACGCCTCGATGGAGGCTCTTACGGCCTTGAAACCGGCATTCAAAAAAGATGGGACGGTGACTGCGGGAAATGCACCGGGAGTCAACGATGCGGCGGCTGCGGTGGTGTTGATGTCAGCTGAGCGCGCCAAAGAGTTAGGACTGCAGACGTTGGTGACGATCAAGGCGCAGGCAACAAGTGGAGTTGCGCCGAAGTGGGTGATGCTGGCTCCTGTGACCGGAGTGCAAAAGGTCCTGAAGCGTGCCGGGTGGAAACAGGACGAGGTTGATCTATTTGAATTGAATGAGGCATTTAGTGTTCAGGCTTTGGGTGTAATGAAAGAATTGGGGTTAGATGCGTGGAAGGTGAACGTGAATGGTGGTGCGGTGGCGATTGGGCATCCGATTGGAGCTAGTGGGGCGCGGGTATTGGTGACGCTGATTTACGAGATGATGCGACGCGATGTTCATAAAGGGGTGGCTGCGCTTTGCCTGGGTGGTGGGAACTCGGTGGCGCTGGCGGTGGAACGGTAGATTGTCTCTGGCAATCCTTACAGTGGGTAGAACGCGTTTTTGAGCCGATGATGTCTAGGGTGTTTTGCTCCCCGATACCTCACTTCCGTGGCGTCTGAGAGCCCAGCCCCCTCGATCATTCTTTTGTGATTCAGATTCTCATTCCACTGAGGAGAGCTTATGGCGAGCACAATTCTAGACAGCTTGATGGGTATGTTGAGTCCTAACGTTGTCGGTCCGGTTGCTTCGCAACTTGGAGAATCGACCGATACTGTGCAACGCGCTTTGCAAGCCGGGTCGGCGTCCATGCTTGCCGGAATTGCGGCGAAGGCAGGGCAACCGGGATTCATGAGTTCGATCTTCAATCTGGTCAGCAGTCCTGTGAATACGTCAAGCGCGCTCTCGAGTCTTGTTTCGAATCCATCCTCGTTGTTGCCGGGAGGATCGAGTTCTCCGCTTGGGAGTCTGGGCAGCCAGTTTATGTCGAGCATCTTTGGTTCGAACCTTTCATCGGTTACTGACGCCTTGAGCCGCTCTACAGGTCTTGGTGGTAACAAGATGGGAACTCTGTTGAGCATGGCGGCGCCCATAGTGGTGGGCGTTCTAGGACAGCATGTGCGGCAGAGCGGAATGAACGCGACGGATCTTGGGAACGCCTTGAAGGCGGAGGCTCCGAGTTTTCAGCGATTCCTGCCGGCCGGTCTGGGCTCGTTGTTCGGCGGCGTGACTCAGCCGGCCCCTGACGCACCGGCGAAGGCGGCTGCTGCAGGAAACCGGTGGTTGTGGCCTCTGGTCATCCTTGCGCTCCTAGTTCTTGGTGCGTTGTGGTTCTTCAATCGAGCGAAGGAGCCGGTCAGTAATGCGGTTCAGACTGCCGCGAACGCGGGATCGTCGGCAATGTCGGCGCTTGGTGACTTCTTCAGGACAAAGCTTCCCGATGGCGTGGAGCTTAATATTCCTCAGTTCGGTATCGAAAACAAGCTGATTGCCTTTCTCAATGATTCGTCGAAGCCTGTGGATACGACGACATGGTTTAATTTCGACCGTTTGTTGTTCGATACGGGTAAGGCGACGCTCCAGCCCTCTTCGCAAGAGCAATTAAATAACATTGCTGCGATCCTTAAGGCTTACCCGAACGTTCATGTGAAGATCGGCGGGTATACGGACAATACTGGCGATCCGGCTGCCAACCAAACGCTGTCAGAGGCGCGGGCGAAGAATGTGATGGATGCTCTGGTGGCGGGGGGGATTGATCCTTCGCGGCTGGAATCGAAGGGATATGGAGACCAGTATCCCGTTGGCGACAACTCGACTGAAGAGGGGCGAGCTCAGAACAGACGGATCGCGTTGCTTGTAACGCAGAAATAATGAGCTGCTGTGCAAAGAAGCCGGTGCGAGTGTGGCCCCGGCTTTTTTCTGCACAGAGTGTGGTGAAATTCTGTTATGAGCGAGACTACAGAGCGATTTACCGGGCGAGCTGAGGTTTATGAACGATATCGGTTGCGATATCCGAAGGATGTAATACGGATATTGACGGAACGATGTAGGTTGAAGCGGGAACATCTGGTTGCAGATGTTGGGGCAGGTACAGGAATGCTGGCGGAGGTGTTTCTGGAGAATGGCAATGCGGTGATTGCGATTGAGCCTAACGATGAGATGCGCGCTGCTTGTGAACGGCTGGCGACGAGATGGCCGGGACTGATCGTGAAGAAGGCTAGCGCTGAGGTTACCGGACTGGAAGATGCTTCGGTCGATTTAATTGCGGTGGGTCGGGCGTTTCACTGGTTTGATCTGGAGAAGGCTCGGGTCGAGTTTGAGAGAATTTTGCGTCCCGGCGCTTGGGTTGCGCTCGTGAGCAATAGTCGCGTGAGAGATGATTCACCGATCTCAGTCGCCTATGAAGCCGTACTGCGGGAGCATGGCACCGATTATTCGGCGAATCGCGATCGGTATGAGATAGAGGAGAAGATGAATGCGTTTTTTGCCGGGGGAGAGATGTTTCGTGAGGAGAGTTTTAATGAGCAGAGCCTTACTCTGGAAGAGTTGATTGGGCAGACGCAGTCTTATTCGGTGACTCCGGCGCGGGGGCATGCAAAGTTTGATGGGATGCAGAATGCCCTACGGAAATTTTTCAGAGAGTGGGAGCAGGATGAAGTTGTTGTGATGAAGACCGTATGCAAGATGACAGGTGGGCGTTTCCCACAGTTGTGATCCTGACTTTCCCTCAGCTTTCAGCATTCGATGATGTTGAGTGCGAGGCCTGCTAGTGATGTTTCTTTGTAGCGGGATTGCATGTCGAGGCCCGTCTGGTACATGGTGGCGATGACCTGATCAAGGGAGAGTTTGTGGTCGCCGGACTCGTGCATGGCCATGCGGGCGGCGTTGATGGCTTTGACTGCGCCCATACCGTTGCGCTCGATGCAGGGGATCTGGACGAGGCCGCCGATGGGGTCGCAGGTCATGCCGAGGTTGTGTTCCATGGCGATCTCGGCTGCGTGTTCTATTTGTGCGTTGGTTCCGTTGAGTGCGGCGACGAGGCCTCCGGCGGCCATGCTGCAGGCTACACCCACCTCTCCCTGGCAGCCGACCTCGGCTCCTGAGATGCTTGCGTTTTCTTTGTAAAGGATGCCGATAGCTGCGGCGGTAAGGAAGTAGCGGATGACGCCTTCTCTCTTTTCCTCTTCGCTGCCTTCGATGAAATGTGTGTAGTAGTTTGCAATAGCGGGGATGACTCCGGCGGCTCCGTTGGTCGGCGCGGTGACGACGCGACCTCCGGCAGCGTTCTCTTCGTTGACAGCCATGGCGTAGACGGTGACCCAGTCGATGGGGGCCAGGGGGTCTTTGGAGCCGATGGCGTTAAGGCGCTCGGCGAGCCGGTGAGCGCGGCGGCGGACGTTCAGACCGCCGGGAAGGATGCCTTCGTTTGCGATGCCTCGCTCGGTGCATTGCTGCATCGCTTCCCAGATCGCTAGGATGCTGGTTCGGATTTGGTCTTCGAGGCTAAGGGAAGGAGAGCGTACCTCAGGGGCTGAAGCCGTGTTCTTAACATCACTCGTTGTCGTGTCATCCGACAACTGTGATGGGCGATTGATGGGGATGTGGGGGGCGTTGAGGAGAGCGACCTCATTGGCCAGCATGAGTTCAGCGATGGTGAGGTTGTGTTGTTTGGCAGTGGACAAGAGGTCCGCTGCGCTGCTGAAGGGATAGGGTACCGGGCGCGTGCCGGCGATGGTTTCGGTGGTACGTTCAGCTTCCGAAACGATGAAGCCGCCCCCGATGGAGTAGAAAACCTCGTCGGCGAGGTTCGCGCCAATATTGTCGAAGGCGGTGAAGCGCATTCCGTTGGGGTGCGAGTGAGCTTCGGGATTGGGGTACATCTGACTGCGGCGGAAGTTGAGGTCTTCGGCTTCGGTGAAGGGGATCGTCTTCAGGCCAGCTAGTGCAATCGAGCTGGTTTCGCGGATGGCGGCGATCTTTGCGTCGACGGTTGCGGGATCGATGGTGTCGGGGGCTTCGCCGAGTAGGCCGAGGAGGATGGCACGGTCGGTTCCGTGACCGATGCCGGTGAGGGCGAGTGAGCCGTAGAGTTCGACGTTGACGCGCGCAGTTTTTTCGAGGAGACCCTTTGCGGTGAGTTCGCGGGTGAAGCGGAGGGCGGCGCGCATGGGGCCGACGGTGTGGGAGCTGGAGGGGCCGATGCCAATTTTGAAGAGTTCGAAGAGGCTGGTGTTCACGGTGGCTATTGTAGGGTGCGGCGTGTGGCTTTGGCTGGACGAGTTGGTTTCTTCAGAGCCATCTTTTGGGCTTGCTTTGCGTGGAGGTTTTGGTAGGCCGTTGTCAGGGCGCCGACCATGATGGCTTCGTCGGCCTCTCTGAGGTGGATGTAGGTCATGCCCATGCGGCCCCACCCTCCCTGAACCGGAGAAAAGATGTGGGGTTGGTCGGCGACGAAGGTTTGTTGCTGTTCGAGGGTGAGTTTGAGAACTCCGAGGCCTTTTTCCTGGCCGGAGAGAGTGGCGAAGATCTGGTTGTTGAGGCGGAAGTCGGGGTGATTCATGTGGGAACTTTCCATGGATCCGGGGAGTGAGAGTGCGAGGCGGCGGAAGAGTGCGATTGCTGCTTTCATGGATCCCCTCCCCATGCTTATGTGGACAAAGTCTCTGGTCTTAATACTTGTGACAAATCTTGATGCAAAGTCTTCCAAACAAATGAGTTACTGAGTAAGATGTTCGATTGAAACGACTTAGGATACAGATCTTTCCCGCTCCGTTTTTTCGCCTCTTTAAATATAGCTGGAGGAGCAGCGGAAACGTGTCCCGTGAATCTTTTGTATTTTCAGAGGTTTAGATGATTAGGGAGGTGGCATGCAATTTTCGAGCTGTTTTTTGGATGAAATATCTTTTCGGCATCGATGGCAGTGTTCGCGGTCTGCCTGTGAATCCATCGATGATGTAAAAAATGTTGGACATAATATACTTGACACACAAAGCTATTTCTCCTAAGATTTAACTATGGAAACGCCTCACACACTGCAAAAAGCCATCATCTACTTCAGCGATTCTGACCGCTGCTTTGAGTATGCGAAGCACCTTCGCTGGCCAGATGGCAAGGTGTCTTGCCCGCGTTGCGAGTCCTACGAACACAGCTTTATATCGACCCGCAAAATCTGGTTCTGCAAGTCCTGCAAGAAGCAATTCACGATCAAGGTCGGAACGATTTTCGAGGATTCCCCTATCGGTCTGGATAAGTGGCTTTGCGCTTTGTGGATGCTCACCAATTGTAGGAACGGCGTTTCCTCCTACGAGGTTCACCGCACTATTGGAGTTACCCAAAAATCCGCTTGGTTCATGCTCCACCGTCTGCGGATGTTGATGCATGAGGACGATGAAACTCCGCTTTCCGGCGAAGTAGAGATGGACGAGACGTTTGTAGGCGGCAAGGCAAAGAACATGCATAAAGCAAAGCTTGCGAAACGGGCCAGACATTTGGCAGAACCCGGAACCTTCAAGGGTAAAGCCATCGTAGTAGGCATGCTGGAGCGCAAAGGGCGCGTCAAGGCTTCGGTTGTAGAGTCTCGCACCCGCGAAGTCCTGCACGGTCTCGCTCACACCTCTATTGCTCCCGGTTCTACGCTCATCACGGACGAGCATCATCCGTATCGCGGTGTCAACTTTACCCATGAAGTTATCAACCATGCTGAGGCCTATGTACGCGACAACATCCACACGAACGGAATCGAAAGCTTCTGGAGCATGTTGAAACGGGCTTTGGGTGGTACTTA
>DATMKY010000063.1:0-2580 GCA_035570955.1 Edaphobacter sp. | reverse complement strand
GCTGGTACCGAAGAAGCCGGGAGATCGGGTGAAGTCTAGACTAGAAAGGTCAAAGGAGTGAGTGTACCGGGACATGCGTTACGCTGTGGACCTGAGACATCCGTTACAAGCCCCTTGCGGTAGCAACGCTTCCGGTTGAGGGGACACGAGAAAACATAGGTACCCAGTCGTCGAGGCCGTGGGAATGTATGGTCCGCCGTCAGATTGCAAGCTAAATCTTTGTGGTAAGTGTTTTGGGTCTGCGCAAATGTATCCGGCCTGTTTGTGGAGCTGAGCTCCTGGCCATAATGGAGTCGGCGCGTCGCTGGTCTACAAAGTGGGTCGAACTCCTAAGGGTTCTCATTCCCACACAGGCTTGAGCAACGCCGGTTGAGACCGTTCACTCACACATCGATTTGTCTCGCAAACTTGAGAGGAAAACTTCGTCGTCGGAGGGTTGGAAAAGTGTGGAATCGCGAAGCGATTTCCAAGCCCGTACTGAGGGCGTCTTTTCCAAGCCTCGGGTCAGGCTGCCACGAAGGCAGGTGCGCAGTAATGTGTGCCTTTGCTCAAGATGGCCCACGCGATTCGAGCCATCTTGTTGGCCAAAGCGACCACCGTGACATTGCGATGCCGTCGTGCCGATAGGCTGGTCAGCCATTCGCCGAGAGCGGAAGGCTTTCGTTCCATCTGCATCACCACGGATCGAGCGCCGTGAAGCATCATGCGTCGCAGATACTCATTGCCCACCTTACTGATGCCTAGCAGCCTAGTCTTTCCGCCTGTCGAGTGTTGCCGCGGAACGAGTCCTAACCAGGCTGCCAGGTCACGCCCTTTTCTGAAGTTGACGCCGTTACCGATCGCCGCAACCAGTGCTGTCGAGACGATTGGTCCAAAGCCCGGCACCTCCATCAAGCGATGGCAACCATCATCCTCCTTTGCGATGCGGGCGAGCTCGGTGTCGGCTTCTTCGATCTTCCTTTCGAGCTCGTCCCATTCATGCTTCAACTCATGGATTAAGTGGAGCAGTCGTTCAGAGAAAGAAGGATTTCCATCGGAGAAGATGATCTTCAGTTGCGTCATGAGGTAAGAAGGCCCTTTTCGAATGGCGATCCCGCGTTCGAGAAGGAATCCCCGTATTTGATTCATCACGGCCGTCCTTCTTGCGACCCAGCGATCGCGCACGCGGTGCAGCGCTTGTAGATCCAGCTGCTCGTCGTTCTTGATCGGCACGAACCGCATCGTCGGCCGCTGAACGGCTTCCGCAATCGCCTCCGCGTCCAGGTAGTCGTTTTTGTTCGTCTTCACGTACGGCTTTACATACTGGGCCGGCATGAGTCTGGCATCGTGCCCCTGATCTCTCAGGGCACGAGCGAGGAAATGAGCACCTGCGCAGGCTTCCATCCCGACCAGCATCGGTAGGCGGGTTGCCGTGTAAGTCAGGAGCTGCTTCCGTGAGAGCTTCTTGCGAAGCACAATCTCACCACGAGGGCTGAGGCCAATCAGGTGAAAGGTGGTCTTGCTCAGGTCCATGCCCATCGTCGAAATATCCATGGTGGAACCTCCTGCCAGCTAAGGTAATCGTCCGGCGATTCAGGCGGCGGACCATTCCAATAAATCCCGAAGGGATTTCCAAAGAGTGTGGGAAGGGTGGGAAGCCGGCTTCATGGCTTTCCATGCTTTCCATACTCTGTCAATTCCATGGCCTGTTTTGCCCAGCGACCTAGATGAATCAGCTACGCCACCTGGCCCAATACACCGCACCCGCCACGACCGCTTATCGTGATCGGCTGTCAATGAGTGCGTCGGCGATACGTCGTAAACTGAGAGTAGCGTTCAATGAGCGGATCTTCACGCGATCGCAATGACTCAAAATATCTACGACAATACGTATTTCTTCCAGGAATACAGCCGCATGGAGCGATCCCTCCTGGGGCTGGCTGGCGCGCCTGAGTGGCCGTCCTTGCGATCAATGCTTCCTGACCTGACGGGAGCGCGGGTTCTGGACCTGGGTTGCGGGTTCGGATGGTTTTCCCGATGGGCCCGGGAGCAGGGTGCGCGAAGCGTACTGGCCTTTGATGTTTCCGAAAAGATGCTTCACCGGGCCATCGAGATCAACTCCGATAACGCGATCTCCTATCGTCAGATGAATCTAGAGGACATCTGCTTGCCCGAAGCAGGCTTCGACCTGGCATTCAGTTCTCTCACTCTGCACTATATCGAGAACCTCGATCGCGTTTTCGAGTCGGTTCATCATTCATTGATCCCGGGCGGATCGTTTGTTTTCTCGACCGAACATCCAATCTATACAGCGCCACGGCACCCGGAATGGCTGGTCGAGGATGAGGGATCGCGCATCTGGCCAGTCAATCAGTATCTGGAGGAAGGTGTCCGAGTGACGGACTGGTTGGCGAAAGGTGTTGTCAAACAACATCGGACCATTGCAACAACTCTGAATTCGCTCATCCGTTCTCGCTTTGTCCTTACTCATGTAGATGAGTGGGGACCGAGCGACGACCAAATCGGTGTTCATCCGGAATGGGCAGAGCACCGTGACCGACCAATGTTTCTCCTGGTCTCAGCCAAGAAGCAGCGTGGATA
>DATMKY010000062.1:0-4997 GCA_035570955.1 Edaphobacter sp. | reverse complement strand
CCATCCTTCTCGCCGTAACCACCTTCCTGCTGCTCTACGGCCTCATTCCTGTCTTCGGTGGCGACCAGCTCGGTCTCGTTGGCGCTGACGAGCCCCGTTACGCCCAGATCGCCCGCGAGATGCTCGCCGCCCACTCCGACGCCTGCCACGCGGTCAATGCCAAGATGGTCCCCCGGAGCGTTCGCTTAGAAGATGTCCGCGCCTCCTTCCACTGCATCGCCGCCGGCACGGTCACTCCTATCCTTTACGGCAAACCGTGGCTCGAAAAACCCGCCCTCTACTACTGGCGCGCCATGAGCTTTTTCAAGGAGTTCGGCGTCTCGGACTGGACCGCCCGTCTCCCATCCTCCTCCGCAACCTTCGCCCTCATCATTCTCGTCTTCCTCCACATGCGTCGATTCCGCCCCGGAGGCCACCTCGACGCAGCCCTTATCACCGTCTCCTGCGTCGCAATTGTCAGCTTTGCTCGCGGCGCCTCCACCGACATGCAGCTCGCCGCCCCCTTCTGCATCGGTATGCTCGGTTGGTATGCCTGGTATGAAACAGGAAAAAAGTTCTGGCTCTTCGATCTCTACTTCTTCGGAGCCGCAGCCACTCTTGCAAAAGGCCCTGTAGCTCCATTCCTCGCTCTCACAATCATCCTTCTCTTCGCCGGTTTACGCCGGGAGTGGTCTCTTCTGCGCCGCACCATCTGGCTACCGGGCATCCTGCTCTACCTCATCATGGTGTTGCCCTGGTACATCGCCGTCCAGAAGCGCAACCCCACCTTCTATCGCTTCTTCTTTCTCGAGCACAATCTGGAACGCTTCGCCACTAACCGCTTCCAGCACCATCAACCCTTCTTCTACTACCTCGTCGTCCTTCTCATCGGTCTCATTCCCTGGACTGTCATCGCCATTCGCGCTCTGGTCGACTCGATAGAAGTCTCCATCGCCGAATGGAAAGTCCGCCACAATCCCCGCCGCTATCTCGGCCACACCCGCGCAGGCGACGCCTTCCCCGAGTTCCTCGTCCTTTGGGCTCTCTTCCCTATCGTGTTCTTCTCGTTCTCGGGTTCCAAACTCCCCGGATATATCCTTCCATCCATCCCCCCACTCACTATCCTGGCCGCCGACTATCTCAACCGCATACGCCGCGAAGGTCTTCCCAAATGGCTCCTCTGGTGCCACGCAGCCCTCTGCGCCGTCATGGTCTTCGTTCTCGTCCTCGCTCCTCAGCACATGAAGTACGAGACGCTTGTTCCCTCTCGGCAATGGCTCAGTGCGGCCGCTGTCGCCGCTCTTCTCTTTGGCGCTCTCGTCTTTCTCATCGTTCGCCGCTGGGGTATCTCACAGATCTGCAACGCGACTCTCATCCCCGTCCTGGCAACCCTCGTCTTTCTTCTCGGCTTCTACGGCAGGGAGCTCGACCTCAGCTACTCTGCCCGTCCTCTCGCCCGCCAGATCGCCAGCCAGGCCCCCGACGAAAAGATCGTCGCCATCGACGACGTTCGCCGCGACATCGACTATGGCCTTGCTTTCTATCGCAACAGCCCCCTCGTCCACTACACCAACCCAACCAGTAACATCGATTGTCCAGCGTCTGTGCCTGACGAGCAGCACATCCTGGTCATCGCCGCCAACAACACTGCAGAACTCATTCGCTGCCTCCCCGATCGCCTCTACCAGCCTCTCTTCCTCTATGAACCACAGGGCCTCGAAGTCTATCGGGTCTTCGCAAAACAGTAAGTGAACCGGTACTCGCCAGCTTCCTCCCTTACCCTTCCTCACCGACTTCCGATAAGCTCAAACGAACACTCACCAGAGGGTATGACCGTCACCACCCAATTCGAGATACTGGACCTTCGTCACTTCTCCGCTCGTCAACTCCGTCCTCTGCTCGAAACCGAGTCTCGCGTTTGGGAGCAGCGCCTCCGTTGGAACTATCAAAGCTCCACCGAGCTTCTTCTTCAGTACCTCGACTCCCGCATCCTCCCCGGCTTTGTCGCCCTTGACCGTGGACGCATCTGCGGATTCACCTTCTGCGTCTACGAAAGCCAGAAGGCTGTGGTCGGTGACGCCTTCGCCATAGGCAACGACCATGCGCAGGTTCTCCAAATCACCCAACAGCTCCTTCACCAGCTTCTCCAGCTCCTTCACCACTCCCCCGGTATCCGTCGCGTCGAATCCCAGCTGCTCCTCTACGATGCAGGCTCAATCGACGACACCTTCCTCGCCGCCGGCTTCGCTCTCTACCCTCGCCTCTTCATGGAGTTCGATCTCCGATCCCAGCAACATCTCATTCCCCCAGCAGTCCTGCCATCCCACGTCGAACTCGCAAGCTGGTCACCCGATTACTATCAGGCTGCCGCCGAGCTCATCCACGAGTCTTACCTCAACCACATCGACTCACGAATCAACGACCAGTATTGTTCCCTCCACGGCTCCTTGCGCTTCCTCCACAACATCGTCCGCTTCCCCGGCTGCGGAGTCTTCGATCCTACGGCCTCCTGGGTCCTTCGCGACCGACGCAATGGAGCCCTCATCGGCATGCTTCTCTGTTCTCGTGTCGCCGCAGACGTAGCCCACATCACTCAACTCTGCATCTCCACCCGCTGCCGCGGACAGCACCTCGGGCTCGCTCTCCTTAACCACTGCATCCGCCACCTCACCCAGTCTGGCTTCGCTGCGATCACTCTCACTGTCACCGAAGCCAACCACCTGGCCGTCAAGCTCTACCAAAATTCGGGTTTCTTCGTCCGCCAACGCTTCGACGCCATGGTCCTCGACAAAGACGCTCCCAAGACCTGAAGACGAAACTCGGCGCGGCCTATAATCTCCCCATGTGCCGGAACATCCGCAACCTCTTTAACTTCGATCCACCAGTGACCGACGCAGAGATTCGCGACGCCTCTCTGCAGTTCGTCCGGAAGATCAGCGGCTTCAACAAGCCTTCCAAGGCAAACGAAGAAGCCTTCAACACAGCGATCGACGAAGTTGGAGCTGTCTGTGCCCGTCTTCTCCACTCGCTCGAAACAACCGCTCCGCCCAAGAACCGCGAAGAAGAAAAGGCCAAAGCAAAGGCCCGTTCCGCCGAACGCTTCGGCCTGGCCTAGTCTCTTGAAAGAGGGCTATGCACCGATGAGCGTCTGGTAAAGTTCCACACATCGTGGCGATCGACTTTCTCGGTTTCTTAGTGCCGCAAATTGGCTTTTTTGGTGTCGGAACCTATCTGAGATTTTCCGACAAGCAACCGAGAGTCATAGGAAAGATTCTGCAAATCATCAGGGGCTTTGCCTTCTTCCTCCCTGTGATAGCACCGCTGTTGTTTTATAACTTCGGCTATCATCCTCACCACCATTAGCACAAGGCAATTCATCTACTCCACGTGATAATTCGGAGCCTCACGCGTGATGATCACATCATGTACATGGCTCTCTCTCAACCCCGCATTCGAGATCCGGATAAACTGCGCTTTCTCCTGCAACTCCGCAATCGTCGCGCATCCCAGATACCCCATCCCCGATCGCAATCCACCCACTAGCTGATAAACCATCCCCTCCAGCGGTCCGCGATGCGGCACTCTGCCCTCAATTCCTTCCGGCACAAACTTCGCCAGACGATTCGAGCTCCCATTCTCACGAGCCGTCAGTGAAGGCCGCTCTGTACTCGCATCCTCCAGATCGCTCTTCCCCTGAAAATACCGCTCACCCGAACCCTGTGCCATCGCCGACAGCGATCCCATACCGCGATACGCCTTGAAGCTACGCCCCTGATACAAAATCGTTTCGCCCGGCGACTCGTCCACACCGGCAAACAGCGACCCCATCATCACCACGCTCGCTCCCGCAGCAATCGCCTTCGTAACATCGCCCGAGTACTTCACACCACCATCCGCAATCACCGGAATGTTCCGCTCCTTGCCCGCGCGATAAGCCTCAGAAATAGCCGTAATCTGCGGCATTCCCGCCCCGGTCACCATACGAGTTGTACAAATCGACCCTGGCCCGATCCCCACCTTGATCGCATCCGCCCCCGCATCGATCAGCGCCAACGCACCTTCATACGTAGCAATATTCCCAGCCAGCAAATCAATCTGCGGAAACCGCTTCTTCACCTGAGTCACTGCGTCCAACACACGCGACGAGTGCCCATGCGCCGAATCGATCGCCAACGCATCCACACGAGCCGCCACCAGCGCGGCAGCTCGCTCCAGAAAATCCCCAGTCGCTCCAATCGCTCCCGCCACCCGCAGCCGCCCCTGCGAATCCTTCGAGGCATTCGGATACTTCAGCTTCTTCTGAATATCCTTGACCGTAATCAACCCCTTCAGCTCATAGTCGTCATTCACGACCAGCAGCTTCTCTACCCTGTGCTGATGCAAAATCTGCTCTGCTTGCTCCAGTGTCGTTCCCACCGGCACCGTGATCAGGTTCGTCTTCGTCATCACGGAATCGATCGACAGATCCGTCCGCGACACAAACCGCAAGTCGCGATTCGTCAAAATGCCCACCAGCTTTTTGTTGTTAGTCACCGGCACACCCGAAATCTTGTACCGCCGCATCACTTCCAGCGCATCGGCAATCGACTGCTCCGGCGCAATCGTCACCGGATCCACGATCATCCCGCTCTCTGATCGTTTCACCTTGTCGATCTCACCCGCCTGCTGCTCGATCGTCAGATTCCGGTGCACCACACCAAGCCCGCCCTGCTGCGCCATCGCAATCGCTAGCCGAGCCTCCGTCACCGTATCCATCGCAGCAGACATCAGAGGCGTACTTAGCGTGATATTCCGCGTCAATTGCGTCTGCGTGCTCACCTGCGTCGGCACAACTTCACTGTAAGCAGGCACCAGGAGAACGTCATCAAAAGTAAGAGCTTCGGGTACGGGGGAGCTAATCATAATTTTTATGGATCCAGTTGTGATGGTTAAAAGGGGTGGGCTACGCGGCGGCAAGCCGGAATTCCACAGGATTTGATAGATTGTAGAGTCGCAACCAACCCGTAGCAACTTCGATG
>DATMKY010000061.1:0-145311 GCA_035570955.1 Edaphobacter sp. | reverse complement strand
GTTGTTCGGGTTGTGCTTGGACAACACCTTCGTAATCGCCGCTGTCAGCGTCGTCTTGCCGTGATCGATGTGCCCGATCGTCCCGATGTTTACGTGCGGCTTTGACCGGTCAAACTTTTCCTTCGCCATTGCTCTCTCCGTATTTCCGTTACTTGAACTGCTAAATCCGTTTTGCCTTGCGGCACCAAGCTACTTCGTATCCTTACCTTCTTTGCCTTGCACCTTGGCAATGATCTCTTCGGAGACCGACCGCGGCGCCTCTTCGTATTGCTTGAACTGCATGGTGTAGTTGGCGCGGCCCTGCGTCGATCCGCGCATTGCGGTTGCGTAGCCGAACATCGTGCTCAGCGGCACAGTGGCCTTGATGGCTTGAACGCCGCCAACCATCTCCATACCCTCGATGCGCCCGCGACGGCTGTTCAGGTCACCGATGATCGTGCCCATGAACTCTTCCGGCACGGTGACTTCTACATCCATCACCGGCTCAAGCAGAACCGGTTTGGCCTTGCGAGCGGCTTCCTTGAAGGCCATCGAACCGGCAATCTTGAAGGCCATTTCGTTCGAGTCGACGTCGTGATAGCTGCCGTCGTAGAGCGAAACCTTGATATCGACCATCTCATAGCCCGCGAGCACTCCGCGCGTCATCGCGTCCTGAATCCCCTGATCGATTGGCTTGATGTATTCCTTAGGAATCGTTCCGCCCTTGATGTCATTGATAAACTCGTAGCCCTTGCCTGGCTCATTGGGGCTGATGCGAATCTTGGCATGACCATAGTTACCCGAGCCGCCGGTCTGACGGATGTACTTACCTTCGGCTTCTGCATTCGAACGAATGGTTTCGCGATAGGCGACCTGCGGCTTGCCAACATTGGCCTCGACCTTGTATTCGCGCATCATGCGATCGACAATGATCTCGAGGTGCAACTCGCCCATACCCGAGATGATGGTCTGGCCCGAGTCGGGATCGGTGTGAACGCGGAAGGTAGGATCTTCCTGCGCCAACTTGGCAAGAGCCATGCCCATCTTTTCCTGGTCGGCCTTGGTCTTCGGCTCAACAGCAACGGCGATAACGGGCGCCGGGAAGTCGATCGATTCAAGGACGATGGGGGACTTGTCCGTGCAGATGGTATCGCCCGTGACAAGATTCTTAAGACCAACAGCGGCACAGATATCGCCGGCGAGGATCTCAGTGATCTCTTCGCGCTTGTTAGCATGCATCTTCAGCAGACGTCCGATACGTTCAGTCTTGCCGGTGCGTGGATTGAGAACTGAGTCACCGGTCTTCAGCTGTCCCGAGTAGACACGGATGAAGATGAGCTGGCCGACGAACGGGTCGGTCATAATTTTGAATCCGAGCGCAGAGAATGGCTCGCTATCGTCGGCCTTGCGAACGAGATGCTCTTCCGGATTGTCGGGATTAATGCCCTGAACCGGAGGAATATCGAGCGGGCTGGGCAGATAGTCGACAACCGCATCGAGCAGCGTTTGCACACCCTTGTTCTTGAAGGACGAACCGCAGAGCACCGGGAAGATTTTCATCGCGATGGTCGCTTTGCGGATGCCAGCCTTGAGCTGGGCTTCTGTTGGCTCCTGGCCCTCAAGATACATGTGCATGAGCTCGTCGTCGGACTCCGACACGGCCTCAATCAGGAACGCGCGGGCTTCTTTGGCCTTCTCGACCAAGTCAACGGGAATCTCTTCGACGGAATACTGGGCGCCCATCGTCTCGTCATGCCAGAAGATCGCCTTCATGGTGACAAGATCGACAACACCGGCAAACTTAGACTCGGCACCGATCTGAATATTGATGGGAACAGCGCGTGCGCCCAAACGATCAACGATCGTCGAAGTCGCATAGACAGCATCTGCGCCCGCCTTGTCCATCTTATTGATGAAACAGATACGGGGAACTTTGTACTTGTCGGCCTGACGCCAAACGGTCTCAGACTGGGGCTGAACGCCGGCGACCGCGTCAAAGCAGGCAACCGCGCCGTCGAGAACACGGAGCGACCGCTCAACCTCGGCGGTGAAGTCCACGTGACCCGGGGTATCGATGATATTGATTCGGATGTTCTTCCAGGTGCAGGTGGTTGCGGCAGAGGTAATGGTGATGCCGCGCTCCTGCTCCTGCTCCATCCAATCCATGGTCGCAGTGCCCTCGTGCACCTCCCCAATACGGTGCGTGATGCCCGTATAGAAGAGGATGCGCTCGGTCGTCGTCGTTTTGCCGGCGTCAATGTGCGCCATGATTCCGATATTTCGGCAACGATTCAGAGGTGTAGTGCGTGCCACAATCTGTCTCTCATCTGCGAACGTTCGCTCGCGGTAATAACAACGTTTTGAACCTAAACTTCAGTCGAGAGCTCGAAGCTTCAAAGCTCTACCAGCGGTAATGCGCAAAGGCCTTGTTGGCTTCAGCCATACGATGAACGTCTTCCTTCTTTTTCATCGCGGCGCCGCGGCCATTGGCAGCATCGAGCAGTTCAGCAGTCAACTTCTCAACCATTCCCTTTTCGCCACGGGCGCGGCCGTAAGTCACCAGCCAGCGAATCGCAAGCGAGGTGCGACGTTCAGGGTTAACCTCGATCGGCACCTGGTAGTTCGCACCGCCAACGCGGCGGCTCTTAACTTCGAGAAGCGGCTTGCAGTTCTCAATCGCCTTTTTGAAGAGCTTGAGGGCCTCGTCGCCACCCTTCTGCTCGAGATTGGTCATGGCGGTATAGAAAATACCCTGAGCAGTGGACTTCTTGCCGCCCCACATCATGGAGTTAACAAACTTCGTGACCAGGGTGGAGTTATAGACCGGGTCTGGAGCAACTTCACGTTTCGCGATATAGCCTTTTCTTGGCATTCTCTTCTTCTTTCTCGTCTTCCTCCAGCGCCGGACTTCTCAAGAGCTGGACTTGGTTAGGACCGAGTTTCGGTCCGAAAATTTATTTCGCAGCTGCCTTCGGACGCTTCGCGCCGTACTTGGAGCGACTCTGCTTGCGGTTGGCAACGCCAACGGAGTCGAGCGTGCCACGAACGACGTGATAACGAACTCCCGGCAGATCCTTCACACGGCCGCCGCGGATAAGCACGATCGAGTGCTCCTGCAGGTTGTGGCCGATTCCCGGAATGTAAGTCGTCACTTCGATCCCGTTTGTAAGGCGAACACGGGCAACCTTGCGGAGCGCCGAGTTCGGCTTCTTGGGGGTCTGGGTGTAGACACGGGTGCAAACGCCACGACGCTGGGGCGAACCCTGGAGCGCGGGGCTGGCGGTCTTATAACGGGTGGGCGTGCGGCCCTGCTTGACGAGCTGATGGAACGTAGGCACTAGAACTCCTTAGTTGACGCGCAAAACCTTACAACCAAACTTTTGTCAGACGCGCAGAAGGTTCTCGGTTCCTTTTGTCGTACACGCAAAAAGAATGAGGACGCTGAAGCGCCTCGTGGCCGAAATCTTCCCTGCTGTTGCGTCTGTAAATCGGTACAACAAGCCAGACGTAAACAGTCGACGGTGGTCGAGCGTCTTTCCTGTTTCAGAGGATGAGCCGACTCCGTTTCGCTGTCCCGGCCCGCATAGCCCTTCCAAGGTGGAGGGTGTCGCAGGCACGATTGCGATGGGCCGCAGACTTACAACATTCAGATCGGGGACAACTGCAAATGATCAGGAATGTACTGCGGTGAATCTCTTGCATCCAGTATAGCGCAAAATTCCTGTTCCCGCTTCGGGCAGGCATTGGATTGCGTGGGCTTTTCTCCGCCCTCCCGTTCGCCGGGACTTGCCAACGAAGCGGTCTGGATACTCGCGGAACCTTCTAACAATAGCAATCTCCGCGTGCTGCGTCAACTTTTGGCGGTTTGCAGCCCCAAGCAGCAGTGCCGAACAACGCCATCGGAGCAGGTTTTGGATCGCAGCCAGACGCTAGTTCGCCATGCTAGGCTTTCCGCATGACTTTTGTTGATTCCCGCAAGTGCTTCCTCCCCTGTGTTCTCTCAGCCTCAACTCTTTTTCTTCTCGCTGGTACCTCCACTCCCACTCAATCCCAAACCACCTCTTCCTCCGGCAAAGATACCCGGATCAGCACTTTGATTCAGTCACTTGGGAAGACCAAGACACCAAGTGCCGCCGCGATTTCGCCTGACGGGTCGACGGTCGCTTGGGCGGTTCGTATGGGGTCGGGGTCGCAGATTCATCTGACCGATGTGACTGATCCGACCAAGGACAAGGTGATCGAGACAGGGCTTGGATCGACTGACTGTGCCAGTTCGGAGCCGAAGTGGTCCCCGGATGGAGAATGGCTGGCATTCGTCTCTGACTGTGCTGCGAAGACGGAGAAGGATGGTCAGGACCAGATCTTTGTGTGGTCGAAGACGACAGGGGAGTCAAAGCAACTGACGCACCTCATCGGGGAGATGAATTCGTTGACGTGGTCGCCCGATGGAAAGGCGATTGGCTTTCTCTTCGTTGAGAATGCAACACGCAGTGCCGGCGCTTTGGCAGCGATGAAGCCGTGGGCGGGGGTGATTGGCGAGGACGGTGTAGAGATTCAGCGGGTAGGTGTCGTGAATACGGGGGACGGTACGTTTTCGCAGGTGACTCCCGCGACTTTGCACGCATATGAGTTTGGCTGGTCGCCTGATTCAAAACATCTCGTGTTTGTAGCGGCGAATCCCCCGGGAGAAAACAACTGGTGGGTTGCACAGCTTTATATCGAGGATCTGACGGGAGGTAAGCCCAAGTCGATCCTCGACACGACGAAGGTTGTTGGGCCGTTGCGTGGATTGCAAATTGCTGTGCCGCGGTGGTCACCTGATGGGAGTCAGATCGCCTTCATCGGTGGATTGATGAGCGATCAGGGTTCGACAGGTGGCGATGTCTATGTAATTCCGACGACGGGTGGCGAGCCAAGAAACGTTACGCCAGGCCGCGCCGCATCTGTTGCGTTTATTGGCTGGATTGCGCCTGAGGCCCTCGGTATTGCGGAACATGTTGGCGGGAACAGCCATCTCGCTGCCCTGAACCTGAGAACCGGCGAAGACATACCTCAAGCCAGTGCAACGTTTCCAGAGACGATTAGCGCGGGCGGACTGGTCATGAGCATCTCGCTGTCGAAGAAACACACCATCGCGTTGATACGCAGTTCGTTCGAGATGGCACCTGAAGTTTGGGCCGGGCCGCCGAAGGAGATGAAGCAAATTACACACCTGAACGATGGCATGAAGCCTGCATGGGGAAAGACCGAGAGCATTGAGTGGACGAACGACGGGTTCAAGGTGCAGGGATGGCTGCTTTATCCGGCAAACTACGACCCCGCGAAGAAATATCCGCTGGTCGTGAGCGTTCATGGCGGGCCTTCGGCCGCCGTGACTCCGCGCTGGCCTGGGGTGGGATACGGAGGAGTTCCGTTTTCAGCGCTTGGATACTTCGTGTTTATGCCGAATCCTCGTGGAAGCTATGGGCAGGGCGAGAAGTTTACCCAGGCGAACATCAAAGATTTTGGCTATGGCGATCTCCGCGACATTCTGGCTGGAATGGACGTTCTGGAGAAGCGCTTTCCCATCGATAAAGACCGCGAGGGGCTTACTGGCTGGAGCTATGGCGGGTTTATGACGATGTTTGGCGTAACCCAGACGACGCGGTTCAAGGCTGCTGTCGCCGGCGCAGGCATCAGTGACTGGAAAAGTTATTACGGCGAGAATTCGATTGATCAGTGGATGGTGCCTTTCTTCGGCAAGACGGTGTACGACGATTCGGCCGTGTATGCCAAGAGCTCTGCGATCGAGTACATCAAGAACGTAAAAACGCCGACGTTGGTGGTTGTCGGAGACCGCGACGGCGAGTGCCCTGCTCCCCAGAGCTTTGAGTTCTGGCATGCCCTTAGGGCCGAGGGCGTGAAGACGCAGTTGGTGGTGTACCCAAACGAAGGACACGCGTTTCGGACGGCTGAACATCGCCAGGATGTGCTGGAACGAGCACTGAATTGGTTCGAAACCGAGATGCCGGTAAGGTAACGGTCTTCTGCTTCGAAAAGAATACTTCCACTTCCGGGCTCGAATTTTGAGATGGGTGCGAATTCGGCGTCCCCACGTCCAATAAGGGTCCGGAAGATTTGCTTCCGGTGTGCGCAGCTTCTACACTAGTGATTCGAGAGTTAGTCATTCAGCAGTTGTGGTGTGACCGTTCAGCTTGCGTCTCGGTTGGGCGGGGAGGTTCAATGCGTCGGTTTGTTACGTTAGCAGTCCTATTACTTCTTACGGTTCCTTTTGGCGTCTCGATCTCGGGCTGTTCGAAGAAAGAACCAACTGTCTTCTGCAATGGCGCCGACTCAGGCATCCCCGTGGGCCAAGTGACGACGATCACGCTGAACCCGCAGATTACAGGTATTTCATTAAATTTCGCTCAGATTGGGCAGGTTAATGCGCCTGTAGCAACTGACTGTAAGGGCACCGTCGAATCGATTAGTAAATATACGTACGCGACGTTTCTAGCCAACGGCACTCCGGACATTACGATTGCCGACGTTGACCCCACCAACGGCAAGCTGTGCGCTGGTACCTGGAACAGGAACACCGGTGGTGGCATCGCCGATTTCACTACATGTAATCCGACCAATAAAAGCGGGACTGTTTTTGTTGTTGCGAGTGGCGACGGCGCCAGCAGCAATCCGCTGCCAATTTACATACATCCGGTTGTAACGAGCGTGGTGCTGGGTCCGCTTTCTACGGACTGTATTCACGATCCGGCGACGAATTGCAGTCCTGCTGCGTTTGCAACCCAGCAGGTGAGTTGCGCGATCGACCCAGGGACGGCTTGCTGCTTGACCCCTGTAACGACACAATCGGCAATTGCTGCCTCGAACAGCTGCTCATCACAGGGAACGACCGGGCAACTGGCAGCACGCGTCTATCAGAACGCGTCGACATCACTGGCGAATAACATAAGTTGCAAGGTTGGCCATCTCTCCTACACGGCACAAACGTCTTCTATTGTCTCGATTGATCAGAACGGTGTAGCGACGGCGCAGCAGCCTGGGTCTACCGTTATTACGGCAAACATCTCGAATGCGGGGAGCTCAGCCGGTTTTTTCTCAACCTGTCCTCCAACCTCTATCACGCTGAGCGTGCCGAATACTGGGGGTGGGAATTCGACAAGCGTCGTGGTGAATCCGAACAATACGCAGCCGATTACCTCGGTGGCAGTGGACAAGAATGGAACAGTTCTGACCGGACTCTCGCTTGAGTTTGAGTCCACAACTCCAACCACGATTCCTGCGTCTGCAACCGGTGCGGTGACACCGACGTTTCCCGGTTCGGCAGCGATTACAGCCGTCTGTCAGCCTCCGACCTGCAATCCATCACCGTTCAATCAGATTGGGCTATACGGCAATGGAAAACCGGTGACTTCAAACCCCGTGACAGTGACAGCGCCTGGAACGAACAGCACCAATCTCTATATTGCGAGCACCAATTCACGCTACATCGTTCCGGTGGACTTCACGCAGCCTCAGATCGGTGCGCCGATTCAGTTGCCTTACCAACCGAATTCGCTGGTGATCAGCAACGACGGCAGCACAATCTACATGGGAAGTGCGTTTGAGATTATGACGTTCAGTGCGATCTCAAATACTTTGTCCAATCAGGACCCATCAGTTACGGGAACGGTGCTTGCCGTGTCGCCGGATGGATCGACAGTGGTTATCACTGATCCGATCCGCCAGTTCGTGTACCTCTACAACGGAGCCGGCAGTGGTGGCGTTCAGACCCAGTTTGGCGGCGTTGCAACTCACGCGGTGTTTTCTCCGGACAGTCACACGGTGTACATCACTCTGGGCGACTACAATGCTTCGACGGGTATTGTTACGCCTAACAATCAGCTGCTGGTGCACTCAACATTTACAGGCTGGTATCAGACAACATCGTCACAGCCGACGACGGACGTCGCAATGGGTGTTCCGAGCGTAGGCGCCTTCTTTGCGGGTAATCCGACGACGGCGCGCTCGTACTGCCCAATTACGACGACAACCACTGTAAACGGCCAGCCCTCGACGACCAATGTTTTCTATCCTGATGCCGCGGTGATTGCACCAGCAATGGATCGGATTGCAACGACAAACGACGGGCGGCACGTTCTTGGTGCGACAGCCACGACATTCACGGATTTGGCTATACCTTCCGGCCTGCCGATCACTGCTTGTCCGCTGGCCGATGGGACACCGCAGACGTTTGCGACGACTCCCGTATTCAGCGGTGCTCTGTCGGGCGCTGCGGCGACGACAATCACCGGTGTCTTTCCGACTTCCAACTCAAAGATTGCCTTCGTGACGTACGTCGGCACCGGTGGCGTTATACCGACCTACATTCCGCAAGCCAGTGGAGCAGGAACGGCGGGGAGTATCTCCCTGTCCACGACGGTGGGAACACCGGTTGCTCCTGTTGCCGGGGTCGTTAGTGCGGATGACCAAACGTTCTTCGCAGGAACTTCCGGTGACAATGCTGTTCACCTCATTACGTTGCAGACGGATGGTTCTTACAAAGATGTAACGAAGCCGATTACTCCAAAGCTTCCGGATGCGAATGGAAATATCGTCGCACCTAATCTGCTGGCGCAGAAGCCGCGGAAATCTACTTCCTAACTCATCGAACATCTCAACGTGAGACCCTCCCTTCCGGGAGGGTTTTCTGTACAGACCTTAAGTTATTTCGCCACGGCCATTCCCGGCTCAATCCACGAGAAGAGAAAGCTGCTTACCTCGGGGAATTGAGAGGCCACGAAGGCCACAAGTGGAATACCCACAAACGAAGCGACTTTGAAATAGAAATCGAGGTCAAGGTGGCCGGGAGTGTGATTGGTAGACCGGCTGAGAATGGCATCACGATTGACCGAGGCATAGATCGAGATGATGGTGAAGGCCAGGACTCCGAGCAGGACAGACAAGGCTATCAGCAGCACGTGGCGATTAAGATAGGGATACGACGTACACGCCCAGATGAGAAAAAGATAAAGCGCGGCCGCAGTGAGGAGCCGGCTTCGCATCTGAAGCAAGACCATGCGAATGTAGTGAATGTAAACAAGGGCAACCCACTCTTCACGGAGTTCCTGCGAGGGGTCGATGGCTTCGTCCGCGGGAGAAGACGCGGGTTTCTCCTCTGTTTCGATGGCATCCGGAGCGGTTATGAGTCTTTTTTCTCCGTGCCAGGCCACACGCAGCTTGATCAGCAAAAGGTGTGCGACATAAGCTATCCGTTCCTGCAACACACCAAAAGCAGAGACGACCTTTTGAGGGTCGTGCGGTTGTCGTCTGAATTCATGAAGAAGATTCCCGGATGCTTCGCTAAAACTAAGATTTTGCAAAGGAGACGAGGCCTCTTCTTCCATGACGTGCCGGGACGCCTGTTCGAGGAGACGGGTTATCGCTCGATATCGAGCCGAGCGATTCTCCTGAATAATCCAGAACGACTTCCAGGTAAGACCGCGGACCGTGCTGAATCCGCGGCGAAGAGAGGAAGACTCCAACCGTTCCAGGCAAAGGGATTTCAGCTTCAGCCAGAGAGTTGAGGCCATGAAAAGTTCCCAAAAGATGGCGACGACGATGAGAAACATACTGAAACAGAGAACTCTCTGTGAGTAAGTGCCATCGAACGTGCGCGGCTTAAGTTGCAAAGGCTGAATCAGGATTAAAGCGACGATGAAGATCGTGGAGAGCCAGAGGGATTTCTGAAGGACAATGGCTTTGTCAGGTGGCCATGCGAGAAGTCTGGTTACAGGCTTGAGTTGACCGTCGCTAGGACAATTCGTTAGACCCTCAACCGTATCCGGAAGCCGCGGTGCAAGATCGCGGGTAAAGGCAATTCGGTCGAGATGGTTATAGAAGAGAGCAAAGAAAGCCGCAGTCGTGAGGAAGAGCGGAAAGATTGGAGAGATGCTGCGCAGCGGGTAGCTCGAACGATATTGAAAGAATGCAGGGAAGCCTGAAGACGACGAAAGAGCGTCCCACATATATTGCCAGAAAGTAATTGCGACATAAAACGACATGCAGCTGAGTAAGGCGATGAGGAGGACGTTAGCAATAAACGAACGCTGCTCCGAAGAATTTAGTGAAGAGAAAAAAGTAAGAGCAATCTGTTGGATGAGATAAGCCAGCGCCACGCATAAAGCTGCGGTGCTGACTACGAATATGAGATGTGCAAACCGTGACGGGTCGGATGGAGTGTAGCTAAGTTGAAGAGATAGTAGAAGCAGGAGGGTCATGCTGAGCTGAAGAGATAGTTTTGGGGTTCGCGCTCCGGCATCGTTGATGACATAGCGATACGAGAGATCATGAAGAGCGGGAATTTGCAGGCACTTGAGAGTGTGGTAGACGGCGAACATGCCCAGCACCAACAAAAGAATCTGCTTGGATATCGGAGACAGTTCAGTCTGAAAGATTCCAGCCGGCTGATACTTCTGAGGCAATGGAGGCAGATTGACCTTGCTTCTCTGTTGCGATTGGGAATACGTGGTGTTGGGATGAGGGTTGTTGAGCAGAGCAATTGGCCAGTATTCTCCATGACCAACAGCGGAGAGCCAAAGAGGAGGCCTGTCGGTATATGTGAGGGGCGAACCGTAGTTCGGAAGCTCAGGAAGATGTCCCGGGGTCACCAGATAGCGGACAGCTGCGTGCAGACCCTCCGAGAGATCGCTGGGAAAGGTATGAGTTGACGATGAAGCTTTTTCACCGAGACGGCGGCTCCAGAACTGGCTATCGGCGATCAGAGGCCACGGGCTGACGAAGTACATGTTTTCAAAGTTGGCTCCCGAACCTGAGCGAAGAAAAAGGTCGTCGGCCTGATTGACGATGACGAGGGTATTGGGTGCCTCGCGAGCGAGAATCTGGGCGACGAAGAGTTCGTCGAGAACATCAGTCGCAGTGACAATAACGACTTTGATGTGACGACGCTCAAAAAGATCGGCTATCTGATGCATGATGCCGTCCTGCGAAACAGGCATCTGTTGCGGAGCGAAGTTGGGGATAGCGTCATCATCATCTTTGGCTTCTTCGAAGTCGAGATTGAGGCTCGTGGTTGCACCCTGAGTTGTAGAGCCGAAGCCGAAGATATTGCTCTTCTGGTAGGCGCTTCGAAGATGGGAGATGTTGCGCGGAAAGTGCAGGCGTAAAGGCCCCGTACTTATCTGAGAGGCGAAATCGCCAGAACGACAGGGTTTTGGTATCTTCTCTTTCCTTCGAGAGGTGACGGGGATGGAAGGCGGCGAACAACTAGGGGCCTCAGAACTGAACCATGACCCATAACCGCTTTCGCCTTCACTAAGCTCCGCAATCTCTTCGTCGCTGAACTGACCGCGTCCTTTCAGAAACTCCACAGTCTGCTGGGTGCGCCAGTCCTTGTCGGGTCCAAAAGACACGTAGGAAACAGCCGGAGCTGTTTGATTCGCAATTTGACGCTTCTGCGAATTCCTCCCGGACTCGGAATCGTAGCAATACGGATCGCTGACCGAACCGCTGGCGACCGTTATTTGTTTCAACCCACTGTCCTTCACTTCATCGGTACTCAGCAGATCGCGTAGAGATTTGCACGAGCCAGTGAAAGAGGGACCCACGATTCGTAGTTCTGTTTGATCCGGCGAAAGCATTTTCAGCCTGGCAAGAGCTGCCAGAAACTGAGTACGGTCGATACCTGCTGTAGGAGAATTTCCAACAACGAAGACTGCAAGGGGGTGACAGGTGATATCTTCCTCGATCACTTTGTCTTGAGCAGAGGTATCTCCCTTTTGCTTCACACAATTCTCGCCGGCACCCGGGCGAAAGAGCAGGACCCCCGGGAACTCCTCGCGGCCTTCAAGGAATAGGCCTTCCTGTTGCCGATCAACGAAATGATCACCCGTGGTGGGTGCGGCGAGCGGGAACCACGGAAGCCAGCTGGATTGGTATTGCCATCCGGAGTCCTGCAACGCGTCTTCAAGAGCATCCATGTCTCGGTCGAACCAGAGAGATAAGTGAGTGTGGACCGGGTCCGGCTCAATCACGATCATTACCTGAATCTTCTCCGGACTTATAGTTCCAGGATTCATAAGTGTCGCTGGCGTGTTGCCGCCAGATCCAGGCGGAGGAGAGTAGAAGTCGTCGATGGTTTGATCGAGTTCTTTTTGCGCGCTAAAGCGGCCCAGCTCCTCCGGATGGTTCTTCATCTCGTCGGTCCAACTGACCTGATCGAATGGGCTGATTTTGGGCACGACGACGTGCTTGCCGTGTTTGCCAACAGCGGCAGAACCGTCAAAAGACGGACCCTGAGAAGGAGGCCCAGGCACAGTCAGACGCAGTGCCGCAGCGACGATGCCAACAGCAACAGCTCCACCGATGATTGGGCGTTGTGTCATGACTACTCCAAGGGGCCGACGGGAGTAAGTTATGTCCGAATTTCTGGGAGCCCGGGAGCCACGGAGGCAGTCGAGAGATTTTTAGTTTGGTCTTGTACGGCGCGAATGTCAAATTTTAGGCGGCCGGTTTTACTCGAGTGAATACATATGGATACCACTGCCCACGTTGTCGACTTTACCGTTCGGCAATGCGATTGCGGCCGTGGTGTTCGGTGGCGTCGTTATCGTGAACTGGTGAGTAGATTGGCTCCAATCGGTGATGATGGTGCCGTAGGGTGAGTCGTACTCGGTGTGGAGCGCGGGCAGCATCGGATTGATGTGCGGTTGAATGGTGAGATGATGAAAACCTGCTCCTGAAGGGTCCGTATCAATGCCTGCGGCGCGGCGAAAGACCCACGCCATGACTGATCCGAAGGCATAGTGATTGTAGGAGTTCATCGAAGGATCGCCGGTGTCGCCATTCCAGCGTTCCCACCAGGTGGTGGCACCCTTCGCGACCATGTAGCCCCACGAGGGATAGGTATCCTGCAGCAGAAGTTTGAAGGCTGCATCGGTGCGGTTGTTGGCATCGAGGACAAACATCAGAAACGGTGTGCCGAGGAAACCGGTCGTGAGATGGTTGTTGTGAGCCTCGATGTCTTTGACCAGGCGATCTGTCATACTTGCGCGAAGACTCTCCGGAGCAATGCCGGAATAAAGAGTAACGACATAGGCGCTCTGCGTGTTGCCGGTAACTGAACCGTCCGGCTGTATGTATTGCCTGCGATAGGCTTCGGCGATGCGGTCGTACAGGATCTGATATTTATCTGCGTCTTCTTTTCGGCCCAGAGTAAGAGCCATCTCTTTCATGTCGCGCGCAACGATGGCCCAATATGCAGTAGCGATGAGGTCTTTGGGCGTGTTCTGATCGGGGGCAAGCCAATCGCCATAGTTGTTGCCTAGCTGGTTGCGGCGGATATAGTCAGGATTTGTCTTCAGGATAAAGTCCATGAAGCGCTGCATGCTGGGCCATGAGGATTCGATGAGAGTTTTGTCCCCGTATTGTTGCCATGCAGCGTAGGGGACGAGAATGCCTGCATCGGCCCATCCAGGTGCGCCAGGTTGGGGGCCGAGGAGGTTCGGAGAGACATCGGTGAAGGAGTCGTCGGCAGTCTGGGCGTCAAGTATGTCGAGCATGAATTTACGCGTGAAGCTCGCGATATCGAAGTTGTAAGCGCCAGTTCGCCAGAAGACGCCAGCGTCTCCCATCCAGCCCAGACGCTCATCTCGCTGAGGGCAATCGGTGGGGATGGAGACAAAGTTGCCACGCTGACCCCAAATTCCGAGCTCGCTCATGTGGTTCAACAGCTCACTCGAGCTGTGAAAGCGGATTGAAGGTGTCGAAGCGAGGCTGTTCTGGACGACGCCTTCGATACTAGCGCTGGTAGGAGTACCTGGGTAGCCAGAGAGTTCTACGTAGCGGAAACCGTGGAAGGTAAAGGAAGGAGTGTAGGTTTCTTCACCAGAACCGGAGAGGATGTAGGTGTCGGTCGCTGTGGCGTTGCGAAGGTTTTCGGTATAGATACTTCCATCGGGATTGAGCCGTTCGGCAAAACGCATGCGAATGACAGCGCCGCGAGGACCATGAACGTGAAGCACAATGTTGCCCACTATGTTTTGCCCCATGTCGTAAATGAAAGGATGGGCATCGTTGGCGGGCGTGATCGCAATAGGATGGATTGTGTTAGAGACCGCGATAGAAAAGTTGGGCTGCGCTGTAAGTTGAACAGTGTCAGGGGCCTTGACCGAAATAGCATTTGTCCACGTTTTGGCGTGATAGTGAGGAGCGTTCCATCCAGACGCTTCCAGACGGGTATCATAGACTTCGCCGGCATAGATCTCTGAGAAAAGGATTGGGGCCGGGCTGGTTTGCCATGTGTTGTCAGTAGCGATGGTTTGATGGGATCCATCGGCGAGAGTGATGTCGAGTTGTGCGCGAAGCGCGTCGGGCCCGGAATAGGCGCGAGTACCGGCCCACGTCATCGGTGAGCCGTGCCATCCCGCACCGAGAATTGCAGCGACAGTGTTATCGCCGTGGGTAAGCATCGAGGTGACATCGTAAGTCTGATATAAGACCCGCTTGCCGAAGTCGGTGAAGCCGGGATCGAGAAGATTCTGTGGAGCGAGAGGTTCGCCATTCAGGAACGCGCGGTAGGCTCCGAGAGCAGTTATTGTGAGGCGTGCCGACTGGATCGCGCTGAGAAGCAGAAAATCTTTGCGAAAGAGCGAAGCCTCAGAAGCAATACGATTGGGACCGACGACAATAGTGTGGCGATCGTTGGCAAAGACCAACGGGGTGGTAAGCGAGCCGATCTGCTGTGACGGCTGCCAAGCTGCAGTACCTGTACGGGCAAGCCAGGTGCTGTCGCTGGCGATGCGGCGTTCGATGCCATTCGAAGAGGTAATGCGAAGCGAGGCAGCGAAACCTGCGGGACCTGTGGTTACAGGAGGCCTGGTGCGCGGTGAAGTTACTTTGATGAGGATCTCGTTGTCCCCCGGCTTGAGAAGCGGGCCGATTTCTTCCCAGTCGAATGCGCCGAAGTCCCGGTGCTGTCCGGTGGCTACGCCGTTGACTGTCGCGACGAAGCTGCCCGTAACGAGCACATGCAGGCTGGCTCGAGCAGGAGCAGAATCGAGGTGAAGAGGATAGCGAAACTCGACTGTTGTCTCCGATGGAATCGCTTTTGCATCTGTATTGGAAAGCCAGAGCCAGTGAACAGAAGCAAGCTCGCGCTCATCAGCTGCATTGACATGGCGAATCCACTGAGCTCGCCAGTCGGAAGGCGAGAGCAGCCCGGTTTCGAACCAAGCAGGATCTGATGTGGAGGTACCACCGTTGTTGTCCCATACACGGACTTGCCAGAAGTAGCGTGTTTGCGGCCTGAGAGTAGGGCCGTTATAGAGAATATTAATAGAATCCGAAGAGTTGACCCGGCCGGAATCCCACATATCGGCCTCTCCCGCGGATAAATTCTTCTCACTGCTTGCGACGAGAAGCTGATAGGCGGACTGCATCCAGTTTGGAGTCGTCGCATCGCTTTGCCATGCGAACTGTGGACACTTCGCGTCAATGCCGATCGGATTGGTCAGATGTTCGGTTCGGAGATGGACTGGAGATGCGATAGCCGCGAGCGTAAAGACTAAGAGCGATATAAGGAAAATTGATCGAACGAGAATCCTGGCTGAAGAAAACAGACGCATGCATCGTCTCCGGTATGGATTGCGGGAACAGAGCGAATGATACCGGAAGATTTGCGCAGAGCGGAAAGAAGCAAGGGGACAACCTCACGTGAGCGGGTTGAGATCGCCGAAGACAGTCGGCAGGAGCTCCGAGACCGTTGGGTGGATGTGGACGGCACGCAGGATATTCGTATAAGGGGCCTTGGCATACATCGTATCGATGATGCAGTGAATGGCTTCATCGCCACCAGTTCCTAGAATCGAAGCACCCAGGATTTCATTGGTCTTCGCATCGACGAGCACTTTGATGAAACCCTCGGTCTCGCCTTTTTCGATTGCGCGAGAGACCCGAGTCATGGCACGTGTACCAATCAGAGCCGGTCTGCCGGATTTGCGCACAGCATCTTCAGTTAGACCAACGCGACCAAGCGGAGGGTCGGTGTAGAGAGCGTAGCAGGGAATGCGGTCCGTGACGCGTCGCGGGTCATTGTCGAGGAGACCAGCTGCGACAATCTCGAAATCATTGTACGCAGTGTGGGTAAAGGCTCCACGACCATTACAGTCTCCGAGCGCCCAGATGCCGGGGACATTGGTACGCAGCTGGTCATCGACGGTGATAAAGCCACGTTCATCCTGGGCGATACCCGCTTTGTCGAGGTCGAGGTCATCGGTATTGGGTTGGCGACCTGCGGCAAGAAGAACGTGCGAGCCAATGCTTTCGGATGGATCATCTTCACAGCTCACTCCCGCGGCAATATCGTTGGCCTCTCGGCGGAAGTGGATACATTCGGCACTCGTGCGTACGCGAATACCCTCTTTTTCGAGGAAGGTTCGGATTGAGGCGGAAACATCTTCGTCCTCACGTGAGACAAGGCGCGAGGATTTTTCGATGACCGTAACTTCGCAGCCAAAGCGACGGAATATCTGTGCAAACTCGAGGCCGACGTAACTTCCGCCAATGACGACGAGATGGCGCGGAAGAGTTTCCAATTCAAGGATACTGACGTTTGTGAGATATGGGATTTCGTTGACGCCGGGAAACGAAGGGATAACAGCACGCCCGCCTACGTTAATGAAAATCTGATCGCCGGAGAGCAAATCACTCCCGACGCGAACTTCTTTGGGGGATTCGAAGCGCGCGTGGCCGTTGAAAACGGTGCAGTTTGGCATTTTCCGGACATAGTCTTCGAGTCCAGTGCGGGAAGCGAGAACGATTCTATCTTTACGGGCTTTGATGGCTTTCATATCGACCGAGACAGGGCCGGGCGCCTGGACACCGTATTCCGCAGCAGTGCGGGTTTTTTGAGCGACGTAGGCGCTGGCAACCATCGCCTTGGTGGGAGTGCAGCCGGTGTTGACGCATGTGCCGCCGAAGAGCTTACGCTCAATGTAAGCGATGGTGCGACCAGCCCCCGTGAGCCTGCCGGCGAGCGAGGGTCCAGCCTGACCGGCCCCGATGATGATGGCGTCGAAGTGTGTCGGCATCAGACTCTAGAGACGATAAAGATAGCACCCAGGAGAGCGACGGCGTCTTCAAGCAGTGCCGCCGGAAGATCCTTGCCGAAGGCTTTGGAGAGCGCTCCACGAACGGAGGCTCCGCCGAGAGTGCCAACGACAGCGCCGATGGCTCCCGCGATGAGGCCGCCGAGGAGAGCGTCATGCGCCGCACCGAGGGTTGCGCCGGCAAGGCCGCCCATGACGACGCGGGCAATGAACTGCGGCGGGACTTTGCGGCTGGGCGTCTTAGGAAGCTTGTCGTTAATGATCTCACCGACTTCGGCAATAGTGAAGATCCAGCGGGTGATGGCGTGGCTCATAAAGCTAAGTGGCGTGCCTGCGAGACTGAACCAGCCAAGGCCGGCGCCCCAGCTTGCAATTGCAGGAGCCATGAGAGCACGAAGACCGGCGATGATTCCGATAAGAAATGCCAAGATGAGGATCGACAAGAGAGACACCTCCGATTGAAGCAGTCTGATTGACCCCTATATAGCCCACAAATATGCCGAACGAGCTTCTACTTTGAAGAAAATAATCGGTGGTCAAAGCTAGGATGCCGACGATTGGCAAGTGGATTTGTCTTTTTTAGAAAATTAATTCAACCGAGACGTTTTTTGAGGAGATCGCGAGCGATGGCATCAAGAATTCCGTTGAGAAAGGAGACGGACTCGGGGGCTGCGTAGCGGCGGCCGATATCGAGCGACTCGTTGATGATGATTGCTGCCGGAGTGTTCGGAAAGCCGAGCATCTCGGCAACGGCCGTGCGGAGAAGATTGCGATCGACGACAGCCATACGCTCGATGCGCCAGTTTTGCGCATGCGATTCGATAAGCTGATCAATCTCTTCTCCACGTGCGGTGGCCACTCGGTAGATATCTTCGGTGAAGGTGCGGGTTTCGGGGTCAACATCGGCGGCTGAAGCCCAGAAGACCTTCTGCACCTGTTCGGGTGATTGTTTACCGAGGTCACCTTGAAAGAGCATCTGCATGGCAAGTTCACGAGACTTGCGACGGGTTCCCATTACCGGCTCCCCTTATTGTTTTGTGCCGCAA
Organism: Edaphobacter sp.; assembly: GCA_035570955.1. Lineage (GTDB taxonomy): Bacteria > Acidobacteriota > Terriglobia > Terriglobales > Acidobacteriaceae > Edaphobacter. The sequence continues at coordinate 127,184 of DATMKY010000061.1, read as the reverse complement.
GCTTGCGTTGAATGGAGACCATCTCAATAGCTGCGATGGCAGCCTCAAAGCCCTTGTTTCCTGCTTTGAGACCAGCGCGATCGAGGGCCTGCTCAAGAGTTTCGCAGGTAAGAACCCCGAAGGCGTGCGGGACTCCGGTGTCCTGCTGGGACTGGCCAATACCACGAGCAACTTCGTTGTAGATTGCCTCATAGTGAGCAGTTTCACCGCGAAGAAGACAGCCGAGTGTAACGATTGCGTCGAATTTTTTTGATTCGGCGAGAGTTCGCGCAGCAGATGGAACCTCCCATGCGCCAGGGACGCGGACGATTTCAATATCTGACTTCGCGGCGCCGCTGCGGTGAAGAGCATCGAGCGAACCCTGAAGAAGACGGTCGGTAATCACCGTATTCCAGCGCGTCGTCACGACACCAAAACTCATGCCCGCAGCGCTTAGATCGCCTTCAATCGCTGAGGTCTGACCATGAAAAGGATTTTCTGACTGCCAGAAGCCCAGCTTCAGGTCAGGGGTAAGTTGCACGGAAAAAAGGCGGCTGTTCCAGTGGGTCGGCTCTATCGGAGAAAGAAGAGTGCCAATCTCTTCGGTGCGATGCTTTGCAAGAAGCCACTTTTCGACGAGGGATCGAAGATGGTCCAACTGAGTTGCTTCAACAAGAATTGGCGGCGTCTTGTCGCCATCTGCGGGAAGACGACCGGTAATGAACTCGATGTTTCCAATCGGCGCAAGAAAGGCAGCGCCGCGGCCTTGGGAATCCTGCCAGCCCTTACCCCGTTCAAAGCCGAGCGCGGAAAAGAGCGTAACAAGACGATCAAATTCAGCGCCTGACGTGCCGACAGAGGCTACAGGGCTGAGGAACGTGATTCCCTTAATCATAGATTCGATTGTATCGTCTGGGAGTGCGGGAATTGCTGGACTAAATTGAACTGCCGACGGGAGATGCCTGTGAATTACGAAACTATGCTTTGTGAGGTGAAGGACCAAGTCGCGACAGTGACGCTGAACCGCCCAGAGGTGCTGCATGCATTGAACGCTCGGGTATTTAACGAGCTTGAGCAAGTGTTTATGACGCTGACGGCAGATGCGGGTGTCAGAGTCATTCTTTTGACAGGTGCCGGTGAGAAGGCTTTTGCGGCAGGTGCCGACATCAACGAAATCACTCGCCTGGACGTAGCTACCGGGGAAGCAAAGGCTCGGCGCGGACAGGAGGTTTTCCGTCTCATCGAAACCTGTGGAAAGCCTGTTATTGCATGTATCAATGGATTTGCTCTTGGCGGAGGGTGCGAAGTCGCGATGGCCTGCACGATCAGGCTCGCCAGCGAAACGGCACGTTTGGGGCAGCCGGAGGTGAAGCTGGGCCTGATCCCCGGATATGGAGGAACGCAGCGACTGCCGCGGTTGGTCGGTGCATCGACGGCGTTGAAGTTATTGCTGACAGGCGAGATGATCGGCGCGGCTGAGGCTCTCCGGATCGGTCTGGTGGATGAGGTCGTGCCGGCGGGTCAACTAATGGAACGTGCTGGAGAGATGGCGAAAACTATCGTCAGCATGGCACCGCTGGCTGTTGCAGGGTGCATTGAAGCGGTGCGATGGGGCGGCGAACTTGGGCTGGTCGCTGCAACGGACGTGGAGGCAGAGATCTTTGGGCGTCTGTGCGGCACTGTCGACAAAGCGGAGGGAACAAAGGCTTTTCTCGAGAAGCGCTCGGCCGTCTGGACCGGGCGGTAAATACCGCGGTTCACGAAAGTTTTTCAGCTTCTGAAGCGCGGAAGGGCTTGGTATGCTGATATTCGTGCATAAATCTTTATTGCTGTTCCCTGCGCTTTTGCTTTCCCTCTCGTTAAATGGTTGTTCTCGATCTGCTTCGCCCAGTGTTCCTGACACAAAAGCTGCTGCGGCTGAGGAACGCCACGAGATTGATTTGGCGCGGCAGCAGATGGAATTGATTCCGCCACCTTCGAAGACCCGATACATGGCGGTCAAGAGTTTGTCAGTCTGGGAAAACCCATACCTGACGGTTCAAGGGGGAATGGTGACGCTTCATGTCGTGCAGGCTGACGCTAACACAACCGGCTTGGGAGTGGGCGGTATGCTACGCCCGATCGGTGCACGACGGCAGGATCTGAATGTGCGTGTCAGCGATCTGCCGGTGGCGCTGAATGCTGTTCCTCAAAATTTCTGGCCGTACGGACGGGTCGTTGCGGTAGAAGAGGCGCATGAAGTTCCTGTAAGTGCGCGTCCCGAGGTGCGGCGAAATATGGAAAAAGTAATCAAGACGCTGACTGATCTGGGTGTGGTGGTCTATGAGTGGAGCGATAGCGGCCGAAGCTGATCTGCAATTGAACATCGCGTTTCATCTTCGAACGCTGATTGGGCTAAGATGCTCATACTTCTGCATGTAGCAAATCCTATAAGTTGGTGAGCGATTGCATCTGCATACGACGGCATTAGTGGTCTTCTGCTTCTTCTTCACACTGGTAACGTTGGCTGGCTTTTGGGCGGTTCGGTGGCGAAGGCCAAAAGCCGGAATGGGTTCACTCGAAGAGTGGGGATTGGCTGGTCGTAGCTTCGGGACCTGGGTGACGTGGTTTCTGATCGGCGGCGACCTCTATACCGCATACACGGTCATCGCTGTGCCAGCTGCTCTGTATGGAACAGGAGCGATGGGATTTTTCGCTCTGCCCTACGCTGTGATCACCTATCCGTACATGATGCTGGTGCTTCCCCGGTTGTGGACGATCTGTCACCGGCATGGTTACGTAACCTTTGCAGATTTCGTTGCAGGTCGCTACGGAAATAAATGGTTGACCATTGCAATCGCACTGACCGGCGTCTTGGCGTTGATGCCATACATCGCCCTCCAGCTAGTCGGCATCCGTGTTGTTATCGGCGCGATGGGGATCCGTGGGGAGTGGCCGCTGGCCGCAGCGTTTGTAATCCTCGCAGCCTACACCTATTCCAGCGGACTACGGGCACCTGCGGTCATCGCGATTGTGAAGGACGCGATGCTGTACATCATGGTGCTGGCCGCGTTGATTTACATCCCGTTTAGGCTTGGCGGTTATGCTCGGATCTTTGAGTTGGCAAATCAGTCTCTCGCATTCCACACGCCACCGGGTACAATTTTCCTTCGTCAGGGACAGGTGCTCGGATACTCAACGCTGGCGATTGGCTCGGCTGTTGCGCTGATGCTGTATCCACACACCGCAACCGCGGTTCTGAGCGCTCAGAGTGCAAATGTTGTCCGAAGAAACGCGGCGATGCTGCCAGCTTATAGCTTTTTACTTGGCTTGATTGCGCTGATGGGTTACGTCGCTTTGGCTGCAGGTATCGTAACAAAGGATGCAAACATGGCCGTGCCGCTCCTGTTTCTGAAGATGTTTCCGGGATGGTTTGCTGGATTTTGTCTCGCTGCGGTAGCGATTGGCGCACTGGTACCGGCGTCCATTATGTCGATTGCAGCTTCGAACCTGTTCACGCGCAATCTATATGGGGCGATAATTCGGAGGAAGATGCTGCCGGAAGAAGAATCACAGTTGGCGAAGATCGTTTCACTAGCTGTTAAATTTGGCGCGCTCCTTTTTGTTCTCGAGTTGCCCGTAACCTACGCGATTGAGATGCAGTTGTTGGGGGGAATCTGGATAGCGCAGCTCTTTCCCTCGGTCGTATTCGGAATATTCACGCGTTGGTTTCATCCCTGGGCGCTCTTCGTCGGATGGCTGGCAGGAATGTCTTGTGGAACGGCAATGGTAGTAGCGTTGGAGATGAAGGGTTCGGTTTATCCGCTACACCTGCCTGCGTTTCTTGGCGGCGGAACCTACGCCATGTATGCGGCAGTTCCGGCATTGCTGCTGAATCTGACAGTCTCCGCAGTATTAACGATTTTATTCCGTGTAATCAAGTTGAATCGCGGGACCGACGTTACCGACGCAACGGCTTATGTCGGCTAATGTAAGACCTTCAACACAGCCTCAAACGGCGGAAAATGCATCTCACCGCTAGATCACTTGATGAAGGCAGGTTCGATGAGCAAAACAAATGAAGTTGACAAAGTGACCGAGCGTTCTCTGGTAAAAGGGCTGGTGGCGGGCCTGATAGGTGGCTTGGTCGCGACGGCTGCGAAGACACTCGCCGAGAGAATCTATCCTCCGCGAACTCAGGGCGAGCCTGAACCTTACGAAGTGTTGTCAGAAGTAATTGCAGGACACGAACTGATGGGACATGAGAAAGGGGTCGCAGCGGAAGGAGTCCGTTGGGGTTTTGGCGCATTGACGGGCGCAGCGTATGGTGCGTTGGCGGAGTATTACCCCGCCGCCACGGCCAAAGACGGAGCCGGATTTGGAATGGCGCTCAGCTCCTTAACACAGGGAACCGTCTTGCCAGCGATGGGGCTTGCGTCTGAACCGGAGGAACAGACAGCACGTGAGCGGACAAGTGAGCTGGCCACCCACGTAGTGTATGGAGTGGTGACCGAGACGGTGCGGCGAGTGGTGCGGCGGATGCTCGGTTAGGTAAGATGCTTGAGAGTGCTTTTTGTTCATAATGCCCGGGTCTGGCGCGACTACAAGTTTCAGGGGTCTCAATGGAGAACGGCGTTCCGCAAGGTGGACAAGGCGCCCAGAAATCTGAAAAAGCCAGTGTTCTGAAGCTCGTGATGAGCTGGGTTGGCGGCGTTACGGCAGTAATTGGATTGATCGGAAGTCTTTCGGGTGGAGTCCATTGGCTCGCGACTCACCGAACACAACGCGCCCAGTTAGCGTCGCAGATGGCAGTCGCAGCCACGCAAATGAAACAACAGGAGTATGAAGCCTCTGTCCATAGCTACGGAAACATACTGAAGTCAGATCCTCTTTATGCCCCTGCGCTTGAAGGGCAGTTAGACGCGACGATGTTGTGGGTCGACAACTTCAGTGTTCTTGGTAAAGAACATGACGAGGACAGAACTGCGCAGGCTGCAGGGGTTCTGCTGGACGAGATCATGCCCATTCTCGATGCCGGACTGGCACGATCCACGGGATCACGAGCTGCAGATGTTCAGGCCCATCTCGGTTGGGCACACTGGTTGAATTGGCATATTGCTCAAAGAGAAATTAGTCATCTCGCCGAACAAAACCTTCGTGCTGCGGTGCAGTTGGATAAGACCAATCCTTATGCCAATTCAATGCTAGGTAATTGGATGCTTCAAAACGGAGGTGCCTTTCCCGAGGCAATCGAACATTTCAATACTGCAGTCGCGTCAGGGAAAGCGCGGTCACTTGTAAGAGAGATGCAGGTTGGAGGATTGCTTGATGACCAAGTTCCGGGAGCTCGAAAGGAACTGGTCAAATCAGTCAACGATATGCGGAAAAATGGTGAGCCGTTAGATAACGATGAAAAGTATCGCATCCGCAGCTTCTGCTTCAGCACGTTGAACATGGAACAGGACAATCTTGCAGAGTCCCTATCCGCCGTTCCCGAAGACGATGCATGGAAGACCTATCTTTGGCTCGGTGATAATCGCGACGATAATACCGATCCGCTTGCTCGCGACTTCGTCTATGCGACTCTTCTCGATGTTTCTGGAAAGCGAGCGGAAGCACTCCAGAAGTTTCGTTTGTTACAGCAAAATCCGCGATCGAAGCAGTTTAGCTTTAGCGATCGAATCGACCAGGCCGTCGAACGGTTGTCCAAAGGCTAAAACTCTACTTCATTGGGATGTGGACTCTCGTTTGAGGCCAGTTGGAGACGATACTATCAACCACAATGTGTCCGACACGATAGGCCGAGTCGAGCGCCGGCAAGTAAGCACTGTATTGGCGGACTTTGGTTTCGGAGAGACTCTCGGCAGCCGTCATACCAATTCGCTGTTGATCGTAGTTCGATGCACTGCGAAGAACGAGGACGCGGCCGATATCAACTTTGCCAGCGTGAGCAAGCCAGGTAAGTGACTGCATCGTTCCGGTATCCTCCATGCCACAGATAGCATAAGTGCCATGGCCGTCAGTCTGATATTTGACCCAGTCGCGTGCCCACTGGTTAAGCAGCTTGCCATGCCAGAAGGTTGCGGCCGAAAGATTATCGCCACGAAGAACAAAGGGCGGACGGTGAGCCGGGGCACCTTCATATTGCATGCGGCGTTCTTTAATCTGTGGGGTATCGAAGAGTACTGTGTCTTTGGTGAGATTGAAAGCCCAATCGACTAACGCTGTGTTGAGGTGATAGATATTTCCGTCATCGCCGAAGCGCGCAGTGCGTGGCTGCTCATAGGGTATGGACTTGCCCAGAGGAACATAACCCGTAGTCCATTCTTTAGGAATTTCGCGGGCGTCGATCTCGTGAGCGAGGTCGCCGTCGACAATGTAGTCGGACCAGACAGCCGAACCCAGAGAACCCATCTGTGGATCAATTCCTCCGATCCCGGCAACGAGGAAATAAGAGTGGCTGAGATCAAAACGCGGATCGAGGCCCAGGGCCATAATAGTTGCGGCCGTTCGCGCAGTTCCTACTCCCGTAAGAACACCGAGGACTCCAGCCTTTTCGTTAAGACGAAGGTCGTGATAGCCCTGCGGAAACGGAAGAACCGTGTCGAGGTGCTCGCGCTCAACCCAGTACTGGTACTCACCAGGTGTATCGCCGGTATCGGCGCCCACCTCGAACATATTGATGACAACGACTTTGATCTCGATTGGCTTTTGTTGTTGCGCGAAGCTCGGCAGAGTCCAGGCGAGCAACAGCAGGGGGAAAATTAAGCGCATAGCCAATGGTAACGTAGGCAGAATGCACGTTCTTGATACCGTTGCTAGCTACAAATAGCTGAGCCAGGGGTTGTTGCTTCGCTGCTTCACGCCAGCGTACCACCGACAAATCGGATAAACAGCTACGACAACGGCAATCCAAACAAGGTAGACCAACGGCAACGGAAGTCCCCATCCAGGCGGTTGCGCAATTGGAAAATGTGCGAGGTCTGGCGACTCAAACATAAAGTGAATCTGTCTGTAGCGGATGAAACAGAGGATTATCGCAAGTGCGTGCAGAAAGAAGAAGTGCAGCAAGTAATAGAACATCGGCACCTTTCCAAGGATTAATGCCGGCTGCAGCAATCTTGGTGTGTGACCATCTACGGCCCAAAGAAAAATGAGCGGTAGGCCCAGGGTCATAAGAAGAAATAGTAGCGATGGCGGATATTTCGTCGTATTTAAAAATGAAAGCACTGTGTAGAGATGGGTCGATTGTGGCGCCCAACGAAATGGATCACCATAAACGTTACCTGCGCGGATAACGAAGAAGGCGACCGAGAACCCAATGCCGAGACGAAGGAGAAATCTTCGCCGCTTCGAGGAATCCCAACGGTAGATTTGACCAAGCCCATAGCCGACCGCGGTGACCCCAACCCAGGGTATGAGTGGGTAGGCAACAAAGACAGTATGTCCGGGAGTTGAAAAAATAATGTTGGGCGAATGGAGAATCGACCACAACGGGTTGGAAGAAGTAATCGAATCAAGAAGATTGTGAGTGGCGATCATAACGACGCCGAATGCAGTAACGACAGAGGGTCGAAGATATACCAGCGCCGAAAGCACAATCATCGACCAACCCAACGCCCAAAGCACCGTGATAGCGACGACATGATAGTCAAAGTTGAACTGGAGGATAAAGCAACGAAATAGAACCAGTTCAAGAAAGATGAGCCAGAGACCACGGGTTAGGAGATATCGCGAAAGTTCGGGCTTCGAGCGTTTGCTCAAAGCGAGCCATGCGCCGGTACCTGTCAGCAGGAAAAAGACCGGAGCGCAGAAATTCGTAATCCAGCGGGTGAAGAAGAGCCCAGCGGATGCTGTCGCGAGATTCGTAGGTGAACCTGGGACGCCAAAGTAGTCACGCGTGTGATCGAGCGCCATCACGACCATAATGACGCCGCGAAGCAGATCTACCGATTCAAGACGAGGTCGTTTTACGGAAACCGCTTCGGCAGGAGTGGCCATGTCGGGCGTAGTTTATCAAGATGAGCGCCAAGCCACTCAGAAATCGAAGGCTAGACGCCTTTCTTCATCGGTTCCCAGATGAACTTGTGAATCTGAAGCGAGAGACGCGCCGGAAGACAATCAACAAGCATCCATTCCACAAGCTTCCGAGGGTCGAGTGACATATTGTCTGCAGTACGCAACGGACTTGGCGTCTGCACGAAGGCCGGACTAAGGAGAATCTGTCCCGCTCTTTTTTCAAGTGCATGAGTCTCAATAAAGCCGCGAGCAAATTCGTAATCTTCACGATTCGTAATTACAAACTTCACTTCATCGTTTGGGGTTAACGCATCAAGATTTTCCATTCGGAAGGTATTCGCCGCGCTGCCTGCACCGGGACATTTCACATCGACAATCTTATGCACCGCTTTAGGGACATCAGCTAGCGGACGCTCCCCGCTAGTCTCAATCATCAAGGCGTAATTCTGCGTAAGGAGACGGTCCATCAAAGGAAGAAGCTCTTTCGCCTGCAACATGGGTTCGCCACCGGTAAACTCAACCAGAGTGCACGGAGCAAGCGCCTTGATCTGCTGCTCAATCTCATCCAGCGTAAACGGCTTCCCGCCTGTGAAGGTATATTCCGAATCACACCAGGCACAGCGAAGATTGCAGCCCGCAAGGCGGACAAAAATGCACGGTAAGCCTGCGAAGGACGATTCGCCCTGGACAGATTTGTAAAGTTCGATGAGATGCATCGGCTTGCTTACTCGTAGTAACGAGCAAAGCTCGTATCGGTTTCGTAAAGAGTACAGTCTTTCACGGTTACGCGACCCTGAGTCATCTCCTGAAGTTGAATCTTGGTCTCATCGTAGAAATAACGCGCAAGGTTTTCAGCCGATGGATTGATTGTCGTGAAAGGTTCGAGATCGTTGATCATCCGGTGGTCGAGATATTCGACGACGGGACGCATGACCTGCTTGAGGAGCTTAAAATCGAGCAACAGACCTGCCTCGTCAAGCTCTTTGCCCTGAAGAGTCAGGAAAACCTTGTAATTGTGGCCGTGCGGGTTCTCGCACTTTCCGTGATAGTTGCGTAAGTAGTGGCCGGACGAAAAACCGGCTTCTACAGTTATTTCAAACATAACTATGTGGTCCCTTCGGGTTGCCGCGTTTGTGATTGAGATAGACGTCGTGGAGACGCGGCTACAGCTAATTCCCTTCCTTGATTGTACTGGTTTCGGGGCCTCGTTAGTGCTTGCGGTGTGTTCGCCGGATCTCATCGTCACGGCGTTCTGCTTGCTCGAACAAAGAAGACAGAACGCCGGCAAGTGCTACAAGAAGCCCGATAACCAGAAGCCCCAACCCCATCGTTCGCCACAGCGAAACATCTCCAGGCGAACCCGGCTGCCGCGCGATGTTGGTATACGCGATACCGCATGAGATCAACGCAAAAAGGATGAGACTGCCGGCGAGGATGTAAAGGTTGCGTCCCATAGAAATACTGTCTTCCATTTTAATCTCTTGCCGCTTTTGCTAGTTCAAGAGAGAATTATTCCCACTCCCCTATAACTGAACGAAAGCGGGCCCTATGCGCAGCGACTGCAACCGTGTACGAAGGAGTGCTGCGTCATGACCTCCACACAAACTGTGGCGCTGGATGCAGTACGTAAAATCAGGACTCCACAAAGCTTAACCCACTGCGTCGCTGTGCTGGCCGGAGCGTTCATGATGCTCTGGCCAGCGATCTACAACGGATTTCCGCTCCTCTACCCCGATTCGATGACCTACATCGGCGACGGTCCCGTCCTCGCGCGCAAGCTATTCTTGCATCAATCGTCGAGTTATTACGGCATGAGATCGTTTTTCTATAGTCTTGGCATTCTGCCGTTGCACTGGAACATCACCGCATGGCCTATCGTCGCTTTTCAAGCGATTCTGATGTCATATGTCCTCTGGCTGGTGGTGCGATCGACCATCCCCCGACGAGCAGTATCTGCCTACATGGTGCTGTTGGCGGTTCTGAGTGCGTCGACCACTTTGAGCTGGTACGCCAGCATCGTCATGCCCGACATTCTCGGACCAGCACTATATCTGACTTTTTATTTGCTCACATTCGCGCGGGAGACGACCTCTCATGCGGAACGGATGACCCTTCTCTGCATCGCTTGCTGGGCCGTGACTGCGCACGCAACACATTTCATGTTAGGGGCAGGACTCTGTTTCATGCTCATGGCAACCATGCTGTTAGAACGTTGGCCCGCGAGACGTTTTCTCAGCGCGGCGGGAGAGATGACTGCCATACTCGCCATTGCCGCCATCGCTCAGCTTGTACTGTACGGATACTTTTATGGCACTGTATCGCTGAATGGAGAACGGCCGCCATACCTTATGGCACGCTTCATCGCCGACGGCACAGGGCGTAAATATCTCGCACAACATTGCGGGGCGCACAAGTGGACGATCTGCGACCGGTTCAAAAACCTGGAGGGGGACGCCGACCATTTTCTGTGGGACCCGGACGGAGGATGGGGCGGAGCTTCGACAGAGGAACAGAAAGAGATGCGAGAGGAAGAGATGTCATTCGTACTCGCCACCCTTCAGACATACCCAAGGGAACAGCTTTCCAAGTCAATGTCAGCCTTCTGGCAGCAACTCAAAATTTTCGGCATTGAGGATCTCGATCCCAGCTCTTGGGTTGCGGAACAATTTGAAGAAGTGCTGCCTCGCGCACGTGTGAACTATCTTGCCAGCCGCCAGGCGAGTAACGCCCTACATATTGAAGAGTTCACTGCATTCCAGATTTGGATAGTTCGCGGATTTCTACTCGTAATGCTGCTATTCCTCTCGTTTACTTTGCATCGTGCACCGTCGCGGCTTATCAGATTGAGTATTGTGGTCGTGTGGGTTGTGGTATCCAATGCATTTGTCACTGGGACTATGTCGATGGTCGATGAACGCTACGGAAGCCGCGTAATCTGGTTGGTGCCCTTCCTTATATGCTTGTATGTTCTTGATTGGTTCTTCGATCGCAGAACCTACACCAAGACTCAAGATCTTCTCTCGAAGAATCGCTCTACGTCGGTAATGTCCTGAGTAAGCCGATAAGGCGGAAGCGATTCAAGAAAGATACGGCCGTAACGCTGTCGCTGAATCCGTGAGTCAAGCAGCATAAGTACTCCACGGTCATCCAAACTACGGATGAGACGGCCGAAACCCTGCTTAAGCGTGATGACAGCGTTAGGAACCTGGTAATCGAAGAATGGCTTGCCGCCAAGGGCCTCTATCGCTTCCATGCGCGCCTGAACAACAGGGTCACTCGGAACTGCAAATGGCAAGCGGTCGATGACCACGCAGCTAAGCTGCTCCCCCTGCACGTCAACACCTTGCCAGAACGATGAAGTGCCGAACAGCACCGCATTGGGAGTTTCGCGAAACTGCTGCAACAGAACATGCCGGGGAGCGGTGCCATGCAACAGCAGCGGATATGGAAGTTCGGTAAGCAGGCGTTCATATGTGCTGCGCATCTGCGCATAGCTTGTAAAGAGGCAAAATGCCCGACCCTTGGTTATCTCCAAAACGCGCCGAATGCGCTCCACTGCCTTCTCCGGAAAGTCAGGCTCCCGCGGATCCGGCATGTTCGAAGGTAAATAGAGGAGCGCCTGTTTTTCGTAGTTGAAATGAGATGGAACTACAAGCTCGCGCGAAACAGTAAGTCCGAGCCGCCGCCGAATGTGCTCGAATCCACCTGAGACCGTAAGTGTCGCGGAAGTCAGAATCACAGAACTGTAATTGTCGAACAACGTCGAAGTGAGGAGTTCGGAGACGTCGATAGGGGTCGCTTGCAGATGTGTATGGAATGCGGCGTGGCTTGCACCACGGCCCAGACTCCGTATACCACCCGCGGTCCGACGCTCGATCCAGAAGACGGTGTTGCGATCCGGCGATTCGAGAAGAAAAGCCAGGTGGGCGCGAATATCGGCAGCACGCTTGCGCAAGCCTGGGGCTTCTTCAACATTTTTTAGATATTCAAGCTCACCTTCTAGTCGGGTCAGCGCGTTGAGGACGCCCGTGTAATAGTCCCCGCTCTCTTCAAGAAACGCCTCCCGATTGTGGAAAGGCATGCGTCCTACTCCACCCGGTAATCCGGAAGCCTCCATCGGCAGAATCCCGAAGAACATTCGCGAACGCTCCTTCAAAGTCGCGCCCGCGCCTTCAATCGCAGCCGTGCTGGCCTTCTTTGCCTTCAGCATTATGTCGACATCGCGAACAAGTTCATCGACGCGCTGGTTCGAGAGCCCAATGCCAAAGTAATTGGAGGCGACCTCTTCGAGGTCGTGAGCCTCGTCGAAGATCACGGCTGCAGCCTCAGGCAGAATGCCAGCGTCTGGGGCGTTCGCCGCCTGTTGCTTGATGCTGAGGTCGGCGAAAAAAAGATGGTGATTGACGATGACAATGTCCGACTCGAGGGCTTTGCGGCGCATCATCGTAATGAAGCAACGCTCCCAGTCTGGACAGGTCTGTCCGAGACACGCCTCGGAGCGGGCATCGAGCTTTTGCCAGAGCTGGGATGACTCAGGTAGGGCATCGATTTCCGCCCGATCACCGGTCTCTGTGATTTTCTCCCATTGCTCGATGTGGTGGAATTGATCGATCTCCTCAAATCCATGCAACAGTGGATTGTCGCGAAGCGCATAGAGTTTGTGACGGCAAAGAAAGTTATTGCGGCCCTTCATGTAACAGACCCTCAACGGGCCAAGCAGCGATTCAAGGAAGGGTACGTCTTTGAAAAAAAGCTGCTCCTGCAGGTTCTTCGTTCCGGTGGAGACAATAACGCGTTGCTGACGTTCCCGTGCAAGGCGAAGCGCAGGCAGTAGATAGGCGAGAGTCTTCCCCGTACCAGTGCCCGCTTCGACGATAAGATGCCGCTTCTCCTTGAACGCAGACTCGATCGCGCGAGCCATCTCATACTGCCCGCGACGATATTCAAATGACAAGTCAGACCGCGAAAGAAGCCCGCCTTCCGAGAAGAAATCATGCAGATTCGGCAGTTTATCCGGAGGAGCAGGTACGATCGAGATGGGGACTGAGGTGGACAAAGTGGGACTCGATCACAAGTTCTCGCGGGACACAGGCTGCGCAATTTCTATAATAGAGAAGAAAGCGAAGAATTAGCGTAAGAATCCTGCCACCCGGATGGTGTGCGAGAGAAAGTTGGACATTTGTGGCCAAACCAGATGGCAAGAAGCGATTAGGAAAGAAGCACCGGCAGGCTAGTACACGACCGAAGAAGGGCCGTGCGCCCCGGGTTGCACCAACGACAGGTGCAGTCGACCCGCGGAAGAGGAAGATACTCGCGACCAAACGCCTGAAGGCCGAGAAGGCCGCACGGGTGACGAAGCAATCTCCCGATAAGGAGAGTAGTAAACCCATTCAGTCTGGGCGGCCGGCACCGAAGAAGCCTGTGGCCGCTGAGCGGCAGCGGTTTATGAGGCCGGCGGAGGGAATCGTCGGCCGACAGACGCCACGTTCCCAGAACGTAACAGGCCGCGAGCGGATAGACGAAGAGGATTGGCGCGAGGTTGAGCTGCTGGCTTCGCAGATGGTAACGGAGACCGAGAGTACCGAAGCCTATAAGCTGCCGCTGATTGCTGTGTGCGGGCGACCGAATGTAGGAAAGAGTACGCTGTTCAACCGGCTGACGGGGTCGCGGCGGTCGATCGTCGGTGATGAGCCCGGAATAACCCGGGATCGCATCTATGGCGAGATCGAGTGGATGGGCCGTGAGGCGCGAATCGTCGATACCGGAGGTGTTGTACCCAATGATGAGGCGCTGATTCCGGCGGAGATCTTCCGCCAGGCCAAGGTTGGATTGGAAGAGGCTGACGCCATTGTAATGGTCGTCGACGGACGAACAGAACTGGCGTCGCCCGACTTGGAGCTGGCTCGGCTTCTTCTGCGTGGGGGCAAACCTGTCTTTCTTGCGGTGAACAAGATGGATACGGATGCGATGCTGCCGCAGGCGGAAAACTTCCGGCGTCTTGGGTTCAGGAATGTGGTTCCCATCTCGGCGGAGCATGGCAACGGCATCGGCGATCTGCTTGACGCGGTGTTTGACGTGCTTCCTGAGTCCGAGGAGACACTCGAAGAGCCTGAAGTCATGCTGACCGAGAACGACGAAGCCGAGGAGGACGCGAACGGCCCAGACTACTCCATCGATCCGGCGGCGAAGCGAATTCGGAAGCTTCGCTCACACGGCGAATACGAGAGCCGCGAGACGAAGATCGCTATTATCGGCAGACCGAACGTTGGCAAGAGCACGCTACTGAATGCACTGACAGGCACACAACGTGCGATCGTCTCGCCGATTGCCGGAACGACGCGCGATGCGGTCGATGAGGTTGTCGAGCGAGATGGACATGCGTTCCGGTTTGTCGATACCGCGGGCATACGCCGGAAGGGTAAGACGAAGCTGATGGCGGAGAAGCTGTCCGTGATCATGGCGCGGAAGCACCTGGAGGCAGCGGACGTCTCGCTGCTGCTGATCGACGCGACCGAAGGCGTTACAGCGCTTGATGCGAACATTGGCGGCTATGCACACGAGAGCGGGCGCAGCGTCATCGTCATCGTCAACAAGTGGGACCTGATGACGAATACAGGCAAAGATGGTCTGCGGCTCTATGACGGCAAGCCTCCCGCGAACCAGAAACTCTACGAGCAACAGGTCTGGGACAAGCTGAAGTATCTGGATTACGCGCCGTTGCTGTTCATCTCGGCTGCAGATGGCAAGAACATCGAGCAGGTCTTCAAGAAGGTAGAACTCGTTGCGCGTGAGCGGAGGAAGCGCGTCAGCACTGGCCAGATGAACCGGTTCCTCGAGCGCGTCGACTTCCAGAAGGCCAGCGTGCCGATGAACCGGCGCGTTCGCATCTACTACATGACGCAAGCTGCGGTTGCTCCGCCGACCTTCGTTCTGTTCACGGACAAGGATGTAAAGCTGCATTTCTCGTTCGAGCGATTTCTGGAAAATCAGATCCGTGATAGCTTCGGATTTATCGGCACGCCGATCTGGTTCAAAGTGAAGGCACGTAATAAGAAAAAAGAGGAGTAGCTAACGTCTCTTTCGATTTCACTCAAGAGAGAAACGGCGTTAGTGGAAGGCCTCCCGGCGGGGACATGGGCGATTGCGGCCGCAGCAAATTGCCGATGACCGGAATTCGTCCGCCAAGGAAGTAGAGCGCATAGGCCTGATAGAAGATCAGCAGTGCGCAGCAGATGCAGATGATCGTGCCTAAAAAGGTCACGAGGCAGACCAGACCAAGCAGGCCAAAACTGATGTACATCACGGCCATACCGAAGGAGCCACTCTGGTGAAGGAAAAACCATAGCGTCGCGCCGATGGCTCCCGTGGGCAGGCCAATGATTAAGAAGGAGATGAAGATGCAGATCTCTGCGGCAATTCCGGCAACCAGGCTCAATACGAACTTCATGAAGAGGTAGAACAGAACGCTGCCGGGCTCGAGGCGAATGAGAGCGCTCGCACGACGAAGCGCATCTCGGAGGGTCGCGTCCTCAAAGAGCACAAACGGCAACACGAAGTCTCGCATCGACCAGATCGCAAGCAGGATGATCATGAAGACCAAAAACGCCGCAATAAAGATCAGCACAAAACTGCTCGTGAAAGCTGACGTCGGGGGATTCGAGTTATTTTGCGGGATCGTTCGGAATAAATAGATAAGCGGAACGATAAAAATCATCGCAAAGACAACGGCAACGCCCAGGAAGACCACGACCTTGAAACCGATCCACCGCCAAGTTCGAGGCGCCGTACGGTTCCATACCGGCGCAACGAGGGTGGTACGAGTCGCAACCATGTCCATCAGAACGAGCTGCATTCGCGAACTCAGATAGAAGAGTGCAAGACCGATCACAAGAGCAATTACTGCGATCGCGACGAAGACAGCCATCATCGTCGACGTTATTCCAATCCCACCTGAGGCGGCACCTATTCCGGAAGCGGAAGGCGTTCCAGTCGCGGCGGGATTTCCGACCGGCGGAAAGATGAACTGTGAGCCTGCTTCAGCCAGAAGCGCAATCAAACCAAGCTTGAGCCAGAGCTTGAGCGAAAAGGGTTGCAGGAATGCCTTTGTGTGCTCGATGGCCGGCGAAATTGCTTCCGTAGCGTTCAGCGGGATCATAGCGCGTGGATTGAGGGTATCGCAGCTTCTTATTTGACGGCAGAAATTTCTCCAGAGTGGGCGAGCCAGCCATCCCAGGCGTCGAGCGCGCGTTCGCACTGGATACGGTGGCGCTCTTTTTTGTCGCGAATCCTGCGGCGGAGATCTTCTTCGAGCGGGGGGATGAGATCGAAGGTGACATTCGCAGGCTGGAATCGCTTCGACTCTGCATGCGTGATGTAGTGAATCAACGAGCCATTCGCAGATCGGCGTGGAGCAGGTGCCGGGGTTTTGCCGCTGGCAATCGCCGCCGCGTAGATGCCCGCAAGCATGCCTGAAGCGATGGATTCGGTGTAACCTTCGACGCCGGACAGTTGCCCCGCAATCATGATTCCCGAGTGTGCCTTGAGTTGGAGGGTTTCGGTGAGCAGCGTGGGAGCGTTGATGTAGGTGTTGCGATGAATCTGTCCGTAACGAAGGAACTTTGCATTCTCGAGGCCGGGGATGAGGCGAAGGACGCGTTGCTGCTCCCCGTATTTGAGGTGGTTCTGAAAGCCGACGAGGTTGTAGCTGTCGGCGCGGAGGTTTTCCTGGCGAAGCTGCACGACGGCATAGGGCCAGCGGCCTGTTTTCGGATCGGTGAGGCCAACTGGCTTCATTGGGCCAAAGCGAAGGGTGTCGCGGCCGCGGCGTGCAGTCTCTTCGATGGGAAGACAGCCCTCGAAGTACTGAAGTTTCTCGGGAGACAGGGTATCGACAGGAATCTGCTCCCAGTCCTTAACTGGAACGATCTCGGCGGTGGTGAGGGCGTCGAGGAAGCGGTCGTACTCTTCTTTCGTAAAGGGGCAGTTGATGTAGTCGGCAGTGCCCTTGTCGTACCGCGCGGCGAAGTAGACCTTCTCCATGTCGATGGTGGAGGCGTCGACGATGGGGCTGATGGAGTCGTAGAAGGCAAGGTGGCCGGAACCGGTGATGCGCTGGAGTTCGGCGGCGAGGGCCGGACTGGTAAGCGGGCCACTTGCGAGTACGGTCAAGGTGCTCCGGTCATCCTCGTCGACTGTAGAGATCTCTTCGCGGTGGACGGTGATGAGCGGTTCGGCCGTGATGCGGTCGGCGACGCGGCGAGAGAATTCGACACGGTCTACGGCGAGGGCGTGGCCGGCGGGAACGGCAGAGGCATCGGCTTCGGCGAGAAGGATGGACCCGGCGCGACGCATCTCTTGCTTAAGAAGCCAGGGGGCGGTGTTCAGGCTTTCGGATTTGAGAGAGTTGGAGCAGACCAGTTCGGCGAAGTCAGAGGTCTGGTGGGCCTCGGTCGAGCGCGTTGGACGCATCTCGTAGAGGTCGACCCCGCAGCCACGTTTTGCAGCCTGAAGAGCGGCTTCGGGACCGGCAAGACCACCTCCGATGACCCGAATCTTTCTTGCCGTCACTGGACTTCCCTCCTACGTCTTCGGCGCGAAGCTTAAAATAAAAAACTTCGATTTGGATTTAGCTAGCGAGACCTTTCTAAAGAGGAAGCAATCCGCAAAGCATTACATCCATGAGACTTACCTGCGAGCTCGCAGGATGAAATGGATGAGTTTTCGGCCTTGCCCCCTCCTTCGATTATAAGGGTTCGTCAAACCTGCGCACGCCTGAAAGTGAAGCCTCTAACCACTGCGGGGCTTTTTTGGGGTTTACAAAAGATGAAGATAGGGTCTCCTGCCAGAACTGCCAGTTTCGAGGGATTGACATCAGTGTGGTAGTCTGGGCCACCTGTAAGTCTTAGCAGCACCTTATTTCCGAGGAGAAGACAAATGAACGCTTCATCCGAAATGATATGCCGGGCGTCTGCACGAATTGCCTCCCGTTCCAACCTTACTCTGTCTGCTTTGCTGGTATTAGCGAGCGTCGCCATGACACCAGCAGCCAAAGCCGACTCCTTCAACTTTTCATTCAGCGGCGGAGGCCTCAGCGCCTCCGGCGTTCTCACCATCTCGAATGCACCGGTTCCCGGAGTTCCCGGAGCCTTTCAGGTTACCGGAATCACAGGTACTTTTTCAGACTCGAACTTTGGTATCTCCAATGCGACGATTACCGGGATTCAGGCCACTTCTCTTCCTTCCCCCATCAACCCCGACGGCACCTTTGTACCTCCGGGCAGTCCGGGCGACGGCTTTGGCTTTTCGTATGACAACCTGTACTTTCCGGGCGGGGACTCGCCCGCGGTATGCCCGCCTCCAGCTCCCGGAGATCCACACGATCCCTATCCCTTCGGCGGCGGCTTCCTCGACATCTATGGTGTCCTGTTCAATGTCCAGGGAGGATACAGCGTCGACCTGTGGAGCAACGGAGTCCTTCCGGGACTCGGCTTGAGCTATGGAGCTGGCGACTCGATCAAAGGATCTCCCCTGACTGTAGTGGGAGAGCCATTTTCAGGTCCAGGCGTCGCGTTCAGCACCTCGCCTGTTCCGGAGCCGGGATCGCTGATGTTGCTAGGTACAGGTCTGCTTGGCTTGGCCACGCCGTTAGTGCGCAAGTTCCGCAAGGCGTAGCCTCAGCTGTTTGAGAGTAAGAAAATCATCGTTGCCGAAGATATTTTCGGCAACGATTCGCTTTTAAGAACTAGTTCTCCGGCCTGATAAGAAATCTGCTCTCGCGCAGGTGTCTATGGAGATTGGCCAGATGGTGGAGGTATTGGCTGAAGTCTGTCGCCATCAGCTTCATGATTCCCGACCTTTTTCCCACCGCTGCCATGAGGTAGCATTCTCTGCCCATGTGGGAATAGAACTCGATGTTGTGGCGGTCCTTGTTCTGGCTTTGGAAGAACCCGGCGTAGAGAAGAATGTGGGCACCGGCTGACTCCATCCAGAGAGGGTTTCTTGCGCAGGTAAGTTGCTGCATCATGAGTTCAGCGATCTGGGTCAAATCCGCGAACTGCCGGAATTCCTGATCGCTCGGGCTATAGTCGGGAGAGAGGATTTCCATCCGATCGACTGACTGCAGGCAGAAATGTCCGAGGACGCTCGCGAGGTAGATGCCCGTTGAATCGCGAATCTGAGACCACGTCTCGCTTCCCATCGCCTCATGCAGGTTGGAAACCCAGAAGTTGAGAGCTTGTTCTTCGGTGACTCCATACAGCTCGTCGAAATAGTGAGTCGATGGCATAATTCGTCCCCGTGGCCCAGGTTTTCGAACGATTACGCCTAATTGTTATCCTGCCCTTCGTTAGAAGAGGAAGGTTTTAATCGCCGACAGGCATCCAGGTGGGTACATGCTACTTTCGGTGAGCGGCGAGAGCGGGCAGCGCGTCGCCGGTGACACGCATGGTGCGCCAGTCCATCAGCATCTGCGCACCCATCTGGCGGTAGAAATCAATGGCGGGAGTATTCCATTCGAGCACGTCCCACTGCAGGCGGGTGCAGCCTTCTTCGACTGCGATTGCGGCGACATGGCTCAGCAGCGCCTTCCCGATTCCTCTGCCGCGAAATCTCTCACGAACGTAGAGATCTTCTACGTGAATGCCGGCATGACCCCGCCAGGTGGAATAGTTGTGAAAGTACAGAAGGAAGGCGGCAGGGGTCGTCTCACCCTTTTCGTTCAGTTCGGCAATGAGGCAATCGAATCGCTTGGATTTGCCGAAGCCGTCGCGTAGAAGATCGGCTTCGGTGGCATGAACTGCGCCGGGCTCGCGCTCGTACTCCGCCAGTTCACGGACAAAGATAAGGATCTGCGGCACATCGGCACGCGTGGCGGAACGAATTTCGAGCTTGGCCTGCGGTGAAGGTTGCGTCATCGCGATGTCCCGTATTAGGGTTTGGGGCGGCCCTCTGCGGGCTTTTCTTCGGACTTTTCGGTGGACTTCTGGCTGGATTGCAAAGCCAGCCATTTGTCGAAGGGAATATTGAAGTCAAAGAGCTGCTTCTTATTTCCCTCCTTATCCGGAGAAGTGTAGACCATCTTGACGAAGAGCTGAGCGCCTTTCAGGGGATATTCGTCGAGTTGGTGAACATCGTAGAAGAGATAGCCATCCAATGTGCTGTGGGGTTTGACGGTGGTGCTGGCGAAGCCAAAGTCGTTTTGGTCCGCGGTGATTTTCTTGTCGACAGGAGGATGATGGATCGTAAGGGGTACCATCGGAACCTTCGTGCCCATCGCATCGTGAGCTGAGAAGAGGCGCCGGTTGAGATCCTCTTCGGTTGCGGCAGGAATTTTGTCGTTGTTGGCCGAGATGAATTGGATCCGGGCATCATCGAGCGAGAGCGGGGTGTCACCATCATTGGTAAAGATGACACGAACGGCGACAAAACCATGCGAGACATAGGGCAGGCGGAAAAAGTCGCAGTTTCTCACGTTGTCGCAGGGCTCCGCAGCGATGGTGAGGTGTTCGCCGACATGGGTCTCATGCGCCGGATATTGATCGGCGGGCTGCACGGGCGGAGCCTTTTTGCCTTTATCGTTCGCGAAGGAGTTGACGGTCAGGAGGAAGATTGCCGTTACTGCCAGAGCCGAAATTTGCGGGAACCGGTGGGACTTCATAGCCAAGTTGATTATCATCTTCGCTGGCGCACAAGGTAAAGGGAGAGAAAGCGACAGTGATGATTGTTTACAGTGCGCTTCTGCTGGCAGTGCTGGTCGTAGGGGCACCCTACTGGCTCGTTCGGATGGCTTTGAGCGGGAGATACCGGGCCGGCTTGCCGGGGCGACTGGGGCAAGTTCCGGAGGCTCTGCGCGCCGCGGTGGCAGGACATACGGTGATCTGGGTGCATGCGGTTTCTGTCGGCGAAGTGCTGGCCGCGGCCCGGTTGGTGACGGAGTTGAAGAAGGTTTTGCCCGGGTGGGTCGTGGCGGTTTCGACGACGACCGAGACCGGCCAACGACTGGCAACATCGCGTTTGCCGGATTCGCCAGTCTTCTATCTTCCGCTCGATTTTTCATTTGCTGTGCGCAAATATCTGCAAGTTCTTCGCCCAAAGATCCTGGTGCTAATGGAAAGCGAGTTCTGGCCGCGACTGATAGAAGAGTGCTATAAGAGCGGAATTCCGATTGTCGTGGCCAATGCGCGGGTCTCGGATCGGTCGTTTCCTCGATATTTGCGTTTGCGGAGACTGTGGAAGCGATTTTTTGAAATGATTTCGCTGTATCTTGCACAAAGTAGCGAGACGGCAGCGCGATTGTTGAAGATCGGAGCCCCTGCGGAGAAAGTAAGGGTGATGGGGAACCTGAAGTACGACGTGCAATCGAAGGACGCGAGTCAGATGACGCGGCGCATTGGCTCGCTTCTTGCTGGGGCGCGACTCGTTGTCGCGGGAAGCACGCTCGCAGGTGAGGAGGAGATGCTGCTCGCGACGTGGCCTGCGATTCATGAGGCCGTCCCTGATGCTGCACTGCTGATCGCACCCAGACATCCGAACCGGTTCGACGAAGTGCTGGGGCTGATTCGAAAGAGCGGCTATCCCTTTTCCCGTTGCAGCGATTTGGTGGCGGCGACAGAGCTGATCCATGGCGGCACGATTTTATTGTTGGATACGATTGGCGATCTCGCCTCGACGTACGGTCTGGCAGCGGTAGCTTTTGTGGGCGGAAGCCTGGTGCCGAAAGGTGGGCACAATCCGCTGGAGCCAGCTCAGTTTGGTGTTCCTGTGGTGACCGGGCCTTCGTTTGAAAACTTCCGCGGCGTAGTGGAGACCATGCGAGCCGCGGAGGCAATTCGCATTGTTTCGCCGGAGAGGCTGGCGAGTGCATTGATCGAACTGCTGCAAGACACGAGCGCCGCGAAGGCGTTGGGGGAGCGCGGACGGGCTGTGTTTCATGGGGAGGCAGGCGCTACGGCGCGAACGGTGGACACCTTGATGACATTGCTGGAGGAGAGGGCGGTGGGTCAACGATGAGTGTGCGAAGACCTCTGCTGGCGCCGCTAGCACCGCTTTACAGTGCTGCGCTGGAGGTGAAAAAGATTTTTTTTCAGTGGGGATGGCTGAAAAAAAATAGGCTCGACAGCCCGGTGATCAGCATAGGCAGCCTCTCAGCCGGGGGCGCGGGCAAAACCCCGATGGTGCTGATGTTGGCGCGGGCTCTGCGACACCGTGGCTATGCGGTAAGGATTCTCACGCGCGGGTACAAACGGAGCTCTAGCGTGATTACCCGCGTCGAGCCCTTCGACGATGCCGCGTGGCATGGCGATGAGCCTGTGCTGCTGGCGCAACGCTCAGGCGTTCCGGTTTACGAAGGGGCGGACCGGTATCTCGCAGGCGTGATGGCGGAGCAGAACGAGCCTTCCGAGAAGATGGTAGTCCATCTTCTCGATGACGGGTTTCAGCATCGCCAACTTGTCCGTGATATCGATATTGTTCTGCTCACAAAGGCGGACGTTGAGGACACTTTGCTGCCCGCGGGCAATCTGCGCGAGCCGTTGTCGACACTGGCCCAGGCTGACATTGTGGTGCTTCGCGAGGAGGAGGCTGATTCGCTACGCAAGGTGGTCGCCGGGGTGAACGACTCCAGGCAACAGCCCGTAGTTTGGATCATACGGCGAACTTTGAGTCTTGGCGAAGGCGGCGAGGTAGCTCTGCCGTCAAGACCTTTCGCATTCTGCGGCATTGCACGGCCTGAGGGTTTTATCGCTATGCTGAGCGGGCAGGGCTACCAGCCGATGGATACGATGATCTTTCCTGACCACCACGCGTATACGGAGGACGACATTCATCGCCTTCTCCAGGAAGCGCGGCGGGTCGAGGCGAACGGATTTGTGACGACGGAGAAGGACGCAGTGAAACTGACGCCGATCCTGCGCGACCACCTGGAGACACTGGGGCCGGTTGTCGTTGCACGCCTCAGCGTTGATCTTATCGATGAGGTGGAGTCTCTGACCCAACTCATCTCGATGGTTGGGAGACTGGACCGGCGGAAACACTGGTCGCGCTGACCGAACCTTCCGCCGTAACCGAAGCGATTCTGAAGCGCCGGTGCTGCGTGAGAAAATTAAGGCTTGGGCGCAAAAAGCACTTCTTCGCAGGGAACGGTCGCGAGTTCGGGGAAGCCTCCGCTTCGCGTGTTGATCGTTCGGATCGGCTCGATGGGCGATGTGCTCCACGCAATACCTGCCGTGGCGGCTTTGCGCGAACTGCATCCTGACTGGCGGATCGGCTGGGCGATCGAGCCTGCGTGGCGTGAACTATTGGAGGCCGAGACCGATGTTCACGACGTGGCCTGGCGGGGTTCAGGACGAGGTCCGGAACGGCCTCTGGTCGATCTGTGGTCTTCGGTGCCTACACGTGAGTGGAAGAAGCGGCCAGCGTCGCTGCGGACAATGCGTGACATCTCGGGATTGCGGCGGGAGCTGCGGGACGACCACTACGACCTCTGCGTCGATATGCAGGGGTCGATTCGGTCGGCAATCGTTGGTCGGATGGCTGGTGCAGCACGGTTCGTTGGAGCCGCGGAGCCGCGGGAGACTGCGGCGGCTTTACTCTACACACAAAAAATGAAGCTAACTGCGACCCACGTAGTGGAGCAGGGATGCGAATTGCTGGGTGCAGCCATCGGAGAAACGTTGCGGCCAGCAAAGATAACCTTGCCCGTCGACCTCGCGGCTGAACGGTGGTGCGATGCGCATACAGAGCGCGTCGGAGATCCGTTTGCGGTGATTGCTCCCACCGCCGGATGGGGAGCCAAGCAATGGCCTGCTGAGCGCTATGGTGCAGTGGCGGCGGCCTTGCGCAAAGAGGGAATCTGCACCCTGGTCAACGCTTCTTCCCCTGCCGATGCTGTAGGCAGACGCGTTGTGGAGTCGAGCGGTGGTGCAGCCAGCCTGCTTCCCTGCTCCCTCGGACAGTTGATCGCGCTGGTGCGACGGGCTGCGCTAATCATCGCAGGCGATACAGGTCCTCTTCATCTGGCTGCGGCCCTTGAAAGGCCGATTGTAGGACTTTATGGGCCGACGGACCCCGCAAGAAACGGTCCCTACGGAACCAGCGCACGTGTGCTGCGCCACAATTCCAGCAAAAAAGATCATTCGCGGCATAGCGCGACAGAGGGCGGCCTAATGCAGATTACAACCGATGAGGTTGTGGAGGCCGCGCTCGAACTCCTCAGACCCAGACAGGATAAGGTGTAGGTGTGTGAGCAAGGCATGAGCGAACGAACGGCATGGCAGAAGATCGCACGGCGAATACGCGTCCCGCTGGGATTTGTTTTTGCGGCTGTCTTTCTGTGGCTCGCGCAGCCCACGTGGAAGACGATGCTGCTGAGCCTGCTGCTGGTCACTCCAGGCCTCTGGCTTCGAGCGTACGCCGCCGGTTATGTCCGTAAAAACAAAGAGCTAACCATGACGGGACCCTACGCCTACACGAGGAATCCGCTCTATCTCGGCTCAACGATGATCGCCTTTGGATTTGCAGTTGCGGCAGCGAGCTGGATCATACTGATTGCGCTGGCTGTGCTGTTCGCGTCGATCTATCTGCCGACGATCCGGTCGGAGGAACTCTACCTGCGAGAGCATTTTGCGGGCTTCGACGAGTATGCGGTCAGGGTGCCGCGGCTGTTTCCCCGTTTCACCGCAGCTCAGTTTCCGGACAATGAGAATGCGAGTGGAGGAAAGTTTTCTGGCGAGCAGTGGCGTCATCACCGCGAGTACAATGCTCTAATGGGTGCCGGCGCCATCTATGTGGCGTTGGCGGTCCGGCTTTTTCTCAATCACCATGGGGTGATCAGGGGTCTGCGCTAAGGCGCGGAGGGCTGGGGCGAAACCGCCCACACATCCAAATTGGTGCGAGTACTGGCCCTTGCTGAAGCTTGAACGTCTCCCGGTCCCGATTGTTTTGATCTTGTGTTGCGTAGGGTCCCTGCGGGTTAACGCGCAGTTGCTGGGCATGGAACCGAAGCCGCCTGCAGCGCCGTTTGTGATTCCAACCCTGCAACCCCCGATGCCGGAGTTCATCTTCCCGGTCAAACGAACGCTGAATTACACCGTTGACTGGCGCGTCTTTACCGCAGGCACAGCCGTCATTCAACTGGAGCAGGACGGAACCGTGCAAAAGATCAACGCATCAGGAGGCTCCGTCGGTGCGGTGACGATGCTCTTTCCCGTGATCGATAAGTTCCAGGCCGGCTTCGATACCAAGACCGGGTGCTCGACCGGTTTCAGCAAACAACTGCAGGAGGGCCGGCGCAAAGTTTCGAGCGAACTCACCTTCGACTACGGACAAGGCAAGCAGAAACAAGTGGAGAGAAATCTTGTCAAAGGAACGTCGAAGGAGCAGACTGCCTCGATTCCCGCATGCGTGACCGACTCGCTTTCGGCGATGTTTTATGCAGCGTCGCAACCGATGGTGGTCGGCCAGACCATCAAGTTTCCCCTCGCTGATTCGATGCGAACCGTGACGGTAACGATGAAAGTTGAGGCGAAGGAGGAGATCAAAACTCCGGCCGGAACCTTTCAGACGATCCGCGTGGAGCCGACTGCCGACGAAGGTATCGTAAAAAATCGTGGCAATATCTGGATCTGGTATACGGACGATGCAAGGCGCATCCCCGTGCAGATTCGCGCGCATCTCTTCTGGGGGACGATCACCGCGCGGCTGCAGTCCTACGAGGAAAAGTAAATGGAAGAGACCGGAGTGCCGGAGCACTCGATCATCGATCCGGACAAATTCGTGACGGTTGGCAAGTTCCTCGAACCAACCAACGCCCAGATGGCAAGGGGCCTGCTCGAGTCTGCCGGGATTGAATGTTTTCTGCAGGGCGAGAACGCGAACAGCCTGCTCGCCCTGGCGTTTCGCGCACGTCTGCTGGTCCATAAACATGATGAGGCGGCAGCTCGTGAACTGCTTGGCGGCGAAGGGGACGAGTTGACCGAAGAAGAACAGAACGGGCTGGAGGCCGGGCAGTGACGACTACGCAGAGACGCCCACGCGCGGTTGTCTGTCTCTCGGGTGGAATGGACTCTTGTGTCTGCGCTACGCTGGCAGCTCGAGACTACGAGACTTATGCCGTTCACTTCAGCTACGGCCAGCGGACCGAGGCACGCGAGCTGCGTTCCGCACAGGAGATGGTGAAGCTCCTTGACCTCTGCGAACTGCTGCACCTGAAGATCGATCTTTTCCGACGAATTGGCGGATCGGCTCTGACCGACGCTTCCCTCGCAGTGCCTGACGCTCCGGCAAGCGAGGCTGCGATTGGCTCTGAGGTTCCTGTTACCTACGTCCCCTTCCGCAACGCCCACTTTCTGTCGGCGGCGGTGAGCTGGGCAGAGGTTCTGGGGGCAAAAACTGTCCTGATCGGCGCTGTCGAACAGGATAGCTCCGGCTATCCCGACTGCCGGCCAGCCTACTACGATGCATTCAACCAACTCATTCAAAAGGGCACCAAAGAGGGGGATATTCGTGTCGAAACGCCCCTGATTGCCATGCGGAAGAACGAGATCGTCCGGCTGGGAGTTGAATTGGGCGCTCCGTTCCATGTAAGTTGGTCATGCTATTCCGGCGAGACGGAAGCCTGCGGCGTCTGCGAGAGCTGCGTTCTGCGACAACGGGCGTTTCGGGAAGCCGGTGCTGTTGATCCCATACCGTACGCGGTCGCGAGAGTACCACATTAAGCATCAAAATTTGTTATCAGCGGTTGTGAATTTATGCCCCCAACCGGGCCAGGAGAAAGAAAGATATGAAACGCATTGGATTGAAGACAACAAAGATAAGCAGCGCCCTGGCAATCGCTTTGCTGGCTGGCTTGGCCGTCGTCCCCTCGACACCCTCCTTTGCTCAAATGACGGAGAAGGCGCAGGGACAGGCAGACGGTTCGATTCAGGGACACGCTAACAACCCGGTTGGCCAGCCGATAACCAAAGGCGAGGTTCGGCTCTCGACCGACCGAGCGGCAGATCCTAAGGATCGCAAATATCCGTACAAGTTCCCTCTGGATGCCAATGGCGATTACAAAGGCACGGGGATTGCGCCGGGCAACTATGTCGCCTTCGTCTTCCAGGACGACAAGAGCCTCGACTACATTGATGGTGTAGTCGTAACAAGCGGAGCAAGCAAGACGGTGAACTTCGATATGTCCCGCGCGGACTACATCAGCAAAATGTCGCCGGAAGACAAAAAAGCATTGGACGAATACAAGAAAAGGAACGCCGAAGTCGTCGCCACCAACGCTAAGATTCAGAATTTGAATGGGCTGCTGACCCAGGCCCGTGCGGATAATAAGGCGGGTAACTATGACGCTGCATTGACTGCGATGCAACAGGCAACCGCGGCTAAGCCGGATGAAGGAATTCTGTGGCTGACGATGGGCGACGCACAGCTCGGTAGCGCGGATGCCGCGGCCAAAGCAGCCAAGGCCGCCGGTACTTCCCAGACAGACCCTGCGATTACGGCCAAGTACACCGATGCCGTGACCTCTTATAAGAAGGTCATCGACCTGAATGCCGCATCGAAGAAACCGAGCGTCGAGGTAGCTGGAACGGCCTATAACCAGCTCGGTCAGGCCTACGCGAAAATGGGCAGTGGTAAGGAAGCTGCCGATGCGTACGAATTGGCCGCCAAGACTCAACCTGCCAACGCCGCTCAGTATTACTTCAATGAGGCAGCCACGCTCTACAACGCTGGCAAGACCGCTGAGGCTGGAGCAGCCGCCGACAAAGCGATTGCAGCCGATCCGAAGAAAGCCGAGGCGTATTACATCAAGGGACAGTCCTTGATCGGCGGGGCTACCGTCGATCCGAAGACGCAGAAGATCACTGCGCCTCCTGGATGCGTCGAGGCCTACCAGACCTATCTCGAGCTCGCTCCCGACGGCCCACACGCAGCCGACGTCAAGGGCATCCTGGCTGGCATCGGAGAACAGGTAAAGTCCAGCTACAAGGCACCGAAGAAATAACTCCGCGAGGAGAAAGGGCCCCGGGCGAGATTGCTCGGGGCCTTTCTGTTTGCAGCTCGGAAGTGGAGAGATAGGTATGACGAAACCTGCGGCGGGGGTGGTAACTTTCGATGAAGCGCTCGAGATTGTGATGAGTTACGCGGCGGAATTGCCGAAGCCTTCTACGGAAATTCTGCCGCTGCTCGGCTGTGGCAATCGCGTGCTGGCTGTGCCGGTGCTTGCGGATCGGGACCAGCCACCGTTCGACCGTTCGACCCGCGATGGATTCGCCGTTCGTGCCTCGGAGTTTGGTCGCGACGTGCTGAAGATCGCCGGCCAGATTCGCGCAGGAGAGTTGTGGCAGGGGGGAGCCCTTCAGAGTGGGCAGGCCATCGAGATCATGACTGGTGCGCCGGTACCGGACGGAGTCGATGCCGTTGTGATGGTGGAGCACGTCGAGCGCGCGGACGGAGTGATTCGCCCCGCAGCCGAACGTACGATTCGGAGCGGTGAAAATATTGTTCTTCGCGGCAGTGAAGCCAGAGCAGGCGAGACATTGTTGTCCATGGGCGCAGTCATCGAAGCCGCTGAAATCGCTCTCGCGGCCTCTTGTGGCCGATCCCACCTGACCGTAGCGCGAAGGCCCCGCGTGGCGATCGTGGCAACTGGCGATGAGCTCGTCGAGATCGAGTCAACTCCGGAGCCTGGACAGATTCGCAACTCCAACAGCTACGGCCTAGCTGCTCTGGTTGCTGAGAACGGCGGTGAGGCGGTCAGACTGCCAATCGCTCCTGACCGGCGGCAGGCGTTGGAGGAGATTATTCGTTCTGCCCGTCACTGCGATCTGATGCTGCTCTCGGGCGGCGTCTCCATGGGAGAGTATGACTTGGTCGAAGAAGTGCTTCATGCCATGGGCGCGGAGTTTTTGTTTACCGGAGCGAAGATGCAGCCCGGCAAGCCCGTCGTCTTCGGCCGCCTGCCGCCCGCCGACGATCTTCCCGCTCAGTTCTTCTTCGGCCTGCCGGGCAACCCTGTCTCGACGCAGGTGACCTTTCATTGTTTTGTTGCGCCACTAATGCGCGCCATTGCCGGAGCCGCGACCTTCAGCCCACGATTTGCGCAGGCCACGCTGGCCGAAGATACGGCTTCCAAGCCAGGACTGATGCAGGTTCTGCCAGCGCACGTCACATCAGACCGCTTCCTGGCTCAAGTGAAGCTTGTAGCCTGGCAAGGCTCCGGGGACCTGGCAGCCAACGCCCGAGCGAATTGCTACGCGGTGCTTCCGCCGGAGAAAGGGCATTTCGCGGCCGGCGAAGTCATCACGATCCTGCTGCGGTAGTAGGCTTAAGCCATGGAGAAAAAGGAGTTCATCTATTCGGATGAGTTAATCAGCGACGATGTAGCGGACGGCTTGCCCGCAGCGACGCCGACCTTGTCGCACTACGATGAGGCCGGACAAGCTCACATGGTCGACGTCAGCGCGAAACCAGCCACGCGGCGCGAAGCAACCGCAGAGGCCTTCGTTGAGCTCTCGCTCGCGGTACTGGAGGCATTGCCGAACAACCCCAAGGGGAGTCCGCTTGAGGTTGCACGGATTGCAGGAATCCAGGCTGCAAAACAGACAGCAACGCTGATTCCAATGTGTCATCCGATTGCTCTCACTTATGTTGATGTGGAGCTCCAGGTCGTTGAGGGCGGCATCACCATCGAAGCCACTGCAGCAACCGTCTCCGGAACCGGCGTCGAGATGGAGGCGATGGTGGCCGCGTCTATTGCAGCGCTCACGGTCTATGACATGACCAAAGCGCTCGACAAAGGCATTCGCATACGCCAGGTCATGCTCGCGCACAAGAGCGGTGGAAAAAGTGGCGATTACAACCGCTAGCGCTCTCTTCTAGAGAGCGCTAGCGAGGGTCACGGCAAAGAGACCTTTCGGATCCTGCCACGACCTCGTCGCCTTAAATCCTGCCGAAGACAACAGCGCATCGACAGTTCCGGGCGTGAATTTGTAACTGTTTTCGGTATGAATTGTCTCACCACGCGCAAAATCAACTGTGAGCGCCGCAGCCCCATACGATGCCGGAATTCGCACCGTCTGTGAAATCAAAGATTCAAGATGCATCTCGATGCGCGACGCGACATTATTCCAGAGAACTTTGTGCCTAAAGTTCTCCGTAGTGAAGTCAGTGCCGAGATCGCGATTCAGGCGCGTCAGTATATTCAGATTAAAGGCTGCTGTCGTCCCGGCAGCATCGCCATAAGCCGCCAACAGCATCGCCTCCGTCTTATGCCTGCCCGGATTAAGGTCCGTTCCCAGCAGAAGCGTATCGCCCGGCAACAACTGGGCGCGGAGGTTACGCAGGACGTCCGAAGCCCCTTCCGGTGTGTAGTTGCCGATGCTCGAACCGATATAAAGCGCGAGTGTCCTCGTATTGCGCAGGCGATCGAGCGGCAAGGCCTCACGAGTGTAGTCGGTCACCTGACATCGAACGGTGACTCCGGGAATATTCGTCAGGATGTTTTCGCTCGCCTCGGCGAGTGCAGTCTCCGATACATCCACCGGCTGATAAACCACACTTCCTTGCTGACGTACCGCCTCGGCGAGCAGAATCCCCGTCTTCGTCGCAGTGCCTGCGCCAAGCTCGATCAGCGTCAGCTTTCCGGCAGGCCCCTGTCCTCGCGTTGCTTCGAGAAGAATCTCCTGAGCATGGTCGGCGAAGATGCTACGTTCGGTGCGAGTGAGATAGTACTCAGGCAATTCCGTGATCTGTTCGAAGAGATGCGAACCGGTTTCGTCGTAGAAGAGCCACGGTGCCAGGGTCTTCGGCGATGCCAGAAGACCGGAGCGAGCCTCACGTGCCACAGCTTCGGCGGTGCTTATCGATGCGGATTCGTGAGCGATGGCAAATGTCGACAAGGTGCAAATCCCCTGGGTTATTCAACCTTACGGGCGGCATTCCTTCGAGGCTTCTCTCTCCACCGCTGAGCAAGTTAGATGCATCTTTTAGCAGAACTGGTTCAGCTTTATTCTCGCGGAGCCTTAGGACGGCGGTAACTTGATTTCACGGCAATCTGGAGGGATACTTTTCTCACGATATCAGTCTTTTGCTGAAGGCTTCTTGAATTTCTGGCCCCCTAATCCTTCGTTTCTGATACGACTTTCCAATTATTCCAATTGAAATGAGGAAGATTTATGAAAAATGGCTTGCGTTTCCTTCTTGCGGGCACAATCTTACTAGGTTCCTCACTCATAGCCCTAGCCGATAACGTGAGAACGGACTACAACCACCAGGCAGACTTCAGTCGATATCACACTTACTGTTGGGGCAAGGTGCAGACTTCGGACCCGTTCTTTGTATCGCGGATCCAGCAGGGGGTCGACAAACAACTTCACTCGAAGGGATGGCAGTTGGCGACAACAGGCTGTTCCGTAACTGTATTTGCTACTGACAATCTTCACAACCAGAAGGAAACCCAGACCATGTACGACGGGCTTGGCGCCGGCTGGGGCGGCGGTTGGGGATGGGGTGGCTGGGGATGGGGTGGCGGCTGGGCCGATCCTGGACTCGGCATGGCAACAACAACGACCACAAATCAGCAGGTATCGAACCTAGTGATCGATCTCTTCGACGCTAGCAACAAGAGCTTGCTTTGGCGAGGGCTGGCGACGGCGAATCTCTCGGCCAACGCGTCGAGAAATACCAATTCGCTGAACAACGATATTGCCAGAATGTTCAAAGGGTTCCCTCCGAAGCCAGGAAAGTAGCACTCTGTTTAGAGCTATTGACCATCCTGAGCCAGTCTCAACCCAGAGAACTGCCATCGGGTCGCAGGTTGGAAGAAGTTGCGATACGTTGCGCGAATATGTGTTGCCGGGGTCACGCAGGATCCTCCACGCAGAACAACCTGCGAAGACATGAACTTGCCGTTATATTCCCCAAGCGCGCCCGGCAGCGGTTTGTAGCCGGGGTAGCCGGTGTACCCGCTTGCCGTCCACTCCCACACATCGCCGAACATCTGCTGCAATCCGGAGAGCCCCTTCGCTGGAACCGGATGGAAGTTGCCCGTCTCTAGCATATTCGCCATAGTCGCGGCGAGAACCCCGGGCTTTGCAACCGCATCAGGATTTGGATACGAGAGCAATGCGGGTTGCGAGTCGACTTCTTTGCGCAGCAAGCCAAGCTGTCTGGCCGCATGCTCCCACTCGAACTCCGTCGGCAACCGCTGCCCCGCCCAACGCGCATAGGCATCTGCTTCGAAGAAGCTCAGATGACACACCGGTGTCTCGCTCAGATCATCGAGCGAGCGGAAGCCATGCATCGTGTAGATGCGCCAACCGGAGTTGGTCGTGTTATCACGCTGCCAATAGAGCGGCGCCTGCCATCCCTCCGCTCGCACCGTCGTCCAGCCCTCAGAGAGCCACAGCTCCGGCCGGTTGTATCCATTCTGCTCAATGAACGCGAGATACTCTGCGCATGTGACCAGACGGCTCGCCAGACGATAGGGCGCGAGATACACACGATGGCTTGGAGTCTCGTTGTCGAAGGCAAAAGTATCGGCCGAAGCGGGATCAAGTGAAAGCCCGATCTCGGTCAGCTCAGGCGCAAAGGCGATCCATTCCAGCGGCGGCGCTATAGTCTCGCTTCTGCGTTGCGCAGGCGCCTCGATGTACGCGGGATGCAGTGGATTGGTAAAAAACGCATGTTTGATATCAGTGGCGATCAACTCCTGATGCTGCTGCTCGTGTTCCAGTCCAAGCGCAATGCGTCGCGCTGCTTCGTCCTCCAGAGGATGCTGCATCAGGGCGATCATCGCCGCATCGACTTGAGCGCGATAACCAAGGATCGTTTCAAGCGGCGGCCGCGAAAACGAGGCACGCAGCTTCTTCTCCGGCATATCTCCAAGCGAGTTGTAGTAGCTATTGAAGAGCCAGTGAAATTCGGGATCAAACGGCTGATACCCAGCAGCAAACTCGCGCAGAACAAACGTCTCGAAGAACCAGCTTGTGTGGGCGAGATGCCACTTCACCGGACTCGCCTCGGCACACGACTGAACCATCATGTCCTCGGGTGAGAGCGGACTGGAAAGTTGTTGGCTTGCCAGACGGATTGCTTTGTAGCGAGCGAGAAGGGACGTTGCAGAGATACCGGCTTGAATAGGGGACATAGTCCTCCCACTGGAGAAGAGATGGCGAACGAACCTATGATGCCTGAGGTGACTCGGAAGTTGCCGAAAGTTTGTTGCGATGCGACTTGTCAAACGATCTTACTCTGAAGCCGTGATTTCGTAATCATTCCGGTATAAAAACAGAAACTACGGCTTGGCAATGACGCCCAGATCCGCCATCCCATTCACAAAATACTGCACTGCCAGCGCCACCAGTAGCAGGCCCATAATGCGCACGAGAATCCTCACTCCGGCCTCGCCCAGAGCCCGCGCCACCCGGTCGGAGTTTCCAAGAACCAGGTAGCAAATCGCAGCCGTAATCAAAATCGACCCCAGGATCGCCACCATCTGCCATTTGCTTTGAACCTGCCCTACCAGCACCATCACACTGGTAATGGACCCCGGTCCGGCCAGCATCGGAATTCCCAGGGGCACGATTCCAGCATCCTCTTTCTGCGCAGCCTCGGCGGCCTCCTCAGTGGACTCCTGCGTTGGCGATCGTTTCGCCTCAAGCATATCCAGTCCGATCAGCAGCAAAATAATGCCTCCCGCAATCTCAAAGGCAGGTAGCGTAATCCCGAACATCTTGAAGATGTATTGCCCGGCAATCGCAAAGGAGCTCAGCACGACAAGTGCCGTAACCGACGCCTTCCGCGCCATCTTTCGCCGTCGGTGCGCATCAGCCCCGGCCGTCACGGCCAGAAAAGTCGGCAGTGCCGCAAACGGATCGACCAGAAAGAAGATCGAGCTCAGCGCCAGCACAGAAAATCGCACATACGCCGAACTCTTCAGTCCCTCAAGACTCACGGAATGGGGGTCGAGGATCACTCCTCATTCTCCCACGACGACCCTGGAGGTCTCGCCAGCTCGCAAAACCGGCCGTAAGGCTGACTCGCTATAATGGAACCCAAGCGAGGAGAGTACGCATGACTCTGAAGACTACCGCCAATATCTGGCACAACGGAAAGCTTATTCCCTGGGACAAGGCACAGATCCACGTGATGTCTCACGTCGTTCACTACGGATCCTCTGTCTTTGAAGGCATCCGCTGCTATACGCAGCCCGGTGGCGCCGGTGTCTTCCGCCTGCCCGAACACATGGCCCGCCTCGTGGACTCCGCCAAGATCTATCGCATGCCCCTGCCTTATACAGCAGAGCAGCTCTCCGCCGCTGTCGTTGATGTCATTGAAGCTAATGGCGTCACGCCCTGCTACATCCGCCCCATCGCCTTCCGCGGCTATGGTGAGATGGGTGTCAATCCGCTGAAGTCTCCTGTCGAGGTTTACATCGCTAACTTCCCGTGGGGCAAATACGTGCACGGCGATCAGGGTGCAGACGTCTGTGTCTCCAGTTGGAGCCGCCTGGCCCCAAACACCATGCCATCGCTTGCCAAGGCCGGCGCAAATTACATGAACTCACAGCTAATCCGAATGGAAGCTGAGATCAACGGCTACTCCGAAGGAATTGCGCTCGACACGAACGGCTACCTTTCGGAAGGCTCCGGCGAAAATCTCTTCCTCGTTCGCGGCGGCATCCTCTACACCACACCACTGGCGAACTCCGTGCTCAGCGGCATTACCCGTGGCTCCGTCATCACCATCGCGAAACAGCTTGGCTATGAGGTCGTCGAACAGGCGCTTCCACGCGAACTGCTTTACATCGCCGATGAAGCCTTCTTCACCGGAACCGCAGCCGAGGTCACGCATCTGCGCTCCGTCGACCGCATTCTGGTTGGCGATGGCACGATGGGACCGATCACTCGCGCCATTCATGACGAGTTCTTCGGGATCGTCAACGGCACAAGACCCGACCGTTACACCTGGCTCACGCCGGTCAACGTCAAGGTAGCCGAACCCGTCGGCGCATAACCAACCCGGAAGTTATAAATCACAAGAGGCAGCTGGCCCAGGCTGCCTCTTTCCTTATTGCGCGTCTCAGCAAGAGCACGCGTTGCAAATCCTAACCCAAGTCCCTCCCAAATCTCCGTCGCGAAGCGCAAGAAAAACTACCGTTTTTGCATCTCCTTGTGCGACCATACCCAACACATGACCACCACCGGGCCCTCACGGGAGGCCACCCTCCACCGACAGCTCCGGCTCCGCGATCTCGTTCTCACGCAGGTTCTCTGTGTCGTCGGCAGTTCGTGGGTCGGCATCGCCGCGGGTCTCGGCCGCGCACAGGCTCTTACCTGGATCGCCGCCATGATCCTCTTTTACCTTCCCATGGCGGTCTCGGTCATCTATCTCAATCGAGAGATGCCGCTCGAAGGGGGGCTCTACATCTGGGCTCGCACTGCATTCGGGGATCTAGGCGGCTTCATGACTGCATGGAACCTCTGGTTTTACGGCATCGCCGTTACTGCAGCAATCCTCTACGCCATCCCTACCGAACTCTCGTATCTCATAGGCCCCGCGGCGGCGTGGTTGCCTGAAAATCATCTCGTCTCTTTCCTCGTCGTCGCCGCCGTCGTTCTCGCTATCACCGCCGCGGCGGTTCGCGGCCTCGAACTCGGCAAGTGGATTCACAATATAGGCGGCATCTCGATCCTCATTGTCTACTGCACGCTTATCGTGTTGCCGTTCTGGGCGATTGCACGCCACCAATCCATTCATTACGAGCCGCTACCCATCCAGCTCCCGAAGCTCAACATGATCTCTCTCGCACTCTTCGGCCAGATGCTCTTTGGCGCACTGTGCGGACTTGAGTACATCGCCATCCTCGCCGGTGAAAGCCGCGACGCGGCACGTTCAATCGGCCAATCTGTCATCCTCGCCTCACCCATCATCTGCGCAATGTTCATCGCAGGCACCAGCTCGGTGCTCGCGTTCTCCAACGGGCACATCGACTACATCGCACCCATCCCGCAAACACTTCGAAACGCTCTCGGCAACTCTGGCATTGCAAACCTCATCGCAATGGCGACAATTCTCTTCGTGCAATTCCGTCTCATCGCGGCCTCCAGCTTCATCTTCACCGGCGTTACCCGCCTCCCCATGGCCGCAGGGTGGGATCACCTTATCCCTGCGTGGTTCACACGACTTCACTCGCGATTCCGTACCCCGGTTAACTCAATCATCTTCACCTGCGTTCTCGTTCTCCTTCTCCTCGTCCTCGCCAACGTTGGAGTTCACGCGCAGGAGGCCTTCCAGGTTCTCTCCAACGCCTCCATCACGCACTACGAGCTCTCCTACCTCGTCATGTTCGCAATCCCACTTATAGGCGCTGCCGCCCTTCGCAAGCGACTGCCCCGGTGGATTCGCTGGACCTCCATGATGGGATTCGTAGCCGCTCTCTTCAGCTTCGTTATCTCGGCTTATCCTTTCGTCGATGTCGTCAACCCACGCGCCTACGCTGCAAAAATTCTCGGCACTACTCTCATCAGTAACATCGTCGGCTACACCTTCTACCGGATGCGCAACCAAAAGAAAAAGAGTTTTGAAGACTAACTCACTAGAAATATTCTGAAAAAATCCTATAAAATTCCTTGCTATTGAGTTATGACTTATGTCAAAGTACAGTCTGCGTAGGAGAACTATCCCGATGAAGATGAAATCGCACAATCCGTTGCGTAGGTCAATGGCAATAGTCAATTTGCCGTCTGATCGCCGGGAATGGTTTCTCTTTGGTCAAAATTAGTAACTCTGCACCCTACGCAAACCCAAGAAACCTACCTTTGACTGAGTGGCGAAGAGTATAGTTCCATCGACTCGTAATCGAAAAGCTACTGTACTTGCTTGATCCCTCAGTCAATTGATGCGCGCTTGCGCAGCCGCGAACCTGCGTCCGCACAGGCAAACGCCAGTGGCGATAGAGAAGAGTTACTCCTCCGCCTTGACAAGCAGCAGGGAACGGAAATCCCTGCTAGAGCAAAGACAATACGGGACAGAGGCGTAGCCTCGACTTATAAAGCTCCGTAACTGCACTTACTCTTGAACTCTTTTCGTTCATTCCCTGGCAAATCATCGACTTACAAATTCAACTTACGCCGGTGGCGCAGACAACAGTTACTTCGGTTCATAACCGGGTGGAGGCAGGTTCGAGTCCTGCCATGGAGGTAACTCCGTGTAGCTCAGTGGCAGAGCACCTAATGGACTGTCGTCGTTTATTCCCCGGCGGAAAGCATCCAGTCACAGACTGGTTAGAAAGAAGAATTGCCATGAGCAAGCCGTACATCAAAAACGGAACGTCGATCGGCTCGGAGTCGCTGTGCAAGACCTGCACCAGCGCACTCGTCTTCACGGGGTATCGTGAATCCGAACGAATGACGATGTGCACATGGGTCCACCCGAACATCGTGCTTCCCTTCACGGTCAACACCTGCACCGGCTTCTACGACAAGAATCGCCCGAGCTACAAGCAGATGCAGGACCTGGCGATCGACGTCACTCCCGCGCCTCTCAAGCCTGTCGGCTTCAAGGTTCGAACTCGCGTCAACGTTGACATCAACGATAACGACGAAGAAGACGACAACGATTAACCAAATATTCGCCGGTGGCGCAGACAACGGCTACTTCAGTGGTAGAACGGCGCTCACACGAGCAGAGGTCGCAGGTTCGAATCCTGCCGTGAGCGCAAGCTCATGTAGCCTGCCGTGTCGCTATTCCCCGGCGAAATTTACAACCACCGCACACGAAAGGGAGGTGCGAATAACATGAAGCTGAACATCCTCAAACTGAGCCACCTCGTCCCGCCCCGCCCTCGCACGTACGAGGGAGCACCGGCTCTCGTCCTCACTCCCGAGCAGAACCTGCGGCGCAGCGTTCTCGCCTGCATGCTTTGGGAGAACGAGTTCTACGAGTCCGGCGCAACCATCGGTGCACGCATCCGCGGACTCGTTTCGAAGGTAGAAGCCGAAATGGTCGCCGTACTCGCGGTCGAAGCCCGCACCACGATGAAGCTTCGGCACGTGCCTCTTCTGCTCGTGCGTGAGATGGCTCGTCACGCAACGCACCGTGGTCTCGTGGCCGAAACTCTCGTCCGCGTCATCCAGCGTGCTGACGAACTCTCTGAGTTCCTCACCATCTACTGGGCCGAGGGTCGTTGTCCGCTCTCGGCGCAGGTGAAGAAGGGGCTCGCGGCTGCGTTCACTCGATTCGACGAGTACTCGCTTGCCAAGTACGATCGTGCCGGCGCGGTTCGCCTTCGCGACGTGCTTTTTCTCACCCACGCCAAGCCGATGACCTCGGATCAGGCGTTGGTATGGAGGCGGTTGATCGCCGGTGAGCTCGCCACACCCGACACCTGGGAGGTTGCACTCTCCTCAGGTGGCGACAAGCGTGCGCACTGGGAGCGGCTGCTCATCGATCATCGGCTTGGCGCGCTCGCTCTCCTGCGGAACCTTCGCAACATGAAGGCTGCGGGAGTCGCTGAGGATCTCGTGATCACGGCGCTCGATGCCATGCGCACCGATCGCGTCCTGCCTTTCCGCTTCCTTGCCGCAGCGCGTCATGCGCCGCAGTGGGAAGAGCCACTCGAGCGCGCAATGTACCGCTCGCTCGAAGCGGCTGGGCGTCTTCCGGGGCACACGATCATCCTCGTCGACGTCTCGGGGTCGATGGTCGCGCCGTTGTCTCGCCGTTCCGAGATGCTTCGCACCGACGCTGCCTACGGGCTCGCCGTGCTTCTGCGCGAAGTCGCTGAGAAGGTAACCATCTATACCTTCTCGAACGTCGTAAAGCTCATCCCACCCCGGCGCGGATTCGCTCTGCGCGACGCGATGGAGTCCAGCCAGCCGCACCAGGGAACTTATCTCGGTGCAGCGCTCGACGCCATTGGCGAACCGTACGATCGCATCCTCGTCATCACCGACGAACAGTCGCACGACTTCGTTTCTGCACCGCGAGGCAAAGGTTATGTGATCAACGTAGCCTCGGCGCGCAATGGAGTAGGCTACGGCCCGTGGACTCACATCGATGGCTTCAGTGAAGCCGTCATCGACTACATTCGCGCACTCGAACGCAGCCTTCTCGAAGGGGACGGGGCGCGCTAAACCGAAGGGCTGGAGTTGACTCCGGCCCTTCGTGTCACTCATACCGCAACGCCACCATCGGTTCGATGCGCGAAGCTCGCAACGCGGGAAGGTATCCAGCCATCATCGCAACGAGAAGCATCAGTGCCACCGCCGTCCCAATGCTCATCGGATCGTTGCCGTGCAAACCAAAAAGCATATTCGAGATCAACCGATCTCCCGCCAGTGCAACTGGGACTCCAATCCCCACGCCAATCGCAACCAGCAGCAGCACCTCGCGCATCACCATCCACCGCACCGTCGACCGCTCAGCGCCAAGTGCCATGCGAATTCCGATCTCATTCGTCCGGCGAACCACAACATACGACATCACACCGTAGATTCCGATGCAAGAGAGAAAGATAGCCAGAAGGCCAAAGAAAGTCGAGAGCTGCGCAACGAGCCGTTGATTCGTCACCGAACCCGCAACCTGCTCATCGAGTGTCGTAACGCGAGTCATCGGCAGCGTGCGGCTCACGTCATGAATTGTCCTCTGCACCGCCGAAGAGATTGAACTGAAATCTCCCGTGTAGCGAACCTCAAAGTCGGAGAGGTAGTCCATGCGCTGGGTATAGGGAACGTAGTCGAGGGTCTCCGGATCCTCCTGCAGATCCCCGAACTTTACGTCTTTTGCAATTCCAATGACCTCGCGGTAGTTATTTTTTTCCGGTTTCCCGATGTAATAAAAATGTCCGATGGGATTCCCCGGAGGAAACAGCGTCTTCGCCGCACGCTCGCTGATAATCGCAACCTTCTGCGATGTTGCCGTATCCTGCGGGCCAAAATTTCGTCCGGCGAGCAATGGAATCTGCATCGTCGAAAAATACCCATTACCGACTACGTTGTGTTTCACGTCAACCTCAGGATGGTACTCGAAGCCTGGCACGGTAATCGAGTTATTCCAGCTTCCCTCATGAAATGTGAATGCTGAAAAGCTGGCGGCACGAACGGCCGGCAGCGCACTCACTCGATCTTCAATTTCCCGATAGAGCGCATAGAGCCTCGGCTCCTCGGTCTTATATCCAATGGAGCTTGCATCAACCTGCAAACGAAGAACGTTCTCCTTGTTGAAACCCGTATCGACGTTATTAAGATTCACGAGGCTTCGAAGAAACAACCCGGCACCGACCAGCAGCACCACCGAAACCGCGATCTGAGACGCAACAAGTATCTTCGCCAACGGGCTCTTCGCTCCGCCACTCTGTGGTCCACGTCCTTCTTTGAGCGATTCGACAAGATCGAGCCTTGTCGCCCGAAACGCCGGTACAGTTCCGAATAGCACCGCAGTCCCAACGGTCACCGCAAGACTAAAGAGCAAAAGCCTGCCATTGATCGAGATATCCAGTGGTACAACCTGCCGGCCGCCCGACACCATGCGCAGCAGAAGATGGCTTCCCACATTTGCGAACAAAACTCCCAATACGCCGCCGATAATGGCCAATAAAAAGCTCTCCGTCAGCAACTGCCTAATCAATCGCAGGCGTCGTGCGCCCAACGCCTGTCGCACCGCAAGTTCGCGCCCTCGCGCCGTCGACCGTGCCAACAAAAGATTCGCAAGGTTCGCACAAGCAATCAGCAGAACCAGAGCGACAACCGCCATCAGGATCTGCAGCGGCTCGGAAAACTTCTCCCGAAGTTTGGATACTCCTGTTGCCATCGGAGTCAGAGGAACATGCACCTTGCTGAGTTTGTCCAGATTCTTCTGGCTCAGCGGAGAATCAGGAAAGCCGCGCAGAATTTGCTGGTACAGGAGATTCACATTTGTCGTTGCCTGATCCAGCGTGACTCCCGGCTTCACGCGTCCAATAACATAAAGCGATTCGGAAAAATTATCCGCGTAACCGGTCCAGTGCGGAGGAACAGCCTGCATCATCGACAACGGAATCCAGATGTCTGGCGCAACACCAACCGTTGTCCCAAAAAACTCCGGCGGAGCGACGCCAACGACATCAAAGGTCGTATCGCCGATCTTCAGTTTTTTGCTCAGCACTGCAGGATCGTGCGAGAGTGCGCGATTCCACCACGCATAACTGACCATCGCCACCGGATGATCGCCTTCCGTCTTATCGTCTTCATCTGTCAACGTGCGACCCATGAAGGCATCCACTCCGAGGGCGGAAAAATAGGTGCCCGAGACAAGCTGAATCTGCATCGGCTCGCTCTGTTCGCGTCCTTCGACAAAGCCATGCACGTTGTTCTGCATGCTGAAGGCCGCGGCCACGTTAGAAAAGACCGCGTTATTCTTCTGCATCTCGCGATAAAACGGATACGAATAAAGTTCTGTGATCGCAAATCCATCGCTTATCCCATTCCAATCGCCAGTTCCCAACAGAACCAGTTGCGAAGGCTGCCTCACCGGAAGCGATCGCAGCATCACCGCATCCAGAAGGCTAAAGATCGCCGTATTCGCACCGATCCCCAGCGCTAGCGAGAGGAGCGCTACCACCACCAGCGCCGGACTCCGTAACATCGATCGAACGCCGTACACTACATCCTGAGCAAAAGTCTCCAGCCAACCCCAGCCCCAACTCATATGGCTTTTCTCCCTGATGGCAGTCTGATTTCCAAACCTTCGTCGTGCAGCCGCGCCAGCGGCTTCCGGAGCTACACCCGCTTCGATCTGCTGTTGGCGCCGCAGCTCAAGATGCAGCTTCATCTCGTCGTCAAGGTCGGCGTCGAAACGATGGCGCTGCAGCAACATTTTGATTCGTCGTACCAATTCGCCTGGCCAGCTCATCGTCGCTCCCTTCGAGTGCTCTACGCCGTCTGAATGACGCGTTGGATCGCACCCATCACCCGTTCAAACTGCGAAAGCTCCACGGCCAACTGCTTGCGTCCCGCAACCGTCAGCTTGTAATATCGCGCACGTCGATTCCCCGCCGTCGTTCCCCACTCCGCAGTGACCCAGCCTTTGATCAGCATCCGTTGCAGCGCTGGATAAAGCGACCCTTCTTCCACCTGTAGCACATCTGCCGAACCACGCTGAATCGCATCGGCAATCTCATACCCATGCAGCGTTCTCGATCGAGCAAGCGTTTTCAGAATCAAAAGATAAAGCGTTCCCGGCGGAATCTCGTCGCGACTCAAAAGAACCTCCAACCTTCTTCGGGCTGCTTGCATAGTTAGACTATGCCACGATGAAATTGTCAACCCCGGCAAGTCCGGTTAATAAGGAAGACCGGAAAGTGCACCGCTGAGAAATCGAGCAATTTACTAGCACGCCATTCAAAAAAACTGAATTCAAATGCTTGACGAGAGGTTAGCTCATACGATATAGCTCATATGAGCTAGTCATGATGAGCTATCGCAATCTATGGGAAATCGCAGTGCTGGCACTCCTCCGCGAAGCCCCCATGCATCCCTACCAGATGCAGATTTTGCTACGCGAACGGCACAAGGATGAGCTGCTCACTCTCAAACGAGGCTCGCTCTATCACGCCATCAACCGCCTCATGGCCACTGGACTCATCCAAGCAGCAGACATAGGACGAAGCGGACGCCGCCCCGAACGCACCACGTACCGAATCACCCCGGAAGGTCGTCAGGAGCTCATCCGCGTTCTCCGGCAGATGGTCGAAGTTCCTCGTCACGAGTCGTCTGAGTTCATGGCCGCCATGAGTTTCCTTCTCCACCTTGATCACAAAGACGCAATGGTAAGACTGGAAGAACGGGCAGAACGCATGGAAGAAGAGATCCAGGCGTTGGCGGACCGTCTGAAATCCGCTCAGGAACGAGTCGATCGAATCAACCTCATCGAAAGCGAGTACCTCCTGGCAATGCGCCGAGCCGAACTCAAGTGGGTTCGCAGCCTCATCCCTGAGTTGCGCTCTGGCGATCTCGTCTGGGACATCAAGAA
The DNA here is from genome assembly GCA_035570955.1 of Edaphobacter sp. GTDB lineage: Bacteria > Acidobacteriota > Terriglobia > Terriglobales > Acidobacteriaceae > Edaphobacter. The sequence continues at coordinate 84,209 of DATMKY010000061.1, read as the reverse complement.
GATCTTCCAGGAGGTACGAGCAGGCCGAAAGGCAGCAAGCAACGCGAAGGAGAGATGAAATGAATTTCACCGAGCATTCTCCATCCATCCCATCGACCAAACCCCGCACCTGGACCGCGGCTCTCACACTCGTCGTCCTCGCACCTCTTGTCGGCGAAGTTCTCAGCGGCGCGACACGAATCAGTTACATCTTTGCCTTCATTCCGGAGATGATGGTCTGGGGCTGCGGCGCGCTGATGATTCGCGAACTCGTCCGACGTTGGGGCGGCGGCTGGACCAGCATGTTGATCTTCGGACTCGCTCTCTCGGTCGCAGAAGAATTTGTAATCCAGCAGACATCGCTCGCTCCGCTGCCATGGCCGGCGACCTCCGCGACCTACGGCCGTCTCTGGGGTATCAACTGGATCTATTTTCTCTTCATGCTCGGCTACGAATGTGTCTGGGTCGTACTCGTACCTGTGCAGCTGGCAGAGCTGATCTTTCCGAAGCAGCGCAACAAACCGTGGCTAGGCAACGTTGGTCTCGTTATCTCTAGCGCTATCTTCCTGTTCGGCTCCTATATCGCATGGTTTGCATGGATCAAAAGAGCAAGGCCGATAGTCTTCCACGCACCCAACTACACGCCTCCACGAGCAACAATCCTCACTGGGATCTTCATCATCGCGCTGCTCGCACTCACTGCCTACGCAACTCGTCAAATCGGTCAGCAACAAATCTCCTCTCGCAGCTCTCCGCCGGCGTGGACGATGATTCTCGCAGCCATCGTATTCGCCTCGCCGTGGTATTGGCTCATGGGTCTCATCTTTGGCGGCAAATCGACGCTCCCGTTCTGGCTTCCCTTGGCCCTCGAAATCATATGGGCGACCATTGCTTACTCGGTCATCCGTTATTGGTCGTCCATGCCAGCATGGAATGACATGCATCGCTGGGCTCTCACTTTTGGAGCGACACTGGTCACCATCGCAACCGGATTCTCTGGCAGCAGCGCGTGGCCGCAGGAAGATCTCGTCGGAAAAATCGTATTCAACATCCTCGCCGTCGTGGGCCTCCTTTTCATGGCACGACGTATTGGCCGTCGATCGCAACGAGACTCGCTCACTCCGGCGTGATCACCGCTTCCTGCTTGCCGATCTTCCTCAGAAAATCCTCACCCGTAGCGATGTGCTGATCGACCAGGCGGGAAGGCGTATGCGCCAGCCACTCGGCCAGCGAAATATCCTCATACAGCGGCGTCGGAAACACCTCAAGAAAAACCAAGTCGGTATTGCCGGTATTTTCGATGTAGTGTGGAGCGGACCGCTCGATGTACCCCACATCGCCCTCCTGAAAATCCATCGTCCGCGCATGCCCACCCGCGGAAAATACTGTCATGCGTCCCTTGCCCTTCACGTAGTACTGCCACTCATCTTCATTGGGATGCCAGTGCAACTCGCGCAAACCGCCGGGCTTCAGCGTCACAATCGCCGATGCGATATTCGTCGCGGGAAAATTTGCTTTGTCGACGATCTTTACCTCGCCACCGTTCGACACCTTCGTCGGCTTCATCTTCCCTGGGAAGAACGCAAACGTATGCGGCACAGCGCCACTCCCTGCCTCCGCATCGCGCTTTTCTTCGGCGAGCGGACGCGGCAATGGCCGCTCAAAGATAAACAACTCCTTCTTCGGAACCTTCGCAAACGTCTCCGCCGGCACGTTGAAGTTCTTCGCAAGGACTTCCTTCGGCGTATGCGTCAGCCAGTCCGTCAGCAGAAACGTCTGAAACTCGTTGAAGCTCCCATCATCGAATACCAGCAGAAACATCGCGCCGTCCGGCCCCAATCCCTGAATCGAGTGCGGAATACCTCCCGGAAACAGCCACAGATCGCCCTCATTCACATCCTCGACAAATGCGCGCCCCTGCTGATCCACCGCGGTAATCCGCGCGGAACCGTAGATCATGAACGCCCACTCCGAGCCCACATGCCAGTGCAGTTCGCGAATTCCGCCTTTGATAAGCCGCATCTGCACGCCGGCCATCTTCTTCGAGATCGGCAGATCGCGCACCGTCACCTGTCGCGTCCATCCACCCTCTTCAATCCGCTTATGCGAGAACGAAAACGGATATTTAAACGGAGGCTGCCCGCCCGCATCTGTCTCCGGAGCCCAAACCGACGAGGGATTCTGCCCATCAAGAGGCGAGTTCTTCGGCCCGGGCTCCGTCTCATTCACGCCCGTATGATCCGGCGTCTGTGCAGTCTTCTCCTGCCCCTGAGCGACCTGCATCCCTGCCGCCGCAACCAGCACTGCCGACCCAGCCTCCAGAAACCTTCTTCGGCTTAATCTGCTCTGATCCTGCACCTTATCGTCCGACACGCAACCCTCTTTTCTGCAGCACCGCTTGAAAAGCAACTTGATATCTGAAATCTTACCCAATCCACGCACAATCAATCCATTGCGCCAAGCAATTAGTCTCGAGCCATTTCCTGGGAATCTTTTTTCTTGCGTCGAAACTGCCCCGGCGGACAATCGAACTCACGCTTGAATGCGCGATTGAACGCCGCCTCCGAACCATATCCAACTGCAGCCGCAACCGCAGCCACGCTGTTCTGTGTCGACTGAAGAATCTCCGCTCCCAGCTTCAGCCGCCACTTCGTCAGATACGCCATCGGCGACTCGCCAAGAAAATGATGAAAACGCTCTCCAAGCCGTGTACGTGAAATCCCAACCTTCCTTGACAGATTCGAGATCGTCCACCGCTGCGCAGGCTCCTTGTGCAGAAAAGCAAGCACTTGCCCCACAACCGAATCCCGAGCACCGGCAAGCCATCCGGTCTGTTCCACTGGCAACGCGGTAATATAGCGCCGCAGCGTCTCCACAAACAGCAGCTCGGACAGCTTTGCGAGCACCACCTCGCTCCCCGCATGTGCGCGATGCACCTCATCGACCGTGAAACGAATCGAATGTTCCAGCCACTGTCCCGAAGCCTCCTTGACGACGTGCACCTTGAAGATCTTCGGCAGCCCCGCCAGAACCACCTCGCTCAGCCGCGGATCGCAGACCATGTATCCGCAAACAAACTTCGTAACCTCGCCCCCGCCACCAAACTGCACCCGCTTCAGCCCCTCGGTAAGATCCTTTGCGAACTCACGCGAGTCGATGGGTTTTATGGCGGAGCCATTGCCCAGAAGATGCGGGTCACCGTGTGGAACCACGACGATGTCGCCTGCAGTCAAATCTTCCCGTCGCCCGTCCGGCAGCTTCACGTAGGCTCTTCCCTCAGTCAAAAAGTGATAGACGATAGGGTGCCCGACATGGGCGGAAAGATGGGGTGGCATCGCAGTCGACGGAGACGAACTCAGACACCATGGAGCGGAAAACTCGCCATTGAAGAACAGCGCTCCTTCGAGCTTCACGACTTTCAGAACCTCGGAAAGCACGTCCATCCCTATAGCATCGCTTGAATTGAGTGTCCCTGCCAAGAATTCGGGCGTATCAATCAAGTCTCCAACCCATCGCAGTCGGATAATTAATCCGATCGCAGAAAAGCGACCGCTATATCCAAATGGAAAGGAATACGAGAATGTGTGCAATCGCAACTGAAATAAGCACCAAAAAAAATACGAGCTTCCAGCAGACAAAAGCAGCAGGTCGCCGCGCCGAATCACTCGCCAATCGAATTGAAGAAGGTGCGAACAGCCTCGCAGCTTTTGTTGAGGCTCTCTCCGAGACCGAATGGAATACGCTCGTGCCCGAGAGTACCGGAGCCCACCGCTCCATCGGTGTCATTGTGCACCACGTTGCCACCGTCTACCCCATCGAGGTCGATCTCGCGAAGACCATCGCAAGCGGCGAGGCAGTCACAGACGTCACCTGGGAGGTAATTGCTCATCTGAACTCTCATCATGCCCGCGACTACGCTGAGGTCAGCAAGTCCACCGCACTCGAACTTCTGCGGCGCAACAGCCGCGCAGCAGCAGAAGCGGTTCGTATGTTCACAGACGAGGAGCTGGATCAGGCCGCGCCCTTCTCGCTAAGCTTCGGCGCCCCTGTTACCGCACAGTTCGTTATTGAAGATCATGCCCTACGTCACAGTTGGCACCATCTGGCGGGCATCCGCAAAACGCTGGACAAGTAATTTTTATCTGTCTGCTTAGAATGCCTATGCGACTGGTTCGGAGACGGCTTCTATCAGCGTCTCCTCATCGGCGTGTTCACGGGGATTTAAAGGCAGAAAAACGGAAAACACCGTCCAACTGTGTCCCGGAGTCGCATTGCTCCTCACGTGGATCGACCCGCCGTGAGTCTCCACGATGCTCTTGCACACCCAGAGGCCCAGCCCGGTTCCAATATCGGTCTTCGTCGTAAAAAACGGCTCGAAGATCCTGGACCGAGCTGTCTTTGAGATTCCGCTTCCAGTATCTGCCACTGTCAGTCTGACACCTTGCCGGCCCTCTCCACTCCATTGCCTCGCTGCAGACACACGAACCCGAACCTGTCCGTCTGTATTCACCGCATCGATGCTGTTGCTCAAAAGGTTCGCAATCACCTGCCGAATCTCTCCCGGCACCGCATAGAAGTCCGAATCGACTCGGATCTCCGGAATTAGCGCAATTCCCCGGTTCCGTGTTCGCGATGAGAAGACAGAAAGCAACGACGCCACCAAAGGCCCAAGTCTGATCGTCATAGCACCCTTCGTCTCACGATAGAAACCAAGAGTTTGCTTTGTCATTTGAAAGATTCGGGTTAGTTCTTCTTCGGCAGTAGTCAGATACTCTCGAACATCTTCCCGAACCGCGGCGTTCTTCGCCAGATAGACAAGGTTTGTCACTGCCTCGAGCGGATTATTGATCTCATGAGCGACCGTCGCGGCAAGCCGGCCGACAGAAGCGAGCCTCTCCGTCGTCCTCAATGCAATCTCGGCCTTCTTCTGTTGTGTGATATCTCGTGCAATCTTGGACGCGCCGACAATTTTGCCTGTCGCGTCTTTCAGTGGAGACACTGTCAGCGATACCTCGATCCGCTCGCCGTCCTTACTCAGGCGCACCGTCTCAAAGTGATCGATCCGCTGCCCTCGCGTGATCGTTGCCAAAATCCTGGCCTCGTCGTCATGCAGGTCGGGAGGGATGATCTTCAAGATCGACTGTCCGACCATCTCCTCCGCCCTATAGCCGAAGATTCTCTCCGCACTTGGATTCCAGCTCAGGACTGTTCCGCTAAGATCCTTGCTGACAATTGCGTCGTCGGATGACTCAACTATCGCAGCTAGCCGTTGCGCAGCCAGAAGCTCCGCTTCGCCGTCAGGCTCCCTGTGACCATGCTGGATGGGCTTAGGGGTATTGGCGGGGTTCGCCTCCAAGGCTACCGCACCGTTTTGAATCTTCGCGAAATTCATGAAGAGTGGAATCGTCTTTTCCCGGCCGTGTTCTGACGCACACTTGCCCTCTCCTATAGGATGACGTTTCCTGATGATTTGGTTGGCCATCAGCCTATCATGGATCTTGTTTTTACCGTGGAAAATCCCACTCTTGGGGACCATATGCGTTTCCCGCGCGACGGTTCCTAAGCAACCCTCATTCGATTTGGAATGGATCGATCCGCAGTCCTTGGGGGTGCGGTGCTGGATTCACAATTGCGGTATTCCGGAACGCGTTCAGCCTGTTCGTGACTCACCTCATGCAAGCCGGCATCTGCGAGTTGTGGGTTCTTCTCGAAACCGGCCTTGTGAAGCAGCCAGACACCGTGAGGGTGTTCGTCGGAGGCATCGGGTACTTCATCCTCATCGCCGCTTGCCTCGTAGCTATCTTTCATCGCTCCACTGATAACAAGAACTGGTGGAAGTTCGTTAGCGGAGGTGTCTTGGCGCTCGCGTACATTTGCCCTGATTGTCGTCGTGGCGCGACCTCGCCAGGAATTGTCAACCTGCCATCGAAACGAAGTACATTCGACATTCACTATCCATCCGAGCTAAGGTGGATTCACCATTCCTGCACGGCGGGCCCCTTACCTTATCTTCGAATAGTCGTTATCGTGGGCCCTTGTTTTTTAAATCCTCCTTCTCCCCGGAGCTACCGAATGCTGGACAGAACACTCCCAGGAATTCAGAAATTGCAGCACGTCGTGGTCCTCATGATGGAAAACCGCTCCTTCGACCACATGCTCGGAGCTCTTAAGAGCGAAAACCCTGCCATAGACGGCCTCACCGGCAACGAGTTCAACCTCGACACAACCGGCGAGCCGGTCAAGGTCGTACCCGATGCCGAGTTTCAAAGCCAACTCGATCCCGACCCCGATCATCATTTTCCAGCTGTGGATATGCAGATCTTCGGCGGCGTCACCACGGCGCAGAATCCCAACCGGCAACCGAACATGCAGGGCTTCGTTACGAGCTACTACAACCAGCAGCACAACGTCGGTCACTCCCACGAGATCATGAACTACTTCACCAGCGACAAGCTTCCAATTCTCAGCACACTGGCGACGCAGTATGCAGTATTCAATCGCTGGTTCTCGTCCATCCCTGGCCCCACGCTCTGCAACCGAGCCTTTGCGCACTACGGAACGTCATTCGGTCAGGTCAGCATGGACGTCTTCTACTGGAACAAGCAGTACAAGAGTGTCTACGAGCGCTTCGAGGGCACACCCTACACCGCAAAGCTCTACTACTACGACCAGCAGAGTTCATCGCTCGAAGTCATCAATCTCCTGCAGAACCAGCCACAGCTCTTCGGCACCTTCCAGGACTTCCAGGACGCCTGCAGCCGCAACAAACTTCCCTCCTACAGCTTCATAGAGCCGAACTACACCGATCACGATGCACCTGACGGCACCGGAGAGCTCATAGCGAGCGATCAGCATCCCGACCACGACGTCCGCGCCGGAGAGCAGTTCATCGCCACCGTCTACACAGCTATTCGCAGCAATCCAAACCTCTGGCCGAAGACTGCCATTCTCATTGTCTACGACGAACACGGCGGCATCTACGATCACGTCCCTCCGCCATCCTGCACGCCCGACGGCTTCGTCGCGCAGCCTGCCGCAACCGGAACACCCGACCCCTTCCACTTCGACCGGCTTGGCGTTCGCGTTCCGGCAGTCCTCATCTCTCCGTGGATCGCGCCCGGCACCGTCATCAACGAGGTCTTCGAGCACGCTTCTATTCCCGGCACGCTTACCGATTTCTTCGTCGGCGAATACGGCGCACGCTCTCCGCGCGAGATCGCAGCCAATACATTTCTGGGATATATCAATCAGCCAACAATGCGCGCAGACGCCGACTGCCCTACGTTCAAAAAATAGTCTTGGAGAAATTCGATGGAACCGATTCTCATCCCCAGCGTACCCAGAGAAGCATTTAACAAGCACCGCCGCATCTCCGATCTTGTCCGCAAGCAGGTCGAACACTTCAGGCACATTGAAAAGAGACTTCCTGCGGATATTCGCGCGACCCTTCCTCAACATGAGATCGTCACCGAAGACGACGCAGCCCGCTATATCGGCCCTATCACCGACTACCTTCTCTCGCGGCCGCAGCCCAAATCACAGTCAAAAAAAGTTGTTTCGATCAAATCTGCTGTCCCGATGCGCCGCAGCCTGCCGGTTACCCTCACGGCAGCCGCTTCACCGGCCCTGAAGAAATCACCTGCAAAGAAAAAATCTGCTCCGAAAAAAGAAACAACAAAGGCCCATAAATCACCATCCATCAGGTCAAAGACCAAAAAATCCGCTCCGAAAAGAAAAAAATGAAGCCCTCCCCAGCACTCTCGTCTCTGTTGTTGCTTGCCGCTCTTCCGCTCTTCGCGCAAAACGAAAACCGTGTCCAGCGCGACTTCCGTGTCGAAGGCGAATCACTGAAGGCATGCGGCAAATTCAACTTCGGCGGCCTCACCGACTGCGGCCAAACCCTCGTCACTGGGCAACCCATGCACATCACCGTTGGCGGCCTCGCCCCGCAGGACGGACAGGCCTTCGGTCTCGCCTTCGTCGAACACAAAAACTTCGCCAATGAATGGCGAACCACTTATGACATCGACGGCCAGGCGACGCTGAACGGTTCATGGCGGGCCGGCGGGTACATGAAGGCCTACCGCCTTGGCGGCGGAAACACGTACACCGTCGCCCCGCTCTTCAACCTCTATTCGCAGAGCATCTCGCTCACTCGCGTTGACTACTACGGTCTCGGCCCTAATACCTCGCCGCTCACCCACACCACGTACGGTTTCTCTGAAAACATCACCGGAGTCAACGCTGCCATTCCCTTCACCGGATCGTGGAGCCCCGCAAGACTTGCCCTTCTCGGCGAGCTCAACGGACGCTTCCCCTCCGTCCGCCCCGGCACCGACTCATCCATTCCCTCAATCGGACGCTTCTTCAACGAAGCCACAGCTCCCGGTCTCACGCAGCAGCCATCCTACTTCCAAGCCTCCGAAGGCGTCCACTTCGGCCCGGGTCTGTTTAAAGACCGCCTTCGCCTTGACTACATCTTCCAGTTTCAGCAGTATGTCGCCGTGGGCAGTAGTCAGTTCTCCTTCCGCCGCTGGAATGCTGACTTCAATCACGAGATTCCGCTCTACGCCTTCTTCCCCAAAAAACTTGCGCAAAAGTACTACCAGAATCGCGCCGGCGCGCTGATCTACAACGGCCCCGACAATTGCACGGGAAGCAATGCCAGCCGGAACATCTCCGTGGCACGAGCTGCAGCCGCCAAACCAGATCCCGCTCGCCCCTGCCCGATCGTCTCCACAACGCAAAAACTCGAAGGCTCAATCACTCTGCGCGCCTTTATCTCCGAGTCGATCGCAAACCGCGGCAGCGTAGTTCCTTTCTACTTCTCACCCACCGTCGGCGGCTCCGACATCAACGGCAACGCGATGCTCGCCAGCTATCCCGACTATCGTTTTCGTGGCCCCGATCTCCTGCTCTTCCGCGGCACCTTTGAACACTCCATTGGCAAACTTCCCGTCGGCGGCTTCTTTTCGGTCGATGAGGGAAAGATCGCCCTGCGCCGCGACGACGTCAGCATCGATCATCTTCGTCATAGCTTCGGAGCCGGCGTGACCGTCCGCGCTGGCGGCTTGCCGGTAATTTATTTCCTCTTCTCCTGGGGCGGCAACGAAGGCCACCACACCACCGCCACCATCAGCCCCACTCTGCTCGGAGGCTCCTCGCGGCCGTCACTGTTCTAAGCAGCGCGACTGTCCACGTCCCGCCGGAAAGCTGCAAAAAAAATCTCTAGAGAGGAAGATCTCTCGAAGGCAGAAAGCATCCCTCGAAGAACCGCGGCTTGGGAATAAGCATCACGCTACAACCACAAATAGCAGCGAATTTTTCAACATTTTTAGGCACCCCCCTAAAAATGGCCAACAAAAAACGGGGCATTCTCGCCCCGAGTCCACCCACAATATTTTTTGCAACTTCAAGCGGGATTCTTCGAGAAGTTCCTCATCCCCAGCACGTGAAAATCTTTAAGACCGGCCTTTAGGACATAGACAAGCCGATTGTTTCCATTGGGATCCGTCGGCCTCAGAAAGAAACCCGTCTCGAGCACGAAGTCCTTCGTATTGCTGATGATCCCCTCGATCATCTCGCCATCATAGAAATAAACTCGAACCCACAAACCCGGCACCGTAGGGGCATGTTCGTGAAAATGCAGGGCTCTATGCTTCAAGTCTCCGTCGAAAGTCTTGACGAAGAACACCGCCTTCGCGTCCTTCGTCGACATATCTTCCACCTCGCCGGAATCGAGGCGTTTTAACCGAATCGTATCAAGGGGATACATTGGATCGTTCCGCAATAGCTGATCGATAGAACCCAGTTCTCCCGACTCAGCCGTCCCGCGAACCGCATGCTTCTCGTAGCGGATGATCACACGATAGCTCTCATCCTCAGTCCTTTCAGTTTTTTTCGCTACGAGACGTGGTTGTTCCGAGGCTGCAGATCGTACTGCTTGATCTTGTACAGGAGCGCCTTGTAGCTTATTTGAAGATCGTTTGCCGCGGCCTTCCTGTTCCATCCAACTCCCTCCAACACCTGTGCAATCGCCATTGATTCCGCGTCACCTTTGAGGTTGCGTACCATCGCCTTAAGCCCTGCGCCACTCGGTACTTCCTGAGGTGCAGGGGCCGTTGCTCCCTGATAAGCAGCCGAAGGGGAAAGCTCTTCCACAATCGATCTCTCTTCTCCCAGAACAAGGTAGCGATTAACTACGTTCTCCAACTCACGCAGATTACCCGGCCAGGAATGTTCGCTCAATACTTTCAGCAGGTTCTCGGAGAACGATAGCGGTTCCCGTCCGTACTTCTTCGCCCCTTTCCGCATAAAGTACTCCGCAAGCACCGGAATCTCTTCTTTGCGCTCCCGAAGCGGTGGGATGCTCAGGGTAAAGCCGTTCAACCGATAATACAGGTCCTCACGGAAGGTTTTGTTGGCCATCGCTTCCTTCATGTTGATGTTCGTGGCTGCAATGACACGAACATCAACCTTCATCGGCGAACGGCTCCCGAGGCGCGAGAACGTTCCATCCTGCAGCACCTGAAGAAGCTTTGCTTGAAGAATCGCCGGCATTTCGCCGATCTCGTCGAGAAAGATCGTCCCGCCGGAACAAACCTCAAACTTGCCGGGCTTCGTTTTGACAGCGCCAGTAAAGGCTCCCTGTTCATAGCCAAACAACTCGCTTTCCAGCAAATCAGCGGGAACTGCCGCGCAGTTGACCTTCAGGAAAATGTTCTGGCTGCGGGCCGACATCTTGTGGGTGTAGAGCGCGAGAATCTCCTTGCCCGTACCGCTCTCGCCAAGAATCAATAAAGGAATATCCGCGCGGGCGACCAGGGCAGCCTGAGCCTCAAGATCACGCATCCGCTTACTTGAGCGCACAAACGAGTGTGACTCGTTTAGAGGAATCTCCTTCAAGGCATCCGCCGCGGGCAGGTTCTTTTCCGCAGCTGCCAGTTGCTCCTCGATGGCCTGCTCAACGTCGCTGCCGACAAACGGCTTCATCACGATGCCCCGCACGCCGAGGCGGATGACCATCTCAAGATCCCGTAGCTCAGCCGAGCAGGAGAGAACGATCACCGGAAGGTTGGGCTTCGAGCATCGGATATGCGTTAGCAGCGGAAGAGGATCCCGGCTGGTATGCAGGGCAAGCAACAGCAAGTCAGGCTGCTCATTCCTCTCAAGGCGCTCGAGCAACGCTTGCTCTTCAGAAAACAGACTAAGGGAGTACTGAGACCCAAGCGTCACGCGGAGATAGTCAAGTACTGCAAGATCAGGTTCCAAAATCAGAATCTGAGTCCGCGTCCTGGGGCTTGACCTCAAGGCAGATACCGGATACGACAGCGCAGCTGACATTCGATTACCCCTATTTCGCTGGTCCTATTGCCTGAACCTGGCGAAGATTCTTCATTTCGACTCGTTTCCGAGTCATAATTCACTCACTTTTCATCGGTCATGAAGTGGGGAGTCTTCACAACTTGTTACTCAGCGGATTCTAGATGGTTCCCAACTACTTTGGTACGAAAATGTTAAGAATTTTGCCGACAAAAGAGATAAAGGTTTTCCACTCTTCATCTCAAGTAGGCCTAGCTTACATGTTAAAAACCCAGTGCGGAAGAAAAAGTAGGGATAATTTTTCGCCAGGTTACTTTAGTTGTAGAATTCGAGATGCCCCCTCAATCCCGCGCAAAACCGCGATTTTGATGTCGGCGACGGCGCCTATTCCTTTTGAGATGAACGTCTCAAATCAAAAATATCCTATGTTTTCAACGGAAACGTTCGACGATTGGCGATAAACGTGCTTCACTCTGTTGTATTGCAAAATTTGTGGGTCTCTTTAAGAACGCCGAACAGGAAAAAATGACCTTGGTTCACCATCCCGAATCCGCTGCCGCCCTCAATCTCCCACCGCTGGATATTATTTTCGGTAAGACCGCAGCTATGCAGGCCGTCCGAAATAAGCTGGAGCGGGTCGCGGAGACCGATGTCCCTGTCCTTATCCAGGGCGAAAGTGGCACCGGCAAAGAGCTATGCGTACGCCTCCTCCATGCCTTTTCGATGCGTGCCCGCGGCAATCTGGTCAAGGTAAGCTGCCCCGCCATCCCTCACTCATTGCTTGAAACCGAGCTGTTCGGCTACGAAAAGGGTGCCTTTACAGGTGCAATGTCGACCAAACTCGGTCGAGTCGAGCAATCTCACAATGGCACACTCTTTCTGGATGAGGTCGGCAGCCTCGATTTGGCCGTCCAGTCCAAGTTGCTCCAAGTCTTGCAGGACGGCACTTTCATACGCGTGGGAGGCCACGAACCACGTTCTATTGCTACCCGACTGGTCTCCGCCTCCAATAGCGATCTTCGGAACCAGGTTGAGGATGGAACCTTCCGTCTGGACTTCCTCTTCCGAATCAACGCGGTCACGATCAATCTTCCACCGCTGCGCCAACGGATCGCAGATCTTCCGATCCTGATCGACTATTTCATCGATCACTACGCAAAGATTTTCCATAACACACCGGAACTACTTTCCAGAAGCGCTGTCCGGCTCATGCAGAACTACCATTGGCCGGGGAACGTGCGTCAGTTGGAGAACCTGATTCGCAGTTATGTGCTGATTGGAAGCGAAGAAGCTCTTGTTGCCGAGCTGATGCCAGAGGCGCCGAAGGGAATCGTCACAGAGATCGATCTCAGCGAACCTGTCTCGCTTAAGAACATCACGAAGAAAGCGACCCAAGACCTGGAACGCCAGATCATCCTCAAGGTGTTGCAGGAAAACAGCTGGAACCGACAAAAGACTGCAAAGTGGCTCCAGATCAGCTATCGTTCGCTGCTTTACAAACTGAGCGAGGTCGGTATGCCGGAGGTTCCACCCCGGCCACTGCGAATTCCTCATTTGGTTAAGAAGGATGAACGGACGCTGAAACCGGCTCTATCATCTCGCACACGAATTTACTAATCTCCTCGATCCCTGCAGCGATGACGTGAGCGTCATTGCGCGCCTTGTCGCCGAATGATCGTCTTCACCGTCTCGAACATGATCAACAGATCGAGTCCCAGTGTCATGTGTTTGATGTAGTAGAGATCGTACTCAAGTTTTTCGCGAGCCTCTTCGAGTGTTGCTCCGTATCCATACCGAACCTGAGCCCAACCGGTAAGACCTGGGCGAATCATGTGGCGAAGGTTGAAGTACGGAATCTTTTCGGCGAGCAACGGAACAAACTCCGGCCTCTCCGGGCGAGGACCAACGAACCCCATATCTCCGCGCAGAACGTTCCATAGCTGAGGAACCTCGTCCAAGCGGATCTTGCGCATGAACCCTCCGACCCCAGTGACTCGTGGATCGTTCTTTGTCGCCCACTTGGCTCCTGCGACCTCTGCATCCGTCCGCATCGTTCGAAATTTGTAAACGCTGAAGTTCCTTCCTCCAAGGCCTACTCGTGTCTGCCGGAAGAAGATGGGTCCCGGCGAAGACAAGCGAACCATTAACACCACAAACGGTAAGAAAGGCAGAAACAGGAGCAATCCCGTCGCTGCGGTGAGGGTTGAGACGATACGGCGCGCAATCTGCTGCGATGGTTTAACCCGAAATCCCTCGCTATAGATGAAACTGCTGGGGTGAAGACCATCCAGATAAAGCTTGCCCGTCAGGCGCTCCAGCAGATTCCCAGCCTCTTCAATCATGACTCCGTTGAAGCGTAGCTTCAGCAGTTCATTGACCGGAAATTCGCCTCGTCGATCTTCGAGCGCTACAATCACGCGGTCGATTCGTGGCTTCGCACCGGAAAATCGCTCCAGCGCAGCGCTGAACGCCTGTTTACGATCTTTTTTGTCAGCCAGTACCCCATCCCAGCCAACGACGTGCATGCCTGCGTCTTTGCGCGTCTCTAATAGTCTGACGATGGTCTGTGCACGTTCTCCTGCACCCAGGACATATACCCGCTCGCGGAATATCTCCCTTCCTATGATCCATTCGTAGGCACTGCGCCAGGCAACCAGAGCTCCGGTAAGAAAGACAAGACCGAGCAGCAGAACATAGTGGGCGATATCGGCGCCGGGAAAAAGATAGATGATTGCCGAAAGGAGAAAAGAGAGAAATCCGAGAACGAGCAGAAGTCGAAAATAAATCTCCCAGCGCGCGGAGATGCGCTGAGGTTCATATAGATCGAAATAATAAGAACAAAGCAGCGTCAGTACGGTCAGGGCAAAGATCTTCATCCCGCCATATTCATAGTTGAGTACGAGATAGGTATCCGGCCCCAGCAGCAGTATGGTGGCGAGCAGAAAGCAGCCACCAACAATCAGGGCTTCGCAGAGCAAGAGGACGATGGTTCGGGTGGGGTAGTACACGTTAAACAGCCGGATCATCGTTTTCTGTCGTTCTCCTTACTGGCTCTTAGCGTCGTAACTGTAGTAGCCACCGACTTCCGGCGCCTCAATGACGGCATTGAGCACGAACCCCAGAATATGGGCAGCCTTCAACTCGCTTTGCGCACGCTGAGCTACTGGAAACTTCGTTACTCCGGACCGTGCCACCAACAGGACACCATCGCAGAACCGCGCAAGGTTGACTGCGTCAGAAACCGGAAGGACTGGAGATGAATCCACGATGATCCAGTCGAAGTGCGGTGAGACCAGTTGTATCAGTTCTCCAAATCGCGGGCTTCCGGAGAGATCCGCGGCTTTATCTCCGCCGTTGCCGCCAGCGATGAAGGCCAAATTTGGCAGAGCGTGCTGGGCAGCATGATTGGTTATCTGCGATGTTTCCGGCCGCTGCATCACTTCGGTTATCGTTGCCTTGCCAGCAAGATAGTCCGCCAGCCCGGGCGTGGACTCACACCCAAGGATCTGATGCAGCGTATATCGCCGCATGTCACCATCGATCAGCAGCACCTTGCTATTCTTATGGCGCGCGAGACTCAAAGCGAGGTTGGTTGAGACAAAACTCTTTCCTTCCTGGGGCAGGCCACTGCTGATCAAGATCGTCTTAAGCGGGCTGATATCACGAAGCTCAAAGATTCGTGATCGGAGGCTTCGGAACTGCTCCACCGCCGGTCCCCGCTCGAGGAGTGCGGGGAGTTGGTCCAGCGAGAGCGACCAGTGATGTGGAACGATCTGGTTGAGATCGAAGAAATCGCCACGAGTCGGCGGTGCGAATGACTCTCGGTAAGGTTGGACACCGATTGGCTGAATACCGACAGGTTCGGTCACAACCGGTTCCATGGTTCTCATATCATGCTCGGCGAGTGCCGCTGCTGAGAACGGCCCGGCGCTGGCCGATGGATCCGGAACGAGCGGCTCAGGTTCTCGCCGCTCTGACTTCCGTTCGGACTCTGCCTTTTGAAGTGCTTCGTAAATTCGGCTCATCGATCTCGCCTTCCCAATGTCTCTCTACTAAATCCGGCCATAAAACTGTCTTCTGTTACAGACCGCGGGGCGGGCGGCCCACCGTTGTTGCCCAAAGCCACTGGAGTAAGCATAAACGGCTGCATCTCTAACTCAAGCTCGGTCGCGACGCTTTCCACAATCGCCGGGGTGACCTGTTGAACCTGCTCCACATAGGCAAGTATCAAGGCATGCTCACACAACAAGTTGATCACACGGGGAATCCCCTTGCTGAAGCGATGAACCAAGTCCAGTGCCTCAGAAGTAAAGAGCTGCCAAGTGGCTCCGGAGATGCGCAGACGCTCAGCGACGTAGGCGTGAGTCTGGGTCAGGGTCAAGGGCTGTGTTCTGCACCACAACGAGACTCGCTGGCGCAACTGTCTGACGCTTGGGTGGCGTAGCTTTTCTTCGAGCTCAGGCTGTCCCGACAGAACGATCTGCAGCAGCTTCTCTGAAGACGTTTCGAGATTGGTTAACAACCGAATCTCTTCCAAAAGCTCCCAGGAAAGGTTTTGCGCCTCATCGACGACCACGACACAGGTCTCTTCCATGCGAAAGCGTTCAATCAACCAGCGGTTTAATTGCAGCAGCATCCCCGATTTTGTTCGTGTCTGGGGCACGATGCCAAAGTCTGTCAGCACAAATTCCAGAAAATCCAACACATCCAAACGCGGATTGAAGACAAATGCTGTCGACACCCGCCGATTGCTGAACGAACTCAAAGCCCTCCGCAGCAGCGTGGTCTTTCCCGTTCCCACCTCGCCCGTCAACACGATGAAACCCTTCCGTGCCGAGATGCCATACTCCAAGCACGCGAGAGCCTCCCGTGTGTGCGGCATCATGTAAAGAAACCGAGGGTCGGGGCTGATTCCGAACGGGCTGCTTTGCAATTTAAAGAAGCTCTTATACATCTCAGCCACCTGTATTCATCAACGGCTTGGTACCAGCCGTGATGTCCGGGGTTCGTCGCCCGAACCGTCGCCGTTTCGAATTCGCTGGTTCGGTATCTCCGTTGAAACCGATGACGCCCAGCGTCGGCAATTTAGTAAACGCCCAGATATCGCGCTCAGACCTTACCGCGGTATCCAAGTACTCCATCAGCGCAACAATGAGTAGACCCAATCCTATGCCTGCCGCCAATCCTCCGCCGACAAAAACCGGTCGCTTGGGAGATGTCGGAGACTCAGGGAGATTCGGCTCATCCATCACCCGGAACTGCTCACCCTGCTGACGCTTCTCCAGGTTGGCCGCCATCGTCGCAGTTTGTATCTTATTGAGCAGGTCCGCATAAAACGCCTGTGCCTGCTGATTATCCCGGGTGATGGCCTTGTATTCTTCCTCAATCTCTGGACTGGAGGCAACGCGCTCCTGGTAAGTGTGCAATTGTGCCTGAATCGCCGCCTGATCGTGTTTTTTTGCCGCGATTGCCTGATCCATCGCACGAACCTGCGCACGAATTTGCTGAATCCCGACGGGCTCGATCGTTGGTTTCGTAGGTGCAGCCGTTGTTGTGACAACAGGAGGTGGAGGGGCGCTCGCCATCTTTTGCCTTAGCTCTGCAATCTTTCTCCTCACCGAAACCACATCCGGATAGTCGTCTGTGTAGCGCGTAGTGAGATCTGCTTCCTGAGCCAGCAGCTGCTGCAGTTCAGCGTCCTGCCCTTGTGGGCCCAAACCGCCACCATGCTGGGACGTCTGAGCGGCTTGATTCTGCAACTGGATCGCTAACTGAGATTCAACATAACTCTTATCCTGTTCCAGACGGTTCAGTGCCTGTGTCGCTGCGTCCAGCTGGGTATTCAGCGAGGACATCATGTTGATGTTGGACGATTCTGCTCCGGGCAACTTGCCCATATACTTCTGTTCGAACTCGCGCAATCTTTGGTCCTGCTCGTCCAGCTTTGCCTTTGCGTCCGCCAGCTGGCCTTTCAGGAAGTCCGTGGTTCCAGCTGCCGATGCGGCACGATCATTAAGGTTCTCACTGACAAAGAGTGACTGAATCTCTCCGCAGACCAGCTGTGCAGTTCGTGCATCATTCGCTTTGAAGGAGATGTAGAAGCCGGGTAACCCGTTCGTGCGTGCGATCTCAGACTGAATCGGCGTGATCCCGATATTTTTTCTGGTCATATCGATGCGATCGTCCATCGACAGCTTGCCATTCGCAAAGAGGTTGAAGCGTTCAATGATCGGCTGCAGTCTCGACCTGCTCAGGATCTGTTCTTTCATCGTCGCAAGCCTGCCGTTCAGATCTTCTGTCACCACTGCCTTGACATACGACTCGGGAACTTTCTGTTGCTCCACCAAAACGAGCGTCTGTGACATGTACTGCGGCTGTACGAGATAGCTGATGCCGAATCCAACAATCGGAAAGATAATCGCTGGGATGGCGATGATCCACCACCTGCGCTTCAAGATGGTCTTATAGTCCTGCATCGTCAACGCACGATGTCCAAGCATGATGACTCCTTAAAATTGCCCTAATCGAGTGGACCGGGGGCTGTAGGTCACCCCAACCCCGAATGTCTGAGAGGTGCCGATCGTCGCGTTCGCCGGTACGACAGTTGAAAAATTACTCGCCTGGTGCTGTACCGTGTAGCTGGCATAACCGGAGATATGAGACGTAAATGATCGCGTAACCTGACCGCCCCCATAGACAGTGTTGAAGGACTCCTCCACAGACACTGGAGACGTTCCATTGAACTGGTGGGTTAGACCGTCGGTATGCGAATAGTTTGCGCTGAGCGACGCTACCCATTTTCGGCCGAATGTATGGCCCAAAAACCCTGAATAGCTGTCAGACAAAGCACCGGGCAATACGCCAGAACCGGCGTTCACCCCGCGCGTATAACTAAGCGACGCGCTCGTGAGTCCCTTTTGGTAGGACAAGCTTGCCGAGGCTGCCGCGTTCAGCGAGGAAGGAATCAGTGTGCTGTTTGAACTGGAAACCCATTGAGGACCAGCGGAAACCGAGACGCTGAGGGTTCGGGTGAGAACCCGCTGGTAAGACAGGTTCAGACCCCGGGTTTCAATGTCCGGTTGATTGAATGAATTTCCGTTCTTATAGCCAAACGTTGAGTACACCGCGCTGAGGCTTACAGAACTCCTTGCATCCAGACGGCGGTTGAGAGCCACTTCGCCAGTAACCTGACTCGAGTCCAATCCAGCGGTATTGTCGGGAAAGTGAAGGATCGACCAGGATCCGCCGCCGCTCAAGGAGGTATTGCGAGTAATCATTCTTTCCACCCCTCCACTGAGCGTGTTTGCTACGCGTTTTCCCCCATTCGACAAAATTCCTCCGGCAGGCCCTTCGCTCGGGCCTTGGACCGGCAGCGAACCCAAATCTCCTGTTCCGGCAATACCTGAAAGCCCAAGAGTCGGAGATTGCGGCAAGGCACTCACCGAATCCGAAACGTTGAAATTCCAGTGGCGCGTGATCAGCCCCTGCGAGACCGTGGCACTCGTGAAGTAACCTGTTCCCTGACCTGATGAGTTGCCCAGCAGTACACCCGCATTCACCAGCGCACTGAACGGGTAGACTACACTTTTCGCCGTATAAGCGACGTCGCCAGAGAGTGCCGTCGAGTGCGTCACTACACCGTCTCCGTAGTAACCAAACTGCACCACTTCGGAAGCGCTTACAGCGTAATGAAGAACTCCGTCGAGATTTGGAAGATTCGGGCCCAGGTTGCTTGAAGTCATCGAAGTGCCTGCCGGAACGGCTTGCCCATAGGCAATTGAACCCATAGCCAGTCCCAGAACCGACACCACAAATCTGATTTTCATAAAATCCTTATGGAACAACAATTGTGTCACCAGGAATCAATGGGATTCCCTGGGTCTCGCCTCGAAGCGCGCCCTTGTAGTTGAACGGAATCTTCTCCTGCTTGCCATTGACTGTTCGCAAGATATAAATCTTCTTGGAATTTGCGAACGGAGTCAGTCCGCCTGCAGAGACAATCGCCTGAAGTGGTGTCATGCCGGCGGTCAACATAATCGGACCCACTTTGTTGATTTCACCAACAGCAAAAATTCTCTGGCTGTTCACTCCAAGCACAACGACCGTGACTACCGGATCCTGAATGTACTTTTTGAGCTTCTGACTGATATCTGATGATAACGCCATTGGTGTCAGACCCGCTGCCTTCAGATCTCCAACCAAGGCAAGAGAGATCATTCCGTCCGGTCTGACCGGAATTGTCCCCGAAAGGGTCGGCTCTCTCCAGACAGTTATCTGCAGCGAGTCTTCTGCACCGATCACATATCGTGCCGGATCGACCGGTTCTCCGGGATTCTGCCCCGAAGCCGCACCTGCGGGGGGGACAGGCGCCGCGGGAGGTGTTTGCGGTTGCGTCGGATTCGCTGGAAGCTGGGTTGCAGGCTGTTGTTCTGCCTGCCCCGGCGACGTCGTGTTTGGCGTTTGCCCTATCGCCCCGGCGGAGACCGTTACCAGGGCCACAATCAATTTGGAACAAAGCCTTGTCATCCGTGTCTCCCTAATCCCAATCCCAGAGTTCCCTTTTGAATTGCTCATTACCATCCTTTTGGATTCAATTCTCGGCAAGTTGTTTGCTCCTCAACCCCTTCACAATGCACGAGAAAATCGACTTTTTTTCATCCGCTGAACGTACTTTCCAAGCAATAGTTTATCCATAAGGGCGTATCGGCTCTAAGTCCATGAACCTCGCCGGATACGGTCCGCGGGGCACATTGCTTCGCCGAGACATAGCTACTAGATTTCTTGAAAGCAATTTACATGCCAAACCATGCGGTTTGCCTATGAATTGCTGGCCCAATTCCTGCAGGTTATAGATGAAACTCAACATGAGACGGGCTGCCGCAGAAATGGAACAACTCGTTTGGGTTCCGATGTCATCCCCATATCCAGATTAGCAGCCCAAGAGTCAAATGATTGTCCCTTTCCAGGGCAATTCACTACCACTTTTGTTGAGCCGCCTGCAAGCTATAAGAGCGACATCGGGGCTCAAGAAGAGGTACGCTGATTGCTTACACGTTTCTCCTGAAGTATAACGTCTTACGAAAGTCTCTGGGATACCATCGCTATGCCTTACACCTCGGATCTTGTCGCTAAGGAAGCGAATGTTGGACTTCCCCGTGCCACAGATTCCACTACCTCGTCCCGATTCTCATGGCTTCCGCTCGCCACAATCGCCATCCTGCTGGCGCTTCTCTACTACCGGGTTGCTTTCAAGCTGATCTACGACTGGTATTCGATCCCCGACTACTCTCATGGCTTTCTTGTCCCCCTGTTTGCAGCATTCCTTGTCTGGGATAAGAGAAAAGTGCTCGCCGCTACTTCCATTAAGCCGACATGGGCGGGAGTTCCTCTCGTTGTCTTCGGTATTTTTGTACTCATCCTCGGCGTGTATGGCGTTGAGCTGTTTACCGCGAGAATGTCCTTTAT
This sequence comes from Edaphobacter sp., assembly GCA_035570955.1. Classification (GTDB taxonomy): domain Bacteria; phylum Acidobacteriota; class Terriglobia; order Terriglobales; family Acidobacteriaceae; genus Edaphobacter. Next base: position 63,443 of record DATMKY010000061.1, on the reverse strand, counting down.
CCTGGTGCTGACCGGCATTCTCTGGACGCTTCTCGGCTGGCCAATGGTTCGGGAACTCCGTTTTCCTCTTCTCGTTCTCATTCTTGCCATTCCTTTTCCGGCGATCGTCTTTAACCAGATCACCTTCCCCTTGCAGCTCTTTGCATCGAAAATCGCCAGCCAGATTCTGCCTCTCCTTGGAGTTCCTGTTCTGCTTGAAGGCAATGTCATCCACCTTCCGGTAATGCCTCTTGAAGTCGCCGAGGCCTGCAGCGGTATCCGCTCACTGATGAGCCTCTTTACCCTCGCAATCTTTTACGGTTACTTTCTCGAACGCAGTACCGGCCGCCGCGTCATTCTTGCTCTTGCCAGTATTCCCATCGCTGTCACTGCCAATGTCGTCCGTATCGTTGGCACTGGACTCTGCGTCCAATACTGGGATCCGGACAAGGCGCTCGGTTTCTTTCACGAGTTCTCAGGCTGGGTTATGTTCGTGGTCTCCCTTGGTTGTCTCTATCTGGTCCACCGCGCCATGCGGCTTATCTCTCCCCTAAAGGCTAAGGCATTATGAAATCCGCTCGGTTCTGGGTCATTGTCGCGTTGCTCGCTTCTACCATCTTCGTCCTCGAAAGCCGGGGAGACGTGGATCTGGTACCCACAAGCGATCCGCTTAGCCAGATGCCGCGGAGTTTCGGTCCGTGGACTGCGCAGGACATCCCTCTCACGGACGACACCCTCGCAGTTTTGGGCAAAGGCGATTTTCTCAATCGAATCTATTCCGCCTCGCAGGAACCTGGCTTGCCTGCAATTCCTCCGGTCAGTCTGTTCATCGGCTATTTTGCGAGCCAAAGAACCGGACAGACAATGCACTCTCCACAAAACTGCCTTCCCGGTGCCGGATGGACCTTCGAGTCGAAGGACTACACCACCCTCCAGGACGTCAATGGTAAAAACTACAACGTCGGGGAATATGTCATCAGCAATGGCGACTCCAAACAGTTCGTCATCTATTGGTACCAGGCTCACGGCCGCAGCATCCCGAACGAGTATGTTGCGAAGGGATACATGGTGACCGATGCTATCCGGCTGAACCGGACCGACGGCGCATTGGTCCGGGTCATCACGCAGGTTATGCCATCGGAGTCTCTTGAATCAGCCAAAGCCCGCGCCATTCACTTTACCCAGCAGATGGCCCCAACTCTGCCGCGGTTTATTCCCAACTAACGACTGTGACGCGCAGCTCTACATAACTTGTGTCAGTGCTGCTCCAGTCAGGAAACAATAACATTTACATCAACAGAGTTTGGTTGAAAGGCATTTGAGGAAACGGCAATGAGAATCTCGCGAATTCCGGCACCACTTCGAGCCCCGGTAGTCTTGGCTCTGTCCCTTGCACTTGGTCTCAGCCTGGGTTGTCACCGCGATCCCAACAAGGAGAAGCAGCGCTACCTTGAAAGCGGGAACCGCTACGCCGATCAGGGCAAGCTGAAGGAGGCGACCATTCAGTATGCCAACGCGCTCAAAGTTGATCGCAACTTTGCCGAGGCACACTATCAGCTCTCGAAGGTCCTTCTGAAGCAGGGATCGATTATGCAGGCCTATGGCGAGTTGCTCCGCACTGTCGATCTTCAACCCAACAATGTTCAGGCACACATCGATCTTGGCAATCTTCTGGTCGCTGGCAAGCAGTCTGATCGGGCCACCGAGCAGGCCAAGGCCGTTCTGGCGATTGATTCGAGGAATGCTGATGCTTATGCTCTGCTCTCCTCAATCGCCGCCTCAAAAGGTGACCGCGCGGAAGCACTTGCGCAGATTCAGAAGGCGCTCGAGATTGATCCGAACCGCGCCAACTTCCATGCTTCTCTGGGTTTCCTCCAGAGTGGAGATCCCACCACCGCAGCCTCAGGAGAAGAACAACTCCGCAAAGCCGTTTCACTCGACGGCAAAAATGTTTCCGCACATCTGGTTCTTGCTGCGCTTTTGCAAAAGAAAGGTGATACTTCGGGCGCAGAAAATGAGTTGAAGGCTGCCATCGCCGCGGATCCGAAGAATGTTACGGCGCGTGGCGCTTTAGCTGAGCTCTATCTGCGACAGAATGAAAACGCCAAGGCGGAGGCCACTTTGCGCCAGGCCTCGGAGGATCTCTCCGACTCCGAGAGTGGCGCCGGCATGCTTGCAACTTATTACATTCGGACGAACCAACTTGTTCCCGGTGCGGCTGCCTACGCGGATCTCGTCGCAAAGCATCCCAAGAGCACTCCCCTGAAGGTTGCCTACCTTCGCCTTCTGATCCTGAACAAAGACCTGCCGAAGGCGAGAACGATCGGCGCTGAACTCGCAAAAACCGACCCCAATGTTCCTGAGGTCGCTGTTCTCAACGGGATGATCCTGCTCAACGACGGGAAGAACAACGAAGCCTTTACAGCGTTGCAGAAAGCTGCAAAGGCAAACCCGGATAGTCTTGTCGTCAAGCTATGGCTTGGCCGCGCTGCCCGCGCTAAAGGGGACACGACAGTTGCGCAACAGAGCTTCCGCGACGCCGTAAAGCTCAATCCCAGAAGTCTCGAAGCTCTGTCGGGGCTCGCCGAAGTTTCTACCGATGCCAAGGACTTCAGCGGTCTTGAGCAGGTGGCCAATTCCGCGATTGCAGTCAACCCAAACTTTGCACCTGCTTATCTCTGGCGCGGTATGGCTGAAGGAAGCCAGAAATCTTTCGACAAAGCCGATACAGATTTTCGCCAGGCCATCAAGCTCGATCCGAAAAACTCGGCGGGCTACCTTGAGCTCGCCCAACTCCGCCTGATTCAGCAGAAGATTCCTGAAGGAAAAACGCTTCTCGAACAGGCTCTTGAAATCAATCCAAATTTTTCTCGGGCATTGCGTCTTTTGGCCTCGGCTCTTGTGTTTGAGAAGCAGCCAGCCCAGGCTATCAGCCGCGTACAGGCCCAGATCGCCAAGTCGCCGGAAAACGCTGACATGTATACCCTTTTGTCTGAACTTCAGGGCGCCACAGGAGATTCCAAAGGAGCACTTGCCTCAGCCGACAAAGCGATGCAGCTCAATCCATCCGACAGCGGAGCTGTCATGGCATACACGCGCGCTGAAATTAGCAGCGGTGACCCTACCAAGGCAGTTGCTAAATGGCAGCAGTGGGTCAAAGACCATCCCACCGATGTGCGAGCTTTCACCATCCTGGGGTCGTTGCAGGAATCGCAGGGGGATCGAAATGGAGCTATGGACAGCTACAAAAAAGCTCTTGCAATCCAACCTGAGCAGCCTGTTGCTGCGAATAATCTCGCCTACCTGATGGTCGACACCGGACAGAACCTCGATGTCGCTCTTTCGCTTGCCCAGGTTGCCCGCCGCGGCGCCCCGACCTCACCCAGCACAGCCGACACGCTTGCCTGGATCTACTACCAAAAAGGAAATTACGAATCGGCACGCGACCTGCTTGAGGAAGCCACGAAGACCGCGCCTAACGACGCAGCGATCCATTATCACCTCGGAATGACCTATGCGAAACTCTCCAAGAGCAGTGACGCCATAACCCATCTGAAAAAAGCCGCAGCGCTGGCACCGAATACGCAAACAGCAAAAGACGCCGATAAGGAATTGGCTCTCCTGAGCTAAAGAAAAAAGGCAAGACAAAGGCTGCCAGCAAAATTTGCCGACAGCCTTTTCTTTACTCAAAAAATTGCAGCCTCGCACGAAGCTATTGCGCGACGAAATCAGGAACCCTTCGGGTCGTCCCTTTCCCTGTCAGCACCTCGGCGTATGCGAGTGTGATCTCCTGCATCATGGCGTCGGTTGTAAATCTTTCTGTTACCAGTTTTCTTCCCGCGGTCCCCATCTCGTGTGCCAGCGAGCGATCCGAGAGAAGACAAATAATCGCCGCCGCCAGAGCCTCCGGGTCTTGTGAAGGAATAATTAGACCGCTTATGCCCTCTTCCACAGCCTCTGCGTTTCCTCCAACATTCGTTGCAACAACGGGAAGCGAAGCAGCCATCGCCTCCACAATCGCATTTGAAAATCCTTCACTACGCGAGGGAAGCACGAAGAGATCTGCGGCAAACAGATATTCGCGAAGGTTGGTGATATTTCCGGCGAAGCGCACGTGCTCGGTGAGATCGAGATCGTGAATGAGCCCTTTGAGTTCTTCAAAATAACCGGGCTCTAATACCTCTCCTGCGATGCTGAACACAACGCCGGGAAACTGCTTTACAACAGAAGCAGCAGCCTTAATCAAAACATCGTGTCCCTTCACCCGGCGAACGTTGCCAACCGTCGTCACCAAAAAATCGCCGTCACGTTTGGCAGGTTTTGAGACACTGGTCCAGTCGGCAAGATCCAAGCCGTTGTAGATCGTCTGCACGCGCGAAGCTTCAATGCCATCCACATCAATGCAGTGGCGCCGCACCTGCTCCGACACGGCAAAGACTCGGTCCGGCAGTCCGGACATCCTACGGTACGCAATATGATGTTTGCGTCCCCGAAGAATTCCCATGTCTCTCCGGCTCCAGATCAGCTTTGCATCGGACATCGTCTTCGTTACGAATCCCGCCCAGATATCGGAACTCTCGAAAAATGTTTGGACGATCTGAATTCGCTGCTCTTTCAGAAATCGTCTCAGCGCAAACGCTGCCCTCATTGCGTGAAAGTCGTAGGTGCGCCGCAAGGACAAAAGGTAAATTGGACACGGTGGCGATTGCAGTGCCGCGCTCTCCGGATTTGCCGAGAAGGTTAGAATCGACACCCGATATCCATATCTGGGAAGCCGCGAGGCCAACTTGAGAACAATGCGCTCCCCGCCGCCAAGTGTTTTGGCAAATTGGTCGATCACAAGCAAGACGTGTGGCAACGCAGAATTGCTTGCGTCTTGAGTGGCCGACTTGTTCTCCGATAACGTTGTGATCATGCTCATAGACGCACTCGATATGCGGGTATTACATTCCCGAAGAATGCAATCTACCTGTAGGCCATATACGGATTAACATGAATAGGTTCTGCAACCCCGGTTTCTTCCGTTGGCGATTCAGTTTGGCTGAGGAGATCCGCACGAACTGCCGTGCCAATCAGTACCCACAACATGCCGGTGATCTCAAGGTAGGTCCATCGATCGCCGAAGAGATTGGCCACAGCAGAAGTGCATATTGCAACAAACAGGCCAAGGCCAAGCGCGCGATAGAGCGGATCCGTTGCTTTCTTGAAGAGACGATAAGTCAGTGCAAGCATCTGTTGAAACATGAACAAGACAATGATCAGACCAATGATGCCGGTCTCCACCATGACTTTGACGTACCAGTTATGTGTATCTCTCAGATTGTCGAGGTGCTCCTCCAATTGGTAAGTGGCATAACCTTTGCCCAGGACGGGACTGCTTAGAATCGAATCTTCCGCAGCTTGCCATAACCTCACCCGTTCGTTGGCAGAAGATTCCAACTGTCCGTTTGCCGTCTCCGTCATATCGATTCGCTGGCGAACGGCGGTTGGCACGACAAGCTGCCACGTCAGTAGAAAAACTGTACCCACGATCAGAAGCCTTCGATCCTTCAAAGCGCCAAGGACAAAAACCCCGAAGAGGATGGCAAGATAGGCGCCGCGCGAGAAGGTATACATCGTCGCGAAGATCGTGATCGCGATCAAACCATAGAGGAACAGCTTTTGCTTTTTGTTTTTGACAAACTGAACGACTCCCCAGAAAAACATCGCGAATTGAGCAAGAAACGCGGCAGTCTGATTGGAACCGTACCCTAAGGGCCCGTCACTGCGTTTGTTTTCATCGAATGTTCCCCATGTTCGCGACATGCTATCCATCAGGCAACTACGATCGATAAACAGAAGCGAAAAGGCCGTGATCACGAGAACCGTCCGCACAGCTTTCCGATCTTCGACGACCAAACCCGCCGCGACAAACGTAAGCGGGATGAGCATATAGTCTTTCCACGTGGCAAAATTTAGATCCGTAATCCAGAGTGGAGGAGGACTATTCCCGAGCATTGTGCCATACCACATCGATAGATAAAGATAGCTTCCAAAGATCAACCATATGAGGAACAGCTTGGATTGAGGGAGCCGCTTGCCTTGCAGTACGGCGCCGATAATAACGCAAAGGACGAGAATCGTCAGCACGTTGGCGCCGAGGGGATAGTCAAGAAAATGATCCCGCATCGTTCGATACGGCAGAAACGGAATCATGTAGTAAAAGCCAAGCAGGGGGCGCCCCGTCAGTGAGAGAATGCACATGATCCAGAAGCCCAGGTAGGCCACCAGGGGAATGTAACTAACGATTCCCAGTCCTAGTCCGAATCCCACGATGCAATCTCCATCGCGCTGAACTGGCAATCGAACCAGCCTGCGCATGCTGCCAAAAATTCAGCTTACTAAAGCCATACTTTCTTGCGTCCTGCAGCAAAGTTGTAGAACGCAAGTGCTGCTGCTGTGTTGAGCATCAAAAACGTACTGGCAACACCGACCGGCTTGAACTGTTTGACGGATGGAACCAGCGTTCCGAAGACGGCGAAAACGTAGAATAGCACCTGCAACCAGAAGATTCCGGCGTAGAAAGGGCCGCCGGCAATCGCCGAAGACAACAGCATTAGAACCAACAACATGGGGACAATAAGGCGCAGAAGTTTATGGCTGACAAAACGGAAAAACAAAGGATTCGACGACGATAAAAGCCATGGTGCAAGTCCAAGGAGTTGGTAGTTGCCTGTCAGGGTACGCACCTTTCGCGAAAACTCCTTTCCTTTTTCAGCAAACAGCTGGTCCCGCGCAATCGCCAATGGCTCAAAGACCACACGTTTTCCCTTGCGTGCCACGTTCATCGGTATGAAAACGTCATCCAGTATCGTTCCTGCAGGAATCTCGGTATAAAGCTCCCTCCGAATCGCATAGATCGCGCCTGTCACTCCGACGACAGATCCTGAAGCAGATTCAAGCTTGCGCACAGTCTTTTCAATCTTCCAGTAAACACCCAGTCCCTCCTGCGCCTCCCCTCCTGAGCTTTCGAGCAGAAGTTCTCCGCTGACAGCGCCCACAGCTGGATCCGCAAAACACGCGACCAACTCGGAAATCGCATCCGGCTCTACATGTTGCCTTGCATCGAGAAAAACAACGATATCCCCCGTCGCCCGCCTGACTGCCTCATTCAACGCGGAGGCTTTCCCGTTCGATTCGTCGAGAATGACCCCAATCACATTGGCATCCTGTTCGCGAAGAATCCTTACAGTTCCGTCTGTAGACCCATCAGATGCAACCACGATCTGCAGTAGTTGCTGCGGATATTTCAACAAACGAAGATTTGCGAATTTCCGTGGCAGATTCGCTTCTTCATTTCGTGCAGCAATCACAAGAGAAACACGAGGGGTGAAATTATCTTTGTGAATCGGAAGGCGGCGAATGCGCGCACAAACCCACAGCCACACGGCATAACCCAAATAGGCATAGCCGATCAGAGCAAGACACAACCAGAACACGAGCTTCACAGATGGCTCCCTCGATAGCCAATAAAAAACTTCACCTATCCACAACATCAAACGACGAAGCATCATCGATGTTCAGAGCGTTTAGCTCAGTCGTATCCGACTGATTCTATTGCAGCATTCCTTCCCACTTCGGGCATAAGAGAGTGTTACTTTTTCGAAACGAAATAGAATGCTGCTCCCTAATCAATGATACGGGCGATATGCCAGAGAATTATGTGGGTCAGTACACCTTTCTTGTGATGCAGCCAGACCGATTGTCTCCGATGAAAAACTCGCCGTTCGACTAGACTATCTTTAGCTGTATGCCGCAAGTCTTAAGGAAATTCTAGACGGCAAATCACGGACGATGTCTTGTCTGGTAAAAGGTTTTGGCTCACGCCTTGTCCCAATAAAGAATCATGGCCGGAAAAAAGCGATTTGCGATTAATGTGGGGATGAACTGGATAGCCATGGCAACCGGCATGGTGGTTCCCTTTTTCTTAAGCCCATTCATCGTTAGACATCTTGGGCCCGTCGCCTATGGAGTCTGGATTCTCGCCGTCTCTACGGTGTCTTATCTCAATCTTTTGGATCTTGGACTGCGAAGCTCAATTGTTCGCTATGTCTCCAAAAACACCGCAATCGAAAACGTCATCGAAGCTCAAAAGGCAATCGGAGCAGCGCTCTGGTTTCGTGCCGGACTCTCAGTCGTAATCGGTTTATTGAGTATCGCGTTGGCTGTCGCGTTCCCACACTTCTTTAAAGTCCCAGTCGATCTTCAACGGGCTGGTCAGATTACGGTCCTGTTGTGTGCTCTCGGAGTTTCCGTAAGCATGACCTCGGGCGTATTCGGCGCCGTCCTGTCTGGAATCAACCGGTTCGACGTTCTGAGTTTAATATCCGCAGGACAAACCATCGCGAGAGCAGCGGGAGTCTTTCTGATTCTCCGAAACGGTTTAGGTCTCGTAGCGTTGGCCTACTGGGAACTCGCGATTGCGCTTGTAAGCGGTATGGTCACAGGAGCAGCCGCCCTCAAGATCTATCCTCCCTGTCGCATTCGCATTAGCCGCCCGGATATCGCGACTCTTAAAATGATCTGGGCTTACAGCTTCAAGACATTCATCATCATCATCGCAGTGCAGATCGTCTTTTACACGGATAACCTGGTCGTTGGTGCATTCCTGTCGGTTGCGGCAGTTACTTTTTACTCCATTGCTGGAAGCCTCGCTATGTACTCGGGGCAGATCTCAGCTGCCATGGGATCAACATTCATTCCCATGGCGAGCAATCTTGAAGCGCGGGGCCAGGAAAAAGACCTGCGAGAACTTCTTCTGCGTGGCACACAGGCAGCCCTCGGTCTTATGTTGCCGGTTGGCATAACACTGCTCCTAAGAGGGAAAACATTCATCGGCCTTTGGATGGGGCAGCAATATAGCCAGACCTCAGGCACGATTCTTCAAATACTCCTCATCAGCCAATTCTTCACTATCGCAAACTCCACTGCCGGCCAGATCGCCTACGGTATCGATAAACACAAGGCATCAGCGATTTGGGCGTCGATTGAAGCAGTATTTAACTTAACCTTGAGCCTCATCCTGGTGAAGATAATCGGGCTATACGGTGTGGCCTGGGGAACATCCATATCGATGGCGATCATTCACATGATCTTCTGGCCGCGATTCGTGAAGACGGAGTTGGGAGTTCCGGTACGAAAGTATCTGTGGCAGGGATGGGCGAAGATTACAATCTGCGTTCTGCCCTTTGCCGTTGTCTCTTATTGGATTGATATTCATTGGCATCCTCGATCCATGCTGATCTTCTTCTCGCAGATTGCCATTACTCTGCCAGTATTTGCGCTCACCGTGCTTGCGGTATTCAACGAAGAGGCCATTGACCTCTATCGCAAGTGGAGCGCCTCCAGAGTCGGAAACATAAGTACCGTCTCTTAGCGCGATTCGACTGGTATCGCTTTCCGGCACTCGCGCACCGGCCACCAGTAACGGAAACTTAGACGAAAATTTAACAGCCTCCTGTACAGCATGCTCGCAAGAACAAGATAACGATGCGGTGTAACTACCTTTCCAAAAAACGGCCACCTCATCATCGATTCAATCGCGAAAGCCCAGTACCGCTCATCTATGTTCTCTCTCATGGCAACTGCAAGATTGAAGTAAATTTTTGCTTCAATCTTCCTTCTCCAAAGATTTCTCGAAAATCCTGAAAGGTCTTCCAAGGTCATATTGTTCAGCATGTACATGTTCCCGCTGGCCATCTTCATGTACTTCTTGCTCAAGCTATTTTCCACATGACGATAAAGAATCAGGCTCTTCGGAACCTCCTGAAACGCGCTCGCAGAGTATCGGCGGACCAGGCGGATCCACAGATCCCAGTCTTCCGTCAACACAGAACGGAAATTCCCTACCTCGAGAAGCGCTGAGCGGCGAACCACCGAGGTCGAAGGAAGAATAGGCGTGCGATACCGAAGTGCCGGCCACAACTCTTTTGCAGGAAATGCAGCTACTTCTTCCGTTCTCCCATCGGGATATAGAAACGAAAATCCCGAATAGACCAGAATCAGATTGGGGTTGGATTCAATTGTCGCCGTCTGAAGACTAAGTTTGTCGGGCGTCATTACATCGTCACTGTCGAAGAACGCAACCCAGTCCCCAGTAGCCTCGCGAATCGCCGTATTCCGGGCTCCCGCCAACCCCTGATTTGCCTGTTTGATGTATCGAATGCTATCGCCATAGGAGAGAGCAATCTCTTCGGTACCATCCGTCGACCCATCATTGACCACAATAATTTCGTGCGGCTTGAAACTCTGGGCGAGGACACTGTCGACAGCCTCCCGCAGATACAACTCAGCGTTGTAAGCCGGAATCGCAACACTGATTTTGGTCATTTTGGAAATAACGCCTATTCCATTCTGTGATGTGAGATTGATTGCAGCAGTACTGCAATCGATGCTCAATATTCGCAGCAACCCAATACGACCTTAGCATCGTCCTCACCTTACAATCCAGAGGGAATCGTGTTCGTGGCAATCACTCGATTGGGGAAGGATTGGCCACTATCCGCATGATCTATACTTGCTTTAAAGATGGGGCCTCCTATGCTGAAGCGGAGGCGATAACCGCTGTATGTGGCTCATTCAGCAGGGCGGCAAAGGGAAATCTGCTTGAACATGCAACAGGACGTGAACACTGCGCCAGGTCCCACCCCGACTGTCAGTGTCGCAATTACGGCATTCAATTCGGAGAAGTGGATCACTCGGGCAATTGAAAGCGTCTTGATGCAGCAGACCACGTTCCCTATAGAGATAGTCGTTGCCGATGACTGTTCGACAGACGGGACCGCAGCGATTGCAGAAGACTTGCGGCAGCACCATCCGGATAAACTCCGTGTTCTCGCGCGCCAGAAAAATGTAGGCATTCAACGCAACTACTTCGAGACATTTGGAATGTGTCGCGGCAAATACATCGCGTGGCTCGATGCCGACGACTACTGGACTGATCCCGACAAACTCGCGATCCAAGTACAAACCATGGAAGACGATCCGTCAGTCGCAGTTTGCTGTCACTTCGTTCGCTGGGTAACACCGGATACCGGAGTTCAGCGCAACTTTCCATCGCTGTCGCCCGGACGATATGACCTCTCGGAATTGGTTCGTCGCAATTTTCTACCATCACCGTCGATCATGTTCCGTAACGGTATCCAACGAAAGCTCCCAGAGTGGTACTTCGACCTGGCGCCAGTCACCGACTGGCCAATTTGGATTTTGGCAGCCCAGACAGGAGACATTCTGCTTCTCGATCGTATGATGGCCGACTACCAGCTCACTCCGAACAGTTCATTCGCAGGACAAAGCCAGCTCAAAGGAAATCAAGCAGACATTCGCTTCTACGACAAAGTCGAAAGCATCTTACCTGCTCAGTTCCACCGCTCAGCTCGCTCGCAAAGAGGAATTCGATACGAAAATGTCGCTTACATTTTGCGCAAACAAGGGGACTATCGTGGCTCGCGAGAAGCAGCCGTCAAAGCCTTTCGCTCCCCATCTTTGCTGGACAATATCCCGAGTAAGACAAAATCATTGATTGCCGCCGTGGTGCGTGAAGCACAGTCGCGCCTCCGAAACTAAGCTGGACGATACTATTGATAGGATCAGCCAACTTAAAGGTAGATCGAGGAAAACTTTGCTCGTTGAATCGAGACCAATCCGGTGACTCAATCTGCTGGCAGGCTTTTTCTTCTCTACCATGAGCTCAGGCCCAGCAGGAGCGACTATTCCTACGCCCTTCAGACAATGGAGTTCGAAGAACAACTCAATTTTTTTCTGAAACTTCGCGAAGGTACTTCGACCCTGTGGCCCGAGATCACATTCGACGACGGGCATATATCAAACTTTGAGCACGCTCTTCCTGCTCTTCAATCACGGAACCTTCGAGCGCATTTCTTTATCACTGCCGGTTGGACTGGGAATAAGCCCGGTTACATGGGATGGCAGGAGCTACGAGCGCTTGTTGAGGCCGGGCAGGTCATCGGTGCTCATGGATGGAGCCATACTCTCCTTACTCATTGCAATGCGACCGAACTCCATCACGAACTTAGTGATGCAAAACTAACGCTCGAGGATCATCTCGGAACCGCCGTCACCACAATGTCCCTTCCGGGCGGACGTTATAACAGCCGCGTTCTTGATTCATGCTACAAGGCGGGCTACACCCAGGTGTTTACGTCCATACCGAAGGCGGAGCGGGATCTTGCGGCACCCACCATCGGACGCTTGAACATTCGCGGGAACATGACGCTCGACTGGCTTGCGCGGCTATTCCAACCCGGCGACAAACTTCTTTCCAGTCTGGAACGCCAATATCGCCGCAAGGCGACCGCGAAGGCACTCATGGGTGACGCTCTCTACGAAAAGCTTTGGTCTATTCTCAACCGAAAAGAGCCGGAAACTGGAGCAGGAGAAACTCGCCGGACGTGAAGATTCTGCACATCATCAGCAGTGGCGGGATGTACGGCGCCGAGGCCGTCATCCTGAACTTGTCACGCACCTTGAATGAAGGCGGTCATTCAGCCGTCCTCGCTGTCTTTTCGAATTCATCGAATCCCAATCTTCAGCTCCATGAGGCGGCTGTCAATGAAGGTATTGAGTCTCACCTGGTTCCATGTGAAGGCCAGATCGATCGCACCGTGCTCACAAGAATCCGTGACCTTGCCGCCAAAACAAACCCGGATGTTGTTCATACTCACGGTTACAAGGCGGACATCTACGCCTACTTCGCAATGCGTAAATCGCATATACCATTAGTCTCGACTTGCCACGGCTGGATCGACCTCAATGCAACTGTGGCGCTGTATGGCATAGCGGATCGCATAGTCCTACGCCGCTTCGCTGCTGTCGTGGCGGTCTCGGATGAAGTCAAAAGGAAACTCATCGAAGCCGGGGTTTCCGAAAACAGGATTCACCTCGTTCGGAACGGAATCGATCTGCGGCCGTTCGATCATGCCCAGCCCTCCCTGCGAAGTGATTCAACTAACGACGACTCTCTAATCGTCGGGTTGATCGGTCGGCTTTCAATTGAAAAGGGTGTTGATAACTTTCTCGAAGCCGCGGCGCGAGTTCTCAGCGAACTGCCAACCACTAAATTTGTTGTGATCGGCGAAGGACCGGACCGGGATAAGCTGGAGTCCTTGATCGACAATCTTAAAATTCGGGACAACGCGTCGATGCTGGGCCGCCGGACTGACATGCCATCGATCTACGCTTCCCTCGATATCATGGTGTCGTCGTCGCGACAGGAGGGATTGCCGATAGCGATCCTGGAAGGCATGGCGAGCAGCCTTCCAATCGTAGCGACAGCTGTGGGGGAGGTACCGACTCTGATCTCTACGGACGAGACCGGCGTACTCGTCCCTTCACAGGACGTTCAGGCGCTCGCCTCCGCTACTGTCACGCTTCTGCAAAACCCCGCAGAGCGGCAGCGCCTTGGCTCCGCAGCAAGACGGCTCATCGAAGAGGCGTATTCTGCAGGGCGAATGACAAACGAGTACCTTGGCATCTACCAGATGGTCTCCCAGGAAAAGACAAAGTGAGCGGAGATACTCGCAAACCCAAAGTTTTCATGATGGATTTGTGGGCGACGGTTCCGTACTACACCGCATATCTCTCCCGCGCCTTGATGAGGGAAGGTGTTGACGTGCGAGTAGGCTCGATCTCCTACTACCTCGATCCTACTTGCTTTTCCAGCCGAGGCATCAAGCTTCGTCCGGGCTTTCTCGACATCGTAGGAAAATTCAACCTGCCGCGTCTGCCACGTAGAATCCTCAAACTGCTGGAGTCGGTCCTCAATCTCTCGGCACTTACTGTCAGTTTTCTTATCTCGCCTCCCGACATCATCCACGTGCAGTACCTGGCGATGGTACTGACTCCATTTCCTGTCGATCTCTGGTTTATCCAACTCTGTCGCCGCCGCTGTTCGAAGATCATCCTCACCGTTCACGACTTGATGCCGCATGACACTGGCGACGCTCATCAAGAGACCTTTCGCAAACTTTACGGCATGGTTGACGGCATCATCTGTCACTCCGACAGTATCAGCAGGAGACTTGCGGTCGATTTCTCCGTACCCGAAGAAAAAATCGCTGTTATCCCGCATGGTCCTTTCTTCTACGATCTTCCTGAGACCGAGGCAGAAAAAACCAGGATCCAATCGGGAAAATTATTCGTACTCTGGCAGGGAATTATTTTCCCTTACAAGGGAATCGATCTTCTTCTCAATGCCTGGCAGCGCGTCGAAGCAAAGAATGACCATGCATACCTGATGATCGCGGGAACCGGATCACCGGAACTCACGCAGCAAATTCACCAACAAATCAAACAACTCGACCTCAAACACGTTGAGCTCGACCTGCGCTTTGTCTCAACAGAAGAACTGGTGGCGCTGTACCGCGCAGCAGACGTCGTGGTCTATCCTTATCGTGCGATCACAACCAGCGGAGCGCTCGCGACTGGACTGGCGCTCGGAAAAACGATCGTCGCCAGCAATCTGGCCGTCTTTCGCGAGCTGCTCACCGACAGACAAAATGCATTGCTCGTCGATCCGCAAGAAGCAAGCGCGCTCTCTTCCGCCATACTAGAGCTCTGCGAAAATTTTTCCCTGCGGGATCAGCTCGCCGCGAATGTACGGGCGATGAATTTTGGCGATCAATCGTGGCTGTTGATCGCTGAGCAAACGAAAAAATTCTATTTAGACATTCTTTCAAGATTTGTGTGATATAAAAAACGAGTTGTTCTTCTCAAAACGCTCGTCAGTTGCGTCGTCGTCGTTTCTTGCTCTGCCGGTTCCCTATGATTCAGGAGATCGCTCTCAACGAGCCATCTTAATCCAAGGCAGGTAAGAATAATTAGACCCGAACACACTCCCCAGATATCTCCCTCAACCATGCTTTCCACTGCCCTGCCTGCTCGGGGCAATGCCAAAGACAATTCCAATTGAGCGCAAATAGACGGATTCCTGCTCAGCATCCCCGAAAGTTGTATATCGCATTCTTCGGAAACACCGATATTGCAATCGTGGATTACTTTAGTAAGCCTCAATAAATCTAAATAGAATCCTTACTGCCCTGCTCCATTGCGATTCATCAGTGCTTAGGCATTGTTACGCCTAAAGTTGGAAGAATTTTTCCTCGCTCACACGGAAGTGGCATCTGCGGCCCCCATTCGGGTAACTGTAGTAACCCATTTTCCCCTGTAACGTACAACCGAGTACTCAGCGAGCCTCCTTTTTAGTCGGCTTTCAGTGCCGTTCGGTTAGCAAGTTTGATTCTCTTTGGGGGTGTAGTTTGAATCGAGATCTTAGGGCAATAGCCGCGGTCGCCAGCCTGTCCTTCGTGTTTTACTTCGCTGGCTGTGGATCGAATATTACCCAACAATCGAGCTCGCAACAGTCTCCGACCCCCAGCATTACCCAGGTCAATCCACAGACAATTCCCGCCGGCTCTCAATCAATGACGTTAAAGGTGACCGGAACCAACTTCGCGTCACAAGCATCCATTGTCTGGAATGGAGCACCTTTGACCACGACAGCGGTCGATGCTAATACCCTCTCGGCTCCGGTTGGAAGCAGCAGTCTCGCTAGTCCGGGCACGGTTCAGTTACAGGTTCGGAATACACAGACAATGCAGGAGTCTCAGGCCGTTCCGGTCACCATTGCTGCTCCGAACTCCACCCCTCAGTCGCCCCTGCAGATCTCTATCACTCCCTTGCCTCAGGGTGTTGTCGGCACCGCCTATCTGGGAGGTCTTTCGGCTTCCGGAGGTACAGCCCCTTATACGTGGAGCATCGCTTCCGGCAGTCTTCCGTCCGGCCTGAATCTCGCGCCCGGTTCCGGCATCATCGTTGGCACGCCAAGCTCAAGCGGTAACTTCTCTTTTACAGTCTCAGTCTCCGATTCAAGCTCCTCGCCCCTGTTGGCTACGAGCACTGTATTGATCTCGATCACTGCCGCGACGCCAACATCAACAACTTTGACGATCAGCTCTCCCTCTCTTCCTTCTGGGACACAAAGTGTCAATTATTCAGGCTCCTTGCAAGCGTCAGGGGGAACAGCGCCGTACACCTGGACAATATCCTCAGGCAATCTTCCGAACGGTCTGACTCTGAACTCGAACGGCACCATTTCAGGCACACCAGCCGCCAGTGGAAACTTCCCCTTCGTCGCGACGGTTAGAGACACGGGCTCACCTGCCCAGATCGCATCTGTCACGATCGCGATTTCGATTGTTGCAGCGGGAGCTCCGCTAACGATCAACTCAACATCGCTTCCCGCAGGAACGCAAAACCAAGGTTATGGCACTGCTCTCAACGCAACTGGCGGCAACGCACCGTATACCTGGTCCATCATTTCGGGTGTTCTTCCCGCTGGCTTAGGTCTGGCGTCAAATACCGGCATCATTTCGGGGACACCGAGTGTAAGTAATACCGCCAGCCTGAGCTTCCAGGTCGTTGACTCATCCAGTCCCGCCCAATCTGCGACAACCACACTATCTCTGGCGGTTGCGCCTGTTCCGCTCGTGCTCACCACGTCATCCTTACCGTCGGCTACCAAAGGCGCAACGTATTCGAGTTCCCTGCAAGCAACCGGAGGCGCAGCTCCCTATAGCTGGTCGCTCACCGGGAGCCTTCCAGCAGGACTCACTCTCTCTCCGGCAACGGGCCAGATCTCGGGAACTCCGACTTCGATAGGTTCCACGAGCTTCACCGCAACTGTTACAGACTCCGGCAGTCCCGCGCAGACCAAATCTGCCTCGCTCTCGTTTACTGTCGCGGCACCGCCCCTCACGCTCAATGCCGTGCTTCCGACCGCAACAGCCGGGACAGCATATTCAAGCGCGATGCCTGCGGCAGGCGGTACACCTGCTTACACATGGTCGGTAATAAGCGGCACACTTCCGCCGGGACTTACTCTTGCCGCAACCACTGGCATTATCTCCGGCACTCCCTCAACGAGTGGCACTTACAGCTTCATCGCAACGGTAACCGACAACAGCACGCCTGCTCTCTCAACCTCCGTGCCGACTTCACTCTTCGTCTCCGGTCCGCCTATGACACCAACCGGCCCCGGCACAACCTGGTTCATTCGCCCTGATGGTGGAACGCGCTACTCCGCCAACACAACTACAGGCCAGTGCGATGGACTGGCAGACGTTGCCTACCCTGGCTCCGGCACCAATCAGCACTGTGCCTTTAATGATTACCGCTTCCTCTACGACGATCAGTCCTGGCAAAACTCCAAGTGGGTCATTGCTGGCGGCGACACCGTCATCATTCGAGGAGGGCCTTGGCGCGTTGGCGTCAATCAGGGTGTCAGCCCGAGCGACGTATGGTGTGCCGGAACGGGAAACCCATATAACTGCACCAATCCAACTATTCCCGCGGGAACGGCCACGCAGCCAACCCGGATCCTCGGCGAAAACTACGGCAGCTGCACCCAGTCGAATATGACGCAGCTCTTTGGAGGGTTCGGAACCTTCTCGACACTGAATCTGAGCGGCGCACAATATGTCGCGGTGCAATGCATCGAACTCACACGCCACTCGCAATGCATCCGATATGGAAATCCCGTTTATCCCAGCAGTTGTAATTCAAGTTTTCCGATAGACGACTACGCCACAAACGGAATCACAACCGATACCAGTACTCACGATCTAACGCTACAGGATATGTGGATCCACGGCTTCATCTCTCGCGGCATCATCGGACCGATCGGAGGGACGGTCAACGCCACAAGAGTTGATATCGGTTATAACGGCGCAGCCGGATGGGATTTTGACGACGGCAACGCGACCCCCAACATAAACGGCGCCATCAACCTTAGCTATGTCACGGTTGAATGGAACGGGTGCAACCAGGCATATCCCGGAACAGGAGCGATCTCCTGTTACAGCCAGAGCACGGCCGGATACGGCGACGGCATTGGAACTCCGGCAGGTACTTGCCTGAGTGCGAATGTCGATCACTCCACCTTCCGCTACAACACGCAGGACGGCTACGATATGCTCCACAACGACACCGGCTCCTGCTCGATGACGATTACCAACTCGACTTCGTATGGAAATAACGGTGCCCAATTCAAGTGGGGACCCAATGATAGCCCGTTGGTCTTCGAGAACAATACGGCTGTCGCGAACTGTGCCAGACTATCTTTCCCGTTTCCGGGACAGCCATCGACGTACAACGCCAATCTCTCTGATTTCTGCCGGGCCAGCGATGCCATTGCCATGGGATTTAGGGACGGCGGATCACTTACGATGGCGAACAACACCATCATCACCTACGCTCCAACTACTTTCGATGTCAGCTGTTGGGGAACCTATCCAAATCCGCAAGGAGTCGGAACCTGTAACAACAGTACCTTCATCTTTGAGAACAACATCGTCGTCGGCTACGACAACCCGACGATGTTGGGTTTGGGTGGTCAATCAGGAGGACCGGGCGCCTTTTACTTCGGAGCACCTATCGGAACCTTCACCCGAAACAACAATCTCTACTACGGAATTCGGCCTACTAATTTCACCTGTCCGACTGGGTTCCCCGGCGAAATATGTGCCGATCCCTTATTTGTCAACGAGCCAACCGGTAGAGCTGGCAACTTTGTGGAATCGGAACTCGACAACTTCAATTTCGGCATCACACCAGGAAGCCCCGCAGTCGGGGCAGGGATCTATATTCCGTCCCTGACTCTCGACTATAGTGGAGCCACGCGCCCGAATCCTCCGTCACTCGGCGCCCTGGAGCCCTAAAGGATGGGAAAAAAATCGCTTTGGCTGTTCGCGCTCTTGATGATGGTTTTGCCGCTCTCCGGAGAGACATGGTACGTCCGGAAAGACGGCGGAACAAGACATTCAGCGAACGTTCCGTCAGGCCAATGCGATGGAAAAGCCGATGCTCCCTATCGCGGCAAAGGCTCAAACCAACACTGCGCCTTCAACGACTATCGTTACCTTTATGACGACGGTTCGTGGCACAACTCTGCCTGGGTCATCGCCGGGGGCGACACAGTAATTATTCGAGGCGGTCCCTGGCGTATGGGTGTCAGTCAGGGCAAAGACGCCCACGACCCGTGGTGCAACGGACAAGGCGATCCCTATGGCTGCGTCAATCCTCCGATTCCGCCCGGGACAGCCGCACAACACACACGCATTCTCGGAGAAAACTACGCCAGCTGCAGCACCGGTGGTCTCGTTGATCAATCGAAGGTGACTCAGATCTACGGCGGATACGGCGTGTGGGCTACTCTCAACCTCGCCGGAGCAAAATATGTTGATATTCAGTGCATCGAGCTGACCCGCCACTCCGATTGCATTAGATACGGGTCCCCAAACGTTCCCAGCGGTTGCAGGACAAGCTACCCCATCGACGACTATGCAATGAACGGCATCACCACGGACACAAAGACAAGTGACGTCTCCTTGCAGGATATGTGGATTCACGGCTTCGTCTCTCGCGGCATCATCGGGCCCATCGGAGGTACAGTCAACGCTACAAGAGTCGACATTGCCTACAATGGCGCCGCCGGATGGGATTTCGACGATGGCAAGGCCACGCCCAACGTTAACGGTGTGATCAATCTGCTTGGCGTCATCATTGAGTGGAGCGGATGCAACCAGGCGTACCCCGGCACCGGAGCAATCTCCTGTTATGGCCAAAGCGATGGTGGATATGGCGACGGCATAGGAACAGCTACAGGAACCTGCCTCACCGCGCATGTCGATCACTCCACCTTTCGTTACAACACGCAGGACGGCTTCGACATGCTTCACAACGACACGGGCAACTGCTCCATGTCCATCACGAACTCGACCTCCTACGGCAATAACGGGTCGCAGTTCAAGTGGGGACCGAACGACAGTCCCCTCATCTTCACCAACAACACCGTCGTCGGCAATTGCGCGAGACTCTCAGCTCCGTACCCAGGAATACCGGGAACCTACAACGCCCACCTAAGAGATTTCTGTCGGGCCTACGATGCTCTTGCCTTCGGCTTCCGCGATGGCGGGTCGCTTCTGATGGCAAACAACACTATCGTGACGTACGCCCCGACAACCTTCGACGCAAGCTGCTGGGGGACCTTTCCCGACCCGCAAGGTCAGGGAAACTGTAAAAACAGCACCTTCATCTTCAAGAACAACATTGTTGTCGGCTATGACAATCCCAACACCTACGCACTCGGAGGAAAGTCCGGAGGGCCCGGCGGCTTTTATTTTGAGCAGCCTCTCGGACACGTCATCCGCAGCAACAATATCTTTTTTGGCCTAAGGGATCTGAGATGCCCGACAGGCAATCCCAACGAACGGTGCATTGATCCGAAGTTCGTCTCCCAGCCTCATTTCTCGAAAGAGCAGGACCTCGACAACTTCAATTTTCGTCTCGCGGATGGAAGTCCCGCGCTTCGTTCCGGAGTAAGCATTCCTGAAGTCCAGGTCGACTTCGATGGCAAGCCCAGACCATCGGGGAGCTCCGACATTGGCGCCTACCAGCACTGAACCGAAATCGGGAGTAGAGATCGATCTTCAAGCTGTTCGGCCACATCCTAGGCTCCGCAGGAAGAGCGAGACTGCAACCCTGGCATTCTCAATATCGAGCGGATTCAGCGCCATTGCGCGCAGAGAACTTCTAAGCCCTGCCCATGGCCGGCGTGCTGCCAGCGCAATTGCATATTGCTTATAGACCTGGCTTAATGCAATCTGTCGCGTTCTCATCCCACATCCGGGCGACCCATAATATTTTTCGATGAACTGCAACTGCGCCCTTAGCATTCGCTCGGGGTCAGTCGACATGGAATTTGGCGAAATCCGGTAGTGTGCAATCACCTTGGGCGCCAACGCCACCTCATATCGCAACGCAATGCGAAACCACAGATCACGGTCTTCCGTGGCGCGCAAACTTTCATCGAACATCCCGACTTCCTCGACGCACTCTCTGCGAAACGTAATCGTGGGACACGGAAGATCGACCTTGCGCATGTAGATAAAAGGAGCGACGCGGCCTTCCCCGTTCTTCTGTTTGCGGTCAAACGTATCGATAACCCGCCCCTCCGGGTCAATCCGATCGTTGAACCCATAAGTCAATCCAACCTGCGGCTTGCCTTCAAAGGCCTTCAGCGACTCGGCCAACCGGCACGGCAACCACACATCATCCGCGTCGAGCAACGCCAGAAACTCTGCTGAGGAGTTGTGAATCGCAGTATTGCGTGCCGCCGGAAGACCGCCGTTGGCCTTCTTGATGTATTTCAGCTTCGACCCCAACCGCTCAAGATAAGGCGCGACAACCTCCGCTGTGTTGTCGGTACTGCCATCGTCGATGAGCAGGATTCTCCAATCCTCAAATGTCTGCGCTTCAACGCTCTCAATGGCTGCCGGCAGGAATTTCGCAGCATTGTAGGCGGGGACAATGACGTCTACTTTCGGCATTGCATCAGATCCCTGCGTATTCAGCTCCGCATGTTCTAGCAACGAACAATCTTTTCCGACTTGATTCCCTTCGTAGCATTCCTTGAATCAACGACCAACGGCGACTGATTCACAATAGATTCGTAGTCGTAATCCGAGTGGTCTGTCATGATCAGCACGCAGTCATACTGATCCAACTTCTCCAGCGGCGTGCAGGTCATGTTTAGGTTGTAATGCCGCCCACGACCGACTGTTGGGAAGTAAGGGTCGTTGTAAAGAACCTCGGCGCCCTGCTCCCGCAACAGCTCGATCACAGTCAGCGATGGGGATTCGCGAAGATCGTCGATGTCCTTTTTGTAGGCCATCCCAAGCATCAAAATTCGCGAGCCATTCAACGCCTTCTTATGCTGATTCAACCCCTTCGCAACATACTGCACCACGTGCGCAGGCATTGCTTCGTTGACTTCGCCGGCCAGTTCGATGAACCGAGTATTGAAGTCATACTCCTTCGCCTTCCAGCTCAGATAAAACGGATCGATCGGAATGCAATGGCCGCCAAGCCCGGGTCCGGGATAAAACGGATGAAATCCAAACGGCTTCGTCGACGCCGCTTCAATTACCTCCCAGATATCCATGCCCATCTTCAGCGAAAGAACCTTGAGTTCATTCACCAACGCAATATTCACGCAGCGGTAGATGTTCTCCAGTAATTTAGTCATCTCCGCCGCACGCGTCGACGACACACGCACCGATCTCGTAAAGATTCCTTCATACAGAACCGCAGCAAGTTCGGTCGCAATCGCTTCATGGCCGCCGACAACCTTTGGAATGTTGTGCCGCGCCACAGTTGTATTGCCAGGATCCTCGCGCTCCGGCGAAAAAGCCACGTAAAACACGCCATGTTCCACAGGAGTTCCCGGTCCCTGCGTCTTCAATCCAAGCTTGTTCCCCTCATCGAGAATCGGAATCATCAACTCTTCCGTCGTTCCCGGATACGTAGTGCTCTCAAGCACCACCAACTGGCCCTCCTGCAGCCACGGGGCGGCAGCCTTCGCTGTATTCGCGACATAACTCAGATCCGGCTCCCTATGCTCGGTCAGTGGAGTCGGCACACACATGATGATGACGTCTTGTTCCGACAACTTCGAAAAATCATCCGTCGCCGAAAAACCCTTCTTCCGCGCGCTCTGAATCTCTTCCGCTGGAATCCGAAAGATATAGGATTTGCCCGCCTCGAGATCTGTAACCTTCCTGGTATCAATATCGAAACCCGTCACC
This sequence comes from Edaphobacter sp., assembly GCA_035570955.1. Lineage (GTDB taxonomy): Bacteria > Acidobacteriota > Terriglobia > Terriglobales > Acidobacteriaceae > Edaphobacter. The sequence goes on along the minus strand of DATMKY010000061.1, from coordinate 40,764 downwards.
TTGAAACCCGCTTCGGAAAATAGCAGCGAGAGTGGCAACCCAACATACCCGAGACCGATCACACCGACCTTCGCAGTGCGGGTCTCCAGGCGCTTCATGCGCTCCTGGGCAATCTTCGGCAGTACAACTTCGTGTGTAGTCGACATATTTTTGATTATCGCATTTGCTTGTCCTCTTCCCGGCTGCACAAAAGTCGCATTGACCCATGCCATTACCCTCAGCACACTAACTTTTCAGGCTCCTGCATCGGCATCGCTTTGGCTTTTCGACCCGTGTGTCCCGATAATAGGAAGGACGTCTCGCACGACCACTCTTGCAACGACCCCGGCATCTTAGCTGGGGGGAGGACAGATGGCCCGTTATCTCATCACTGGAATTGCAGGTTTTATTGGTTCATCACTGGCCCACGCTCTCGTGGAACAGGGTCACGAAGTTCGTGGCTTCGATAATCTCTCAACAGGGAATCTGGATAATTTGGCCGATATTCGCCACGCCATCGAGTTCCAGGAGATTGATCTCCAAGATCTCGCGGGCGTCAGAGAGGCCTGTAACGGTGTCGACTATGTCCTTCACCAGGGAGCTCTTGCCTCCGTGCCGCGATCGGTTAGAGATCCCCTCACGTCCCACGGATCCAATATCAATGGCACATTAAACCTGCTCATCGCTGCACGCGACGCCAAAGTCCGCCGCATCGTCTACGCTGCCTCCTCCTCCGCCTACGGTGACCAGCCCACCCAGCCCAAGCAGGAAGACATGCTTCCCCGTCCGCTCTCTCCTTATGCGGTCCAGAAGCTCACTTGCGAGTACTACATCCAGTCGTTCCACCGCTCTTATGGACTCGAAGGGGTTTGCCTGCGCTACTTCAACATCTTCGGCCCACGCCAGGCCGCCGACTCACCCTACTCCGGCGTTATCGCGCAATTTACCTTCAAGATGATGGCCGGCGAAACCCCCACGATCTTCGGCGACGGCCTGACCAGTCGCGACTTCAACTACATCGATAACGCGGTTAGCGCCAACCTTCTCGCCTGCCTTGCCCCTAGCGAAGTCGCCACCGGTCGCGTCTTCAACGTCGGGACAGGAAAAAGCCACACCCTCAACGAGGTTTATTCGACCATCGCCGGCCAACTCGGCTTCACCGCCAAACCAAACTACGGCCCGGAAAGGGAAGGCGACATCAAGCACTCGCTGGCCGATATCACCCGCGCTACAACAGAACTTGGCTACGAGCCCAAAGCCCACTTCCATGAGGGTCTGCGCCGAACCGTCGACTGGTATCTGCAGACCTATCGGAATGGGCAACCACTCGCAAATCAGATTGGATAAACGGCGGGTCGAGGCTCGTTCGCTTGTATGCGTCTAGACGCAGTATCGACCCTTAATCCAGTCGCTCAATTTGAGCGAGTTCGGGCTCTCAGAAATATGCAATGATCTGCATATAGGTTCCCGAAGAGGTCCTAGGTTTCGCCAAAATGACGATGATTTCACAAGATCGGGACGAAAATTCCCTTCTCGGTGAGTAACATTTCTTTATTGCAGAACTCGCGATCCTGCATCTCAGACTCAGATAGCAGTTCTCCTCAAATCTAGCTTTGAGCCGGCATTTTCAGGAAAGCGGTTGAATGTTACGAAAAAAATCCATCCTCCCCTCACCAAGATCAATACCCGGCAAGCACAGCGCACTCCTTCTTCTCTTCTTTCTGCTTAACCCTGTTGCCTACCCATTCGCCACCCCGCTCCGCGGTACACCGCTCGGCGATGCTTACTATGCCATGTACAACCTCGATTTTGACACCGCTCATCAGTTGATTCAGAAGTGGATGGTCGCCAATCCAGACGACCCTCTCGGCCCCGCATCCGACGCTGCAGCCTACATCTTCTCCGAATTCGACCAACTCGGCGTTCTCGACATCGAACTCTTCGCCGACGACACCCGCTTCACCTCCCGAAAACGGCCCGCCGTAGACCCTGCGCTCCGAAAGGGCTTTTACGACCGGGCGGATCAGGCTGACCGTCTCGCAGATGCCGCTCTCAAGCGTAACCCTAAAGATGCCAATGCTTTTTACGTCAAAGCCCTGACCTCCGGCATGCGCGCTGACTGGGCATCCCTCATCGACCGACACGAGTTTGGTGCCTATAAATACAGCGAACTCGCCAGCGGCTATGCCAAACAAGCCCTTGCCATCAACCCGACCCTGTACGACGCCAACCTCGCTGTAGGCATTGAAAACTACATGCTCAGCCTCAAGGCGGCTCCCATCCGCTGGATCCTCGGCATGGCAGGCGCCGGAACCAGCAAGACTGAAGGCGTCCGCCTCCTCAAACTAACTGCTGAGCAGGGACACTACCTCGCCCCATTCGCACGCCTCATGCTGGCGGTTGGCGAACTCCGCGATGGCCGGGTCCAGCAAGGCAAGTCCATCCTCCTGGACCTCTCGAGGGAGTTCCCTCAGAACACGCAATACCAGCGACAGATCGCCCGCCTGCACTGAGTCACCATATACATTGACAGAAATAAGACAATCCTTCCTAAACACCGTGTACGCTTAACTCATTTGAATTCTGTTCTACCGTCGTCCTGTGGGACCCAGGTGCTTTCGTTGAACGATCTCACCGTTGCATCGCGACACAAACGTTGCAACAACACTGTTTAGAGGGCTTTTATCAGAATGCGCATTGCATCCGTCGGCACCGCTTACCCACCACATCGCTACCCACAGGCAGTTATTTCAGAGGCGCTTCAGGGGCGCTGGCAGGACAGAATGGAGGAGCCCCGTCTCATCGGCCGTCTCTTTGTCAACTGCGGCGTCGAGTTCCGAAACCTCGTCTTCCCCCTGCAAACCTATGCCAATCTCTCAGGATTTGGGCCCACCAACGACGCCTGGATCGTCGCCGCTCTTGATCTTGGCGAAAAGGCCGTTAGTAACGCCTTGGCCCGCGTCGATCTCTCCGCCGCAGATATTTCGGCGATCTTCTTTGCCTCAGTCACAGGCATCTCCAGCCCTACGATCGATGCGCGCCTCATCAATCGGATGCCCTTCCCCACTTGCGTCAAACGCACGCCGATCTTCGGTCTCGGCTGCGTCGCTGGAGCCGCCGGCATCTCCCGCGCTGCCGACTACGTTCGAGCCTTCCCCAATCAATACGCCCTGCTCCTCTCAGTCGAACTCTGTTCCCTCACCTGGCAGGACAACGATCAATCCATCGCCAACCTCATCTCATGCGGTCTCTTTGGCGACGGAGCAGCAGCCGTCATTGTCGCAGGCAGTGAAACTACGCTCGCAAAACGTACCTGTACCACCTGCCTTCATGGTCCCCATATTCTCGATACCCGCTCCACCTTCTATCGCGATACCGAGCACATCATGGGTTGGGACATCGGTGATCTGGGCTTCAAAATAGTCCTCTCGCCGGACGTCCCCAAAATCGTCCACGAGCATCTCCGAGGCAACGTCGAATCCTTCTTATCCGATAATGGACTAACTCTCAGTGACATTTCGAGTTACATCTTTCACTCCGGCGGTCCCAAGGTCCTCGAGGCGATGGAAACTACCCTCGATCTCCCACCCAACGCCCTTGAGCCCTCGTGGCGCAGCCTTCGTGAAGTCGGGAATCTTTCCGCTGCCTCTGTCCTCGCTGTTCTCGAAGATGTACTCATCAACTCTCCCGGCAAGCCCGGGACTTACAGCATCCTTGCGGCAATGGGGCCCGCCTTCTGTTCGGAGTTAGTCCTTCTGAGGTGGTAATCTCATTTCTCGACAAGTAGACACGACATTGCCTTCCTGCTGGTCAGTCAATCCTCAGTCACCTGTTTGTCATTTCCTCGTCACGTCGTCCGCTCTGTGTGGCGTGATAGCGTCATATTTCCATAGAATGCTTTCACTTTTATGGATCTTCGCAAGACTCAAAGCGACGTCACCATCGTTGGAGCAGGACCTGCCGGACTCGCCTGCGCCATCGCCTCAGCGCGCCAGGGCCTTCGGGTCGATCTCATCGATGCTGTAGAGCCTCCGATCGACAAAGCCTGTGGCGAAGGTCTCATGCCAGACTCCCTTCAGGCTCTCACCGCGATCGGGGTCGATTTCGAAAAGGATCTCAGTCGCTTCGAAACCCACTGCATTCACGGCATCCGTTTCCTCGCCGAACATGCTACCTCCGAAGCTACCTTTCCCCATGGGGTAGGTCGTGGCATCCGTCGCACAATCCTTCATCAGATCCTGCTCGAACGCGCAGCCAGCCTCGGCGTGCGTTTCCACTGGAAGAACTCAGTCCAGGGCATCACACCGATAACCGAAGGTGCTTTTATCCATACCAACTGGCAAACTTTCCTCACCCGGTTTGTCGTAGGCGCCGACGGACCCCAATCCCGAGTGGCTGTCTGGGCCGGTCTGACTCAGGACAACCTTCGCTCCCGCCGCATTGGTCTTCGGCAGCATTACCAGATCGCTCCTTGGAGCAGTTTCATCGAGGTTTACTGGGGAAAACATGGCCAGGCTTATGTCACCCCAATCTCCGCTGAGCAGATCTGTGTCGCCTTCCTTGCCGACCAGAAAATCCCCAGCATGCAAAACGCTCTCCATCACTTTCCAATGCTGCATCGTCGGCTCACTGATCAACCAGCTACCGCGCCACGCGGAGCGATTACTCTCGGACGTACGCGTCACCGCGTTATCTCCGGCAACATAGCTCTCATTGGCGACGCCTCCGGTTCCGTCGACGCTATCACCGGCGAAGGGATTGCTCTCGGATTCCGGCAGGCTGCAGCCCTCGCAACCGCACTCAGAACCAACGACCTTGCCTCCTACCAGCGGGCTCACAGAAGCATCATGCGCCTTCCTACGATCATGTCTACCAGCTTGCTGTTAATGGACAGATCACCCCTTCTCCGCAACCATGCGCTCAGCTTCTTCCAGAGGAAGCCCTGGTTCTTTGAGCGTCTTCTCGGAATCCATATCGGACTTGCGCCTTCGCGCATTTTCGAATCGGGAGGCACCCTCAAACCCGATTACACCTGCTAAAAAGCTACCCTCCTTCGCCGCCTTTACATCACACCGCGCAACACTGTAAGTTTGGTTTATCCAAGGGAGTAGACCGTTATGGACGATATCGCCAGTCGCTGCATTGCCATCATCGCCAAAGCAAAGAGCATTCCACCAGACACCATCACTCTGGACAGCACCTTCGAACAGCTCAACGTCGACTCCCTCGACAAGATCAACATTTCCTTCGAAGTGGAAGAAGCGTTTAACATCGAGATCCCTGACGAAGCCTTAGGCACGATCAAGACCGTAGGAGACATGGTTGACGGCGTCACCAAACTCAGCGCTGCAGCTCCACCCGCGGCCACCACTCCTTAACAATTGGACCGCTCCCCGTGGGTTATAACTAGAAATGGAATCGCGGGAGGGGATAAGCAGTGAATCGTGTCGTCGTAACCGGATTGGGCTGTATCACCCCGATCGGAAACTCTATCGCAGACTTCCAAACCTCCCTCTTTGCAGGAAACTCCGGCATCTCGCGCATCGCGGCGGTTTCCGATGCCCCTGATGGCCTTCCCGGTGTCCGGTACACTCAGGCTGCCCAGATCCTCGACTTTGATCCCGTCGAGGATCTTGCCTCAGGAGTGATCGCCAGCACGAACCGCAATGCACAATTCGCCATCATAGCTGCACGCCAGGCAGCTCGGCAGGCCAACCTTGTCGCGCACCATGCTCCCGACGACATCGCCATCATCATGGGCTGTGCCTGTGGTGGCCGCTCTTCAGAAGAGCACGAGGTCAAGGGCCTCTACACCCGCGACGCTCGCGCTCATCCCCTCACCATCGTCCGAACCATGGCTTCGGCCGGAGCCAGCCAAATCTCCATTGACCTCAAAATCACTGGCCCAGCCCTCGACATCTCGACCGCCTGTTCCTCAGGAACTCACGCCATCGGTCTCGCCTTCCACATGGTTCGCTCCGGAATGGTCACGTCAGCCATAACTGGCGGCCACGAGGCCCCTTTGAGCTTCGGCTTTTACCGCGCATGGGACTCGATGCGTGTAGTCTCCCCCACGAGGTGCCGCCCCTTCGCCGCCAATCGCGATGGCATGACCCTCGGCGAAGGCGCCGCAATGTTTGCCATCGAAACACTCGAGTCGGCGCAAGCCCGCAACGCTCCCATCTTCGCCGAGATCGTCGGGTTTGGCATGTCCGCCGACGCCAGCCACATCACGCAACCGCTCGTTGAGGGAGCTGCAACTGCGATGCGCAAAGCCATCAAAGACGCCGGGGCCTCGCCCGAGGAAGTCGGTTACATCAATGCCCACGGCACCGGTACCCAGGCCAACGATGCCACCGAAGCCGCGGCAATTCATCAGGTCTTCGGCGCTCACGGATCACAAATCCCGGTCAGCTCCACCAAATCCCTCCACGGCCACTCCATCGGAGCTACCGGGGCTATCGAAGCTCTCGCGACGGTCCTGGGTCTCAAAGAGAATCTTTTGCCAATCACGGCTGGCGTCACAGAAGTCGATTCCACCCTCAACCTCGATGTCATCATCGGCTCCCCCCGCAAGACCACTCCGAAGCTCGCGATCTCCAACTCCCTCGCCTTCGGAGGCCTCAACGCAGTTCTCGCCTTCCGGCCTTTCCGGTAATCCCACGCAACCTTGTGGTCCTAAATGCGTCTCTAACAGATAGATACGCTTTCTCAGGAATCAAACGAGAGGCCGAAGCCATGAAGAAGAGACTCCTTCTGCTACTTCAACTGATTCTTCTTGTCATCACAGCGTCAACCGCACAGGCACAAGCTAAATTCGCAGTATTCGCCACTGGGGGTGGCGAAAAAACCGGCGTTAACAACGAGCCCTGGACCGTCGCCGGAACCTTCGGAATCTACTATGGCCTGATTCGTATCGGCCCCATCGCCATCTCGGCCGATGCCCGCGGCGATCTCTCCCGCAACATGACCAGCGCACTCTTCGGACCTCGTGCCGCTTTGGCTCTCCCCTATCTCCCCCTTAAACCCTATGTCGAAGTCGTCGGTGGCGTCTCGAATTACAATTTTACCGACGGAGCACCCAGAACCATCACCAGCGGAACCTACCGCTGGGTCGCAGGTCTCGACACCACCATCTTTCCCCACACCGACTGGCGCGTCGACTACAGCTATAGCGGTGCAGGCATCGACGACCTCGGCGTGACACGCCATCCCCAAAGCATCACCTCCGGAATGGTCATACGCTTCTAATACGATTTCCGCGTCGGACTATATGTCCCAAAGCGCCTTTGACGACACGGTGGCCTGTTGCTTCGGAGGCAATGGCGCAATGCCCCAAAGCGCGAGTGCCTCTTCCGCAATCACATCCGGCATCTCCTCAGGAAAGAAGAGATTTGCCCCGGCGATTCTCCGGACTCCCCGAGAGCCCGGCAGCGTCCGATCCAACCATTCCGCCGAAGCCACAGAAAAAATCGTGTCCTTAAGTCCCCAGACGATCCGTGCAGGCCCCCTCCAGCGACGCAAATCCTCGCGAACCGCAACAAGCTCATTCACTCCCAGCGAGACTGTGTACCGGTTGAGCTGAGATTTCCTGAGAGGCGTCGCGACCAGCGGCCGAAGATAGACTTCGATCGTCTCATCGGAAAGTTTCTCCGGATAGGAATACGCGCCTCCCAGCCCCCTCTCAGATCGGGCGAGCTGTTTGTCGCTCAATTGCGAAACTACAAACCGATCCGCAAGCGTTCCGTTCTTAGCCAACTCGATGAGAGGCAGAAACGACGCCGGAGGATTGTCTTCATCCACATCGCAGTTCGTCAGCAGCAGGGTTCGTACTCGATGCGGATACTTCGCGACAAAAAGCTGCGAGACCAGTCCTCCGCTATCGTTCCCAACAAGGTCGACGGTATCAATTTGCAGCGAGTCGAGCAGCAAAGCCAGCATCTCCACCTGCGTTCCCGGTGAAATCTCCTGTCCCTCCGGAGTCTCCGTATAGCCCAGACCCATCGCGTCGGGAGCGATGCATCTTCGGTGTCCCTGAAGCTCGTCGAAAACCCCGCGCCACTGGAATCCATTCAATGGATAGCCATGAACGAACAACGCAGCCAGGCCATGCCCACGCTCGATGTAGGCAATCCGACCCATCGAAAGACTGGCAAACTTCCGCGAAGCCTGAAACGACTTCGCATCCACCAGCTTCGTATCCGAAGGCCTCGGATGTCCGTTGTTCTCAGGCAGAAACGTCGCACTTGCCACTGCTGAAGAACCATAAAGAAAATCCCTTCGTGTCATCCTTCTTCTCCCATTGTTTGTTTTGTCCTGTGTTGATTGTCGTTATGAAGCACGCGAAGCGTCGCGCACAATCGGACGTGAAAGAACACATTCGGAGGAGAAACACGAACATGTGTTTTTTGGGGAATCGCTACTTGAACGGTAGTTTGGGATTGTCCACGAACAGACGCTTCATCGCCCGCGGCGACAGACCCGCCGAACGGCGCATATGACGCGCGAGGTGGCTTTGATGCGAAAAGCCGGTTGCAAGTGCAATTTCGGCGATCGACAACTTGCCTTGCATAAGCAGGTCCTTCGCCCGTTCAATCCGCCGTTGAACAACATACTGATGCAACGGCACGCCCGCGGATTCGCGAAAGAGCGTCTTGAAGTGCGACGGACTAACTCCACTGACCGATGCAATGCGAGTCAGGGATAAGTCCTCCGAAAGATGATCTTCGATATAAGCGAGCGTCTGTTTATATCTCCGCCCACCAAGGCCACCGCTCTGCGCAATCGGGCGCAACGCCACAGAACTATAGGTGGAAATCAGACGGGACGCTACCGATACACCCAGACTGTTCACGTACAGTCGCCCAGATGGATAGTTGGATTCCATCTCCGCCTTCAAAGCCCAGCAGATATTCTCCAGCTGCGCATCGCGAATTTGGAAGCGGTTTCGAATCTCCACGCGCCGCGAATCGAAGCCCTGCTCCTCCGCAACCGTGTCCAGCAACGAAGGCGGAATCCCAAGAATCAGCGCGGTATCGTTCTGGTCGTGAATTTCCCACCGCGCCGAAATTCGAGCAGGAATGATGTCGATATCGCCATGCACCGCCGAACCCGAATGCCTTTCACCGCCCCTGCGGCAGGAGATCTTTGCCGCAGGTCCTACATGGATCGCAACGAGCACACTCTGTAACTCGGGAACATCCAGTACACCGGCAGGATCCGAACGAAGTTGCAGCATCAGCCCATCCGTAGTCTCTCCAAAAGGAGTAATCCGCGGCAGTCTGCGATCGGCAACAACATTCGACGGTGATCTGGATGGGCTCATCTTCCTCTGAACTACGAAAAAGAAATGGCTTTCGTTCCGAACGTCTGTCGCCAGTTTATCGAAAGGGCGCATCGTCTGCTTTTGATCTCTCAAACCTCCGCAATCGGAGACCCTCGCGATACGATAACCAGCAGATGATCTCCGTCCTCATCCTCACCCGCAACGAGGAGCGCGACCTGCCCGGCTGTCTCGCCAGCGTCTCCTGGTCCGACGACGTCCACGTCTTCGACTCTCAATCCACAGACTCCACCCTCGAAATCGCCAAGGCCGCAGGCGCACACACCTACATCCGTCCCTTCGACGACTACGCAACCCACCGCAACGCCGCGCTCACCTCTGTTCCCTTCAAATATCCGTGGGTCTTCCTTCTCGACGCAGACGAGCGTCCCACTCCCGACCTTTCTCGGGAGATGCAGCAACTTGTTCTCGCCGTGCCTGCCGAAACCACCGCTTTCCGCCTCCGCCGCCGCGACTTTCTCTTCGGCACCTGGCTCAAACACGCCCAGATCTCACCGTTTTACATCCGCCTCGTCCGACCCGGACGCGCCCACTACACTCGCGCCATCAACGAAGTTCTCGAAGTCGACGGCGGAGTTGCGGGCCTAAGCTACCCGCTCAATCACTTTCCCTTCTCCAAGGGCGTCGCTCACTGGGTCACAAAGCACAACCTCTACTCCACTATGGAAGCCGAGCTGATCGTTCGCAATCGGGGACTGCAAAATCCCTCCCTGAAGACCGCTTTGACCGGCCCAGACTTCCACACCCGCCGCCTCCACCAGAAAGCCCTCTTCTACCGCCTCCCCGGCCGCCCTCTGCTCAAGTGGCTTTACATGGTCTTCGCCCGCGGGGCCATCCTCGACGGCGCCGCCGGCATGACCTACGCCACCCTGCAATCCATCTACGAGTACCTCATCGTCCTCAAAACGAAAGAACTCCGCCGGGGAGGAGCCTGAGCCTCCAGGTGCTCTTTGAATCATCCCCCTTTAGTCGCTCAAAATATCAAAGTTGTAATTCGCGACCATGCGCTTCGGTTCACTCGGAAGCTTGCCTAGATTCACCGTCTGCTCGAGCGTAAACGATCCTTTCAGCGTCGCTTTTCCAATCAGGGTGGCGCGTTTGTCTGCGAATTCCAGGTACACCGGCACCAACATCGTAAAGCTGTCTGACACGCCCGCCTGTGTCAGGGAAAAATGCGCGATCGTCTCGTCCCCTTTCTTTTCAAACGTCGACGTCATCGTGTACTTCGGAATCTCCGTTCCATAAACATAAGCGTTGAAGAACCAGTCCAGTTTGTGATTCTTCTCGATATCCACCCATGGCGGCATATTTCTTTCCATTACTGCCTTGAAATCCTCCGTCGTCGCTGGTTTATTTTGATAGCTCTTCACAAAGTCATGCATCGCTGCCTTGAAAGGAGCCTCGCCATACTGTTTGGTCCAAAACAGCATCTCGAGCATGTGCAGAATGTAGGCACCCTTCGGATAGATCAGCATCTGATACACATCGCCCCCGGAACGTGAAGTGCTCACGCGCGTGCCCATCACTACTGGGCCCACGTCGACGGGCCGCATGCCCTGTGCATTCTTTTCAAGCAGCCGTTTCCGCAACAATGCCCAGAAATCCCGGTACTCCTTTTGGTCCTTGCGGGTCTCCATCAGAAACACAGCAGCGGAAAAATCAGCAAAACCTTCGCTCATCCACTGGTCGCGATAGCTGGAAAATCCCACAGTCTGTCCCCACCACTGGTGCGCCACCTCATGTGCCGTCACTACCTTCCAATAACTTGAATCATGGTCCAGCAATCCCAACTGGTGCTTGATCGTATCGTCCCAGAAATAACAGATTGGCAGATACACCAGCGTTGGCCAGCTCTGTCCGTAATTGCATGCTGTCTGCTGCGTCAGCGAGACATGGTCATACGGCAGCGGGCCAAAGTAATCTGTATAAATCTGGATCGCCGCATCTCCCTCCGAAGTCGCTTGCCTGAGCATCCCAGTCGTCGTCAAACTCCCGAGCGCCATACCCGGCTCGTCGACCAGGCCGGAGAAGCGGTTCGCGAGCTCCGTATTCGCATAAGTCACAACCTGCACATTCTTATTCCGCTCGCTCTGATCGCTCCTGAACTCGCCCAAATTGAATCCCGCCACCGCAATGGGAGTCAGCGTCTGCCATTCGCTGATCTTCTCCTGCCCCTGCTCTTTCTCCGTCACACGGTCTCCAGTCGCGACCACCTGCACATTCTTCGGCGTATGGAATGTCATGTGATACTGCGCGTAGTTGCCAAGCGATGCGCGCACATTCGGATACCAGCTCTCTCGCGAAGTCAGGTAGTAGTTCCCATTACCCATGTCCAGAACTACATCTTTCCCTGAATACTTCGCCGTAATCTGAATCGTCTCCCCTCGCTTCAGCGGCTTTTGCAACAGCACTGCGAAGTCCGCGTCGCGGTCCTTATCTTCCTGAATAAAATCCAGCGCCTCACCACTCGGCCCCCAGACGCCGCTCACCCGCAGCTTAGGAGCCAGCATCAGTGGCACAACCTGCATCCCATCCTTCAGCGGTCACGGCAGAAACCACAGTCGCCGTCATCTTCCCGTTCTTTTCGATCGTCAAATCGATTGTCTGCTGCGGTATACCAAACATAGTGTTAGCCACGATTTGACCCGCTGCGCGCTGCTCCTCCGAACGAAACCCCAGCGTCACGTCATAGCCATCATCGCTCGAAGTCAACAGTCCGACCTCCTCTGGTTCCACTCCGATTGCCCCATGCGGATCGACCATATAAATCACCCGCTTCGAAAACATCGGCCCCTTCAAGTCCGCTAAAAAAAAATGCCCTCCACCCGGTCTCACGACATCTTCAAGTAGTCTCGCTTCCACGTCATCCTTCAGGTTCTTGCGAAACAATGTCTGCGCATCCTGCACCTGCGAGACTGCATTCCCTGAGGACACGGCGTCCAACACCGCCGCCTTCTTCAGTTCTGCTGCCGTCCCATCCGTAAACTCAAACACAGCGCTAGTGAAAGGTTGGTCCAGCACCTCCGTCTTCATCACAATCTTCAGTTGCTTACGCTCCATCGCCGATGGAGGCTCCAAATGCAGTGTCCCATTCCCCAAAAACACCGCGCCCGTCACCATCCCACCAACTTCGCCGTAGAGGTAGAACGTCCCACCGCTAAACGTAAACACTCCCGCATCCCGTTTCAGCGAAAGATTCTTCACGCTAAACGCGGGACCATTTGCCGTCCGTGTTCGTAATGACTGGTACAAAGCGTTTGCATTCGCCGTTCGCGCTGGCTCAAGCTTCTCCGGAACCTTCGACGCCGGCAGAACGGGCAACGTCACGGGCTTCACTTGTTGGTCCCGTCGCTGTAACTCTGGTTGTTGTTGCCCCACCGCACCTAAAGCAGAAATCAGAAAAAGAAAACAGAGCCCAACCTTCACGTTCATCGTTCCCATATCGACTACTCAGAAATTACACGAGTATCCCATCGCCCTCGTACTTGTGCAAGCACTCTTTCGAGTAACTAGCGCGATGTTCCTTCGCTCTCTAAATCACTTCAACGCAGCCGCAACAGGCAATCCAGCTTTGGGGTCCGCCGCATTCCAGTCCAACCCCAGGAACTTAGCCAGCGTCGCGGCCACCTCGCTCTGCGTCACTGCCGGAACATCCGCACGTTCACCCATCACCGGTGTCTTCGGCCCCATGTACCCCATAAAGATGTATTTCGAGTCCGGAATCTTCTGCCCATGCGAAGTCCAGTCTTCCGCTCCACTCCCACGTCCATGATCGGTTAGAAAGATCAGCGTTGTATTTCCCTTGTACTCCGGCATGGCCTGTAGCGCAGTCCATAGCTTCTCGAGATACCCATCCACCCGATGCGCCGAGTTCAAATACTCTCCATAGTTCCCTGCATGAGCCCACTCATCCGTCTCACCCAGGGACAGAAACATCACCCGTGGCTTCTTTTCCCTGATGTACTCCATCGCCGTATTAAAAACCGGAGCATCGAACGGCTCGCCATCCCAAACCTGCGGTGTATCGGCCTTCCACCCGTTCAGTCTCTCCATCTGCGGAGTCATTGGCGTCATCATCAATGGCTCATACCCGGCATTCACTGTGAATCCGCACTTTCCGGCATTGACAACCGCGCCAATCACATACCAAGCGCCAAACGCTGCAACACGCCCCTCAAAACCTGGTTGCTTGTTCAGCCACTCCAACACGGTCACATTTGGATTCGGCACATTGTCATTGGAATTAATCCTTGGATCGCCATGCCCCGTCAGTGTCTCGCTATAACCGGGATACGAAAAATTGAACCCATTCGTCACAAAGGCTTCCGAATGAGCGTCCCGGTCCCCATAGATCTGCCCTTGCGAAACAATCGTCTTCCACAGAAAAGGCATCAGCCGCTCCCGCCGTTCGACCGCACTCGACGCCAGATATCTCTCGCGCAACTCCTTTACATCTCGCCCATCAAAATATCGCTTCGGCACCAACAAACGTTCATCCGCGCCGCGAAAGACCTCCTGCCATCGCAATCCATCCGTCATCACGAGAATCACATGCGGTTCAGCCTCAGTATCCTGCGCCCATGCGCTCCCCGCTATTAACAAGACAAGCGCAATAAACCGCATCACGCGAAAAAAAGACGCCCTTCGCACCATCTTCTTCAAGAAAGTCACTCGCTTCTTAAGGCAGTATTAGGATCAGGCACCCATCCTATCCCAAGCAGGTGACAGAACATGCTCTACCTGTCACCGCTACCCTCGGTCAGCCGCTAAAACGCACCGAAGCAAGAAAAAACCGGGACGACACCCGTCGCCCCGGCCCCATCACTCAAATCGCTACAGCAGCTTAACCGAGGTCACTGCGATCGTATCGCCCTTCACATCGCCGGTCACGTTCACCCGCAGATGGTCACTCTTGCCCGATGCTTTCAACTGCTCCAGCATCTTCGCATTTCCACTCGCGTCAAACTTCAGAAACTTCTTGTCTGCGGTCACAATCCCGAAACCACTGTCCTTACACATCAACGCACAGTCACGAGTGTGCGAATCCGCATCCGCAGCCGATTTCTTCGAGCAGGCCACATCAAGAATCGAGACATCGTTGAAGGTAGCAGCCAGCGCGGGCGAGACCATCAAGCCGAGCGCCAGAATAGAAGCGAGCATTTTCATCGTCATTCTCCGTTTCGTTGTAAAGTATTCAATTACCGTGTTTTAACAAAATTTGAACTCGCAACGACGCCTTGTTCTTTCGTCGTCAGTGTGGATTCCTCACGAACTACTGTAAGCTGCGACAGCGCAAACGCGCCAACCGCGATTTCCAGATCCCGAACCGCAAGATCGTAAAACATGCCGGTGGTAAACAAATTCACTGCAATCGCAATCAGCCAAGCCATCACAATATAGCTACCGATTCTGGTCCATCGGCTCAGTACGATCACTCCGGCAACAATCTCGATAAACCCAACCAGGTGCATGAACGTCGGCACGCTCACCGGAGTTACCTTCGTGGCATAGGGGGTCAGATACATCCCCCAATCCGCCAGCTTATTAAAATACTTGTCGACTCCGGCAACGATGGGCGTCAGGCCAAGAGCAATCCGAAGTGCCCACCAGCTATCATTTAACCGATGATCAAATGTCTTCATCTCTTCCCTCTCACCGAAGAGAGTGTCGAAACGAAGATCGGTTACACCGAAAGCATCGAATGAAAGGCAGTTCATAGCCGACTCAGAAATCCTACCCCCGGCCCTGCACCCAGTCCAGACTCAGGAGCCGATTTGTAACCTTTTCTTCGCTGGACACTCTCTTCAATAAGAACCATCGATGGAACAAGTCGCAGCAATAACCAAATCCGAGGCCCTGACGGACGAAGAAATTGTCGCACGCGTCCGCGGCGGCGAAACCGCATTTTACGAAGTAATCATGCGCCGTTACAACCAGCGTCTCTACCGAGTGGCTCGCGCCATACTCCGCAACGACGGCGAGGCTGAAGACGTCCTGCAGGATGCCTATGTCCGCGCCTTCGAGCATCTCGACCAGTTCGCCGGACGTTCAGCTTTTTCCACTTGGCTCACGCGCATCGCCGTCCATGAGGCCCTAGGCCGCCTTCGCAGTCGCAATCGCAACGAGCGTCTCGATGATAACGACCCTGACGGAGACCGATCCATGCAGATGACGTCAAAATCTCCAGACCCCGAACAAAGCGCATCCGGCGCTCAACTCCGGGATCTCCTCGAAGAAGCCGTCCTGAGCCTGCCTGAACACTATCGAACCGTCATCATGCTCCGCGACATCGAAGAACTCAGCACCACCGAAACCGCCGAGGCCCTCGACATTACCGAAGAGAACGTCAAAGTCCGCCTTCATCGCGGCCACGGAATGATTCGCAGTTGGCTGTTTGAACGCCTCGGCTCCGGCGTCAAAGAAGTCTTCCCATTCATGGGCGAGCGTTGCAACCGCGTCGTCGAGAATGTCTTCGCCCGCCTCGCAACGTCGGATGCGTCCTACCCACCGATTCAGTAGGGCTTCGCCGCGAAAAAATAATACTCATTCTTTGGTGCGCCGTCTGTCGGGAAGCGCATTGGTTCTCTGAAGGCCTCTCCACGTGGTCGATAACGAGCGCGTCGACATCCACCGTCGTCGGGCTCATCCGATCTGCTCCTTAATCGCCGCGAAAGAACTCGGCAGCGAGCTCGCGCCACTGGTTGGTGGCACCACCCTTACTCTCACTCCCCATATATTGCGACTCATCGGGCGCCCAGTTAAGCGTGAAGTTGTACTTTTCTGTAAGCCCGGTCTGATCAAATCACTGGCCGGTCAAGAATGACAGAGTTAAGCCACTTCGCGAATCCCGGCATACGTCCGTTTGTTACCGTCAGCTGTCCCATTCCGCGACCTTGGAAACCAGAGCCGTGCGTATCAGACGCGCTCGTTTCCATCTTTGGGCCACCCTTATCCACCAAGAGCTCATACGCTGGCAGCCTCCGCTTCTCACGATGAAAACCAAGTCCGAACCGCTCCCCCAGCAACCTCCGCCTCATGCTCTTCACCTCTTGGGCATCGGCCTTCTCTGACGCGACCGCAACGACGTCGTACCTATCAGTTGTTGCCCATTCCGGGCCACCAACAAGCTGTCTCCACGGAACATCGTAGGAAAATGTAATTAGATACGCGACCCTGCCGTTACGTATCGTCAGGCGGTGACCGTCTGACTCCATCCCGTCGGTTTCCGTAGTCAGACTGCTTGGCTTGATCGTCGCCGTCTACGGACTCTCCGGAGCCTGTTGCGTTTTGTCCATACGCCAATGACACCGCAGCCAAAACACCAGCGAAAAACAAAACCTTGTCTCTTAAAGATTCCGAGCGCCTAACCACTTTTAGCATGGAAGGAAATCTTTAAACATTGTCGATTAGACCGAAATCCCTGGGCCACAGTTAGCATTCGAAGTTAGCTTTTCCTCCCATTCGTAGTCTTAACTACGCCTTCACCGGCCACTTCCAATCCCTGATCTCCTTGCGGTCAATCCCGTTCTCATGGGAGTAGTTCACACTCTCGATAATCTGGCTCTTCAGCCACTCCTTTAAATGCGCAGCCGTTGATTGCAGCTTCGGCACCCGGTCGATCACATCAATCGCAAGGTTAAACCGGTCGATCTGATTCAGAATCGCCAGCTCCAGTGGCGTGTTGATATTACCCATCTCCTTGTACCCGCGCACATGGATGTTGTCATGATTCTTCCGCCGGTAAGTGAACTTGTGAATCAGCGAAGGATAAGCGTGGAAATTAAAGATCACGGGCCGGTCCAGCGTGAACAAACTGTCGAACTCCCGCTCCGACAAACCATGCGGATGCTCCGACTCCGGCATCAACCGGAAAAGATCCACCACATTCACAAACCTTATCTTTAGATCCGTGCAATGCTCGCGTAGAATTGCCACCGCCGCCAGCGCCTCTGCCGTAGGAATATCCCCGGCACACGCCATCACGACATCCGGCTCCACTCCCGCATCCGTACTAGCAAAATCCCATATCCCGATCCCCTTCGTGCAATGCTTAACCGCCTCATCCATATTCAAATACTGCAGATGCGGAGCCTTGTCCGCCACAATCACATTCACATAATTCGTACTGCGCAGACAGTGATCCGCCACACTCAACAAACAATTCGCATCTGGCGGCAGATAAATCCGCGTCACCGCTGGGCTCTTATTCGATACCACATCCACAAACCCCGGGTCCTGGTGCGTAAATCCGTTATGGTCCTGGCGCCACACCAGCGAAGTGATCAATAGATTGATCGACGAGATCGGCGCTCTCCACCGCAGCTCCAGCTTGCTTTTCTCCAGCCACTTCGCATGCTGGTTGAACATCGAGTCGATGATGTGCACAAACGCCTCATAGCTCGACAAGAATCCATGCCGCCCCGTCAGCACATAGCCTTCAAACCAACCCTCTAGCGTGTGCTCGCTCAGCATCTCCATCACACGTCCATCCGGAGCGATATCCGTCCCATCTGCATCCTCCGGCAGAATCTTCGACACCCACGTCTTCTCGCTTGCCTCATAAATCACCTGGAGCCGATTCGAAGCCGTCTCATCCGGCCCAAACACTCGGAAGCTTGTCATGTTCTTCTTCATCACATCGCGCAAAAAACCACCCAGTACATACGTCGACGACACCTCAACCTGCCCCGGCTTCTTTACCTCGACCGCATACTTCCGAAAATCCGGCATCTGCAGCGGCTTCCGCAGCAACCCGCCATTCGCATGTGGATTCGCTGTAATCCTCTTCGTCCCCTTCGGAGCCATTTGGCGCAACTCCTCAATCAGGCGCCCTTGCTTGTCGAACAACTTCTCCGGCTCATAGCTCTTCAACCACTGGTCCAGCTGCTTCAAATGCTTCGGGTTCGTCTTCACCTCCGGCAGTGGAATCTGGTGCGCCCGCCAGAATCCTTCTACTTTGTGTCCATCAACTTCCTTCGGCCCCGTCCATCCCTTCGGCGAACGCAGAACTATCATCGGCCACCTCGGTCGCTCCGCTTTTTCTGCACTTCCCTTCCGCGCCTTCGCCTGAATCTCGCGAATCTCCAGCACACACCGCTCCATCACCTCCGCCATCAATTTGTGCATTTTCGCTGGATCATCCCCTGCAACTACATAAGGCTTCCATCCATACCCTTTCAGCAACCAATCCAGCTCCTCCTCGGAAATCCGCGCCAGCACCGTTGGATTCGCAATCTTGTACCCATTCAAATGCAGCACCGGCAACACCGCTCCATCGCGCACCGGATTCAAAAACTTATTTGCATGCCAGCTTGTAGCCAGCGGTCCCGTCTCCGCTTCGCCATCGCCCACCATCACCGTCACAATCAAGTCCGGATTATCAAACGCCGCACCAAATCCATGCGACAAGCTATACCCAAGTTCGCCCCCTTCATGAATCGACCCCGGCGTCTCTGGCGTGCAATGGCTTCCGATCCCACCCGGAAACGAAAATTGCTTAAAAAACTTCTGCATCCCAACCTCATCCTCGCTCTTATCGGGATACACCTCCGAATACACACCTTCGAGATAACAATTCGACAGCGTTGCCGGAGCTCCATGCCCCGGGCCCGAAAGAAAAATTACATCCAGGTCAAATTTCTTAATCAGCCGATTCAAATGAACCCACGTAAAAGACTGCCCGGGGTCCGATCCCCAATGACCTAACAACCGATTCTTAATATGCTCCGGCTTTAGCGGCCTCCTCAGCAACGGATTCTCACACAGATAAAGCATCCCCGCAGACAGATAATTACAAGCCCGCCAGTAAGCATCCATCTTTCGCAACTCGTCCGCGGTTAGCCCTTGGACCTGAACTTTTCCTGTTGAGTCTTTAGGAGATTCTTTGGTGGATACCTTAGCCATGTTCCTCATATCCGCTCCATTTTCAGAAAGTGAAATGAAATAAGAACCGCGCCCCGAATTTGTAACCAAAACAAAACTAATTGCGCGAACGCATCATGTGTTCCACATGAATTGCAATCATCCAGTCTTCTTTTGCCGGAACCACAAGCACGATCGGTACTGAATCTGATGCACTAATGCGCCGAATGGCATCGCTCGAATCCTCATTCCGTGCAGAATTCACGGAAATCCCAAAACTCTCCAGCCCACGAAGAATCTCCACCCGCGACTGCGCATCATGTTCTCCAATCCCCCCTGCGAAGACCACCGCATCCACCCCACCCATTAGCGCAACAAACCCGCCCACCGCCTTTTTCACGCTCCGCGTAAAAATCTCCACCGCCAGTGTCGCCTTCGCGTCTCCCTTAGCCGCCGCCTCTCGCACCGACCTCATATCATTTGGCAACCCCGACAATGCCACCATCCCCGACTCATGGTTCATCATCGACTCAAGTGCACTCGCCGCGTCGCCCTTCATCTCCCGCAACAGAAACAGAACCAGCCCCGGATCCAGATCCCCCGGCCGCGTCCCCATCACCACTCCACCCGTCGGCGTCAGTCCCATCGTCGTATCCACCGACAATCCATCTGCCAAAGCGGTCACACTGCATCCACTGCCCAGATGCGCAATCACCATCCGCCGCGGAAATTCCATCCCCGCCACAGCGCGCAACTGCCGCACAATCGACTCACAACTCAGCCCATGAAAGCCGTACCGTCGCACCCCACGCTCACGAAACTCCACCGGCACCGGATACGTCGTCGCTGCCTCCGGCATCGTCTCGTGAAATACCGTATCAAAGCACGCATAGTGCTCCACATGCGGAAACCGCCTCTTCAGCTCCCGGATTACACCAATCACCGCCGGATCATGTAGTGGTGCAAACTCAACCGCCTCATCCAGATCCTTCATCACCGCCTCATCGATTCGCTGATGCCCCTTCAGCTTCGGCCCCGGATGAACCACTCGATAGCCCACCGACTGAAACTTCGGCAACTCGTGACCACTTACCGCCTCGACCACCAACCCAATCGCCTCCACCGACGACCCTGCCTTCACCTCTGTGCGTCCGCCGCTCAAATCCCGCCCATCCGCATGGCGGAATTTAAACTTCCCCGTCGCGCCACCAATTCCCGTTACTTCACCCTCAGCCAACGAACGAGGCTCATCCTCCTCTGTCTCAAACAGAGAAAATTTGATCGAAGAAGACCCGCTGTTGATCACCAGTATGTGCACAATTGCGTCCGGCAAACTCACTTTTCCCTACACTACACCGATCATCGCAACTACCAGTGAATTCCCCGTAAAACCCTGTTCATCCTGCCGATAACCTATCAACTGTCGCGCTCTTGTCTCGCGCTTGTAAAAAGTTCGAAACGCCGTGCGCTTCGCAGCACGCCTCCACCCCGCAAACAATAAACTCACATCAGTGCACCCTTGCTTGTTGCAACTATTGCCCCAAACAAGCCCTCACATTCCGCCTCAGGCACTCCATGACGACCACGCTCCACAACCCAACGACCGCAACCACGGCCACACGCCGGAGCGGCTTTTCGCTTCTTCCCGCAATAATTGGTTTCATCTTCGCTTTCCGCGCCTGCCTCACCATCCTCTGGTTTCAGGATGAGCCGCAGATCGGCTCCATCGTCACTGTTGCCCTCAGCTTCTCTCTGCTCATAGCAGCGGTATTGTTCAATATAGGTCGCATTCCTTCCATCCCCTCTTCTTCGTTTCGAACTCCCACTCTCCGCTGGATCACCGCCTTTCTCGCACTCAACCTCATCAGTCTCTTCTGGACCGCCGGTCCTCTCGATGCCGCGCTCAGCTTCTGGGCCGCTTGGGTGGCCGACGTAGCTACCATCTGGTTCGTCCTGCGTGACGAGTCCGCACAAGATCGCGCAGCCAGCATCATGAAAGGTTTCGTCTGGGGAGGATCCGCCGTCGCCCTGGTAGCCTGGATCCTTCCTACAATGCCCCACCTCCGTCTCGGTGACGACGTCTTCTTTTACCCCAATAACATCGGCATGATCTGCGTTCTCGGCACATTGATGGCCTTTTATCTCGCCGGCGAAAACACAATGTGGCGATGGCCAGTTGCATGGCTCACCCTTACGCTTATCCGTAGCATCAGCAAAACCTCCTTTGTGGCCTTTCTCATTGCAATGACGTTCTATCTCTTCAGAGACAGGACTCTCAGCCGAGCCACAAGAATCAAAATCGCCTTCGCAGGAATCGCAATTGTCGCTACGCTCTCCGGCGTTCTCGCAAAATACGTTGATCTTTACACCGAGAGCGTCGGCGCCTCCGCCCTCACCGGCCGCACCACCATCTGGGCCACCACGTGGGAATATGCAGTCAAGAAGCCTCTCTTCGGCTATGGCTTCTACGCCTACCGATTCGTCATCCCGCCCTTCGGTATCTTTGAGGCGACCCACGCCCACAACGAGTTTCTCCAGCAGTTCTTCGCCCTTGGAACTCTCGGTATAATCCTGGTCATCGCAATCTACTGGTCCATCTTCCGTCAGATCCGGCGCGCTCCCTCCTCGCGCCTCAAAACCCTCGCCGCCACTCTTCTTATCTTCGCCATCCTTCATGGAATCGCCGATGCGCTCCCCTTCGATCTCTCTTTCCCGCTCTGGCTGATGGCGATGCTCTCAATCCTCCTCGTGCCGGCGTCTGCTTCCTCCGTCGCAACCCATTGATCCCACGGCTGAAACTCAACTCATACTCCATAACCCAAAAGTCCCACCACAAAAATCCCCATAACCAACTAAACTCAATCCATGTGTGGAATCGTTGGCTACATCGGACCTCAGCCCGTCGTCCCCGTCATCATTGAAGGTCTTCGCCGCCTCGAATACCGCGGCTACGACTCCGCCGGCATCGCTGTCGCCGGTGGCCCCGAAGGCCTCGCCCTCCGCCGAGCCCCCGGCAAGCTTCGCAACCTCGAAGTCGCCATCTCCGACTCGCCCATTCACGGCTCCTTCGGCATCGGACACACACGTTGGGCCACCCACGGCCGTCCCACTGAAGAAAACGCCCACCCGCACCGTGACGGCAGCGGCACGCTCGTCGTCGTTCACAACGGCATCGTCGAAAACTATCTCGGCCTCAAAAACGCCCTCATCGCCAAGGGTCACAAGTTTGTCTCCGAGACCGACACCGAGATCATAGCCCACCTCATCGAAGACGAACTCGACATGGCCGCCCACACCAAGCCCAACGGCAAAGCCGCGCCCGAAGCCAACACTGCCGAAGCTGTTCTAACTCTCAAAAAGTCCACCATTCCGTTGGAAGAAGCCGTCCGCCGCGCCGTGAAGCGGATCACCGGAGCCTTCGCCATCGGCGTCCTCTCCGCCTACGAGCCCAACAAGCTCGTCGCTGCCCGCATGGGTCCGCCCGCCGTGATCGGCATCGGCGACGGAGAGTTCTTCCTCGCCTCCGACGTCCCCGGCATCCTTCACCACACCCGCAACATCCACTTCCTCGCCGACGGCGAACTCGCCGTCCTCACCAACGAAGGCGTCACCCTCACCGACTTCGAAGGCGCGCCCATCCCCCTCAAAGTTCAGCGCATCACCTGGGACCCCATCCAGGCCGAAAAAGCCGGCTACAAGCACTTCATGCTCAAGGAAATTAACGAGCAACCCCGAGCCATTCGCGACACCACGATCGGTCGCGTCTCACTCGACACTGGCCACGTTTTCCTCGAAAAACTCGACATCACCGACACCGAGATCCGCAAAGCCTCCCAGATCACCATCGCCGCCTGCGGAACCTCCTGGCATGCTGGCCTCGCCGGCAAGTTCATGATCGAGCGCCTCGCCCGCCTCCCGGTCGAGGTCGACTACGCCTCCGAGTACCGCTACCGCGACCCCATCGCCGACCCACACGCCATCGGCCTACTCATAACCCAGTCCGGTGAAACCGCCGACACCCTCGCCGCCCAGGCCGAGCTCATCGCCAAAGGCTCCAAAACCCTCGCCATCTGCAACGTCGTCGGTGCAGCCATCACCCGCAAAGCCAACGGCACCCTGACCACCAACGCCGGCCCCGAGATCGGTGTCGCCTCCACCAAGGCCTTCACTGCGCAGCTCACCGCTCTTTTCATCCTCGCGCTCCACTTCGCCCAGGTCCGCGGCACCATCACCGAAGCCGAATCCCTCAAGCTAGTTGACGAGCTCTCCAAAATCCCCGGCAAGCTCGACGCCATGCTCAACCTCAACGGCACCACCGGAACCTCCGAAGGCGCCGCCGCCCCGGCCATCAGGAGTACCAGGACCACTAGTAAAATGGTCGTCCCGAGCGCAGTCGAGGGCCCTGCTTCTCAACCCACAGCTTCATGGACCGGTCCTGACCGTCGAACCAGCGCCCGCCGCCCCCTCACCACCCAATGCGAAGAGCTCGCGCGCCTCTTCCACACCGCCGACGACTTCCTCTTCCTCGGACGTGGCATCCACTACCCCATCGCGCTCGAAGGCGCACTCAAGTTAAAAGAAATCTCCTACATCCACGCCGAAGGCTACCCCGCCGGCGAGATGAAGCACGGCCCCAACGCCCTCATCGACGAGACCCTCCCCGTAGTCGTCATCGCCACCAAAGACCCGAACGATCCAGGCAGCGTCCTCAAGTACGAAAAAACTCTAAGCAACATCCAGGAAGTCACCGCCCGCAGCGGCCGCGTCATCGCCATCGCCACCGAAGGCGACCACGAAATCGGCCAGCTCGTTGAGCAAACCATCTACATCCCCCAGGCCCCGGAACTA
Organism: Edaphobacter sp.; assembly: GCA_035570955.1. Taxonomy (GTDB): domain Bacteria; phylum Acidobacteriota; class Terriglobia; order Terriglobales; family Acidobacteriaceae; genus Edaphobacter. Next base: position 16,733 of record DATMKY010000061.1, on the reverse strand, counting down.
CTCCTCCCTCTCCTCGAAGTAGTCCCCCTCCAACTCCTTGCCTACCACATCGCCGTGAGAAGAGGCTGCGACGTAGATCAACCCAGAAACCTGGCGAAATCCGTCACCGTCGAATAGCCAAACCACACATCTCGAAAGAAGCCTGTGGACAGACTAAGCCGATGGCTAATTGTAGGTGTCGTATCGATAGCTGCCCCTCTATCTCACATTGGTGGGTTGGGAGTTTTAGCTGTAGTAGCTACGATGGCAGGCAACCATCTCCATTGGAGCTTTGGCAGCAAACCGCGATTTGACAAATCGATCGAAAATTTAGAGACCTCAGGGCAAGAATTCCAAGTGATCGTCGTCAAGAGAGCGCCACTCAGAAGAATGGCGAATCGGCATCCGACCGAGCGCCTCACGGAACTCTTCGATGGTCTGGCATGCAACGAACAGCAAAATAGTTGGCGCCGTTACGCGGGCGCGCATCTTTTCGTAGGCTGCGTAGATCGGCGCCGTATCAGTCACGCCGGAAATAAGTGGAGCGAACAGCTTTCTGTAGTCCCGGAGAGCGTGCATCGCATCATGGATGAGACCGGGTTCGATTGTGACGATGAGCGAGGTCTCGCCATGCTGCTGTGAAGCGAGCGCATCGAGGATCGCGTTGACGGAGTTCATGGGGATCAATGTATTTTCCTTTTCAGTGGGTTGGTCCGCGGTTTCCGATGGTAAGGCCCGTATCGCCTGTGATGAGGCAACACATCGCGCTTCCTATTCGCAATTCAAATTTTGAAGATTGTTTTGGCTCGGAAGGAATTATGCCTTGGCGGCAACCGAGACCGTGAGAGGCGCAGAACTACGGCATCTCTTCTAGATGATGTCTGGCCGGCGACAACAATGTCAAGAGGCACTATTCGAGCCTGTGGTATCAGGTGGCGTGTGGCCCATGCAAAATCCAACCCTGGTCCTCAAACGTCGCCACGATTTCAGTCATTTCGCTCATCGCCGTCGCTCTCTTCCAACGTCAGCTGTTGCCCTCGTAGAACCACGGGCGAGTGAAGATCGGGCCGCACTTTGGTTAACCTTCGATTCATTGATGGGGTATGGCACACATCGGAGCAACTCCCTAAAAGGTGTGCCCATCTCGATTCCGAGATGTAAGCATTTTGCAGTAGGCGCAAACCCGTCCGATTTGCCGGTCAGTTCTCGGAAAGCTGTTCAATCTGATCGACGACAAGCACCTGCACCGGCCCTTGAGCCGATTGCAACTTGAGCCCCAGCTGTTCCTGTACCGCAGTGAAGAGCGAGGGTCCGGCATCGGCAGCAGCATCAGCATTCGGTAAATCGCGCGTGTCCACTTCAGCGCAAAGTCGGATCTGGCAAGGCTTACCACGGAGCAACGCCGCGTCATGATGGAGGCGTTGGTTACCCATCGCTTTCAACTCAAGAGTCACGTGGAGACACGCACGCTTCCGGTTTACGAGTTGGTGATCGCGAAAGGTGGTGCGAAGCACGGTGCCGTAATCGATAAGACCGGTCTCGCCGGGAAGTATCAGTCTCCTGTCGCTTTCCTTCGGAGTTCGCGCGGATCTTATCTTCGGGCTGCCGAGTTGGCAGAGAGCACGCGATTCGACGTTAGCGCCAAAGTCGTAGACTCTGAAGTGAAATGCATGCGCAAGAACGACAAAGCATACGCTCAGACAAGCTGTTGGGTGTTTACGCAGGGCCCACTGAAGCATGAGTGCCGCTCTCCTTCGTCAGGCCCACATTAGACAGAGATGCATAGTGAGCGGTTAGGCTCATCGGCCAGCTGTTCGAGAGATCTTCGGCAGGCGGCCCATTCATTCCTGGACCGATTCGATTAATTGATAGCACTTGCCTGTGAGGCAACGAGTTCCCACATCCCTCTCACCTTTAGCAAAGTTAAGGTAGAACGGAACTGTCCATTGAGGGGTGTTCCTTTAAGTTCACTTTTGACCGCGACATGTGCCGTTACAATCGCCATCCCCCCATAGACTCTCACTTGAACCTCATCGTATTTGGCATACTCATATTTCAGATCGCCGGATCGTATCGGTGCCATCCGCTCTTCCTTGTTCTGAATCGTTCCCGTTGGAGTGACAAACGTATAATCAGATGCCGTCATCCGGTCGAGCGCAGCGGCGTCATTCTGGCTAAATGCGGCGGAAAAATCATCGACAAACTTCCGAACCATCTCCTCATCCCGGCTAACGTGTGCCGTTTGTCCAAAACAAAATGCGGCTGACGCAAGGATGGCGAAATACACAAATCGTTTCATCGACAACCCCCAAGTCATAAAAACGTGTCGCAAGGCATTGACGGTAAGTTAGACTCGTCTGCTCCATAAATCGGGTCGGCGCGGGTGGCACAAGGAAAGCCACAAAATCAGGTGCCGATCGGCGAAAACTCTCATTCCTCGCCGAATTCGCTGCCCCTCCATCGGCCCTTTCCAACTCTCCACCGGCCTCCGACACCGCAGCGTGATTGAAAATCTACTGCCTGACGAAGATTTCAACCATTTTTTCTGACTCTGCTCCATTTTTCCAAGAGGTTGCTGTCAGTGTTTGCCATCCGGAGAAAGCTCATCTGTTTCCCATTTCACTCAATGGAGGATCTCATCGAAGACACCTCATAGAAAGTTGGGCTCTGACATTAGGAAATAACAGCCAGCGTACTAGAGGCCTTAGCGACTATCACCCGCTCGCCATCGCGTTCGACTGTCACCACCCCCTCGGTAAAGATAAGTCTCTTTCCCGCCCTCAACACCTCCCCTCGGCAATAGACCATCGCCCCAATCCCCGGACGCAGGAAGGAAACCTTGTTCTCTACCGTAATCACGTCCTGCCCTTCAGGCACCATCGTGGCCGCCGCGCCCCCGCACGTATGGTCGGCAAGCGTCATCAGCACACCTGCGTGAACATATCCATGCTGTTGTTCCAGAGCCGGTGTTACAGCAACCCTCGTTTCACACCATCCATCGCCAAACGCTATCAACTCGATCCCAAGCGACTGTACAAACTTCGCCCGCTCGAAGATTCGCTTTAATAGACTGTCTTTCGCATCATCCATGCTCACATCCCCTCATGATTTTCACCATATCAAGCAGTCCAATGGCCCAACAAACCCCAGAAAACCTACCCAAATCTCCAAAACCAAACTATCCTTGAGCATCCCCGCAACCGCAATCTGACTCGCCGCCAAGCCATAGAACGGATCACCCGATGACGACCTCCGCCGTGACCCCCTCTCCGCGCTCCGCCTCACCTGCGCGCCGCAAAAACCTCGCCAAACCCGCACTCTGGATCGCCATCGGGCTTGCCGCCATCTCCGTCCTCATCTTCACCGAATATCCCCTCGTCTTTCACCCCGACGGCTACACCCGTCGCCTCATCGTCGACCGCTTCTTCCTCATTCCCCACGCCACCGCTGGTCTGCTGGCCATGCTCCTGGGCCCATTTCTCTTCTCCACCCGGTTCCGTTCCCGCCACCTCAAGCGCCACCGCATCATGGGTCGCGTCTATGTCATCTGCATCACCATCGCCGCACCCATCGCCTTCTATCTCGAATTCCGCACCACGGACGGGGTCATGCAGTTCGCCAATGGGGTGATGTCGGTCGTCTGGTTTCTCTGCACCCTCGCCGCTTTCATCACTGCGCGTAACCGCCAGCTCACCGCGCATCGTCAGTGGATGACCCGCTCCTACGTCTTCACCCTTAACTTCCTCATCACCCGCATCCCCAACCCCATCCCGCAATACTTCAACATGTCCTCGACCGCCTTCGCCCTCAACCTGCTCTTCCTCTCCATCTGCTATCTCTTCTTCACCGACGTCTACTTCAACTGGCGCGAACTAACCACCAGTCGAAAACCATCGCAGCCGTAACAGCGAACCGGGATACTACGCAGGGTATCCCGCATCCATCCAGCTCTTGAAAAGCGAATTCTTATCCTGCGGCCACGGTGCATCCGGAGACATCGAGCCGTCGGCAAGCGTACCGTAGACGCTCTGCGCATTGGCGCGGACACATATCCACGCGTACTCATAAAGATCGACCTCCATGGGCTTTATACACTCAAGGTCCTCCTCACGAAAAAGCGGGCGGATATCTGCAGCAAAACTAAGAGCCATAGAACCCTCCCGGATGATTCCAGATTCAATGAATCTATACTCCTCACCACGTAGGCTGCCAGATGATGGGGCGGATGGCAGTGCCGCATGGTGCTACGATGAACCCGATAACCATGACCTTTCCCGCTCCAGTTCCGGAGGTCCCCGCCGCCAGCATCGACAAAGCCGCGGCCTACTATGTCGACACGCTGGGCTTCACCTTCAATTGGGGCGACGAAGAAGGCGGCATTGCCGGCATTTCAAGGGGCAACTGCAGATTGTTTCTCACCAGTCACTCCTTCCGGGAGCACTACGGCAACACGGGGCCCATCCTTTTCTGGCTCAATCTCGAAAGTAAGGCCGAGGTGGATGAACTCTTCGCAGAGTGGAAAGCAGCACGTGCGACCCTCGTCTCCGAGCCTGAAGACAAACCGTGGAAGCTGCGGGAGTTCATCGCCGCGGACCTCGACGGCAACCTCATCCGAGTCTTCTACGATTTCCGGCACGACACGTAAAAAACTGACATACGCGGTTGGGCAGTCGAATTCCACTCAGCCTTTCCACCCCCTGGAGTGATAACCTTCTCCTATGCCCGGCCCCACACTTGAACAACAACTGGAGCATGCCCTCGTGGGGCTCGCCGAAGCTGAACGGGAGTACGCTGCCGGAGTCGAATACAAGGGCCCCACGACTTGGCCCGACAAGATCGCCCGCATGAAGCAGCACATCGCCGATCTCCGCGAGATGATCGCGAATGAGAAATAGTCAGGCTCCTCGTTCCGAACTTCCATTTTCCCAATGGGAACTTCTGAAATTAAACTTTGACAAAGAGGGAAGTTTTGACCGCCGAAAAACACCCAGCTGACACCCAATTTACGACCACAAAAATGCGCTGAGGTACCCGCGAACGACCACGCATTGGTCTGTGAAAATCGCAATATCCCCTCAAAAAACAGAAAATTTGAATTTTGCATTTAACCGACGCGGAACCGATGAAATCCTGCCCATTCACGGCAATTCAACGCAATAGACCTATAAAATAGAGAGAAAGCTATGATTTCAGTCTCCAATGTCACCATGCGCTACGGCGCAAAGCTTCTCTTCGAGGACGTGTCGGTTACCTTCACAACCGGGCGGCGCTACGGCCTCACTGGACCCAACGGTGCCGGTAAGTCCACTTTTATGAGGGTTTTAACAGGCGAGATCGACGCCCAGAAAGGAACCGTCGTCCGCCCAAAAAAAGTCGGTGTCCTTAAGCAGGACCAGTACGAATTCGACGCCTACCGCGTCATCGACACCGTCATTATGGGCAACAAAGCCCTCTGGGCTGCGCTCGAAGAGCGCGAGCATATCTATGCAAAACCGGAACTTACCGACGAAGATGGCTCTCGTTTGGGCGAACTCGAAGGTGTCGTCGGCGACGAAGACGGTTATGAGGCCGAGGCCAACGCCGCAGTGCTATTGCAGGGTCTCGACATTCCCGATGAGCTTCACGAACGCAAGATGTCCGAACTGCAAGGCGGTCAAAAGGTTAGGGTTCTCCTCGCCCAAGCCCTCTTCGGCAATCCTGAAGCTCTTCTTCTGGACGAGCCCACAAACTACCTTGATCTTGAGTCGATCCACTGGCTTGAAGAGTTCCTCAATCGTTACAACGGAACCGTCATCACCATATCGCACGACCGCCACTTCCTGAACAACGTCTGCACTCATACGGCCGATATCGACTATGAGACCATCATCGTCTATACCGGCGGCTACGACGAGATGGTCCTGCAGAAGACCTCGATCCGTGCCCGCATTGAGAGCCAAAACGAGCAGCGCGAGAAGAAGATCGCCCAGCTTAACGACTTCATCGCACGCTTCTCTGCCGGAACGCGCAGCTCACAGGTGAACTCCCGAAAAAAGGAGGTCGAACGCCTTGCGACCAGCGAACTCGCGCGATCTAACATCGCTCGTCCCTTCATCGCCTTCAAAATGGAGAGACCCTCAGGCAAAAATGTTCTCGAATTTGAGAACGTCAATAAGTCCTACACGCAACCCGACGGCAAGACAGAGCATGTCATCAACAACTTTTCGGCTGCGGTACAACGCGGAGACAAGGTCGTTCTAATCGGCCGTAACGGACAGGGCAAGACCACTCTGCTAAAGGCGTTGCTCGCGAATGGGCCGGGAGTCGACGAGTCTGACACGACGGCGATCGACTCCGGCACTGTGAAATGGGGCCACGAGGTGCAGATCGGCTACTTCGCCCAAGACCATACCAGCACCATTCCCAAGGGCACGACTGCCGCGGAGTGGTTGCACACCTTCGATCCCAAGGCCACCAAAGAAGATATCCGTGGCATTCTCGGGCAGATGCTCTTCCGCGGCGAAGAAGGACTGAAAAAAACTGAGGCTCTCTCGGGAGGCGAAGCTGCGCGATTGCTTTTCTGCAAGATCATGCTGCAGAAGCCGAATGTGCTGGTCTTCGACGAACCTACGAACCACCTTGATCTTGAGAGCATCAATGCGCTCAATCAGGCAATTCAGAAATACGAAGGCACCGTCTTTCTTGTCACGCATGATGAAGATCTGATCGAAGAGGCCGGCACCCGCATCTGGCACTTCGAAGGCGGGCCTACCAAGTTCCATATCACTGACCACAAGGGCCCGTACGAAGAGTATCAGCAGCAACTGGCGATGGCTGCGAAATAGAGCTGCTCTTTCACGAGAGGAGCTTTTCGCCGATTTGGTAGGATGCGGCCATCTTGTCCCATGCAAGAGCCCTTTTGCCGTTGACGACTTGTCTTGCCGCTTTGAAATCTCGTCGATGCAAAGCGGCCAGGATGCGAGACCGGTGATGAAGGATGTAAGCAGCGAGAATGCGTGCTGCGTTTGCCGGTTTGCTGGCGAGTTCAGGATGGATGACGAGGTGAGGAACCTTGGCGAGACGGCTGTACGTCTTGTAGTTGCTGAAACCGGTGAGCTGAACGAAGCCTCGTCCGCGGTAGAGGGCGCCCATTCCCTTGGCATGGTTTCCGAGATTTTTTCTAAAGTCGTAGAGCCCAAACGGTTGCGGCGGGTCGAGCGCCGCGGCGTGTAATTGTTCGTGAATTGCCAACGATGCCGCTGGTACTGCACCAGGCGAAGCGTTGTGATGGTGTTTCCAGTGAACACCAAGAGTGTTCAGCGGACTGATCCCCTCATCTTCACAACTGCACCGCTGATTTTCCACGGCGATGGTCGCGAAGGAATAGAGCTTGAGGCGAAGAGCATCGGCAGCTGGGTCCGGTGGCGAGGTGGGACGGACACCTACCGGAGTTACCGATGACGACGAGGGCTGCGGAGCACTGCCGATCTCGCTTATTTGGGCATCCAAGGCATCGTTGATGAGCGAAAAATAGCGTTTGATATTTTTGTGGGCCCCTGGTGGGAGCATGGCCTGGGCCACTGCAATTCCCCACTTCGATTCGTTCATTCCGCTGATCCTCCCCCTACATTGAGCCGGTGTGCTGAATTTATCACTGCGACGATAGTCGTTTACCTCGCGTTCTTTTGCGACCTGTACGGTGTTCGATATTGTAAGCTGTGACTCTCTCGACGTCCGGAAAGTGGGATACTGACACTGATATGCCTACCGCTGAACCAATCAAAAGTCCTGGGCGCAACGTTCTCGGCCAACCCCTCGAAGTCTGCGGCTGTGAGCCAATGACGGGGTTTTATCGCGATGGCTGCTGCAATACGGGTCCCGACGACGTCGGGGTCCACACGATCTGCTGCGTCGTTGATCAGGCCTTCCTTGAAACGTCGCGTGCGCTAGGCAACGACCTGATTACGCCGATGCCGCAATATGGATTTGAAGGCCTCAAGCCAGGCGATCGCTGGTGCATCTGCGCGGCGCGCTGGCTGGCGGTTCAACAGGCGGGCGCAGCGTGCCCGATCATCCTTGAGGCGACGCATGAGGACACGCTGAAAATCGTACCATTTGAGCTTCTCATTCAATACGCCGTTATCCCCAGCCGGCTTCATTGAACGATGGTTTTTTATTTTTCCTCTGCTAAACCCCACCTTTTCCACGCCAAAGACTTGAAAACGACAATTTTATAACCTGCTCGTCACAAAACTCCTTGACAGCATTCCCTCGAAAGCCTGAAGGTTGAAGTACTTCGATAATTCAAGTTTTGGCTGCAAATGAACGTATCTTGGCGGATATCACAGCCAATACCACAACGTCACGGGCACCCTTTCACACACACCGGTCTTGTAACCGGCGTCTTCCAGGAGGCAGTTTTTATGAAACCGTCGATCGCATATAAATTCATGTTCGCCTTTGTGGCGGCTCTTCTTTTCCTCACCTTGGCCGGTCTTCCGGTTGCGGCCCAGACCTCCGGCGCCGGCAACATCGTCGGGACAATTACCGACGCCAGCGGTGCGGCAGTCTCGAATGCCTCTGTCGTGGTGCTCAATGCCGACACAGGGGTCTCTCGAACTCTCACCACCAATAGCGATGGGCTGTATACGGCGACGTTCCTACAGCCGGGGCATTATGAGGTCTCGGCATCGGCAAGTGGCTTCGGCAAGGTAGACCGCAAGAACCTCGTTCTGACAGTCGGGCAGATCCTGAGCATCGACGCTACGCTGCCTCCTGCCTCCGTTACGACGGACGTAATCGTCACAAGCGAGACGCCAATTCTGGATACTGAGAAGACTGAGGTCTCCCAGACGATCGATCAGAACCTGATCTCCAATCTTCCCGTGAACGGCCGCAACTGGAGCAACTTCGTGCTCGCATCGCCGAATGTCACACCTGATGGCGGCTCCGGTCTTGTGAGCTTCCGCGGTATCTCGGGTTTGTACAACCAGAACTACGTCGATGGCGCCAACAACAATCAGATGCTGTTCTCTGAAGCACGTGGACGCGCCTCGGGTGCACCTTATGTCTACTCGCTCGACTCAATCAAAGAGTTCCAAGCCGAGACCTCGAACTACTCGGTGGAATTTGGCCAGGCCGCCGGTGGACAGGTCAACGCCATTACGAAGTCCGGCACTAATTCCATTCACGGCGACCTCTTCTACTACCTGCGTTATCCTTCGCTGAACGCTCTCGACCCGCAGACAAAATGGACTGCGAAGTTCAATACCTCAAATCCACAGGCTGCCGCGTTTCTCCTGACTCAGCCGATTCACCAGCAGCAGCAGTTCGGCGGATCCATCGGCGGGCCAATCATCAAGGACCGGCTCTTCTACTTCTTCACCTATGACGGATTCCGCCGCGTCGGTAAAGCGCTCTACTACAACAACAACGTAGTGACTCTTACCCCGACTCCGAGCAACGCGGCCGGGACGAATATCTCGCCTACGCAGTGCCCAACCACCATTACCTCGGCGCAATGCAACTCGGCGATCAATTTTATTCTTACGAACGGATTTGGCGCACCAACGCGGTTTTCCAAGCAGAATATCTTCTTCCCGCGACTCGACTTCCACATCAATGCGAAGAACGACATGTTCGTCAACTACAACTGGGCGAATTTTGATTCCACTTACGGGTATAGCGGCTCCAGCACATTCTCCGGCAGCTCGCCTACGACGAACGGTCCGACCAGCTATCATGAGCGCTTCCTCGTGGCGGGACTTACCACGCAGGTTTCAGGACGCTCCATCAACCAGGTTCACTTCCAGTACGGACGGGACCTTGAAACCGCAGGCGCTAACGCCGCCGCACCGAGTGTGGGTATTGGCACCTTCACTTACGGCATGCCCAATGCGTTGCCCCGAACGGCTGAGCCGGACGAGCATCGCACCCAGATTACCGATGTCTTCTCAACGGTTCACGGCCACCACAGCTTCAAGTTTGGCGGAGACTTCAACCTTGTCCATGAGGTCATGATCAATCTCTTCCAGGGTGGCGGCATCTACAATTACAGCGGCACCAACAACGCGGTCAACTTCGCAAACTGGGCTGCCGACAGCTTCCGCGGACAAGCGGGCGACACCGACCCATATGCCGGCTACCACTTCACAAGCTTTGTCCAGACCATCGATATTCTGAATCCTGCGGCGAAGGCCGGTCTCGATGATTTCTGGATGAAGATGTTCGATGGCTTCGCGGAAGATTCATGGAAGCTGCGCCCGAACCTCACTATTACCGCTGGACTGCGTTACGACATCCAGATTACGCCGCCGCCAATCAAGAACAATCCCAACTTCCCGCCGATTTCGCAGATCTACAGCAGCACAATCAAGAACACCAACCGGATTCAGCCGCGTGTGGCCCTTGCATGGTCGCCCTTTACCGGCACGGTGGTACGTGCTGGCTACGGTCTCTTCTCGGGTCTCAACCAGGGCTCAACTTACTACGCAATGCGCGTCGAAAACGGCGTCATCCAGGTTAATTACAACTTCACCGGTTGTGGTTCCAGCTGCACCGCTGCCAACTCTGGAGCGGTTGGTCTCCAGTTCCCGAACGTTCCCTTCACTCCTCCTGGACCACCACTCTCTTCGGCGATTGTTCCTTCTGGTGCGACCCAACCCGCTGTCTCCGGTTCCGGTGCACTCGGTGCGCAGAGCTTCCACGGTCTCGATCCCAACTTCGTTCCGCCTTATGCACACGAGGTTGAATTGGGAGTCGAGCAGGCGATCCCCGGCAAGATGTCCCTCTCTGTCGGTTATGTGGGGACACGGGGAATGCGCCTTCCGGTCTTCGTTGACGCCAACCTTCGCGGTCGTACACCCAGTGGCAGCCGCACGTATAACGTTGTGGATGCGAACAACAAACTCATCCAACAGTTGTCGGTCCCCGTCTACCTGATCTCCGATCGAATCGTGCCGTCGCTGCAGTCCTACAACACGGGCTTCTCGGTTGCCAATACCTGGTACAACTCCATGGCAGTTAGTGTTCGACGTCCGTTCAATAACGGTCTCGAGGTCCTCGGTAACTACACCTGGTCGCATGCCACTGACACCGGTCAGGTTCAGGGAACCAATGGAACCTTCTACGGCGGCGATACCCCGCTCGATCCCAACAAACCCAGCCGCGACAACGGAAACTCCGACCTTGACATCCGCAATCGCTTCGTCATGAGCTTTGTCTATCAGCCGAAGATCATGCAAGACAACTTCTGGGTCAAACACATTGTTGATGACTTCCTCTTCTCGGGTGGATTTACCGCTTCGGGTGGCCAGCCCATCTTCCTCAGCATGTCTGGAACCGTCTACTCGGGCGGTGCCGGCAGTTACGGATCTGGTGGCAACATCTACGGCGGAGCCATCAGTTCCAGCTCCGGCACAGCGACAACTGGTCGTCCGCCCCAGATTGGCCGCAACAGTATCTATGCTCCTGGCTACAACAACTTCGACTTCCGCATCTCGCGTGATGTTCCCATCCACGAAAGCATCAAGCTCCAGTTCACCGGAGAGGCCTTCAATCTTCTTAACCGACGGATTATCACTGGCGTGAACGGTGGTTATTCGCAGTACAGTGCACTGGGCAGCGGAACCTGCACGGTTGCAACCCAGACACCAGGAACGGCAGCCTCACCATTGCAGGGTTGCATTGCTCCTAACACGGCAACCGGAGCAAGCGCATTCGGCGCTCCTTCAACCACCAGCAACACGCTCTACGGCGCACGGCAGCTTCAGCTCTCGGCACGCCTGTTCTTCTAAGCCGGCGATTTCCACTAGCGCCTAGATAACAACGGCCCTCTCCCGGGGGCCGTTGTTTATTTGGCGAAGGCACGGTTCAGGCCGCCTTTCGGTGAAACCGAACTAATTTGAACTAAAATTTGGCACTCAGAACGGCTCGATAACGTGCCACAAGCTTTCCTCTGATTTGATCTACCTCGGTCTGAATCTTTGCCAATTTCTGAACACTTGAGGTGAAGGCAGGAGAAAAGGCGCGGGTATCGCTTACAGCGGCCTTTGCATCCGCGGAGTCGCTCGCAGCAACTACACCGGTAAATTCACGAACTTTGGACAGGTACTCGTTCGCCAGGGTCTGATCATCTGTTTCGAGATACAAGCCTCGCTTAAGCATGTAGGAGTTGATGTCGCGAATGATTGTATGAAACTCTTCTCCCCCTACAACTTCAGTTCTCAATCGAACGTGCAGATCCTCGAGCTTTTCCCAAAGCTCTTTATATGTCCGCTGCCGCTCGGTTTGAAAATCGTTATTGCGAGAGGCGTCCTGCTGTCCCTTCCACTGCCGGTACCCTACAAAGATGGTGAGCGTGGTCCCAGTGAGGGCTATGAGCGCCGGAATCGCACTTTTTAGAACATCATTCATCATCGAAACGCCCGCGAGATGATCGGAGGCCATAACGGCCTAATTATTCTTTGTAAAACCTCGCACCAGCGAGTGTAGCCGAGACAAGCGCTGGAAGTGTTCCAATCATGACGGGGATAATCGCGTGCGGTAGAAAGAGACCGAAGGAGCACCAAGCGGCATCCCCTAAACTTACAATGATCCGCCAGGCAAGAGCTGCGATAACGGCTGTTCCAGCGCCTCGCCGATGGGACGACGTGCGGATAGAGGCATAGAGCCATAGGATAGTGACGCCCTCAAGTAAATCGAGCAACGACGTTGAGCGCCACGAAACCGACCGCGGGCCCACTCAAACGATTATTGTAGGAGCAAACTGGTGCGCCCGAGAAGATTCGAACTTCTGACCTACAGCTTCGGAGGCTGCCGCTCTATCCAGCTGAGCTACGGGCGCGTACTTTAAAGCGTAGCATGATCCCTGCGAGTTGACAGCCTATACCGCTCCCATTGAGCATCGTGACGGACGTTGAATCCGGGCTCGCTCGTGGTCCATTGCAATCGAACATTTAACAGAATTCCCATTAGAAAGAGAGACTCGCTCATGTTCCTTCGCTCCCTGGCAACCGCCGCCTGTTGCACCCTCCTCGCCACCGCCAGCTTCGCTCAGCAGCCTCCGGCAAGCCCACCTGCGACCGCCAATGCCACTCTGAACGGTAAGGCTGTCACGATCAACTACAACTCACCGCGCCTGAAAGGACGCACGATCGGTTCCGATATTGTTCCTTACGGCGAGGTCTGGCGCACCGGGGCTAACCCAGCAACGACACTTATCACTGCCACGAACCTGAAGATCGGCACGCTCGAGGTTCCTGCCGGTACCTACACCCTCTTTACTCTACCTAACAAGGACAAGTGGCTCTTCATCGTCAGCAAGAAGACCGGGGAATGGGGCATTCCTTATCCTGAGGGAAATGATCTCGGCCGCACGCCGATGATGAGCAAGCCGGTTGCAGCTTCTCAAGAGAATATGTCCATCAGCTTTGAGAACACGAGCGGCGCCAGCACTGAGCTTCATGTGAAATGGGGCACCGTCGATCAGTACGTGACGGTCAAAGCGCAATAGCTACTCAGCGGCTTCTCTTTCTTGCCGCAACTTCTCCATCACCGAAGCTACGAGTTCCTTCGCTCCGTTGATGTTAGCCAACACCGCCTGCAGATCGAGCGCCGGGACCTTCGGGTTCCGCGCGCTTGTGCAGTAGACGCCGTGCTGGCCCACCATGACCAGCGCATCGGTCAATACGTCGAGCGTAACCGCGAGACGGCCGCGTGCTTCGCCCATCATGAACTCATATTTCTCGAGTTCGTCCTGCCGGTCGTAAAAGACGGACACGGCCTACCACTCCTTCGCTGCTGTATCAATCGCAACAGGCGTGACCGCAGGCGGAGCTTTCCAACGCAGGACAGGCTTACGTGCCGCTGCTGTCTCATCCAACCGCCGCACGCGCGTGGTGTGCGGCGCGGTTTGTACCAGCTCCGGATTCTCGTCCGCCTCGCGGGCGATCTGCTTGAGGGAATCGATCAACAGATCCAGTTCCTCGCGGCTCTCGCTCTCGGTCGGTTCGATCATCATTGCACCCTGGACGACGAGCGGAAACGAGACAGTGTAAGCGTGAAAGCCATAGTCGATCAGACGTTTGCCCATGTCGCCCGTCTTCACGCCGTTCTTCGCCTGTCGCTTGTCCGAGAACACAACCTCGTGCAGCGAGGGCGCCTTGTACGGCAGTTCAAACGTGTCCTGCAGCTTCGCACGGATGTAGTTCGCATTCAACACAGCATCTTCCGTGGTCAAGCGCAGTCCGTCCGGGCCATTCGCGAGAATATAGGCAAGCGCGCGAACAAACATTCCGAAGTTGCCATAGAACATGCGCACGCGGCCGACACTCTGCGGACGGTCGTAGTTGAAGGAGAGCTTGCCGCCCCGTTCCACGAGAACAGGAGTAGGCAGGAAGGGCTCGAGAATTTTCTTGCAGGCTACAGGTCCCGAACCTGGGCCTCCGCCTCCGTGCGGAGTGGAAAAGGTCTTGTGGAGATTCAAGTGCATCACGTCGACACCGAAGTCGCCGGGGCGGGTTTTGCCTACGAGCGCATTCATATTTGCGCCGTCCATGTAGAGCAGCGCGCCTTTCGCGTGAAGGATGTCGGCAATCTTATGAATCTCGCTTTCAAAGACGCCTATCGTTGAAGGATTCGTCAACATGAGCGCGGCGGTGTCTCCATCCACCAGCTTTTCGAGCTCCGCAAGATCGACCATGCCTTCAGCGTTTGATTTGAGATTCTGGACCTCGTAGCCGACGACGGCTGCAGTTGCTGGGTTCGTTCCGTGCGCCGAGTCGGGAATCAGAATCTTTTTGCGGGCGTTGCCGAGGCTCTCATGATACGCGCGCGCCAGCAGGATGCCGGTAAACTCGCCATGCGCTCCTGCTGCGGGCTGCAGGGTAATCGCATCCATACCGCAGATATCGATGAGGCAGTCGCTCAGCATTTTCATGATCTCGAGGACACCTTGCGATAGCGACTCTGGCTGATAAGGGTGCGCTTCGGCAATACCCTCCATCCGCGCCACCAGTTCATTCACGCGCCCGTTGTACTTCATCGTGCAGCTACCCAGCGGAAACATTCCCAGATCGATCGCGTAGTTCCAGGTCGAAAGTCGCGTGAAGTGCCGCACAATCTCAATCTCGCTCAACTCCGGCATTACTCCCAAGTCTGTACGTACTGCATCGCCTAGCAGAGAGGCGGCGTCGACTGCAGGAACATCCAGCTCGCTAAGCCGATATGCCTTTTTTCCAGGCGATGACTTCTCAAAGATCAAATCTTCGTTCTGATTAACGTGCGTTGTGGCCTTCTTAGGCGTTCCGACGAACTTCTTATCTTTCATTTTTAAAACTCCTGCGCATCACTTGCATCGCCAGTCTCCGAATAACTTCCAGCCTCCGGAGCGTCTAAATCTTCTTCGCGCAACGACAGTCCGAAGACTGTGCCGCTTTCAAACTCCATCGTCAGAGCATCACCTTCTTCAAGCGACGCCTGGACAATCTTCTCGCCGATCTGCGAACACAACGCGTTGCGGTACTCTGGCTCTCCGTATGCCACGGAAAAATCCGTCAGCAAAACATGAGGCCAAGCGTAAAGGCGGAAAAGCGGAGCGTCGAATCGTAGTTGCAAAAAATCCTCGACGAACTCGACTGCTCTCAATTCCTCGCCGATAAGCGCCGACACATCCATCGTTAAGCCTTGCCTGCAATCACTGACACAGCCGAATCGATCTGTGCCTTCGTCGTCAGCTCGGTTGTGCACCACAAACTCGCGCCTGCGCCAAGTTCGGGGTACCACTTCGCGAGCGGTAGGCCACCAATAATTTTTTTATCGAGGAGTGCCACGTTCACCTGCTCGGCATCCTTACCCAGATCCAGAACAAATTCGTTGAATCGTGGAGCGCCGTTAAACAAGAGCCTGCCACTCTTGCTCAGAGCCTGCGCGGCGTAGTGAGCCTTCGCAAGATTCTGTTCGCCAAGTTCTTTCAGACCCTTGCCGTATACGGTGAGAAAGACCGTGACCATCAGGGCAACCAGCGACTGGTTAGTGCAGATATTTGATGTAGCCTTCTCGCGGCGGATATGCTGCTCGCGCGTAGACAGCGTAAGTACAAATCCGCGCTTGCCGCTCAAATCTTTTGTCTCCCCTGCAAGGCGTCCGGGCATCTGGCGTAGAAATTTCTCCTTGCTCGCGATCACGCCGCAATAAGGCCCGCCGTAGCCCACAGGCACACCGAATGCCTGTGCCTCCATCGCCACGATATCGGCATCTTTTGGCGGCTTTACGATTCCCAGCGACACCGCCTCCGCGATCGCGACAATCAACAGCGCGCCTTTCTTGTGCGCGATGTCAGCAATCGCTGCGACATCTTCGATCGTTCCGAAGAAGTTGGGCGACTGAATCAGTACGCAGGCCGTATCGTCGGTGATCGTGGCATCGAGTTTCGTCAGATCGACGCGCCCGTTGTCGCTGTACTCGAGCAGCGTTACCGGAATTTCCTGGTGCAGCGCGTAAGTTGTGAGCACCTCGCGGTACTCGGGATGCACCGTCTTCGCTACGATCGCGCCATTGCGTCCTGTGACGCGCACTGCCATCATTACAGCTTCAGCCACGCCGGTCGAGCCGTCATACATCGAAGCGTTCGCAATCTCCATGCCAGTCAATTCGCAGATCATCGTCTGAAACTCGAACAACGCCTGCAGCGTGCCTTGCGCGATCTCCGGCTGGTACGGCGTATAGCTCGTCAGGAACTCACCCCGAGAGACGACGGTGTCGATAAGCACGGGGCG
>DATMKY010000060.1:0-51837 GCA_035570955.1 Edaphobacter sp. | reverse complement strand
AGATCTCCCAACCCAAAAGGGAAATGAAGGGCCCAGGAAGACCACCTGGTTGATAGGCTGGAGGTTGAAGCGCAGTAATGCGTGTAGCTTACCAGTACTAATCGCCCGTTCGGCTTGTCCATAGAATTTACTCTGCGCAGTGAAGTCCACTGTTCTGGAGTCATTCAATACAAGCCCTGTAGTTATACCTTAGCGATCAGGTTAAATGCCTGATCCAATGTAGATACGTCTACTCCCAATCTATTCAGTTGTGGAAGATCGCGCGAGCGAGATTTCTCAAGTTTGCCGGTGAGTTTACTACGAGGGTCACACCCGTTCCCATCCCGAACACGGAAGTTAAGCCTCGTTGGGCCGATGGTACTGCACGCGTAAGTGTGTGGGAGATTAGGTGATCGCCGGCATATTATTGAAGCCCCATCCTTCGAGGATGGGGCTTTTTATTTTTTAATATTGTCGTCTTGGCTTTGTTATGGCGTGGTCGATTCACAGGAAGTGACTTCGTAGCTGATATGATGCCAGCCATGAACAAGCTTGCACCATTCCTCTGGTTCAATGACAACGCTGAAGAAGCCGCAGAGTTTTACCTGAGCGTCTTTCCGCATGCACGAAAGCTTGACGAGGTGCGTTCTAAAGGCGTCGGTCCCTGGCCCGTCGGCGCGATTGCTACGATCACGATCGAACTTGAGGGCCAGGAGATGGTCTTTCTCAACGGCGGCACAGCGTATCAGCTGAATCCGGCATTTTCTCTCTTCGTCCGGTGCGACTCTCAGAAAGAGATCGACAGCTACTGGGACAAGTTGATTGCTGGCGGCAAATCGATGGCTTGCGGCTGGCTTACCGACCGCTTCGGCTTATGCTGGCAGATTGTGCCGCGTAATATCAGCGAGTTGATTAGCCATCCGAAGGCCATGGAGGCGATGATGGGGATGATCAAGATGGATCTGGCTAAACTGGAAGCAGCTGCGCGAGAGAGCTGAGCCTTCTCTGGTCAGCTTCCGCTCGGAACTTTTGCTGGTTTGAGGCGGAATTGTATTAGGGCCTTAGCGTGTCGTTTTGCGCAAAACCTTTCTCAAGTTCGCGCCGTACTTCGGGAGTGTCTTCCTGGGCACCGCAACGATCGAAGCTGAGTGGCGAGTCCTTTGTAACCATCCCAATCCTATCGTCATTCCCGATTGCAAACACGACGTATCGCTTTCCGGGGACCAGGTGTTCGCCTTCGCTGGACTGCGACGCATCGTTGAGCCAATATAGGTGGTCGGCACTAACGATCGCGCCAGGCGACCAGGGAGCAGCCTCCTTGAGTGAACTGACAACCCGTACCTTTGTGACCTCGCGAAGATATTCGCCATAGTCCTCGTGATGCTTAGCTCTTTGCGTCGAAAGCGCCTCGATGGCCAGAACGTAGCGGGCGTCACGCGCCTGCGCCCAGACAGGAATCTTGTTGCAGGGTGGCGGCGACGGGCGTGGCCTCGACACCGTGGAGCTGGACTCATATGCGTCCTGATAGAGGTGCCACTCTTCCGCCGCAGGCAACAAATCTTCAATATGCGCACAGGGGTTGAACCGGGTGAAGCAGGAAAAGTCATACGAGCTCAGACGCGTGATTTCCGACGGTGGGGTATGGGTGGAATAATAGGCAATCCCTATCTGGCAGTTGATCATGCAGCCACCTGGCCTGCCTACTTTGTAATAAGGGTGTTGGGCGAGTTCATCCTCGGAGTCGCGGATAAAAGGCGTCCAGTTTTCTAAAGTGCGATGAAGTCTCTGATAACTTTCGGCACTGATCGAGAGACTCCGAGGCCAATCGTTATCCCTTCGGATCCTTCTGGTGGGTACGTCGACGCTGATCCCGCTGCCTGTTCTCCAGATAGTTCCATCATGGACTGTAAAGGAAGCGAAGAAAGCCACGTCGCGCCCACCGAGCCATTCGTAGAGATTGAGCCGGTCGTGCGCGGAAAGCCATTCCACCCAAGCGCGACGAGGAGTATAGGGGTTTTGATATCTGATTGTGCCCATGTGGATTTCGTAATGGCAATCTGCAGACGTGCAACTTCCTTCATAATGGCCCCACGCTCCCCAGCGGTGCATAAGGCGCTGGGCATCAACCCATGTGGTCTGGTAGATGCGAATTTGATGCATATCTGCTGACAGCCGCTCGGCCCGCCGGCGCGACATTCTCAGCTGAATATGCACCATCAGAAACGTGATGAGCACAAGGGACAGGACCACCTTGCCAGCAAAGAGGACAATGCGTACAGCCCACTTTCGAAACGTCATCTCGAATTAGACACCAGGGATAGTGGAAATGCTTCGGCTCCTTTCACTGCTGATGCACCCCTGTTTTTTAGCCGGCGAACCGGGTCTTATTTGGCGTGACTGAGGAGTGGTCGGCGAGGTTGCGATCGCGTATTCTGCGTCTGAGGATTTCGAGGGGAAAGGCACGCAATGAACGTGACGGAGAATAATAAGGCGATCATCCGAAAGTTTCTTGAAGAGGTGATCAACCAGAATCGGATGGATCGTGCGATAGATCTAGTGGCAGAGGATTTTGTGGAACTGGACCCTTTGCCGGGTCAACGACAGGGGCGAGAGGGTTTGAAAGAAGTGCTGGGGATGATGCGGGCTGCGTTTCCAGATATTCATTGGGTGGTGGAGGAGATGGTGGCAGAGGAAGATAAGGTGGTCACCCGTTTTACGTGGACGGGAACACATCGAGGGAATTTTATGGGGATCCCGGCCACAGGCAAGACCGTGAGGGTAAACGGTGTAGTAATCGATCAGTTGGCTGGTGGGAAGATGAGTGCGAGCCGGATGCTTATGGATAGCCTGGGGATGATGCAACAACTTGGCGTAGTGCCAGCGCCGTAAATGCGTTCTATCATTGGAATCTTTTGTTCTGTGCTTGAGCTCGAAATACACTGACTGCAATGAGCATATTGCTACAAGATGTACGGCGCGCTCTTCGAGCTCTGGCTGCTGCGCCTGCCTTTACTGTCGCGGCAATACTCTCGTTGGCCATCGGGATCGGTGCGAATACGGCGATCTTTAGTATCGTCGATGGGCTGTTGCTTCGACCACTTCCTTACCAGGATCCGGAACGACTGGTCATCCTCTGGAACCGGTCTCCTGGCCTGAACATCACGGAAGACTGGTTTTCTACCGCGCAGTACTTCGACATCAAGAACGGCCATCGTGGAATGGAGCAGGTCGCGATTGCAATCGGTGGCAACTACAACCTCACGGGCTCAGGCGAACCGGAGCGCATCGGAACGATCCGCGTCTCCTCGAGTTTGCTGCCGATGCTGGGACAGCGTGCGGCTCTCGGGCGGGTGTTTGTTTCTGATGAAGACCTAACAGGTAGAACACCGACCGCTGTGCTCAGTTACGGAACATGGGTGCGTCGCTTTGGTTCCGATCCCGGTGTGCTTGGTAGAAAGATCATGCTGAACGGCCTGCCGTACGAGATTGTCGGCGTGATGCCACACTCGTTTTCGTTGCCTCGCGAGGTGATGCCGACCTTGGACGGCGCTGAACAGGCTGAGATATTGCTTCCGCTTCCTCTGCCAGCGAACGCCGCGCAGAATCGCGATCACGAAGATTACAACGTCATGGGCAAGTTGAAGCCTGGTGTCTCCGTAGAACAGGCACAGGCTGAAATGGACACCATTACGGCTCGTCTGCGGCATGAATTTCCAGAAGTGTACCCGCCGAATGGAGGGCTGACTTTTGGTATCGTGCCGCTGCTCGAGCAGGTGGTGGGCAACGTTCGGCGCACGTTGTATCTGTTGCTGGGAGCAGTCGGCTTTGTTCTGCTGATCGCGTGTGTGAACCTGGCAAACCTCCAGTTGTCGCGTGCGGTTGCTCGCCAAAAAGAGATTGCGGTGCGCACTGCGCTGGGTGCGACGCGGACGCGAATCGTTCGCCAGCTGCTGACCGAAAGCGCATTGCTCGCCTTTGCGGGTGGTGCGCTGGGAATTGCTCTGGCATTTCTTGCGTTGTATTGGGTACGTCTTCTCGGTCCCCAGAGCGTGCCCCGAATGAACGATGTCGGGATCGGTCTGTCCGCTCTTGCGTTTACGTTTGCGGTTTGTGTCTTGTCGGCGATTCTGTTTGGACTGGCACCAGCGCTTCGTGTCTCGCGGATCGACGTACAAGCCGCGTTGCAGGACACCAGCCGTACCTCGTCGGGTGTGAGCGCGATCTGGGGACGAGGAGACAACCTTCGACGCTCGCTGGTGGTTGCCGAGATTGCGCTTTGCGCGATGCTGTTAGTCGGCGCTGGCCTGCTTATCCGCAGCTTCGCTCGTGTGCGCGACGTCAATCCCGGCTTCAATCCTCGCAATGTGCTCACGCTCGAACTCACGATGACAGGCGAGCGGTACAAAGACAAGAACGCAGTTCTCGCCGCCTATCATGAGCTTTGGCAGCGTCTGGAAGGTTTGCCGGGTATCACTTCGGCTGGGGCCGTCACATCGCTGCCGCTGAGCCAGATGTTTGCCTGGGGGCCGATCACTGTTGAGGGCCGAGTGCCACCGCCGGGCGAGAAGTTCATCAATGCGGATGTCCGGATGGTCAACGGGCATTACTTCCAGGCAATGGAGATCCCTCTTCGCGAGGGGCGGCTATTCAGCGACGATGATGTTGCCGACAAGCCCCGTGTGGCGATTGTCGACGAGTACATGGCGCAACAGCTCTGGCCAAATCAGACCGCGATCGGCAAGCGCTTTCACGTCGGAGGTCCCAGTGAGACGAATTCTCCATGGATTACTGTTGTCGGTGTGATTGGCAGGATTAAGCAATATACGCTGGACTCAGATTCGCGAATCGCGTACTACGTTCCTCAAACGCAATTCGTGACACGTGCGATGAACGTTGTCATGAGGGACAGCAGTGATCCCGTCGCTCTGGCCGGCGCAGTCAAGCAGCAGATTCGCGACATCAATCCTGATCTTCCGCTCTATAACGTGAGCACGATGCAGGAGCGATTTAATAATTCTCTGGCGCGGCGTCGTTTCACCATGCTGGTACTTGGGTTATTTGCGGCGATCTCGCTTGTGCTCGCGGTGATTGGGATTTATGGGCTCATTGCCTATCTGGTTGGGCAAGGTAGCCGTGAAGTGGGCATCCGGCTTGCGCTTGGCGCTACACCCAGGAACATCATGACAATGATCGTTCGCGGAGGAATGACGCTGACTTTTTGGGGAGTCGGTATCGGTATCGGCGGTGCGCTGGTTGTCAGCAGGTTGATGCGCTCACTCCTTTTCGGCGTCGGAGTTACCGATGTTGTGACGTTTGTCGCTGTTCCCGCGGTTCTGGCTTGTATTGCTTTCCTGGCCAGCTATATTCCTGCGAGGCGCGCCTCGCGCATCGATCCCAGCATTTCGTTGCGTTGCGAATAGAAAATGAGCTAGGCGAGTGTTTCCCAACTGCGAAGCAGGTGTTCGTAGATTTTCATATTGACCCGTTTGCCTCGGAACTTTACGCCTTCCATGGTGAGGCGGAGGCGTTGTTCGGCTGCGGCATCTCCTCTCAGCTTGATCTCGCCGCCTGCACCTACGATGCGCTGCCACGGCAGAGACATATCTTTACGCAGGAGGTTTGCAACTGCTCGATGGTATAAGGGATAGCCCGCCGCTGCAGCTACTTTGCCATAGGTTGAGACCTTTCCCTTGGGCACGGAGCGAATGATGCGACGGAAGGCGGTATCGCGTGGCTCATTTTTGCGGAACGAATCCTTCAGGATTCTTCGCTTGAGATTTTGAGGGGGAATTGGGCGTCCCATGAGGAAAACTTTATCAGAGTGGGTTTTGCTTTTTTTCTAAAGCAGAGATGGGTCTCTCAAAGGCGCTCAGCGATGCTCCCGTTCTTGTCAGGAGGGCAAAGCTGAACCCTTTAATTATGTGTGAAGGCTGTGCTACGGTGGAGTCCATCTTGTTAATGGAATGAGGCTCTCTCAATGACACGCCTGCTTGTTCGTTCTCTGTCATTTTTCGTTTTGTTGGTTGGTTTTCGATGCCTAGCTCTTGAGAAACAGCCGGCGGCGGAGTACCACGCTCGTCGAGTGGCTCTCTCTTTAAAGCTCACAGGTCCGGCGCTGATCTTTGGCGCTGATGAGCCGAACGAAGAGTATAGGTCGTGGAGGCAGGACGAAGACTTCTACTATCTGACCGGATGGAACGAGCCGGGCGCGGCTCTGCTGATTATTCCGGCTGCTCCCGCAACACCTGCAAATCCGATGATGATGAGGCCGGCATATCCGGAGCGCCCGTATCGCGAGATTCTGTATCTTCCGGAACGCAACCGCCGTATGGAGCTTTATACCGGCGTGAAGTTAGATGGAGCTGCTCCGAATGCTCCGTCGCTTGCCGCTGTCGATGAGGTGCGGCAGATCAGCCAGTTGATAAGCGATCTGGTTGGCTTGCACTTCACGTCGCTTGCGATTCCTGGTGACGATTCGAAGGCAAAGACGATGCTTGCGGCGCTGGGCGCGGCTTTTGATCTTGAGCCGCGATCGGGGGCTGAGCTTCGAGGGTTGATTGTGCCTTTGCGTGGAGTTAAGTCTGCGGGGGAGCTTGAGCTTTTGCGGAAATCGGCGAATGCCTCGATCGCCGCACAGACTGCACTGTTTCAGGCGGTGAAGCCGGGTGTTTCGGAACGCACGATCAGCGGATTGATCGATTACAAACTGAAGGAGAATGGCTGCGAGAGGCCGAGCTACCCTTCGATTGTCGGTTCGGGGCCAATGGCGACGGAACTGCACTATATGGCCGATGAGAATGTCATGCAGGCCGGTGGGCTGGTGGTGATCGATGCGGCGGGCGAGTACTCGATGTATGCGATGGACATTACGAGGACTCTACCGGTGAGTGGGCACTTTACGGATCGGCAGAGAGAGGTTTACAACATCGTTCTCGGAGCTCAGCGCGCGGCGATGAAGGCTTTTGTGTCCGGCAAGTCTTATATGGGAAGCCGCATGACGGCTAAGGACAATGACTCGCTGGATAAGGTTGCATATGACTACATCAATACGCATGGCAAGGATCTGCATGGCGAACCGCTCGGCAAATACTTTATTCACGGGCTTGGGCATTCGGTCGGGATTGATGTTCATGACCCGTTCGATTACACAAAGCCGTTCGGGCCCGGCGCGGTTTTTACGATTGAACCAGGGATCTATATTCCGGAAGAGCAGATTGGAGTTCGGATTGAAGATACTTTTTATGTCGACGCGAATGGCAATCTAGTCGACTTTATCGCGGATTTGCCGCATACGGCCGAAGAGGTCGAGGCAGCGATGAGCGCTCCGGTGAAAAACATGGTTAAGAAGCGCTGAGAGAGTATAGGTTCGGATGCTGTGTATGGTTTGCCGGCTTTGGAGAGATCGCTCAGGCGTAGTTTGAGACTTTATAGCATCTGCCGGAAGGGATACCAGGATCATAGTTTTACTTTCTGTGTCGACCATCTGCTCCTGGGTTCTTGTTTCGCGTCTTCCACCATTTCTTCCACCAAGCCCAGATCGCGGTGCCGGTTGCGGTGATGATTCCTACTGCAACCTTCTTCCAGTTGTCGGCGATCAGTTCCATCAGGCCCTTTTGAATGATCTTCTTCTTTGGCTCGATGGTGACATTGATTGTTGCGGGCCTGGTCCCGTCATCGATCGGCAGCGCCTGGCCATTCGCGCCATAATGAATTCGCTGCGAATGCAAGATTAGTTCTTCAGTACCAGCCTTTTTAGCAGTGACCTTCCAATGCCATTCGGAGTGGCCTCCGGCTTCAAGGCTTTTCACTTCCTGGTCGAGAGGGACAATATCGAAGGCGTCATATTCGCCGGCGGTTAGGTTTACCTGCATGTAATCGGCTACGGGCACTTCGACTCCTTGCATCGGGCCTGTTCCGCGTAATCCATACTCAGACTCGGCGGCGTCCTTGTTAGGAAGGAAGTCGTAACTACTATTGCCGGGGCGACGTACTGCTACGTCAACGACGATCGTGTCACCAACCGTCATTGTCGATGGCGGATCATAATTCATTGGTCCGTGTTCGACCTGCGGCTGCCTTGGAGATGCGGGCTTCGGCGTGGGTAGCGCTGGTTTGATGTCCTGCGTCGGCTGACTTCGAGAAGGAGGTGGTGCCGCCGATTGGGTTGTCTGAGGGGGCGGAGCAGGAGGTACGGATTTTGCTTTGTTGTCGTCAGAGGTGTTGGGCACCTGGGGAGCGGACGAACTTTTGCATCCCGCTAGCGAAAGTCCGAGGAGTGTGAGAATGACAAGATTCTCTAGGCTGGAAAGCAACGAACTCCGCATATTGTTCGCTCTTCTTTTTGTAACCGATACTACAAATAGCGTCCGAAGGTTTCGACCTGGTAATCGATAAGAAGTTGTGCTGATTGCTCGACTTAGTATGCCAGAGCGCAACCGTCGGCGCGCATTTCGCTGGCGGCGGAGTAGACGCGGTCAGTGCCGTCCACGCGGGGTTCGATGGCTTCGTAGCGGCCGAAGCCTCCGTCGGACGGGCCGATGGGCCAGCCGAGAGCTTCGAGGGCTCTGCGGGTGGGGTCGGGGATCCCGGATTCGAGGCGGAGTATGCCTTTGGGGCTGAGGCCGGGGGCGTCTTCACCCATGGATTGGGAGCTGCCTTCGTGGTGCCAGCGGGGGCTGTCGCCGGCGGCCTGGATGTCGAGGCCGTAGTCAACGCGGTTGATGATGATTTGCGCCTGACCCTGCGGCTGCATGTCGCCGCCCATGACGCCGAAGGACATCCAGGGCTTGCCGTCTTTGCAGGCGAAGCCGGGGATGATGGTCTGGAAGGGGCGCTTGCCGGGGGCGTAGATGTTGGGGTGTCCGTCCTGGAGGGAGAAGAGTTGGCCGCGGTCCTGGAACATGAAGCCGAGACCGTCGGCGACGAGGCCGGAGCCAAGGCCACGGAAATTGGACTGGATCTGGGAGATCATGATGCCGTCTTTGTCGGCGACGGTGAAGTAAGTCGTGTCGCCGTGGCTGGGGGCCTGGCCCGGATGCGCGGGGGTGAGAATGGAGTCGAGCTTGATTTGTTTGGCGCGTTCGGCTGCGTAGGCTTTGGAGTTGAGCCAGTCGATGGGGATTTTGGAAAAGTGCGGGTCGGCGTAGTAGCGGGCGCGATCTTCGTACGCGAGTCGCTTGGCTTCGATCTGAATGTGTAGGGATTCGGCGGACTGGAAGCCCATGTTGCGGAGGTCGAAGTTTTCAGCGATGTTGAGGAGTTGGAGGGTGGCGAGGCCCTGAGTGTTGGCGGCCATAGCGTAAACATCGACGCCACGGTAGTTGGTGACGATGGGCTCGAGCCACTCGGCGTGCTGGCCGCGGAGGTCCTCGGCGGTCATCCATCCGCCGATGCGTTTGAAGTAGGCTTCGATGGTTTTGGCGATGGGGCCGTCGTAGTAGGCGTCGCGGCCGCCTTCGGCGATGAGGCGGTAGGTGCGGGCGAGATCCGGATTGCGGCGGACGTCGCCTTCGATGGGAGCTTTGCCGTTGGGCGCGAAAGTGTGGAGTGCGTTGGCCGTCTCTTCAACGCCGGAGCCGGGTTTGGTGAAGTTGGCGAGGCCAAGTTTGATGTAGTGGCCGATGATCTGTGGAGTGGGGGAGCCGGTTTCGCAGTAGTGGATCGCCGGTTCGAAGAGTTCGTTCCACTTGAGTTTGCCGTATCGCTGGTGCAGAGTCCACCAGGCATCGAGGGCCCCGGGGACAGAGATGGAGACGGCTCCGTAGGGTGGCAGGGCTCCGTTCTTTGCGTGGGAGCGGGCGATGTCGAGTGTGAGGTTTTTGGGAGAGCGGCCGCTGCCCGCGAGAGTAACGACTTTTTTGAGCTTGGGGTCCCAGATCATGGCAAAGCAGTCCCCGCCGATGCCGCAGGAGGTGGGTTCGACGAAACCGAGGACGGCATTCGTTGCAACGGCGGCGTCGATGGCGGAGCCGCCCTTCTTTAGGATTTCGATGGCAGTTTGAGTGGCCAGGGGATGAGCTGTGCCTGCGGCTCCGCTGAGGCCCATAGCGGCGGAACGGGAGGCGAAGCTGGCTCCGGCGATGCGATCGCCTGCGTGGACGTCGGGGCGAGTGAATTTTTCGGCACCTGCGGGTTGGAACTTTGGGAGTTCTTTCGAGGAGATACCGTCGGTCTGGCTGAGAGCGTTGGAAGAGGTGAGGGATGTCATGGAACCTGCAGCGGCGAGAGGAAGGGTGGCGATGAAAGAACGGCGGCGCACGGTGAACTCCTGGTTGGATAGGTACGGGATCGCAATGGATGAATCCCTGCCAGCTATCGAGATATTCAATATACCAAGCGGACGGTCAAGTTCGGCTTGGATGGTCGGGAGGGCCTGTTCGTCACCGGACGGTTCCGTTGTCCTGCTATTTGAGATTCAATTCTGTCGAAAGGCGATCCAGAAGAGGGATTTGCGTGGGCTTGATTCTCTCTTTCGCTCCGGCGATGGAAAACCATGCGCCGCGGTCGACTTCAGGGATGGTGATGGAGCGGCCAGAGCGTGGGGGCCACTCTATTTCGCAATGATTGCTGATGAGTTTGTCGGGATCGCAGTCGCCTTCGAAGGCCCACGCCACGACGATCTTTCCGCCGGCCTGCTTGATTGAGCCGAGATCGAGAAAAGGCTCGGCTGCGATGAAACCGGTTTCTTCCTGGAACTCACGCTGGGCGGCTTGCAGGGGAGATTCTCCTTCGAGGTATTCGCCTTTGGGAATGGTCCAGGCCTCGAGGTCTTTCTTCGCAAAGAATGGGCCACCCGGGTGGACGAGGAAGACTTCGAGCCCGGAGAGTTTGCGACGGTACATCAATAAGCCAGCGCTGCGTTTTGGCACAAGAGCCCGATTCTGAGTTGGGGGTGCACGACATTCTAAAAATATCAGGAACAACGGGAACTTTTTGTCTGCTGAGGGCATTACCAGCTTGTGGGGAATTCAGGTTAGGGCTTATGTGCGAAGATTTCTTCCGGTTCGTCTTACATTCGGAGCCAATGACGGTAGGGACGGCATGCTGGGAACTTTAGATAGTGATGGGTCGGGAACGACTATAACCGATGAGCAGTTGATGGCTGCGTTCTCGCGCGGATCGACGGATGCGTTTGGGGGACTCTTCTCACGATACAAACAACCGCTGTTTGGATTCTTCCGAAGGCGCGTGGTCGATGCTGCTTTGGCGGAGGAACTGACGCAGGAGACGTTTCTTGCGGTCGTTCGTGGGGCAGCCAACTACGAGCCTTCGGCTACGTTCCGGACTTATCTTTATGCGATTGCCTTCCGAATATTGCGAGCGCATCGGCGGAAGTCAGCGTTTCGAGCGATGTTCTGGAGTCAGGAGACCGAGAGTCGTGAAGCTGCCGTGCGCAGCACAATCGATACGGAGATCTGGCTTCGCGATGCAGTGAACAAGCTGGATCGAGTGGATCGCGAGACTCTGCTGCTGCGTGAGTTTGAGCAATTGAGTTATGCGGAGATCGCTGAGTTGATGAAGCTGCCGCTGAATACGGTTCGGTCACGGTTGTTTCGGGCGCGGGGGGCTTTGCGGGAGTTGCTGAGTGCGCCTGCTGGCAAAGGTGTGGTGAAGGATTTCGCGGCATATGAGGAGCGCGTATGAATACTATCGGACATTCTGCTCCTGAAGAGGTGATGGCGTTCTTGGATGGCGAGCTTGTGGTGGCAGAGGCTCGGTTAGTGGCGGCTCATTTAGAGCATTGTGCTGAGTGTGCGGCTCTTGCGGATCAGTTTCGGAGTACATCGCAGATGCTTTCGCGGTGGGATGTCGAGTCTGTGCCGTTGAGGTTGAGCGATGCTGTTGGGTCCCTGGCGACCAGCAATGCCAGTGACCACAAGTCGACGGAACGGAAAAGATCTTTCCTCTGGCGAGGAAGAAGCCTCGTCATGGCTGGAGGCGGCTTGGCGGTGGTGGCGCTGCTGGTTAGCGTCTCTTTTTTGCCGGTGCGTCGACGGGCGGTTTCTTACACTTTTCAGGAGCCAAAGTTGGTTAGCGAAAACAACAGTCTTGCACCCTTGCTATTAGAAGATAAGAAGAAGGAATATCAGGCGCCTGCGTTAGCAGATAAGGCTAAAGCGAAACAATTCGACCGGTTAGATCAATTCGCCCGAATGCATGAATTCATGGGGGCATCATCGCACGCGTCTGCGTCTGCGGCGATTCTCTCAGAATCGAAAAATGGAGTGTTGGATTCGGCACGATTTTCTGTTCCCGCGCCGATGATTGCGCGCGCGGTGTCACTGACTCTTCGGGTGAAGGATGTTAGTGCGGCTCGGTCGCCATTGGATTCGATTCTTGCGCGGCATCGTGGGTATTCAGCGCAGTTGAATGTGAGTGCGCCGGAGAATGGGTCTCGTAGTTTCATAGCTTCGCTTCGAATTCCGTCGACGGAGCTGAGTGCGGCGGTTGGAGAGATCAAGGCTTTGGGGCGTGTGGAGAACGAGTCGCAGTCAGGTGAAGAGGTTTCGCAGCAGCATGCCGATCTTGTCGCTCGACTGAAGACGGCGCGGGAGACCGAGGAGAGGTTTCAGGCGATTCTTCTGCAGCGGACGGGTAGGCTCTCCGATGTACTGGAGGTTGAACAGAATATTGCGCGAGTCCGCGGCGAGATTGAGGCGATGGAGACGGAGCAGGAGGCGCTGGAGCATCGCGTTGATTTTGCGAGCGTCGAGGTTCAGTTGACCGAAGACTATAAGGCGCAGATAGGTTTGCCCCCGGATTCGGTTTCGACACGAATGCACAATGCATTTGTGACGGGTTACCACAATGCTGCGGAGTCGGTGGTTGGGCTTGTGCTTTTTATCGAGGAGTTTGGGCCGCCACTGGTGCTGTGGCTGGTGATTCTTGGTCTGCCGATGGTCGTGGGGTGGCGACGGTATAAGAGGGCTCGAGCGACTCTTTAGAGCTGCGGATTTTCAGGTATGCAGATTTTTCGGGCGCAGTTTGCGATCCAGATCATCTCCGATGCGGATGATGATTGGCGGTAGCGCTTCTACGTCGGCCTGTGTCGTTCGGAAGTTTACGATGCAGGCGCGGAGGGCGAACTTTCCGTAGACGATGGCGTTGGAGACGTAGGCCTCGCCACTGTTTTGCAGTTGGGTGAGGAGTTCACGATTGAGGTCGTCAAGGTAGCGTGCTGTGGCTTCGTCTCTTGGGTTGAGATGGGTAGGGACGTAACGGAATGTGGTGATGCTCAGAGAATGTGTAAGGGGTTCCAGTTGGGGATACTTGTGGGTCTCGAGAAAGAGATGCCTGGCTAGATGAATGTCGTCGGAAAGCATCTGGATATAGCCTTCGCGACCGACGTGTTGGAGGGCGAGCCAGACTTTCAGGGCACGGAAGCCGCGGGAGTTCTGTGGGCCGAGGTCGAAGTAGTTGATGGCTTCGGCGCCGAAGTGATAGTAGGGAGGATGGTAGGCGAACGCGTCGCGTAACGACTGCAGATTACGGACGAGCGCACAACCGGCTTCCAGTGGGGCGTAGAGCCATTTGTGCGGGTCGACGGCGACGGAATCGGCTTCGCGGAGTGCGGTGAGTGTGGCTGGGGCGTCGGGTAAGAGGGCGGCGAGGCCTCCGTAGGCTCCGTCGACGTGAAACCAAAGATTGTGTTCGCGAGAGATGGAGGAGAGCTCGGTGAGGTCGTCGATTGCTCCTGTGCCGACGGAGCCCGCGGTGCCGATGACGAGGAAGGGCTTGTCGCCGGATGCGGCGTCACTGCGGATTTGGTCTCTGAGAGCGGCGGTGTCGATTTGGAGTTGATCGTTGGTGGAGATCCAGCGGATCGAATCGGTGCCGATGCCGGAGAGATCAGCGGCTTTTTGAACCCAGGTATGGGTTTCTTTGGAGCAGT
Source organism: Edaphobacter sp. (assembly GCA_035570955.1). Classification (GTDB taxonomy): domain Bacteria; phylum Acidobacteriota; class Terriglobia; order Terriglobales; family Acidobacteriaceae; genus Edaphobacter. The sequence continues at coordinate 37,967 of DATMKY010000060.1, read as the reverse complement.
AGATGCGAAGGCGAGTGCTGTTCATGCCTTCGGTGCGGATGTTCCAACCTGCTTTGGCCTCGCGGGCGGCGAAGAAACAGACGAGATTGGCCATGTTGCCGCCGCTGACGAAGAGGCCTCCACAGTCGGTGGGATAGTCGAGCATCTCGGCGATCCAGCGAATGGTCTGGGCCTCGATTTCGCTGGCCATGGGAGAAAGCGGCCAGGCTCCTACGTTTGGATTGATGGATGAGGCGAGGAGTTCGGCGAGGATGCCGATGGGGGCGGGTGAGCCGGTGATGTACCCCCAGAAACGAGGATGGCCGTTGAAGAGAGAGTGATCGAAGAGGAGATTGGCCGCGTGATCGAGAAGAGGTGCAGGGTCGGTGCCTTGTTGCGGGATGGAGCGGCCGGAGTCGAGGGCTTGCCGGATGATGGCGGGCGTTTCGGCAGGAGTGATGGGACGCTGAGGAAAAGAGGCTATTAGCGCGGCGATCCGATCGACCAGCTGATGTCCGAGAGTTTGAAACTCACGGGAGCTCATGGCGAGCGGGGATGTTCGTTTGTCGGCTGATTCCTGGCTTTCGAGTACTTCTTTGGTGTGCATCGCGACCCTCGTTGAAATGGTACTGGGTGCCGGATGCGTTGGGCTAGTGGGCCGGTGTGGCCGGGGCTGGGTCTTTGAGATAGTCGCGAATGAGAGCTACGGTGAATATAGGATTTTCCTCCATAAGCCAGTGGCCAGAATTGGGAACTACGGCTTCACGCACATTCGTGGCTACGTTGTGCATGATTGTAGCCTGCATGGGGCCGAAGGACTTCGCTCCACCGACGGCCAGGACGGGCATGGTGAGCTTTGTGGTCTGGAAGGCCTGGTTGTCTTTCACGTCTTGCGAGAATGCTTTGAAGTGTTCAAAGCCGGCGTGCATTGCTCCGGGCTTGGCGTATTGCGCGGCGTAGAACTTCCGTGTGAGTTCGTCGGGTTGGCTGGCAGTGGCGCTGAAGTCGTTCCAGATGCGATCAAGGTAGATGCGTTCGCGGCCCTGGACGAGGCGATCTTCGTCGATGCCCCAGAAGGAGAAGTGCCAGAGGTGATGGTCTTTAATGATGTCGTCCCAGGGAGCAATGCCTGGGATTGGTGCGTCCATTACGATGAGGCGGTCGACTTTGTCGGGGTAGAGTGCGGCATAGGCGTAGGCGACCATGTTGCCGATGTCATGCGCGACGACGTAGGTTTTGTCGAAGCCGAGCGTAGTGACGACGGCGCGGATGTCGGCTGCCTGGGTCTTCTTGTCGTAGCCAGTGGCAGGGCGTGAGGAGCGGCCGATGCCGCGGAGGTCAGGCACGACCACTGTGTAGGCTTTGACGAGTTCGGCGGCGAGGGGAGCCCACGAGTCGCTTGTTTCTGCGTAGCCGTGAATGAGGACGACAACAGGGCCTGTGCCTGCGGAGCGAACGAAGATGTCGGCCCCGGCTGGGCTATGAACCATCTGTGACTTGAAGGCGAGAGGCAGGGATGGTTGTGCGCTTGCAGTCTTGCCGCAGGTCAGGATCAGCAGGACGGCGACCAGCGTTGTGAATATACGTGAATTGCTTCCCATGCAGCTCTCCCTCACAGGTGATTGATTTCTTATCAATATACGTCGATTCGCATGGACGAATCGATTCGTGTTCGATGCGGTGCGTCCTGTCAATTGACGGATAAAAAATCTCTTGACGTCGATATTGGTAAGTATTAGCTTACCGTTAGTGAACGCTTACCTACAGGCCGGATTGGATGCACTGGGCGATGGTACCCGAATGGCTATCTTTCAGCGGCTGGCGAATGGGCCGATGGCGGTGAATGAGCTGGCAGGATTGCTGCCGGTGAGTCGGCCAGCAGTGTCGCAGCACCTCCGAGTGTTGAAGGATGCGGGGCTTGTGACAGACAGCAAGGCGGGGACGAGGCGGGTGTATCAGCTGGATCCCGAGGGAGTGGCTCGTTTGCGGGCGCACTTCGATCAGGTGTGGGAGAAGGCACTGGGGGCGTTTCAGAGTTCGGTGGAATCGACAAATGTCAGATCGACGAAAAAAGGAGAGAAGCATGGCAAAGACAGTGGAAGAAGCAGTCGTGCGAAAAAGCATCCGCGTACAAGTGCCCATTGAGCGGGCTTTCTCAGTGTTTGTGGAGCAGATGGAGATATGGTGGCCGGCGGAGCATCACATCGGTGAGAAGCCATTTGCGTCGATTATTGTGGAGCCACGCGTGGGCGGGCGATGGTATGAGCGTGATGCCGAGGGGAAAGACTGTGAGTGGGGGACTGTGCGGGCATGGGATCCGCCACGACTGGTGACGTTCTCCTGGCACCTCGGGCCCGACTGGAAGTTCAAAGCGGATCTGGCGAAGGCGAGCGATGTAGAGATACGGTTTACGCGCGAAGGTCCTTCGGCCACGCTTGTGGAACTGGAGCACAGTGGGATTGAGCGGCACGGTGAAGGGCATGAACAGCTTCGAGCTACGATGGATGGTCCGGGTGCATGGGTGCGGACGCTGGCGGAGTTTGCCAAGGTTGCCGGCGGTGAGGTGCAGCGATGAGACCTGTGGTCTTTTTACGGATAGCTTCGGTGCTGACGTTGATTCATGCTGCGCTGCATACCATCGGAGGCGTCTTCGGAGGAGTAGCTGCCGGCGCACAACAGGCGGCTGTGACGGCGATGAAGACGAACGAGTTTCTCGCGTTGGGCGCGATGCGGAGTTACTGGGATTTCTACAGGGGGATGGGTCTTGCAGTGTCGATTTTTCTTACTGCGGAAGGTATCGTGTTCTGGCAACTCGGTTCGATGCTGAGAAGCGATGGCGCGCGGCTGAGGCCAATTCTTATGACATTTCTTGCGGCTTACCTGGCGATGGCGGTGAACTCGTACCGGTACTTCTTTTCAGGGCCAGTGATTACCGAGATATTGATCGCTCTTTGTCTGGGTTTGGCGATTGCGGGTGCCAGACAGATCACTACCGACGAGGTAGACAAGCGTGCTTTTGCCTAAGCGCATGCACGCTTGTCAGATTATTGGTCCTGATCCTTGGCTTTCTGTTTTGCTTCTTTGGCGGCTTCTTTCGCTGCGGCGGCAGCTTCTCTTGCTGCTGCTTTTCCCTCTGCCGTTGCTTCACGCGCGGCTCGGTCTGCGTCATCGATGGAGTGCCGCACGTCAGGCGGCAGAGTGGTCATCTTTGGCGGTTCAGGTGGAGTCGGGGGCAATGGCAGGAGGCTGCCCTTTTTCAGCGAGATGTCCCCCTGGCTCGTGGTGACTCGAAGAAGAGAGCCGCCTTTGCCGATCGTGCCGTTGATTACATTCTTGTGGTTGTCTTCGTCTGAGTTCTTGATGTCAGGGAAGTCGCTTTGGATGTCGCCGTTGGTGGCATCGAACTGGTAGACAAAGCTCGACTGCTCGGGAACAGTGAGATTGACGGAGCCGTTGCGATTTTCGACGGTGACGTTGGAAAGCGGCGGCGCGCTGGTGACATCGACAGAGCCGTTGCGGTTAGTTACGAAGACATCTCCCGCAATGCGGTCGAGCGTAATGTTACGGCTGTATGTGGTAAGGGTGACGGGACCGACGGCGTTGCTGGCGTTGAGTTCCGCGTTGCTGCCGATTTCAATCTCTCCGTCGAGACGGGCAAGCTGGAAGTCGGTACGGCTGGTGTGGAACTTGATGGGGCCGCGAATGTGCTCATAGTGGGCGTCGCCGAAGAATTCGCCGCGGACAGTGACCGGACCGCTGAGATCCGAAAGAGTAGTGTCGTGAGCTCGACCTTCGACGGTGAACGCGCCGGTGACGCTGTGGGCGGAGATGTCATTGTTCCCGTTGTTAATGCGGGCGTTGACATTCCCTGTGATTGCGTTCAGTGTGACGTCTCCGTGATTCGCTGTAACGGTGACATTGCCTTTGATTGCACTGATCTTTGCATCGCCACGGTTGACGTTGAGGGTAGGCGAGACGTTCGCCGGCACGGTAATGACCAGGTCGACACGAGCGCCTTCTATTGAGGGAATGGAGAGTGTGACGTTATTGCCGTCGGTCTTGATATCGGGGTTCAGGCGTCCTGCTTTGGTGTCAGCTTCGGAGTCGGAGCGGGTGTAGACCTCTTTGTGGACGCTGATGTGGATCTGGTTGTCGTCGCTTGTTCCAGCAATCGTGACATCACCGCGAGGATTATCGACGTTGAAGTTTGCACCGGCAGGGAAGGCTTGGGCGAGGTTCTGGTCGCTCTCATGTTTGTCACCCATGAATTCGTCCCAGTTGTCCTGGTTGATGTTGAGACCGTCGAAGAGTTTGGTGCGGCCACCGTCTCGAACGCCGCTGAAAATTACGCCTGTAATGGCGAGGATGAGAAGAAGAGTAAAGACCCCACCACCGACCCGGCGACGGTAGCGGGGTTGGGTGGAATCGGATTGAGAGTACTGATCGTAGGCCCACTCGAGGAGCAAAACGATGCCGGCACCGACGAGCAGAAAGGGCCAGTAACGGCCATACCAGTCCCAGAAACCGTGATGCAGGTGACCCGTCTGAGAGAGCAGAAAAACGATGCCGATGCTGATGAGAACAAGCGGGCCAAGGATGGAGCTGCGGCGCATGCCTCGGGCCTGGTAACGGTAAGCCTCGCGCTGGGCACGAAGCATGTCGCGCTGAATGCGGGCCTGTTCTTTGAGCATGCGGCGCTGATACTTCCAGTCGTTTCCGTAAGGGGGACCGCTGGGCGCACCGGGAGGTGGGTAAGGCGGAGGATAGTTTGCCATGGACTTATCTCCCTTCCTCGTCGTGCTGAGTGGAAGGGACGATAGAGGTGCCGGGATCAGCTGGAGGAGGCACTGGAGCCGGTGGTGCCGGGTATGGATAGGAAGCGGCCATGGCTGCGCTGTACGTTGTGCGTTGGAAGATGGCCATCAGTCCAGCGACAATGATGATGACAGGCCAGCTGTTGTGCCAGGAGAGAACGCCCGAGGTATCGAGGAGGAAGAGAACCCCGATGAGGATGATCCAGACGGAGCCGCGAAGGGCGCGAAAGAGCCGGAACTGGTAACCGGGGCTGCCGTCATCGGCGATGCCGGTGCCAGTGTCGGTCATCTTGCGGACGAAGACCCAGACCCCGAAGCCAATCAAAATGATTGGGATAAACCAATGCGCGGGAAAGGCGTGGAAGAGTCCGGCATTGCCGATGAGAAAGAGGCAGCCAAGTCCAATGAGCCAGATTGCGCCAGTGGGAAAACGGTTACGCGGAAGAGGTGCGAGATTGGGGTCGATCGGGTAAGCGGGGGCACCATACGGCGGAATCGGGGGGATGGGTGGAACAGGAGGGACGTAGTTATAGGAACTGTCCCATGGTGTGTTCCAATTTGCCGTTCCGGGTTGTGGGGGGTATCCGTAGGGCGGAGTGGTGTAGGCGCTCGATGCGGGTGGAGGATTAGTGGAGGATGCTCCGGCGGATTGCGGTGCAGAGGCGGGAGTGCCAGGATTGTTTGGCCACGATTTGCCGAAGCCGAGGCGCTCGCCCAGGTCATTCAAACCGAAGGGATTGGGGAGCGGGGTGCCGTCGCGACGGGCGCGTGCGGTGTGATGGGCTTCAATGACCTGATAGATAACCCAACCAGCGATGAAGAGGCCGAAGATACCATGTTCGTCTGCGAGCGAGACGAGGATTGCGAAGACGATGAGGTGAACGACGCCTTTGGCGTACTGGCCGTTATACATGGCACCTACGCCGGGGATGAAACCGAGTAGGGCAGCGAGGCCGGGGTTTGGTTCTCCGGGAGTGGGAGTGTAGCGAACGCCGTAGACATCTGGGCCAGCCGCGAAGCCGCTACTGTCGGGCACAGCACCAACCGGAGTGCCTGTTCCGGCTAGCCGTTCAGCGAGGCAGGGTTCACAAAAGACAGCAGTGCCGATGGTGCGGGTGCACTCCGGGCAGAGAGGCTTGCCACAGTTCTGGCAAAATGCCGTACGTTCACGATCAGGATGGTTTGCGCAAGTCATACCAATCCCCCTTCTTGCTTGAATACGCTTGGAGTAAAGACAACAAAATGTTTCGTGGCGAAGGGGGTCGCCGGGGGAACAGAGAGAACCAGCTGAACGCTGCTTGGGGTTTCGCGGCGGCTGGAGCCCGGATTGGGCTTGGTCTGCTTCTGGTTTTGTTTCTGGGGGGCCGATTTCTGGTTCGGATCGCCCGGTTGCTGGGCGTTGGGGTCGTTCTGGGGGGCCGGAGTGGTGCTGGGAGAGTTGTCGTCCGAGGCGCGTTGCAGGTCACGGACGCGAGACTCGAGTTCGTACACGACACGAAGATTGTCAAAGTTGCGAACAACGCTTGCTTTGGCCTGGGAGGCGCTGCGCATGATGCTGGAAGGCTTGAAGTCGCTCGCGCGAAGGTCGCTGAGACGAACGCCGGTGAGGTTGAGCGTGAGAGCGATCGAGAAGAAGGCCATGGCAGCGGTCATCGCGAGGCGAGGCTGCAGCATGGTCTGGCCGAGAGAGCGGAAACCGTTGGTGACGCGGGTGCGGAAAGGGATGACCTTCGCCGAGGTAAATACAGGCTGGGCCATCGTGGGAATTGCAGGCCGCCCGAGAATAGTGGTTGGCGGTTGGACGCGAAGGCGGTCCGTAGGGCCGAGGACGATCTTTGGTGCCTGGGCGGCCGCTTCGGCAGCAGCCTTGCCGCTGGTCTCTGCAAGAATGCGTTCGAGCAGGTTGGTGGGTGGTTCGGGCCGCGGAGACTTGAGCATCTCCATCCAGGCAGCTCCGCGTTGAGCCTCGGCGAGCATGGTGGCGCAACTGGGGCACCCGATCATGTGGAGGTCGAAGGTGGCCTGATCGGTCGCAGAGAGAGTGCCGTCGAGCGCATCAAGAAGCATGGCTTCACACTGGGCGCAGTGTTGGGGATCGCTACCCTGGCTGGGCTTTACGCTTCCGAATTGATTGAAGTCCGCCACCTAAACCACCTCTCTCTCTAGCACGATGTCACCTAACTTTCTATACGTTGCAGAAGCCTTGCAAGTTCCCCCCGACCGCGGCTAATGCGGCTTTTTACCGTTCCTTCCGGGATTCGGAGAACCTGCGATATCTCTTTGTAATCCATATCCTCCAGATCGCGAAGAATAACAGCTTCGCGAAGCTCGGGGGAAAGCTGTTTGAGTGCGTTCTGGACACGAATCTTGAGTTCAAGGCCAGCAACATGGTGTTCCTGGGATGGCCGACTATCGGCGAGACGGTCGCCCATCGTGGGACCGTCTTCTTCACCGTCGAAGGTCGCGTCGAGGGAGTCGGAGGCTCGGTCGAGGCGGGTGCGGCGGAAGTGATCTACCAGGAGGTTGCGGGCGAGGGTGGTAATCCAGGTCTGGAAGCTGCCCTTCTGAGTGTCGAAGCTGCCCAAATTCTTGTAGAGCTTGAGGAAGACCTCTTGGGTGAGATCTTCAGCATCGGAGCCTGAACCGGTGAAACGATAGCAGATGGCGTAGATGCGACGGTGCTGAGAGACGACGAGTTGCTGCCATGCCTGGGAGTCTCCAGCCATACATTGGCGGACCAGTTTAGCGAGTGCCTCGTTTGCGGCTTCCTGTTCCGGGGTGCGCTCCAACTTTGCCTCTAGCGGTTTAACCGTCAGTGGAAGTGTATCGCGTAGACCCGGGATCGGATTGATTTGTTGAAGGGTTTGGGGTGCAGGTGCGGCGAGGGGAATAGAACGAGTTAGGCGCCGGGTCGCGGGTTTGTGGATCGAAGGTCGACCCTTCGCCGGAAACGGAATCGCCATGTGCAGAACGCCCATGTTTTCCTGTACGCACGGGCGTTCTGGTTAGTTCAATAGAAGATGAAAATGGGCTGTTTCGGGGCGGCGATCAGGGTGTCGGTGCGGAGATGACGCCACAGGCGATGCGGTTCCCGGAGTTTCCTGAGGGGTCCGTCTTCTCATCGTCGGCTTTCTCGTGGACGACGATGGAGGTGCCTCCGTTGGCGAGAATGCTGTTTGAGGCGGATGGGTCAAGGGAGATGGCGTCGAGGTTGAAGCTGGCCTGTCCTACATGACCTTCACCGATCGAGACATTCTGCGGAAGATCGCCGGCGTGGTGACCCATGGGGTTTTGAAAGCCATGCTGCTTGCTGGTCGGATTGAAGTGGCCACCGGCAGTTTTGAAATCGGGGGGATCACAGTGAGGGCTGGCGTGGACATGGACTCCATGCTCCCCCACAGGAAGATTTTTGAGGTCGAGCTTGAGGTGGACGCCCTTCTTACTGGGGGTGAAGGTAGCGGTGCCGGCGTCGTCTCCGGTGCTGGTTTTAATGGGGACCACGATGGCGTTGTTGGGAGCGGCCGCGAGGGCCGGGATCGAGACGAGGGAAAAAATGAGGGCGGTGGGGATGAGACGCATCGACTATCTCCTGAAGGTATTTCCTGTCACATCAGATGCTTTCAGAGCGTGTGCGGGATAAGGATAGCGCAGAAAGATTTCAGGCGGGCGAAGGCGACTCTCTTGCGATCAATTTCAAGGTGCGCGCGCGTTTCTGTTGCGTGTCGGGTGGGGGGTGTATGTAGAATCTGGGTCATGAAATCAGCCCAATTTATTTCTTCTCGGAAGGTTATTGCCTTTCTGTGTCTTTTCGGTATTTTCTCAACGACCGCACCTTCAATTTTGGTTGCACAACAAGGGAGGCGAGGGGCGGATGCGGCTCAAGCCATTGCGGCTACACCTTCTGCAAGTGCGGATACGAAGCCCGCGGCTCCTCCGGAAGCGAAGACTGGCGCGACACCGGGAATGGCGACGGCGGAGCCTCCGCTGCCACCTGATGCACATGCGGAGCAGACCATGCAGCTTGATGGGAAGACGCTGCGTTACACCGCGACTGTTGGGACTTTGGCGGTGCGGGACAGCAAAGGTGCGTTGAGCGGAGAGGTGGTTTACACCTCGTATGTGATGGAAGGCAAGGATCGCCCGGTGACGTTTGCATTCAACGGCGGGCCGGGAGCGGCCTCGGTTTATCTAAACCTTGGGGCGATTGGACCGAAGAAGGTGGCCTTTGGGGCTGAGGGACAGAGCCCTTCTGATCCGGCGACGATGACGGACAATCCCGGGACCTGGCTGGACTTTACGGACCTTGTGTTCATTGATCCCATTGGGACTGGATTTTCGCGGCCACTGGTGCCGATGGAGGAGGCGAAGAAGCAGTTTTATGGGCCGGATCAGGACATTGCTTACCTCTCGAAGTGCGTCTACGACTGGCTCGTGAAGAATGGGCGATTGCAGTCGCGTAAGTACCTTGTGGGTGAGAGCTATGGCGGATATCGCGGGCCGCGGTTGACGGCTTATTTGCAGTCGGAGATTGGCGTTGCGATGAATGGGCTGGTGCTGGTATCGCCGGCATTGGCTCCGCAGGCTGGGTCTCAGGATCTGTCGCCGATTCCGTGGATGCTGACGCTGCCTTCGATTGTGGCGGCGAATTATGAGCGCCAGGGCAAGCTGACAAACGAGAATATGCAGGCGGTGATCGACTACACGCGTGGCGAATATGCGGAGGATTTGCTGAAAGGGAATAGCGATCCGCAAGCTACCCCGCGGCTGGTGAAGAAAGTGACGGAGCTGACCGGGCTTGATCCTACGTTTGTGAAGCAGTCGGGTGGGCGGCTGGAAACACAGGCGTTTTTGCGCGAGGAGTTTCGTGAGACAGGGAAACTGGGCAGCCGGTATGACCCGAATGTGACGGCTTACGATCCGTTTCCGTATAACCCGACGCAGGAGACAAACGACCCTATCTTATTGAGTATTATTGCCCCTACGACGACGGCGATGGTGGATTTTGTGACACGGACGGTGGGTTGGAAGACCGATGCGCGGTATAACGCTCTGTCAGGTGAGGTTGCCAGAAATTGGGACAGAGCTTCAAGAAGTGGGGCGTTTGCGGGCGGGGCTTCGGCTACGGATTTGCGAGTGGCGGTTGCGACGGATCCCAAACTGCGTGTTGTGATTGCGCATGGATGGGCCGATCTTTCCTGCCCGTTTATGGGGTCGGTGTTGACGGTGAGCCAGATTCCTATTATGGGCGATCCTACCCGGATTCAGGTGCATGAGTATCCGGGCGGCCATATGTACTATGCGCGGACAGCCAGCTCGCTTGCACTGCGCAAGGATGTAATGGACATGGTCTCCAAACACTGAGTCAGGTATTTGGATTTGTGCTGGTTATGAGCTGCTGGTGGTTAGCGCCGGCAGCTCTAACTGTTCGGAGTGATGTTCGTCTACGAAGGGCTCGAAGTGGGTTCGGCAACGGGCTTCGTAGAGGCCCGCGGCGCCCACGACGACGAGTTCCTGGGACTGGCCGAGGCGTTGAGTGTGGATGGCGGGGGCGCCGCAAATCATACAGACTGCTGAAAGCTTGGTGACTTCATCGGCGAGAGCCATGAGATCAGGGACGGGGCCGAAGGGCTCGTTGGCGAAGGTGGTGTCAAGGCCGGCGAGGATGACGCGCTTGCCAAGGTGAACGAGCTCGAGGGCCAGGTCTTTGATTCCACTGTCGAAGAACTGAGCTTCGTCGAGGCCGACGACGTCGATGTCGTGGATGCGGTTGTTGGCGAAGAGCTCTGTTTTGAGGCTTTCGGAAGTTGGAGTAACAACCGCTGCGTCATGGGTTTGCGAGCTATGACTGGCGATAGCAGTGCGGTGATAGCGGAGGTCGATGTCGGGCTTGAAGCAGGCTACGCGCTGGCGGGCGATGCGGGCTCGTTTGAGGCGGCGGATGAGCTCTTCGGACTTGCCGGAAAACATGGGGCCGGTGATGACTTCAATTCGACCTGGGGTTGGGATGTTCGTCATGGGGCAATGGTATCGAGGTTGGTGGTGGATTTTTGGGGATTAATTTCTTTGGGCGGTGGGTGGCGCTTTTATTCTGAATTTTTGATTTCCATAGAGTTTGATGCGTTTTTTTTGTGGCCGTTACATGATGACTTAGTGCAAAAACGTGGCCGTTAGCAGGCCCTTGTTCTGGGCCTTATTTTTTTCCTCATCTTTGAGATTTATTTTGAGGGAGTCTCGAGCGATTACGTGGTGGCAGCGTTTTCTTCGTAAAGGGTTTCGTCGGGAAGGGTGGTTGGGCTTTCGAAGTCTAATTTGTAACCGTCGGGGTCTGTGAGGATCGTGACCCACATATTGTTACCGACGAAGGGACGTCTTGGTTCGAGGGCGCGAGCGCGGGCTTCGTGGTAGATGGCGATGGCGTCGCGGCACTGGAAGCAGACCGAGACTCCGCTGCCGAGTTTTTCATGGCGTAGCGGAGATTCGGGATTGTATTCCTGCAGCATGATGGCTGCGCCCCCGAGACGGAGCCAGCACCAACGGATTTTGCCAGCGACGATCCATTGATTGGTTCGTGTGAAGCCGAGGCCTTCGATGTAGAAGCGGAGGGAGGCTTTCATGTTGGAGACCATGAAGAAGGGGACGACTTGCTGGACGTTGGGTTCGGGGTTGGTTTCAGGGGTCACGGATTGCTCCTGATGTTTCTTACTTTTTACTCTGTGTGATTGCAAGCCGGGAAGAAGAATGCAGTTTCCGCAGGTGAAGAAGATTGCGTCAGGTCGTGAGCACTCAGCTTTACGAGTCTCCAAGACCGTGCGGGTTTTTGCTGTTGGAACAAATAACGACCGCTGATGATGTTTAGGGCGTACAATTCGCCACTCCCCGGATCTCAATTCAAAGTAATGCGAAAGAGAGGTTATTCATGCTCGGAGAACAGATCAGCGAAACTACAGGTAAGAGATTAGTGAGACGGGTGCTTTCCGTTGACCCACCAACCGCAGAAGTGTCGTTTGAGGACAGCGGTCAGGTATTAGGGGTGGCCACTACTGGGATGGGCACCTATACCTCGGTTGTGAGTGCAGACGGCACAATCCTTGGAAGTGGCCAGGGAATGAGCATGACAGGGGATGGCGAGGCTATCACGTGGACGGGCACGGGCGTCGGCAGATTCGGTCCCGGCGGCTCGGTCAGTTACCGCGGCATGTTGTTTTTTCGCACTGCTTCGCAGAAGCTTTCGCGATTGAACGGCACGTGCGGAGCCTTCGAATATGAAGTGGATGCCGCCGGTGGCACCATCTCCAAAGTGTGGGAGTGGAAGTAGGCTGCGTGGGGGTCAGGTCTGATTTAATGTCTGAGTTGTTCTAAGTGGCCGTGGCACGCGACGGATTTCGGCGCGGGCCACGGCCCGTGCACAGGCACTCTCAATTCCTCAGTGATGAAGAGTTTGAGGAGATTATTGTGGCCTTTGCTGATCCGAGGTTTCAGGCAGGCGTGCGACGATGTTTTGAAAGAGAGCAGCTTCCTGAGGCTAGGCCAGGGGCTGCCACAGTTCGATGCGGTTGCCTTCGGGGTCGGTGATCCAGGCGAACCGCCCGTAGTCGGCGTCCTCGCGTTTGGGATCAATGGAGACGCCTTCGGCGGCCAGTTGAGTTAAGAGCTCGTCAAGGTTATCGACGCGATAGTTGACCATGGCTTGCTGCGGGCCTTTTTCGTTGCCGGAACCAAAGTATTTTGTGTCCTCGGGGAAGAGAGACCAGGTGGTGCTGCCGGTGGTAGCGGGGACTTCGTCGGACCAGAGGAACGTGGCGCCGCCATAATCGGAGAGTTGGATGCCGAGGTTTTTCGCGTACCAGGCGTTAAGGGTTTTGGGGTCGCGGGCGCGAAGAAAGATTCCGCCGATACCGGTGACTCGAGCCATGAGGTGTCTCCTTGGTTGAAGCTTCTTTGAAGTTGAGGCGAGTATACGATGTCCGGTAGCGGACAGCAGGTCGCGTGGGTGGACACCGAAGCTACGTACGGATGCTATGGCGCATTGATAATGCACTTGTTGCGAATTAGAACGAGTGGAGCGTGGCGTGCTTGGTTTCTCTGCGGGTCGAGGGTGCGAGAGGACGGCGATGCTCGAGAATTTGAAGTTTGCGTTCAGGCTTTTGCGTAAGAGTCCGGGGTTTGCGCTGGTTGCCGTCCTGATTATGGGGTTGGGAATTGGAGCTAATACGGCGATCTTCAGCTTGGTGCACGCGGTGTTGCTGGAGCCTCTGCCGTTTCGTGATGCGGACCGGCTAGTGCAGGTTTGGCACGTCCCTCCGCAGAAGAGTTTTCCTGGGGCTACTACGTTCGCGGTTGCGGCAGGAAATTTTCTGGATTGGCAAAGACAGAATCACGTCTTCGAGAAGATGGCGCTTTATACGGGCGGCCATTTTGACGTCACTGGGGCAGGGAAGCCGGAGGCGGTTACCGCGAGTCCGGTGAGTGTGGATTTCTTTTCTACGTTGGGCGTGGAGCCGATTCATGGGCGGGTGTTTCTGCCGGAAGAAGACAGACCGGGCAGCAATCATGAGGTTGTGCTGAGCTATGCGTTCTGGCAGACGCATTATGGTTCGGATGCGGGCGCGGTGGGCAAGACAATCAACTTGGATGGTGAGCCATACACGATTGTCGGCGTTATGGGGCCGAAGATGAACAAGCCCGGGTTTGCGCGGCTGTGGGTGCCGCTTGGGCTGACGGCCCAGGAGGCAGCTGTGCGAGGGGAGCACCACTTCCTCGCGATTGCTCGGCTGAAACCCGGAGTCACGATGGAGCAAGCGCAGACGGAGATGGACACGATCTCGCAAAGGCTGGAGAAAGCCTATCCGGAGGACGATAAGGGCTGGGGCGCGACGCTGCACGCGATGCGCGATGAGACGGTAGGGGATATTCGGCCGGCGTTGCTGATGATGTTGGGGGCAGTGGCATTTGTGTTGATGATTGCGTGTGCGAACGTGGCGAACCTGATTCTGGCACGGACGTTTGCGCGGAGGAAGGAGATAGCAATTCGCACGGCGATGGGGGCGAGCCGCGGGCGAATTGTGGAACAACTGTTGAGCGAGGCGTTTCTGATTTCGCTGTGCGGAGGAGCGCTTGGGTTGGTGGCTGCGCACTTTGGGATTGAACTGCTAACGAAGTTTTTTGCCGATAAGTTGCCGCGGATGGGAGAGATCGGTCTGAATGGATCGGTGCTGGCGTTTACGTTTGTGCTTTCGATTGCGACGGGAATTTTGTCGGGGCTGCTACCGGCGTGGAGCATGACGAAGGGTGATGTGAACGAAGCGTTGAAGCAGGGGCTGGGACGTACGGATGTGGAAAGTGGAACGGGGAAGACGCGGTCTGCGCTGGTGGTGATTGAGGTTGCGCTCTCGCTCGTGCTGTTGATTGGAGCAGGGTTGATGCTGAGGAGTTTGTGGAACCTGCAGAATGTCAATCCGGGATTTGATCAGCGCAATGTCCTGACCATGTCGGTGATGGTGAATAAACGGCAGTTTACGGAGCCGAGGCAAGAGGCGCAGTTTTTCGACCAGGTTCTGGAGCGGGTGCGGGCGTTGCCGGGTGTGGTGTCGGCGGGGGCGGTCGATAATCTGCCTCTCGAGGGCGGGTCGAGTCAGCCCGTCGCAATTGAGGGGCATGCGGCGGCGGCGCTGTCGGAGCAGCCTGAGGTCTCGGTTCGGCTGGTGACACCGGGATATCTCCAGGCGATGCGCATTCCGGTGTTAGAGGGACGACAGATTCTTGGCTCTGATACGACGGATGCGGCGCCGGTGGTTGTGATCAGTGAGTCGATGGCGAAGCGGTTCTGGCCAAACTCGAGCCCGATTGGACATCACCTGAAGCTGTCGTTCTTTGGGAACAAGGACCGCGAGATTGTGGGGGTAGTCGGGGATGTGAAGCAGTTGGGGCTCGATAGCTCGGAAGGACTCGCTACGCTGTATTGGCCTCTGGCGCAGACGTCGTCGACCATTATGGCTCCTTGGCAGTCGCACCCTCTTTCAATGGCAGTGCGAACGACGACCACGCCGCGAAGCCTTGCTGCGGCCATCACTGACGCGGTGCATGGGGTGAACAAAGATGTGCCGGTGAACAACGTGATGACGCTTGAGGATCTTGTTGGCGATACGCTGACGCAGCACAGCTTCAACATGCAGTTGCTGGCGATCTTTGGGTCTCTGGCGTTGGTGTTATGTGCGATCGGCATTTACAGCGTGCTGGCTTATTCGGTGAGACGAGGGATGAGGGAGATCGGGCTGCGGATTGCTTTTGGTGCGACATTGCGGGATGTTGCGCGACATGTGGTTGTTGAGGGCATGAAGCCTACGCTGGCGGGTATCGGGATTGGACTTGCCGCTGCGTTTGCTCTTGGAAGGATTGTTACCAGCATGATCTATGGAGTTAGTTCGCGCGACCTGGCAACGTTTTTGGCAGTGACTGTGCTGCTGATTGTTGTGTCGCTGGGGGCGAGCGTGATTCCTGCGCTGCGAGCTACTCGCGTGGATCCGCTTACTGTGCTTCGTGAAGAATAGGCAGGCGGTGGCGTGACCGCCACGATCGATTGCATCGACGATGCCGGCACAGGCGAGGTGTACCATCGAAAGACCATGACCGGAAGTGGCGTAGATCACTTCGATGACGCACACAACGTCTGAAGGCAGTCGGTTGATTTTCGTTGCGCCGATTCGCTTCAAGGTGGTTTTCATGCGAAGGTTGATTCCGCTGTCATTGCTGTTGGGTGCGATTTCTGCGGCTGGTCAAGTGAACTATGGAGAGATCCGATTGCGTGTGAGCGATTCCACGCATGCTGGAGTGCGTGCTTCAGTGGATCTGGGCAGCCCTGCGATTGGTTTTGACAAAACTTTTATAACTGACGACTCGGGTACGTTGGTCGTTGAGCGAGTGCCGTATGGGGTTTATGAGATGCGGATACGGCATAGCGGATTTGCGACGGTTTCGAGGGCTGTGGAGGTGCGGTCGGCGCTGCCGGTGGACGAGAGCGTCGAGTTAGCGGTAGCGGCGGTAGTGACAAAGGTAAACGTGTCGGCGAAGGAGGCGGAGGTTGGACTGATCGACCCCGGCAGTCCTTCTTCGGTGAGGCAGATCGGTGCAAAGCAGATTGGGCAAAGACTGAGTTCACTACCAGGACGGTCGGTCCAGGATCTGGTGAACACGCAGCCGGGGTGGTTATATGAGGGGAATGCGGTACTGCATCCGCGTGGGTCGGAGTATCAGACGCAGTTTGTGATTGATGGGATTCCGCTGACAGATAACCGTTCGCCGAGCTTTGGGCTGGAGGTCGAGGCGGACGATCTGGACTCGATGCGGATTCTGACTGCGGGATATCCGGCGGAGTATGGGAGAAAGATGGGTGGAGTGGTGGAGTTGGAGACGCAGCGGCAGACTGCTACGGGTTTGCATGGGCAGTTCGTATTTTCCGGTGGAAGCTACGATACCGCTGCGGGATATGGGCGACTGCAGGAGGTGTTTGGAAAGAACACTTTCGGTGTGAGTGCTGCAGGAAGCATGACGGACCACTATCTGAATCCGGTGGTGCCCGAGAATTTTACGAATAGGGGGACAATCGGGGATTTTTCGGCGCGGTATGAGCGTGAGATGACGGCAAACGATCGGTTGAGTTTGGGTGTGAGGCATGAGTTTTCGCGGTTCCTGATTCCGAATGAGTTGATTCAGGAGGACGCGGGGCAGATTCAGCATGGGGACAACGTCGAGACGATGGGCGTGGTGAATTATCAGCATATCTTTTCGCCGAACAGTTTGATGTCGCTGGCGGGGATGGTCCGGGATAACGCGAATGGGTTGACTTCGAATGAGGACTCGACACCGATTCTTGCGTTTCAGGATAACGATTTTCGCGAGGAGTATTTCAAAGGCACGTTTTCAATGCATCGAGGGCGCCACGAACTCAAGGCAGGTGTGGAATCGGATGTGACTTTTCTGCACGAAAAATTCAGCTATCTAATTACAGATCCTGATTTCTTTGATGATGACACGCCCCAGAAGTTTTCGTTTGCGGGGCATCGGCCTGACCTGGAGCAGTCGGCGTTCGTGGAGGATCTGGTTCGACTGGGGAAGTGGACAGTGAGCGCGGGGCTGCGCTGGGACCATTATCAATTGCTGCTGAATGAAAACGCGTTCAGTCCGCGATTGTCGATTGGTCGGTATTTTCCTTCGTTGAAGATAGTCCTGCATGGATCGTACGACCGAATCTTTCAGACGCCTTCGTTTGAAAATATTTTGATTTCGAGTTCACAAGACATCGACGCGTTGAGTGATCAGTTTTTGCGGTTGCGGGTGAAGCCTTCGCGAGGGAATTATTATGAGGGCGGGTTGAGCGAGAGCCTCTTCGATAAATTGCGGTTCGATGCGAATATGTATCGGCGGGATGTGAGGAATTATGCGGATGATGATCAGCTTTTGAATACGGGCGTGAGTTATCCGATAGCCTTCGATAAGGCCGTGATCTACGGTGCGGAAGGCAAGCTGGAGGTTGTGCGGCTGGCGAGGCTGGATGGGTTTGTCAGTTACTCATACATGGTGGGGAATGTGTGGTTTCCGGTGACGGGCGGACTTTTTCTGGGTGATGATGCAAGTGATGCGGTCTCGCAATTGACGGGGCATTTCCCGGATTCGCAGGATCAGCGGAACACGGTGCGGACGCGTTTTAAGTATCAGGTATTGCCGCGAGCATGGGTTGCGGCCGGAGCGGACTATGGGTCGGGACTGCCGTTTGAGTTTACGGGTGATCAGGATGATGCACTAGCGCAGTATGGGGCTGCGGTGATCAGCCGGATCAACTTTGACCGGGGCCGGATTCGTCCACTGTTGTCTGTGAATGCTTCACTGGGCGTGGATGTTTACACGAGCGAGAAGATGCAAATGCGGTTTCAGGCGGATGGGACGAATCTGAATGACTGGCTGAATGTAATTGATTTTGGCGGGTTGTTTTCGGGAAACGCGATTGGGCCGGGGCGGAGCTTTGGGCTCCGCCTGAATGTAAGTTTTTAGGTAATTATTTTGCGGGGCAGTCCTTGCGTCCGGTGTCGGCTACGGAGGCGATGAGCCATTTGCCGTCTTTGTTGCGGACGAGGTTGAAAAGATCGGTGCCGCAATGGTCGACTTTGCCGTTGACGAGGAAGTCGAACGGAGCCCAGACGACAGCGAGATCGTTATCGATGCGGATAAGCGGGTCGTGAATGCGCTCTTCGATTTGGGTGGGTGGCTGCGTGGTGCTGGGGCGGCCGACGCGGTCGGCGAAGGAGTCGGCAGTCATCTGGCCGGGGGTGCCATCGCGCATGAGAACCATGGTTGCGCCCGGGACGAAGGTGGCTTTGATGGCTGCGGCGTCACGCTTAGCCATGCCGTCGAACATTGCGTTGACGGGAGCGAGGACAGCTTTTTCTTCGGCCGTCTGGGCCGAAAGCGTGGAAGCCGCCGCGAGAAGCAGCGAGAAAAGGCGGAGTGTTTTCATGGCTGTTGATTCTAACAACAGACAGTGGGAGTGGACAGCTCGGTTCTCGTTGTCCGGTTCAATTCCAGGCTGGTTGAATGTAGATTTTTGTGGGTAGGTATGCTGAGTGGGTGAGGTGCGTGTGAGTTTGAGGCCGAGGTTTGCTGCTTCGCTGATTCGTCAGTTAGCTGATGGCGCCATGGGGCAGGAGAATTTGTTGCCGTTCTGGTTTGGCGAGTCGGATCAGGCGACTCCGATGTTTATTCGGGAGGCGGCGATGGCTTCGCTGCGCGAGGGAGAGACTTTCTATACGGAGAATCTTGGGCGGCGGTATCTGCGTGGTGCAGTTGCGCGCTATCTGACTGGGTTGCATGGGCGGCCGATTGGTGTGGGCCGGACTGCGATGACGACGTCGGGAGATTCGGCGTTGATGCTGGCGAGCCAGCTGCTCGTAAGTCCAGGGGATCGCGTGGTGATTGTTACACCACTTTGGCCGAATGCGATTGAGATTCCGAAGGTCGCAGGTGGGAAAGTGGAGTGCGTTTCTCTTGAGGTGATGGATGGGCGGTGGGGACTGCCATTGGAGAAGTTGCTGGAGGCGCTGACTCCGGCAACACGGATGCTGGTGATCAATTCGCCGAATAATCCTACTGGGTGGACGATTGGGCGGGAGGAGCAGCAGGCTATTTTTGAGCATTGCAGGCGGCTGGGCATATGGATTGTTGCTGATGATGTTTATGAACGGCTGGTGTATGACGAGAGTTTGAAGTCGGCTCCTTCGTTTTTGACGCTCGCGGAGGATGAGGACCGGCTGATTGTGGTGAATAGTTTTTCAAAGGCCTGGACTATGACTGGCTGGCGCGTCGGGTGGATGGTAACGCCGGCTTCGGTTGTGGGTGAGCTGTCGTCGCTGATTGAATACAACACTTCGTGTATAGCGGAGTTTGTGCAGCGCGGTGCCGCGGCGGCGGTGGAGCAGGGTGAGGCTTATGTTGTAGAGCAGCGTACGCGGCTGGGTGAGACGCAACGGAGACTCCTTGCTGCGTTGCGCGAGCTTCCGGGAGTCGAGGTTCCTGAGTCGAGTGCGGCGATGTATGTTTTCCTGCGAGTGGAGGGGGAGAGCGATTCGATGCAGCTTGCGAGGCGGCTGGTGGATGAGGTTGGACTGGGGCTTGCGCCGGGGAGAGCCTTTGGCCCTGAGGGCGAAGGTTGGATGCGGTGGTGTTTTGCATCAGCTTGGGCGAAGAATGAATGCGGAGTGGAGCGGTTTGGCAGATTTCTGGCGAAGCGGAAGTGAAAATGGCAAGTCGCTTCTTGCCGAGAAACAATCTGGCGAATGGAGCGTCCCGATGAGGACGCTCCGTTTCGATAAGGTTTAGCGATCCACCAGTTTTTGCAACGCCTCGGGATACCTCTCTCCCTGCACCTCGATGCCGGAGATGGCATCGCCAATTTCGCTGAGATCGTGGGCGGAGAGTTCAATATCTGCTGCTCCAAGATTTTCTTCCAGGCGATGAACCTTGCTTGTACCAGGGATCGGCACGATCCATGGCTTCTGGGCAAGCAGCCATGCGAGAGCGATCTGCGCGCGTGTGGCCTTCCTCTGCTCAGCGAGCTCACCGAGAGTGTCAACCACCTTCTGGTTGGCTTTGCGCGCATCCGCATTGAAACGGGGAAGGCGGCTGCGAATGTCGCTGCCGATGAAGGTTGCATTTTCATCGATTGTTCCGGTGAGGAAGCCTCTGCCAAGAGGGCTGAATGGAACAAAGCCAATGCCGAGCTCGTCGAGGGTTGGGAAGATCTCATTCTCCGGTTCTCTCCACCAGAGGGAGTATTCGCTCTGTAGGGCGGAAACGGGCTGGACTGCATGAGCGCGCCTGATAGTTTGCGCCGATGCTTCGGACATGCCGAAGTGTTTGACCTTGCCTTGTTGAATCAGTTCTTTTATTGCTCCGGCAACATCTTCGATTGGAACTTCAAGGTCAACACGGTGCTGATAGAAGAGATCGAGAGCGTCCACCCTCAAACGTTTGAGAGATGCCTCGGCCACTTCTTTAATGTGTTTGGGGTGGCTGTCGAGTCCGGTCCACCTGCCGTCGTCCTCGGGATTTGCTTTGAAGCCAAATTTTGTAGCGATCACAACCCGACCGCGAAACGGAGCGAGGGCTTCGCCGACCAACTCCTCATTTATCAGGGGACCATAGACCTCAGCCGTATCGAAAAAGGTGACGCCCCGTTCTACCGCCGTGCGAATTACCTTGATCGCCTCGCCTTTCTCCGTCGCAGGACCCAAGCCGTGGCTCAGACCCATGCAGCCGTAGCCGAGTGCCGATACCTCAAGTCCGCTCTTGCCCAATTTTCGTTTTTTCATTGCTCTTTCTCCAGAAGGTGTGATGGCCGGTGTGGTTCAATCGCTACCGTCGCGACTGAAATTAAGTTTAGGTGCGAATCGTTGGTGAAGGCTTGTATTTGTCACTTTTTTGCACTCTGGCGGTTTTGATTGAAATGACAATATCTTTACTGGTGTCTGATTGACGGGGGATGGTGTCGGGAATAGGCTTTGGGGAAGTAAGCGGGCCCCGGGGATCTGCGGGTTAGATTTGACTGATGGTGCGCCCTGTTCTGTTTTGCTCACGCACACAAATCATTTGATCGCGCGGACTCGGTAATCGATTCTTCCGAGGAGAAAGTGCTATGGCTACTCAAACGATAGTGACGCCACGTGAGATCAATCCTGATGCGATGAACGCGGTAGTTGGACAGGCTGTTGCGGATATGGGAGCTGCATTGCAGGCTCCGTTGATTCTGATTGGCGACAAGCTGGGTCTGTATAAGGCGATGGGCGATGGCGCCCCCGTGACACCGGCAGAACTGGCGAAGAAGACAGGAACGGCTGAGCGATATATTCGCGAATGGCTGAATGCCAATGCGGCAGGAAAACTGGTGCAGTTCGACGCGAAGGAGGGTAAGTACTTTATGACTCCTGAGCAGGCGATGGTACTGGCTGTGGATGATACACCGCTGCATCTCCCGGGGTTTTATCATCTGCTGGCTTCGCTGATGAAGGATGAGGAGAAGCTGACGGAGATTTATCGCACCGGCAACGGGATGGGTTGGCACGAGCATGAGAAGGGACTGTTTGAAGGGACGGAGAGATTTTTCCGGCCTACTTATTTGGCGAATCTGGTTTCTAGCTGGATTCCGGCTTTGACGGGAGTGGAGGCGAAGTTGAAGAACGGTGCTCGCGTGGCAGATATTGGGTGCGGGCATGGAGCTTCGACTCTGCTGATGGCGAAGGCATATCCTAAGTCGACGTTCATTGGGTTTGATTATCACAAGCCCTCAATTGAGAAGGCTCGGGAGAAGGCGAAGGCAGCGGGTGTGGCGGACCGGGTGACGTTTGAGGTTGCTCCGGCGAAGGATTTTCCAGGGAAGGATTATGACCTGGTTGCGTTCTTCGATTGCCTGCATGACATGGGCGATCCTGTCGGCGCGGCGAAGCATGTGAAGTCGACGCTGGCGCCTGGGGGAACGTGGATGATTGTGGAGCCGTTTGCGAATGATGCCGATGCGGCGAATCATAATCCTGTAGGAAGGATTTTCTATTCGGCTTCGGCGACGATCTGTGTGCCTTGTTCGCTTGCGCAGGAGGTTGGGATGGGGCTTGGGGCTCAGGCCGGGCCGGCGAGGCTGGAGAAGGTGGCTCGGGATGGGGGGTTCGGGAACTTTAAGAAAGCTACGGAGACGCCGTTCAATATGGTGTTTGAGGCTCGGGCTTAGGGGTGGATTTCTCGACGAAGCGACTCACAGTTCGTTGTGAGTCGCTTCGGTTGAGATGACCTGTTTCAGGGTATGTGGCTAGATTTTTTCGATCACCACGGCAGTGCCGTATGCGAGAACTTCGGTGACACCCTTCATGACTTCGTTGGCGTCGTACCGGAAGGAGATGACCGCGTTGGCTCCGAGTTGAGCGGCATGGAGCGTCATCATGGCGTAGGAGTCCTGGCGGGTTTTTTCACAGAGCTCGGTGAAAAGAGTGATGTCGCCGCCAACGAGAGTTTGCAGGCCAGCGCCAACAGTGGCAAAAATGTTGCGAGAGCGGACGACGATGCCGCGGACGACACCGAGATTACGAATGATGCGATGACCAGGGATTTCAAGGGCAGTTGTGACGAGGGTTGGGTCGAGGGACAAGGTTGGGGGTGGGTAGGTGGACATGCGTGCTGGCTCCTGTGTTATCGGAATAGTACGCGGTGGGATGGGTTGCGGTTCCCTAAGGGCAGGGAGTTGAGAATAGGGATCAGGGAGTAGAAGGCTGGCTGCCTACGGGTTTGTGGCTAGCTGGGTTATCAGGTTTGTTACTACGCCTGAGTCTATGGTACGAGCCGCTAACTTGATGCCTGTGGGGATATTGGGGACCAGGTCAGCAGTGACCAGGACGGCTGCGGCGTTGAGGAGGACGATGTCGCGGCGGGGACCGGTCTCACCGGCAAAGATGGCCGTCAGGATGGCGGCGTTGGTGTTGGCGTCACCTCCCTGGAGGGTTTCGATGGGAGCGCGGGTGAGGCCTATTTCTTCGGGTGTGATGGTGCCGTGGGTGATGGTGCCGTTGCGGACTTCGGCGTAATGGCTGGTGCCAGAGATAGAGAACTCGTCCATGCCATTGGAATGCGGACCAGTGGGTCGTTTGATGGTTTGGTTGGAGCTTTCTGCGATTCCAGTTTCGCCGTGGACTGCGAAGGCATGGCGGGTTTTGAGGAGGGCCATAGCCTCGGCGACTTTGGGCACGAGGTGTGGGGCGTAGACGCCGACGATCTGGGCGGAAGCTCCGGCGGGGTTGGAGAGCGGACCTACGAGATGAAAGATAGTGCGGATGCCAAGAGCTCGGCGGACGGGCATGACGGCTTTCATGGCAGGGTGGAGTGAAGGCGCGTGGAAGAAGGCGAAGCGATGACGGCGGAGTGCGGCTGCGCCTTCTTCAGGCGAGAGTGCGACGGGAATGCCGAGCGCTTCGAGGACGTCGGCTGAGCCGCACTGGCTGGTGACACGGCGGTTGCCGTGTTTGGCGACGGTGGCTCCGGCGGCTGCTGCGACGAGGGCAGCGGCGGTGGAGATGTTGAAGCTGCCGCTGGCATCGGCTCCCGTGCCGCACGTGTCGGTTAAGAGGCTGCGCTCGGCGTCGGTGAGTGGAATGGTGGTGGCAGCGGCTCGCATTGCATCGACGAAACCGGCGATCTCGTTGGGGTGTTCGCCACGGGTTGCGAGGGCACTGAGGAGTGCGGCGATGTCGAGGTCGTTGGCTTCGCCGCGAAGGATGGATTGGAGGACTTCGGCGGCTTCGGCGCGGGAGAGGGTTTCGCGATGCTCGATGATGCGCTTAAGGTGAGGCTGGAGGGACATTGTTCTTAGGGTAGCAGGGTGAGTGTTGCCGGATGCTGGTGATCGGTAGCCAGTGAGGAGCAGAAAATGTTGTGGTGAGCATGACAGAATAAGGCGCGGAGGATTGCGTGCGGATTTGGTTTGCACATAGTAGTGAGGTTCCGATTTATCGACAGCTTGAGACGCAGGTGGTGCTTGCGATTCTGAGCGGGGATCTGCGACCCGGTGAGCGATTGCCGAGTACGCGCGAACTGGCGCGGCGGTTTGCGCTGCATCCGAATACGGTGAGCGCGGGATATCGAAAGCTGGAGAAGGATGGGTGGACGGAGCAGAGACGGGGCAGCGGTGTGTATGTGCGAGGGGATGCAGAAGGGGCGGCGACTCCAGAGCAGATTCTGGATAAGCATATTGCGGCGTTCTTTCGTGCTGTTCGCGAGCTGGGTTTGCCCCAGAGCGAGGTACGGGCGCGAGTGGCGCAGTGGCTGGCGGCTCCGGCACCGGATCATTTTGTGGTGATTGAGCCAGATGTTGAGGTGCGGAGGATCCTGCTGGCGGAGATTGGGGAGTTGTCGAAGTTTCGTGCGGCGGGGGCGTCGCTTGAAGATTGCGCAAAGCCGGAGACGCTGGTGGGAGGGATTCCAGTATGCAGGCCCAGCAAGACGAAGGCGGTGCGGGAGGTGTTGCCAGCGGGAGTGGAGCTGATTACGCTGCCGATTCGGTCGGCGAACGCATGGCTCAATCCATGGCTGCCTGCGCCGAAGGGATTGCTGGTGGGAGTGGTCTCGCATTGGGACGAGTTTTTGAAGACGGCGCGGACGATGCTGATTGCGGCTGGGCTTCCGCCGGAGGTGCTGGTCTTTCGCGATGCACGCAGGGCAGGGTGGAAGCGTGGGTTGGAGGAGGCTGCGGCGATTTTGTGCGATGCGCATACGGCGACGGTGGCGGGGTTTCCAAAGAAACCGCAGAAGATCGTCTTTCGATTGCTCGCTGATTCGGCGGGTGCGGAACTGGGTGGGTATGTGCGGCAGGATGGGTTGTGACAGTTGCGATAGTGTCCTTAGCGGGCACTATTAAGGGAGTTTGGTGAATAGTCTCGGCTCATCAAGATTTCACTGTGAGGTGAGAGAGCTATGGATACCGACTCAAAGGGCACCGAATCAAAGAAGCGATATATTCCCTGGGCGATGGCGGCTGGGCGTGTGGCGCTTGGGCCGATTCTGATTGCAGGAGCGGAGTGCGGCTGGAATGGATTAGCGCTGGCGGGTCTGGTAGTGGTGGCGCTGGTGTCGGATATTTATGACGGTGTGTTGGCCCGTCGGTGGGGTTGCGATACGGCAGGTGTGCGGCTGTTCGATTCAATGGCGGATACGGTGTTTTATCTATGTACTGCGGTGGCGTTGTGGGTATGGGTGCCGGAGATTTGGCGGAGTTATGGGTGGTTGCTGGCCAGCCTGCTGGGGATGGAGGCGGTGCGGTTCGGCTTTGATTTTCTGAAGTTCGGGAAGCCGGCGAGCTATCACTCTTATCTGGCGAAGGCGTGGGGACTGGGGATGGCTGTTGCCGTTGTTGCGGCGTTCGCGATGGGGCGCGGCAGTGTGTTGGTTCCTGTGGCTTTGGGGATGGGGATTTTGTGCGATCTGGAAGGGCTGGCAATGTCGGTGGTGATGCCGATGTGGCGGAAGGACGTGAAGACGCTTACAGAGGCGTGGAGGATACGTGGGCGATTCGAGCAGTGGATGCTGCGGAGAGTTCGCTCAGGTCGGCCTGCTTTTGGTGGGAAGCAGAAATTTGTGTTCGGTGGATTCTTTGCGCTGTCGTTGAGCGTGGTTTTGGTTTCGCCGGCGTTCGCAGTTGAGGCGGGGCAGGTGGCCTATATGGGTGGGTCGCTGAGGTTGGCACAAGGGACGGTCGGGAGTTTCGATACGACGACGGGAAGCGATCTGATTTTTAAATTTGCAGGAAATGAGGTTGCGATTGCGTACACGAAGATCAGCGCATACGACTACAAGACAGAGGTTGCGTATCATCTGGGAGTTTTGCCTGCGATTGCAGTGAGCCTTGTGAAGCGAAGAGAGAGGAAACATTTCCTAACGATTCGTTATGTGGATCCAGCGAACGTGGCGCAGGCAGCTGTGTTTGAGATTGCGAAGAACGACCCGCCGGGACTGCTGGCGATCTTGCGTGCGCGCGCTCCGCAAGCTTGCGGGTCGCCAGCGATGTATTGCGCGAGCCCAGTGATTCGGAGTGCGGTTCCACCTCAGAGTGCGAGCAAAGTACCGACGAGGCCGCCGAGTGATGTAAAGAATTTGCCGATAAGTGTTGTGCCCCAGAACTAGGACAGGCTCGAAGAAGGCGACGCGAATGATATATTGCCGGCTATGCGTACATCTTTAAGTTGGTGCAGAGCTGCTTTGTTCGTGGCGTTCGTTGGGTTTGGTATTGCGACAGCGATGGGTCAGGCTGGGGACCGTGTGGTTGGGCTGCTGGAGAAGCTGTCGAATGCGGCGGGGCCTCCGGGAGCGGAGGACCCGGTGCGGGCGATTATGGTTGGCGAGATGAAGCCGCTGGCTACGGAACCGTTGAAGTATGACGGGACCGGATCAGTGATTGCGCAGCAGGGGAAGACGGGGCCGCGCATCATGATCGATGCGCATATGGATGAGCTAGGCGGGATGGTTCGGCGAGTGACACCTACCGGGTTTTTGTCGATGCAGATGCTGGGTGGATGGCTGGATCAGGCGTTGGTGGATCAGCGGTGGATGATTATCGGATCGAAGGGGCCGGTGTATGCGGTGACGGGGATTCGGGACATTCATGTGATTACGCCGGAGGAGCGGACGCGGGTGTTTCCGCGGGAGTCGGTGTTTCTGGATGTGGGTGCGAAAAGCGCGGCAGAGGTTGTGGCGCTGGGAATTGAGCCGGGTGACCCGGTGGTGCCGGATTCGCCGTTCAGGGTGATGAATGGGACGAAGAACTATCTGGGGAAGGGTTGGGACGACCGGATTGGATGTGCGGTGTTGCTGGAGGCGATGCGGAGGACGGCTTCGATGCCGCATGCAAACCAGTTGTTTTATGTGGCGACGACGCAGGAAGAGGTTGGACTACGGGGAGCGCGGGCAGCGGTGAACGTGGTGAAGCCGGATATCGGGATTGCGATTGAAGGCGGGATTACGGGAGATATGCCGGGTGCTCGGCCGGAGGAGACTCAGGTTAAGCTGGGAGCGGGGCCAGGAATGTTTTTGTACGACTCGAGCACAATTGCTAACAAGAAGATGGTGGCGTTTACTCGGAAGACTGCGCAGGCAAAGGGACTGCCACTACAAACAGATTTGGTGCAGGGATACGGGGACGATTCGGCGGAGCTGCAGACGATGAATGGCGGGGCTCCGACGATCAATTTAGTGGTGCCGGTGCGGTATACGCATTCGCATAATGGGATTGTGAACCGGCAGGATTTTGATCAGGCCGTGGAACTGGTCGTGTCGATGCTCGTGCAGATGGATGCGAAGACCGTAGAGGAACTGCGGGATTTTTCGCCTGCGCCTTAGTTGGACAGAGTGGCGATAAAGGCGTTCATCTCGCGGAGTACATCGGCTTCGTTAGAGCGGAAGACGTAGTGGTTAGCGTGTGGGATGCGGACAATTTTGGCGTTGGGAACCTGGGTCTCGAAGGCCTTGGCCTGGTCTTCGACGTTGCGTAGATCGGCAGCTTCCATCGCAGCGCGAACTTGGGGCTTGTCTTTGTTTGCGTTGCCGAGGTCGTGCGGGTCGGCGAAGATGGCAAGGATGGGAACGCCTTTGATCGTGTCGTGGCGTTGTACGCCTTCTCTGATGGCAAGAACCGCGGGTTTGGGAGATGGCGGATGCCCTGTTGATGGGGGTGGCGGAATCGCTCGCATGTCCTGCTGCTCCTGCTCGAGGCCTTTCTGCAGCATCTGAAGATTGACGAGAAGTTTATCGACCAGTTGTTGCTCCTCGGCGGGTGATATCGGGGAGAAGTACTGATTGATTTGATCGCGAACCGCGATTGCGTCAATGAGAGCTGCTCCGTGGACTTGGTCGTAAAGGGCGTAAGGGTATCCGGCATCGAGGTAGATAAGGGCGGCAACTTTTTCAGGGTGGCTGATACCGATGGAGCTGAGTTCTTCGCCCGCGATGGAGTGCCCGACCAGGACGGGGCGTGTGAGTTGGAGGGCCTCGATGACGGTGAGGACGTCATCGCCGAGGCGGTCGGCCTTGTAGTTGGCGGAGGTCGGCGTTGGAGCGGAGGAGGCGCCGAAGCCGCGCCGAGTGATTCCGTAGACGTGATAGTTGGGGGTGAGTTTGGGGGCGAATTTGTCCCAAACATGGGCGTTGTCGCCGAGGCCGGTGAGCAGGACAAGAGGACGCCCGGTGCCACCCCAATCGAGGACTTCGAGTTTTACGTCTTTGTCGACGGGAATGAACTGGACTTTGTGTAGGGAGGGATCGATCGGCCAGGCGGTGGCTTTGGTGGCTCGCTCAAGGGTGAGAGGAAGTGATTTCCCCTGCGTGAAGGTGCCGGTAATAGAGTTGTTGTCGGAAGAGAGAACTCCTTCAAAGGAGACGTGGATGGAGTCCACCGTGAATTTTACGCTCGTGCCGTTGAGAGACAGGGTGGTGACCGGAATGCTGTTCGTACTTTGATCGATGCTGTAGATAGCTCCTTTCCACGAGGTGTTCTCGCCTTTTTCGATCTGGACGATGACGCGGAGCTTTTGTTCGAAGCTAATTGTTCCTTGCCAGTTGCCGGTGAGATCCTGCGCGTGAACCGAGATAAACGCAAAGAGCAGGATTGCGATCGACGAGATGACGCGAAGGATACGGCTCATTGGAGACTCCGGTTCAGGACGAGTGTTAGGCCCTGACTTTTAAGACCAACTGAGGTAGCAAAATCATTATGTGGCCGCACGACCGGGAGAGTAGTCATTTTGCGGATTTTATATGGCTTCGAGGAAGATTTCGATTGGTTTGCCGGGTTGCATGGGAATTGTGAGCGGGATGGTTTCAAAGCCTGGGACGAGGTTGAACGTGCGCTCGGCTGGAATTGGGCTGAAACCTTTTGTGGCGTCGGTGCGGATGGTTAAAGTGCCGCTTGGTTTTTTGATCTGAATGGTTTTTCGATCGGGCTGGATGATCGATTCGGTGGAGCTTGAGATAACAGGAAGGATGAATTGGAGTTGGGCTTCGGGCGAAGCTTCGGCAGTGGCTTTGATTTCGACGGTGGCTTGGTTGAGGTTGTAAATGAGGTGGTAAGGGGCTTCGCCGATTGCCGGAGCGTGGTGGGATGCGGTGAGGAGACGGCCCTTTATGTCGAAAGAGATATTCGGGACTTTGCCGGCGAATTCGATTTTGAGGACAGACGTTGATTCGAAGTCGCTGAGGCTGGTGCAGGTTGGTTTGCCAGCAAGTTCGATGCGTGGGGTGAGACACATGTGGGGCTTGTCGAGGTGAACTTGCTGGTTGGAGATCTCGATCATCTGGTATTCGGTCATGCTGGCGGTGAGGATGGGGCCGAGTTGCTGGTGATAGAGGACAGAGATGGCTCCCCCTGAAGTGTGACCTCCGCCACCGGCTCCGCCGCCTCCGGACTGGACTCGCTCGATGTATTCGAAGTCGTAGCCGGTGATGGTAGCTCGCCAAGGGCCGACGGCTGCGAGGTGGGTTGCGATCTCGGGGAAAGATTTGATGGTGTAGGGTTCGTCGCGAGGGATGGTAAGGCGTGGCGACGGTGGGGTGGTGGGGGCTTTGCTGTCGAGTACGGCTGCCAGGGCTTTGGCGTGTGTGAAGGTGTGGTGGATGCAAGGCTTGTCGCCGTGCTCGAAGTAGTGCGGGCCGCCGTAGAGAACGTTGCGATGAGTACAGGCGGCCATGAGCTCGAGGTTGCGGTGGGCGGCTTCTCGGAAGCGGGGGTCGTGGTCGGCGAGGAGGATGAAGGCGGGTTGACAGCCGTCGCTGGTGCGGGAACCCCACCATGTCCACTTGTAGTTTCGAGAGCCCCAGGAGTTGTCCCAGGAGCCGTCGGGGAGCATGAACTCGAGGTGAGAGCGGAGAGCGGCTACGGTTTTTTCGAGGACAGGCTGGTCGTTGGCGAGGATGGCGTAGTTGGCTAATGCGGGGAGGGACTCTTCGACGTTATAGCCGAGGTCGACGGGGCGGCATTTTTTCGCGGTGATGGCGGTTTGGGGGTGGCCTTCGCCGAAGAGGAGATTGTTTTCGGTGAAGTAGACCATGGAGGCGTGGGCAAGGGTGCGGGCTCGCTCGAGGTAGTGGGGCTCGTTGAGGACGCGAGCGCAGGCGGCGAAGCAGTGCGATGCGGTGACGGGGTAGTTGATGTTGCCGGTTTCGATGGAGATGAAGGTGTCGAGGAATTTTGCGGCTCGGGTGAGGCGATCTGTCCAGCGCTGACGGGTGGCTGTGTCGAGTACGGAGCCGTGGTGATGGAGGGCTTCGGCGAGCGCGATGGCGTGGAAGACGGTGATGCCTTGCCAGGAGCTAAGGGTGACGTCGTTGATCCAACTGCCGTCGGCCCGGGAGACTTGCTGTTCAGACCACTCATGGACGAGCAGGGCAGCTTCGAGGTATTTCGATTTGCCGGTGGCGTGGGCCTGGCGGAGCAGTGGGTAGACCGCGTCTCCGCAACGGCCATGGATGATGCCACAGGCGGGGCAGAGCAGCGCTCCTCGAAGTGCGGGATCGGTGTCGTTGGATTGATGTTCGAGCAGGCCGTCGCACCAGGTTTGAAGGAGTTGGGCGTAGAGATTTTCTAGCGGGGTGGACTGTGCGGCTTCTGCGAATGCGGGAAGGGTTAGGGCGGTGGCTGCTGTGGCTGAGAGTTGCAGCATTTCGCGGCGGGTCATGGTGTGTTTGGGCATCGGGAGAATGGTAGCAATTGTGTATGCGGGTTTTATCTGCTGAAACCAAGGGACGGAAAAAGACAGGGAAAAGTGGGAAAGAGTTCGATCAGTCCTGTGAGCTCGAGTTCTCGGAGTTCTTCGACTCGCTGCACTCGCTCAGGCTGACGAGAATAGTATGGGAATCGTTGGGCGATAAGCGCACGGTTGTTCGCGTTTCGGTTTGCGGGGGTGGTGGGTGTGCTCTACACTTTTTGAGCGGGAGTTCTGCGAACACACCTATGAAAATTCACGAGTATCAGGCAAAAGAGATTCTGCGGAAGTATGGCGTGCCGGTTCCGGCGGGCGAGATGGCGACGACGCTGGAGCAGGCGGATGTCGCGGCGAAGAGCTTGTTTGGCGCGGGTCACAAGGTCGTCGTGGTTAAAGCGCAGATTCATGCGGGTGGACGGGGTAAGGGCGGCGGCGTGAAGCTGGCGAAGTCTCTCGAAGAGTCGGATGCGGCGGCGAAGGCGATACTGGGGATGCAGCTGGTGACGCACCAAACCGGCCCCGCCGGGCAAAAGGTGCAGCGGCTGCTGATTGAAGAAGGGTCGGCAATTGATCGTGAGCTTTATCTCGGATTGGTGTTGGATCGAGCCTCGGCGAAGGTTGTGTTTATGGCTTCGCAGGCCGGTGGGATGGAGATTGAAGAAGTTGCTCATGCTACTCCGGAGAAGATTTACAAGGAGTACATCGATCCGGCGGTGGGATTTGCTCCTTATCAGGCGCGAAAGCTGGCGTTCAAGCTTGGGCTGAAGCCGACTCAGATTAATGATGCTGTGAAGTTCATGACTGGCCTGTATAAGGCGTTTGTTGAGACGGATGCGACGTTGATGGAGATCAATCCGTTTATTACGACGAAGGATGACAAGCTACTGGCACTGGATTGCAAGATCAACTTTGACGACAATGCGATGTTTCGGCATAAGGATTTGAAGGAGCTTCGCGATTTGAGCGAGGAAGATCCGCTGGAGGTTGAGGCGTCGAAGTTTGCTCTGAACTACATCAAGCTGGATGGCTCGATTGCCTGCATGGTGAACGGCGCCGGGTTGGCGATGGCGACGATGGACATCATTCAGTACGCGGGTGGAGCTGCAGCGAACTTTCTGGATGTGGGAGGCGGCGCGAACCAGGAGCAGATTGAGAACGCGTTTGGGATCTTGCTGAGTGACCCGAATGTGAAGGCGATCTTCATCAATATCTTTGGCGGAATTTTACGCGTGGATGTGCTGGCGACTGCAGTTGTTGCGGCGGCTAAGAAGCTGAATGTGACGCTTCCGATCATTTTGCGTTTGGAAGGCACGAATGTAGAAGAGGGCCGGAAGATTTTGAAGGATTCGGGCTTGAAGTTTGAAGTGGGCGCGACGATGAAGGAAGCGGCGGATTTGGCCGTTGCTGCTGCGAAAGGTGGTAAGTAATGGCGGTTTTGGTTGATAAGAATACTCGGTTGATTGTGCAGGGAATTACGGGGCGTGAAGGGACTTTTCACGCGAAGGCCTGCGCGGAGTATGGGACGAAGGTTGTGGGTGGCGTTACGCCGGGTAAGGGTGGCACGACACATGAGGGTTGGCCCGTTTTCAATACCGTTGAAGAGGCGGTGAAAGAGACGGGGGCTAATGTCTCGGTGATCTTTGTGCCGCCACCGGCTGCTGCGGATGGGATTCTGGAGGCTGCTGCGGCGGAAGTGCCGCTGGTGATTTGTATAACCGAGGGTATTCCTGTGCTCGACATGGTGAAGACCTGGGATTTTGTGAAACGGTCGAAGAGTCGCCTGATTGGGCCGAATTGTCCTGGTGTGATTTCACCGGGCAAGGCAAAGGTTGGAATTATGCCTGGGCGTATTCATAAGGAAGGGAATGTTGGTATTGTCTCGAAGTCGGGGACGCTAACCTACGAGGCGGTGTATCAGTTGACGACGCGTGGGATTGGTCAGTCGACGGCGATTGGAATTGGTGGAGACCCGATTATCGGGACGACTCATATTGACGCGTTGAAGTTACTGAATGAGGATCCGGAGACTGAGGCGATCATCATGATCGGTGAGATTGGCGGCTCGGCCGAAGAGGCTGCGGCGCGGTATATCAAGGCGAATGTGAAGAAGCCGGTGGTTGGGTTTATTGCGGGGCAGACGGCTCCTCCGGGACGCCGGATGGGCCATGCTGGGGCGATCATCTCGGGCGGTGAGGGCACAGCTGCTGAGAAGATGAAGGCGATGAGCGAGGCGGGGATTACGGTGGTGAAGTCTCCGGCGGAGATTGGTGACGCTATGGCGAAGGTGCTGGGGAAGGCTTAGCAGTCTATTCCGCCTAATTCGCGCATCCTAGCGACAAAATAAAGACCGGAGAGCGATCGCTCTCCGGCCTTTTTTGTTTTCATGCCGTTTTATTTGATGGGGTTGCCGCTGGGGTCGACCAGTTCGATCGGGGCGAGGTTGAGCTCTTTGAGGGGGCCTTCGATCTTGGAGCGGTCGCCTACTTCTACGATGATGAGATGGTTGGGGTGGATGTCGGATTTAGCTACACGCTCGACGTCCTGGGGAGTAACGGCGAGGTAGGCTGCGGGGAGTTTCGCGTAGTAGTCGAGGGGACGTTTGTAGAGGAAGATGCCTGCCATTGCGTTTGCAGTGGCGTTCGTGGTTTCAAACTGGCCGGGGAGCGATTGGACGCGAGCGATCTTGGCCTCTTTGATCTCGGCTTCGGTTGGAGGCTCGGACTGGATCCGCTTGAGTTCGAGCATGAGTTGCTGTGTAGCGGGAGCGGTGACGTCGGTTTTGACGAGTCCTCCGGCGAGAAAGGGACCGCCGTCGCGATAGAACGAGTAAAGGGAGTTTGCGCCGTAAGTGTAGCCGTGAACCTCGCGGAGGTTCATGTTGATGCGGCTGGCAAAGGCTCCGCCGAGGGTATAGTTCATCACCTGAAGAGATTGCAGGTCAGGGGTGGTGACGGGCACACCGTATCCATAGGCGATCAGTGCGGTTTGTGGCGCCCCCGGTTTGTCAACCAGAGCGATGCGGAGTGCGGGGGCTTCGGGAGCCGGGGGGATTTTGACTTCGGCTGCGGTGCTGCCGGTCCATGAGCCGAGATAGTGTTCGGCGAGTCTGCGTGCCTCATCAACGGTGATGTCACCGGCGAAGACGAGAGCCGAGTTTGCGGCACCGTAGTGACCGTTGTAGAAGCTGGTGACGTCGTCGCGGGTGAGACTCTTCACGCTGTCGAGGGTGCCGACGGGCGATTCGCCGTAGGACTGGTCGCCATAGAGGAGACGTGGGCCGACACGGCGTGCGACGGCGATGGTGGAGTCTGTTTCCTGGCCGATGGCGACGAGGCGTTGACGACGGAGGCGCTCGAGATCTTCTGCGGTGAAGGCGGGGTGAAGGAGGACGTCGGAGAGGAGAAAGAGACCGGCGTCGGCGTTGTTGGAGAGGACGGTGATGGTGGCGGTGGCCGAATCCATTGAGGCGTTGGTGCCTAGACGAGCCCCGATGCTGTCAGTTGCCTCTGCGAGTTGAGTTGCGTTGCGAGTGGTGGTGCCTTCGTTGAGGAGCGCGGCGGTGAGAGTCGCTAGTCCACCCTGGGCGGGTGCGTTGTTTTCACTGCCCGCGCGAGTGATAATTCCGGCTGAGAGAACGGGGAGCTGCTTGTCTTCCACGACGTAGACGCTGAGACCGTTCTTCAACGTGAAGGTTTTTGGCGTGGGCAGCGTGAATGCGGTGGCAGGACCTGCGACGGGAACATTCTTGCGCCAGTTCTGCTGCTCTTCAAAGGCTGCGGTATAGGGTGGGGTGAGTTTGACGTTGGCATCGGTGTCGGCGGGGCTGCGGGGAACGTCATCGACGACTTTCTGTCCGGGGACGCAGGAGACGACCACCGCGTGATCTTTGCTGAGGTATTTCGCGGCTGCGGCTTTGATGGTTGCGGGAGTGACAGCCTGATAGCGGGCCAGGTCTTTGCCGAGGTAGCCGGGGTCTCCGGTGTACTGGTTGTAGCGGTTGAGGGTATCGGCGACGCCACCAAATCCGCCGAGACGCTCGAGGCCGGTGATAAGGCCGGTGAGGTTGACGGCGCGGGCCGAGTCGAGCTCTTCCTTGGTTGGGCCGTCGGTCTGCAGCTTGTTCACTTCCTGCCAGAAGGTGGCTTCGAGATCTTCGAGCTTGACGTTGGGTTTGGCGGTGATGGTGCATTCGGTGATGGATGTGAGCTTGAGGGAGTTGTTGGAGCAGCGGACGGATTGCGCAACCTGCTGTTTGTAGACGAGGACCTGATTGAGACGGCTAGCTTTGGCTCCGCCGAGGATGTGGACGAGAAGGTCTGTGTCGGCGTCTCCTGCGGTGAAGGCGGGAGGTGTGAGGAAGGCTATACGGATTTGCGGGAGGCGGACGGTATCGGTGACGGTGGCGCGTTTCTGTTCGGTGATGGGCGCGGTTACGGTGGTGACGGGATCGACCTTGGGACCGCGTGGGATAGGGCCGAAGTATTTGACAAGCAGAGCCTTCAGTTTGGTGGCGTCGAAGTCTCCGGCGACAGCCATTGTGGCGTTATTGGGGGTGTAGTACTGCTTGAAGAAGTCGCGGACGTCATTGAGGCGGGCAGCTTCGATGTCGGCGTGAGAGCCGATGACATTGGCGTAGTAGGGATGCTCTTTGGGGAAGAGAAGCTGGTAGATCTTTTCGCCGGCGGTGTCGTAGGGGGTACCTTCTCCCTGACGGCGCTCGTTGCGTACGACGTCGCGCTGATTGGTGAGTTTTTCGCGGTCGAGGCCTTCGAGGAGGAAGCCCATGCGGTCGCTTTCGAGCCAGAGGGCGAGTTCGAGCTGGTTGCTGGGGACGGTTTCGAAGTAGTTGGTGCGGTCGAAGTCTGTAGTACCGTTGACGTCGGTTGCGCCTGCTCCCTGAACGTATTTGATGTGAGCTTTCTCGCCGACGTGCTCGGAGCCTTCGAACATCATGTGTTCGAAGAGATGCGCGAAGCCGGTGCGGCCAGCGCGCTCGTTGAGTGGGCCAACGTGATACCAGAGGTCGACGGCGACGAGCGGGAGGCGATGGTCCTCATGCATGAGGACGGTAAGCCCGTTAGGCATGGTGTAGGTTTCGTACTTGATCTCGGGGACCTTGAGGGGCTTGGCTGCCGGGAGGGTGTCGGCGGCGTTGGCGAGAGGTGCGAGAGTGAGACCGAAGAGGAGCGCCGTGGCCGGGGCGCGTTTTGCGAAGTGCAGTACTTTCATTGTTTCTCCATGGAAGCTGGCGAGGTCTTGGGAAGAGTGCCTGCGTACTCGGATAGATAGCGGTTGGGAGGATGATACCAATTACAGAGCTGGTTTGGCCGGTGATGTGACAGCGGGGTAGTGGGTCGCTTCGGAGTGGATGACTGAAGTTTCCGAAAAGCCGAAAGGGGTCATTGATCCACCGTGGTCTCGAAGCGTCTTCGTTGCCTGTGACACTCGCGAAACTGTCACAAAGTCAGCCCAACCAGACGCTGACCTCAATTTCAAATCAGCGCATTCCAATTGCAGCAGGTGGTCTGTGTCCCAGCGAACGATCCGAAGCATCCTGACCCTGTATGCCTTCACTCTCGTTTCCACAACCATAGTCCTAGCGCAGTCCTCAACTTCACTCGAACTCCCTGCGCACCGCTAGCAACATGGCAGGCCGCGCAATTGGTTGGCTCTTCAAAAGCCAATCTGTTCGTCATCACCATCGATCATCCTGACCGCCGGCAAACGTGCCACCTTAAATCCTTTACGCTCGACATGCTTGTCTGCTCTCGTGCAATCGGAAGCCCTCGCACCTATCTTCCACAACAAGTAGTTGCCCTCATCCTTCCCGGTGATGGTCACTCGAAACTCCTAATAGTTCTTGGAATCAACGCAGCGCTTCTCCGGGATCCAATGGCATACCTCTCTGGTTGCCCGAGTTCGAACCGGCACACTTGTCGAAGATGCATAGGGGAATTCACGTTTGTATACTCGCACTATGCGAAAAGTCTGGTTGTTTCAGGTGTTGATGGCGGTTTGTGCTGTGTCTTTGAAGGCTCAGAGTGGCGTGCAGAGTGTTTCCGTTTCTTTTCCGGCGGAGCGATCGCCGAGACCGCTGGATGGAAGGGTGTTGCTGCTGTTGTCGAATGATCCGACGGAAGAGCCGCGGATGCAGGTTGACGATACTCCACGCAGCCAGATGGTGTTTGGGCTGACGGTGGATGGGTTGAAGCCGGGGCAGAAGGTTGTGGTTGGGGATGCGGCGGCGGGGTATCCGGTGCGGAAGCTTAGCGAGGTGCCTCCGGGTGACTATACGGTCCAGGCTGTGCTGAATGTTTATGAGACTTTTCGTCGTGGGGATGGGAGCGTGGTGAAGCTGGCTCCGGATCGCGGGGAGGGCCAGCACTGGAATCTGGCGCCGGGGAATTTGTACAGTAAGCCGCGGAAGGTGCATGTGGGGCCGGGGGGCGCGCCGATTGCGATCTCGATGGACCAGGTGATTCCGGCGATTGTGGAGGAGGCAGATACTAAGTATGTGCGGCATCTGCGGATTCAGAGCGATCTACTGACGAAGTTCTGGGGCAGGCCGATGTTTTTGAGTGCGGTGGTACTGGTGCCTGAGGGTTTCGATGAGCATGCGGAGGCACGGTTTCCGCTGGTGATCTTTCATGACCACTTTGTGACGGGGTTTGATGATTTTCGGACGACTCCGCCGAACCCGGATCTGAAGCCGAATTATTCGGAGCGGTTTCATCTTGCGGGGTACAACCGGATTCAGGAGGAGGAGGCTTACAAGGAGTATCAGCAATGGAAAAGCCCGGGGTTTCCGCGGGTGCTGGTGATGAAGATTCAGCATGCGAATCCTTACTATGACGACTCGTATGCGGTGAACTCGGCGAATCTGGGGCCTTATGGGGATGCGATCGAGACGGAGCTGATACCGGCAGTGGAAAAGAAGTTTCGCGCGATCGGGCAGGGCTGGGCTCGATTTATGTATGGCGGATCGACCGGCGGGTGGGAGTCGCTGGCGGTG
This sequence comes from Edaphobacter sp., assembly GCA_035570955.1. GTDB lineage: Bacteria > Acidobacteriota > Terriglobia > Terriglobales > Acidobacteriaceae > Edaphobacter. The sequence goes on along the minus strand of DATMKY010000060.1, from coordinate 393 downwards.
CAGATTTTTTATCCGGATCACTACAACGGGGCGTTTGTGGCTTGTCCTGACCCGGTGGACTTTCATGCTTATATGACTCGGGATTTGTATAAGGACGACAACATGTTCTACATCCAGGGTGCGAATAAACGGGTGGAGCAGCCGGCGATGCGGGATTACAACGGGCATACGCTGATCTCGGTTCGTGACAATGCTGCTTATGAGGCGGCGCTGGGGGATCATGGGCGGTCAGGGGATCAACTGGATATCTGGCAGGCGGTTTATGGGCCGGAGGGGAAGGATGGATATCCGGCGCAGATCTTCGATAAGGAGACTGGGGTGATTGATCACAAGGTTGCGGAGTTCTGGAAGGAGCACTACGACCTGGATGCGATTCTGCAGAAGAACTGGGAG
>DATMKY010000059.1:0-44371 GCA_035570955.1 Edaphobacter sp. | reverse complement strand
CGAGAGCGGTTAGGGAGACCGGACCAAGCGTCTTCTTCAACGCGTGTTCCGGTTGCTCGGATTCCGAGATTAGCTTGTCGATCGATTTCGTGCGAAAGATTTGCCTGGCCAGCGAGCTCGCTCCTGCTTACGGAAGAATTGGTGCATGCAGCTTAACCGCACGCAACTTCAATACGATGTCAATTCCGCTGCGCTACGCTGAGCGGAAGGGTCGCTGTGCTGCGGCCCTTCCGCCCGAGTAGAGTGCCTACCGCTTGCTCTGGCCGCGTGAGGCTTTCTTGATCTTGGCTTTCTTTTCGCCGCGAGCATGGGCCCGGGGACCCTTCGGCGCTGCCTTCTTGCGCGCTGTGCGTTTTACTTTCTTGCGTTCCTGTTTGTCGGTAATGCTCTTGGTATTTGCCATGTATGCAATCTTTCTATAAGTACGAATTTCGAAACTTAGAGGCGTTCCAACTGGGCGAATTTTTCCACCAGCTTCTTTACGCCGTGCTGTTGAAATTGTACTGTAATCTTCGCGTCATCCCCATCACCTTCACGACGAAAGACGGTCCCTTCGCCATACTTTGGGTGACGGACGCGCGTTCCCTGCCGTAGCCCGGTGTTCCCTTTGGGGGCATCGACTTCGAGCTTTGGCCGTGAGATGTTCTGTCCGCGTGTGGCGAAGAAGTTTGCAATGTTGTCGATTGATTGCCCTGGTGTTGCGGTTTTTCTTGAGTAATCCGGGCGATTGTTGACTCGTGACGATCCTGACGGCCGAAATGCAGTCGACTCACCGCTCTGATCCTCATCTTCGTAGCGATAGTGCCGCTCGCCTTCGTCGACGTTTGGGCGGCCAGATCGGTTTGCCTTCGGATAAGGCGTTGCGTATACGCCACGGTAACCTGAGCTGTACTCCGAACCCGAGAACTGTGGTCTCGCCGGAGGACTGCCGAGGTCTTCGACCAGTCGGGACGGAACCTCTTCGAGAAAGCGGGACGGAATGCTGGCCTCCGGCATGTCGCTTCCATAGCGGCGGCGGTATCTCGCACGAGTCATGACAAGGGTGTCCATTGCGCGAGTCATCCCGACGTAACAAAGACGTCTCTCTTCTTCGAGGCCGATTGGGTCAGTGAACGTGCGCGAGTGAGGGAAAAGGCCCTCTTCCATGCCAGCCAGAAAGACCAGCGGAAACTCAAGGCCTTTGGCGGCGTGGAGCGTCATGAGCGTTACTTTGGCCTCTTCACTGTATCCATCGGCATCGCTGATGAGGGCTGCGTGATCGAGGAACTCGTGCAGCGTCTCGCCGCGTTCCTGCGCGTCCTGTGCGGCGTTGGCGAGTTCCTTCAGATTTTCAATGCGTGAGTATGACTCGGGCGTAGCCTCTTCTTCGAGTGCGCGGATGTAGCCACTGCGATCGTTGAGAAACTTGATCAGCTCGGGGAGCGTGGCGGGATCGCCGGGGTTGCGGAAAGCAGGTTTCTCGTCTTCCATCTTGATCTCGGCGGCACGCTCCATTGTGGTTCCTGCGGACTTTTTCAATACGACAGGGGCAAATGGATTCAAGTGCGCCGGGTCGATTCTGTGAGCTTCGTCGGAATCAGCAGAGTTCTCCGGCGCAATGGTTGAAAACTCTTCACTGGGCCCGAAGTCGAAGCCAAAGTTGAAGCTCGTATCGAATGAAGTGTTCGCGCCTGTATCTTCGACCTCCGGAGTACTCGGCGTGAATTCTTCCTCGGCTCCAAAGCCGAAGGAGACGTCTTCGTCGGGGTCGACGGACAGGGAAGAGTCTTCTGCCAGATCAGCGGATAGCTTCTCTGCGAAGCCGGGTCCGAGCATCGCTCTCGCATCGGCGATCAATCTTCGAAATGAACCCAGCGCTATCAGCGTCCGTTGTGGAAGCAACTTATCTTCGATGGCTCGTCCGATCGCATCCCAGGTGCTCATGCCGGTGGTGAGAGCAATTCGTTCAAGGGTCTCCATCGTGGTTTTACCGATTCCGCGCGGCGGCGAGTTCACGATTCGGTTCAGCGCGATGGAGTCATGTACATTCTGGACGAGTTTGAGGTAGCTGAGGATGTCTTTGACTTCGGCGCGATCGTAGAAGGAGAAGCCGCCGACCATGTGGTACTGGATTTGATAGCGTCGCAATGCTTCTTCCACAAGCCGTGACTGCGAGTTGGTGCGGTAAAGGACCGCGCAGCGTGGTGCATCCTCCTGGGCCCCGGCTTCACGGAGATAGCGTTGCACTCGATCTGCAATAAACAACGCCTCATTTTCTCCGTCGGGGGCTTCGTAGTAGCCAATCAACGAACCGCCTTCGCGCGCGGTCCACAGATTTTTCCCCTTTCTCTGCGTGTTTTGCGCGACGACCGCACTGGCACCCTCGAGAATCATCTGCGTGGAGCGATAGTTCTGCTCCAGGCGGATTGTCTTTGATCCGGGGAAATCCTTTTCGAATTCGAGAATGTTTTTAATGTCGGCTCCCCGCCAGCTATAGATAGACTGGTCTTCATCGCCGACGACACAGACATTTTTATCTGTCCCTGCGAGTAGCTTCATCAGTTCGTACTGGGGACGGTTCGTGTCCTGATACTCATCGATCAAGATGTATTTGTAACGTTTGTTGTATCTTTCTCGAACCTCGGCGGAAGATTTCAGAAGACGAACGGTTTCGAGCAGAATGTCGTCGAAATCGAGAGCATTGGCTTTGAAGAGTTCTTTTTTGTAGATCTCGAAGACGTGAGCGATCTTCTCTTCCATCGGGTTCGTGCTGGCGAGAAAGTACTCTTGCGGGTCGATCATGTGGTTCTTGGCCCAAGAGATCCTTCCCAGCGCCACACGAGGTTTGAGTGTTTTGTCGTCGATTGCAAGGCGTTTGAGAGCCTGCTTTACTACAGCCTGTTGATCTGTTTCATCGTAGATGGCGAAGGTTCGCGTCAGGCCGATGCCGTTGGTTCGCATCGCTTCGATATCGCGGCGAAGGACTCGCACGCAAAAACTGTGAAAGGTGGCGAGCAGCGGCTTTGCCAGCGAAGTATGACCGAGAATTTTATCGACACGTTCAGCCATCTCCTTCGCCGCTTTGTTAGTGAAGGTGACTGCGAGAATTGAATCCGCGGAAACGCCTCGCTCCTCGATCAGATAAGCGATGCGGTGAGTGATGACACGTGTCTTGCCCGAACCTGCGCCCGCAAGCAAAAGGACAGGTCCATCCACGGATTGGATTCCCTGCTGTTGCTGGGGATTCATGTTTTCTAAAAGCCGACTCAACTTACATATGCTCCCACATCTATTTTAAGCTGAGCGCTCCGTCTACGCTTGCACAGCCTTGTATGTGGCGAAAATGCCTGTATTTATTGTCCATTTGCGAACATTCTGTTCGTTCATGGCAAGTATCCGCAGATCGTCACAGATATGGCGGTTTCGATCACAGTTTGTCTTTTTTGCGGAACTATCCGACTTCGACTCGCGTACCTGTTTGCACGACGAGCTTTTCTGAACCATGGCAGAAAACTCCCGTCGAACTTAGAACTACCGGGAGCTAACGATGAAAGTTTTTAATCGTCTTACGATCGCAGTTGTCGCCACTTCTCTTTTTGCAGCCCCTGCAGTCTATGCAGCTCCTGCAAGCGTCTCCCCTCCTGTTCATGCGATGTTCGGGAAGACAAAGATAACCACAGTCAAGCTCAACCTGCGCAATGATTCTGGTTCACCGATGGAGGTCAAGGTCGGCGAGAAGGTTATGACACTGGATCCGGGGAAACCTGTCACGTTGAATCTGGAAGTCGGTACGCGCATCGTCGCCAATAGCGCGACGCCGAATCATGAAGTGGGTTCCCTGATCGAAGAGGTGATCAAGGATCACAACAACGCGACGATCGTTATCCACTAGCATCGTTCGAAGGAAACTTATACCTCCCTGAACTTCAGGCCGATCGTTTTCGCACAGTTTCCCGTTCGGCCTGACCCCACTCTTCTGCTGCCCTGGCCTTCGCGACACTTGATATTCTTGTTTCTATGATTCGAAGTATCGCTGTCTTTTGCGCGTCCGCCAGTGGAACAGATCCTGTTTATTGTGCGGCTGCTGAGCAACTGGGCCGAGAGCTCGCAGCCCGCGAAATTCAACTGATCTATGGTGGTTCCAATGTCGGTTTGATGCGAGCCGTCGCGCAGGCGAGTCTCGCAGCCGACGGCAAGGTGATCGGCGTTATTCCTGAGGTACTGGTCGATCTTGAGGTGGCACATCACGGCGTCACTGAACTTCACATCACAAGCACGATGCACACCCGCAAAGCTCTAATTGGAGAGAAGGCCGACGCCTTCATTGCGTTGCCCGGAGGCTTCGGCACCTTTGAGGAGTTGTTCGAGGTGCTTGCGTGGCACAGTCTTAAGCTGCATACAAAGCCGATCCTTCTTCTGAACATCAAGGGCTTCTACGATAAGCTGCTAGCTTTTCTCGATCACTGCGTTGCTGAGGGAATGCTGAAGCCGAAGAACCGCGAGGTTTTGCGTATCGCGAACACAGTAGAACAAGCGCTCGAGTTACTGCAGATCGCGGCACCCCTTACGTCTTAGGGTGACACTGGTTGCACCGGCAGGTGCGCCGCAGGTACTCCCACGAATAGATGCCGCTCTCGTGGCCGTCGCTCCAATTGAACTTCAGGGCGTATTTGCCTACGGGGGAAACTTCGAGTGGCTTTACGGGGGCCTCATACATGACCAATAGAGTTTGCTCTTTAGGTTTTGTGGCGCCGAGCGCCCTGCCGGTCTTTTCGCGTTCTTCGTGACAGGTTGCACAAGGACATGCGTTACGCAGCCATGCGAACGTCCATGCGCTCTGGTGTCCGTCCTTCCAGTCGATCTCGACGCCGGTGCCTTCCGTTTTTTTCACGCGAATTTTCTTTGGCGTTACGGCGTCCGCCGGCAACGGGGTGTGCTCTGCGTCTTCGCGCCGGGCCTGTTCCTCATTCACAATACGAATTCCTTCGTGACTCATAACTTCTCTCTCAGGGGCTTTCGATCATAGCGCATCTTCAGGCACAAGATGCTGAGCGATAAACCCAATGTTGCTGCATTCGATGCAATTACCGGTTTCGATCCGCTATAGATACCGTAAAGCAGCCAAAGAAATACGCCTGCCGAGAACAATAGAAAGGTTCCCAGGGAGATGTCGCGGGCCGATCGGAGCTTGATGACACGCAGTAACTGCGGGACAAAGGCAACCGTAGTGCAGAAGGCGGCTACGAACCCGATGTTATCGATGGCCTGCTCGGTCATTATCAATTTCTGCTCCTTAAGAATAGAAGATGGCCTGGCTTTTATGGTTGTTTCCAGAAGAAGTAGGCGGCCATCGCGACTCCGGTGATTACAACGATTGTTCGCAGCACTTCAGCATTCATTCGCCGCGCATACTGTGCTCCGACGTAGCCACCTGCGCCGGCGAATAGCATCGAGATGAGGCAATAATGCCAGATGACGGCTCCACCAAAGATGAATGTAAGCACGGCACAGAGGTTCGACAGGCAGGCGGCGAGAACCTTGAGCGAGTTGAGCGCGTTCATCTCTTCGACGCCGAACAAGGCCAATGCGCTCATGATCAGGAAGCCCGCGCCCGCGCCGAAGTAGCCAATATAAAAACACACGGGCAGCAAGATAAAAAACAACGGAACAACCGCGGGAGGTTTCTGGATATGAGGATGGGCAGAACGTGCACGCAGCCATCGTGAGACCGGGCCGCTGATCCCAAAGAGAATGGAGGCCACCAGGAGCAGCCATGGCACGATACGCAGAAAGGTAATCTGCCGTGTATTGAGCAGGACGATCGCACCGGTTACTCCGCCGATGATCGAGGCGGTGCAGACTACCGGCAGAAGATCGCGCCGCAGATCGTTTCGTAGTGCTGCCACGGAGGTCAGTTGGCCAGGCCACAGAGCGACTGTGTTAGTTGCGTTGGCCTGGATAGGGGCGACACCGATGGACAACATTGCTGGGAATGAGATGAAAGAGCCGCCACCAGCCATAGCGTTCATCACCCCCGCTATGAATGAGGCAACGACCAGCCAGACGTAGTGCCAGTGAGTGCTAAAGCTCGAGATCATCCAGTTTCTATTGTAGCGAGTGATTTAATGCTTTAAAGGGTTGACTGCTTCGGGCATCTCGGGAGTCGCGTCAATCAATCGGCGTGTGTACTCCTCCTGTGGCGCATCGCAGACCTGCTTCGAGTCACCCAACTCTACAAGCTTGCCTCGTTGCATGACAGCGACCCGATCACACAAATATCGCACGAGTGGCATCGAATGCGAGATGAACAAGTAGGTTAGACCGTGCTTCCGCTGCAGCTCACGCAGAAGGTTGATTACCTGTGCGCCGACGGAGACATCGAGTGCGCTGACCGGCTCGTCGAGCACCAGGAATTCCGGCTTCAACGCCAGAGCGCGGGCGATGTTAATTCTCTGTCGCTGGCCGCCGCTAAATTCGTGCGGAAAACGGTTTAGCGCCGTCTCATCCATCCCTACTGTCCGGAGCATCTCAGCAAGCCTGCGGGGTAGTCCCTCTGGCGGTTTTTCCTGATGAATCACGAATGGTTCGGCCAGAATATCCTGAACGCGCATTCGTGGATTCAACGCGGCGAAGGGATCCTGAAAGACGATCTGCATACGCCGACGCAACTCGCGCATCTGCTGTGCGTCGGCATTGAGAAGGTCGCGGCCGGTAAACGTCACTTCTCCTGCGGTGGGTTCAATGAGGCGAAGAAGCATTCTTGCGACGGTGCTCTTGCCTGAGCCTGATTCACCGACTAGTCCCAGGGTCTCGCCGCGGCGGATCGCAAATGAAACATTGTCCACTACGTGCCGACCTGCATACTCCTTGACCAAACCTCGCACTTCGACCAATGCTTCCATTGCGCTGCTCACGATTCTCCTGGTCAATCCAATTTTGGATGCTGCAGATGGAAGCTCGTTGCATCCTGATAGGCCTTGGCGAATGCTGCGAGTCGGGCATCGGAATACAACGCTCCGAGGAAGGTGAGACTGACCGGAGTTCCGGGGCCGCCCGCGTTGTTCAGTGCACCATCTTCTTCGGCTTCACTCTTAGGGGCGCCGTCTCCGCGAATTCCGTTCGGGACAATAACCGCGGGGTGCCCGGTCAAGTTTGTGGCCTGAAGTTGATTACCTTGTGATGGTGTGACGATTACATCAACCTGCGCGAAGAGTTTCTCCATCGAGGCGACTGCAAGAGTTCGCGCACGCATTGCCTGGATGTAATCCACTGCCGAGTAGAAGCGGGCGATGCGGAACTGATTCGGCCAGTCGAATGGGAGTTGGCCGGTAAGTAATTTGTCCCGACCGCTACGTGTAAGGTCGTCGAACGCGGCCGCAGCCTCTGCTTCAAGAACCGGCACGATTGCGCCGAAGGGAAAGTCGGGAATTTCGACCGGAATCAGCTTGACTCCCATGTTGCGAAGCTCGTCGAGCGCGCTGGTTGCGTACTTCGCGTCGTAGACTCTACGTTCGAAGTTTCTCTTTTGTCCGTCGGATGCATTGGCCGGAAGCGTCGGTACGTCGAACGCGGTTTTGATATAGCCCACGCGCAACGTCTTCCAGTTGAAATTGGCGTCCCAGTTAAACGCAGCAGGCTGCACCGAGAGGTCGTGCCCGTCCTGCCCATAAATCGCTGACATCACGAGGGCGCAGTCTTCAACGGCGCGGCAGATAGGTCCGATCTTGTCCATCGTCCAGCTCAGCGCCATTGCACCCGTTCTCGGGACGAAGCCAAATGTGGGCCGGAGGCCTGTGCATCCGCAGCGTGTTGAGGGGGATGAGATTGATCCGAGAGTCTCAGTGCCGATCCCGAATCCGACACAACCGGCTGCTACTGCGCTTGCGCTTCCTGCTGACGAGCCGCTCGAGCCTTGATGTTTATTCCAGGGATTTCGAGTGCGCGCGCCGAACCAGAGATCGCCCTGGGCCAGCGCGCCCATTGAGAGCTTCGCGACAAGAACTGCTCCCGCGTCATCAAGTCGTTTCACGACCGTCGCGTCATAGTCGAACTTCTGGTCTTCAAATCCGCCTGCGCCCCATGTCGTCCTGTAACCCTTTACGGCGAGGAGGTCTTTGCCGCCCCATGGAATTCCATGCAGCGATCCGCGGTATTTGCCTGCCGCGGTCTCTTTATCTGCTGCTGCGGCTTGATCCATCGCACGATCTTCGGTCAGCGTGATGACGAAGTGGAGTTGGGGGTCGTATTTCTTCAATCGAGCGAGGTACATTTTGGTCAACTCAACTGAAGATACTTTGCGTGTCTTGACCAACTCAGCCAGTTCGCGTACAGAGGCGAACGCCAAGGCATCCGAGGTGCCCGCGACTCCGGCAGATGCCGATGAGGCCAGCGCCTTCACATCGGGAGATGTGCTGATTTTCAAAGGCTTTTTTATAGTGTCGATCGTCATGTCTCCAGGGACGGGATCGAAGACAAATGCCGGAGCGACGCTGTTCGGAATCTTCAAGTCACGGATCGCGGTGTATGACCTTCGCAGTTGGTCGATGCCTTCAAGCATCATCTTCTTCTGCTCATCGGTCACACTGATTCCGGAGATGACAGCTGCGGCATCGATCATCTCGGGCGTGATCTTGGGCATCGAATCCGTATTGGCGTTGACCTGACCGCCGCCGACGAGCGGCGAGGTTTGTGCCTTTGCCTGAGCCGCCAGGGTGAATAATGCGCCCGGCAACAACGTCTGTCCCAGCCCCACCATGGAGCACACGCCAAGAAAACCCCGCCTGTCCAACCCAGAAGATTGTTCACTCATGTTCGAATTATTGCATTCCCTTACCAGTCAACAGCAAGGACAAAGGAAGCTTTAACTTAAACAAAAAAGAAGTAGCTACGGGGAGTCTTTCCGTTTACGGTTGCAGGGCTATTTCTGCTGCCCTCCACCTTTGGATGGATTGAGATTCCGTTGTTCCGGGGACTAGGATGCGGAGCGTGACCAGCGAACGTCGACTTCTGGGTCTTTCCTCGGCTCTCGCCATAGTTACTGGCGAATCGATCGCGCTTGGTATATTCCTGACCCCTGCCGCGATGGCGAAGTCGCTCGGTTCCCCGCTGCTCCTGGCTGCAGCGTGGTGTGGCATCGCCTTGATGGCGGTCTGTGGAGCCTTGTGTTATTCGGAGCTTGCCGTTCGGATTCCACAGACGGGTGGAGAGTATGTCTATCTTCGCGAAGGCTATGGCGAACGGGTCGCATTTCTTTACGGGTGGATGAGTGCTGCGGTGATGGATCCAGGATTGGGCGCAGCTCTGTCTTTCGGCGCGGGTGCGTATATCAGTGCTCTGATTCCGCTTTCCCATCGGCTCGCAGAGTTGATGCCCGCGTTAATCCTCATCGTTCTTGCGGCTGGCAGGGGGAGTACTTCGGCGTTTCTTCTTTTCACCGGGGAAGGGAGTTCGCCTTGAAAACGCGGATTTAACGATCTTCTAAAGTCATTTCTTGACCGAGGAGTACTTATGGCATCTATGCCTTTTCCTGAGGAATCACCAGGCATTCGAGGCTTGCACGGTTGGCTACATCGAAATAACAAACCGCACTTGTCAGTTGCAACTCGCATTGACGCGGAACGAACCGAAAAATAAGGAGAGAATATGGCGCACATTGAACTTCCCGAAGGTCTTCCCGGCATCACCGCGGGGTTCGCTTTCCGGCCTGAGACGGCAAAGCCGATGCGTGAGCTTGCCCACATCCTGTTGCATGGCCCGGGAAGCCTGACTCCCGGCGAACGCGAGTTGATCGCGACTTATGTCTCGTCGAGGAATGATTGCTATTTTTGCCAGACAAGCCACGGAGCCGCTGCTGCGGCTCATCTCGACGGAGATTTTGGGATCGTGGATCAGATCAAGCGTGATTTCCAGATCGCTCCTGTTTCGGACAAGCTGAAGGCGTTGCTGGTCATTGCCGGGAAGGTGCAACAAGACGGCAAAAAGGTTTCAAGCGAAGATATTGAACGAGCACGTGAGGCAGGAGCGAACGACCAGGAGATTCACGATACCGTTCTGATCGCTGCGGCGTTCTGCATGTACAACCGTTATGTGGATGGGCTTGGTACCTGGCAGCCTCGCGACGAATCCATGTATGTGGAGATGGGGAAGCAACTGGCAAGCGAAGGCTATTTGAGACCTTCTCGGGAAGACATCCCTTAGAACCCTTTTCGAGAGAGATTCATTCTCTGACCAACCTCTTATCACTAATGCCCGTTGGTGATGTGTCGAACACTACCTGATCGTGCCACCAGAGCCGTTCGAAAAAGGCGTGCGCCATGTCATCGTGGGCTGGAGTCAGTGATGCCTGCGTCCGATTAATAATTTCGCCGATTGTGCGAGTTCCATTCACCGCATCGAAGAGACACTTTTCTATTGAATTAATTGGCATAAAAATGTCCTTGTAACTATGGTTGCGGTTTATCAGGACCGCGGCGGCGTCGGGAGGCAACCGTTCCTGAATGCAGACGGTGTCTGGCATGCGGATGGGTACATAATTCTGCCATTCCTCGTTTGTGAACCTGACTGCAGGAGTGCCTGCCGATTTGTCGTTGCGATAGACAATCACGCTGTGGCGCACCATCGTACCGCGAAAGAGCTCTACCGCGGCGAACTGTTCTTCGGAAGGAAGATTTGTCATACGCGAGGCCTGGGGAATTGTCGCCATTACGCCACACCTCGGGCTGTAGGGTGCCTGTTTTAACCAGCGTCCAAAGACAAGTTGCCCTCGTTCAATGAAGTCGAGCAATTGGGGTACCGAATATGCACGATCCTGCGGATTCAAGAGCGCGTCAGCGAGTGCCGCCTCCTGCCGGAAATCGGGGGCTTCTCGCAAGAGACGCTCTAGCGGATGTCCCGGTGGCAACATGTGGAGTGCCGTGATGAGATCGCGTATGTTTTGGTCGCTGGCACGGATGCCAAGCCGCCCCGCGAACTCCTGCAGCATATAGATGCCGGTTCGTCCGTAGGGGGCGTACACCATCAGATGCATGGCGCCATCCTGTTTGAGGACGCTTCGCAGAGCTGCGAGCCCGGCATCGGGATCCGGGAGATGATGGAGGACTCCGGTGCAAACGATCTGATCAAAAGTTGTCCGCAGCTCATGGAGGTCATCGAGGGAGAGCTGGTGAACCTGAAGGTTGGTCAGGTTGTATTTGCGCCGGAGCTCTTCTGTAGCGCGCACGCTTGTCGCGCTGAAGTCGATGCCGGTGACCTGAGCTTTGGGCCAGCGCATGGCATGCTTTGCAGCCTGAGACGTGCCACAACCCGCGACGAGGATAGAGAAGTTCTCGCGATAGGGTTGGTTTGGCCAAAAGAGATGGTGCTCCGCAAGCCGTTTGCTCTGGCTGTCCCAAAGATGACGGTAGTGTTCGAGGTCGTCGACGGGCCTAGGGTAGGGATAGCGTTCGTAGAAGTCTTTGACTTCATCTGCGGTATCAGACGACCGGAGTTCGGTTTCTTGGTTCATCAGAAGGTGCCATATTCCTCGGATTCCGAGAAAGCCGATCGTCTACTGGGACCTGTCCCGTCAAACTATGCTGCAAGTTTACCCGGCTTCTATTGTTCATCGAAAGGTAGGTCTTGTCGAACTCCCATTCCGCCGAGTCTTGGCGGTTAGTTCCAGCAGGTTCTGGTGTTTAGCATCTCTGTTGCCTTCCGGATCTCAAGTATTCGACGAAGTTCCCGACCTGGACTCCTTCATTAGTTGGAGTAGTCGACCTAATACATTTGACAGTTACGGGGGACATCGGATGCTTGAACAATGGAGGAGCCTGCATGGGTATTTCATTGTTCACAAAAACGATGCAAATTAGGAAAAGGTAATCCATGAGAATCCGAGCTGCGCGATCAACGCTTATGCTTTGTTTTCTGGTGGCCGGCACACTCCTTCATTCCCAAGAACCTCCTAAGCAGGATGAAACTCATAAGCGCCCAAAACTTGGCCTTGTTCTCGAAGGGGGTGGTGCGCTCGGACTTGCGCATATCGGGGTAATAACCTGGATGGAAGAGCACCGAATTCCTGTCAATTATGTCGCAGGAACCAGCATGGGCGGGCTAGTCGGCGGCATGTATGCGACCGGTCTCTCGCCGGCTGAGGTGAGGCAGCTCATCGATGGCATCGATTGGGATCAAGTGCTGAGCGGAGTGACGCCATTTCAGGATCTTTCCTTTCGCCGCAAGCAAGATGCTCATGAGGTCCCGGGCGGGCTTGAATTTGGCCTGCGTGGCGGGTTGCAGTTCCCTTCAGGGTTCAACACAGGCCAGGCAGTGAATCTTGTTCTCGATCGTGTTGCGCTCCCCTATTCGGAGATTGCGAGCTTTAACGATCTTCCAATACCGTTTGCCTGCGTCGCCACCGATCTTGTCACCGGCAAGCAACGAGTATTCCGTGATGGACCTCTCTCCCTGGCCATGAGATCCACAATGTCATTACCCGGCATCTTCGCGCCGGTCCGATCTGGATCGCACCTCTATGCGGATGGCTTTCTTCTCAACAATCTTCCGATAGACGTAGGCAAAGAGATGGGAGCGGATGTGACCCTGGGAATTCATCTGGAGACTGCACCGCTGGATCCAAAGGCGACCCTCTCAAGTTTCGGCGTGCTCGGTCAATCCATCTCGGTGATGTCCGCTGTGAACGAAATACGTTCGATGGAGCAGGCGGACATACTTGTAACGGTTCCGCTACAGAAATACACCTCTCTTGATTACAACAAAGCTGATGCGATTATTAAGGCGGGATACGATGCGGCTGCCGCCAAAGGCTCTGTCCTATCTGCGTTTTCGGTCAGTGAGGCGGAGTGGGAAGCATATGTCTCCGATAGGAATTCCCGACGACGGACCACACCTATACCCAAATTTGTCCAGGTTGTAGGCGCTACGTCTCCTGAGATGGCAAAGGCTATGGAGAAGCAGATGTCCTCGGTGGTTGGAGAGCCGGTGGACACAAAGAAAATCGACCAGGGCATGATGAGTATCGTTGGCATGGGTCGGTTCGCCACTGCGACCTACTCCATGGTGGAAAAGAATGGGGAACAGGGTCTGCTAGTTTTGGCTGAGCCAAAATCCTACGCGCCACCGATCGTCCGCCCTCTGATTGTGATTGATGGTTCCCAGTACAACAATGTCCTGTTCAGCATTGGAGCCCGAATAACATTTCTGGATATAGGGGGCTATCGATCAGAGTGGCGCAACAACATAGTTCTCGGGTCCGTGTACCGATTGGACACCGAATACTATCATCCATTCACAACTACCAGTAGTTGGTTTATTGCTCCCAGACTGGGTGTCAACAGTCAGCAGTTGGATGTTTACACCGGCAATACATTGATCGCGAGTTATCGCTTGCGCCAGGCGCTTGGCGGCCTCGACACCGGATATTCATTTGGAAGAATTGCCGAATTTCGACTGGGATATGAAGGCGGCTATGAAAAGATATCTCCCGAGATCGGGAACATACCAACACTTCCGGTAACATCTGGAACCACTGGCGACGCGAGGATCCAGTTCGAATTGAACACACTGGATGACCCGGTTATTCCGCGCTCCGGGACTAGTCTCCTGATGTACACAAAGGGATACACCGTAAATCCAGCCGCCCAGGGCGCCTTTCCGGTCTCTGAGATTCAAGCTGAAAGATTTTTCCGCCTGGATGCTCCTGGTTCTTTGTTTGCCTCTGCCTCCGGAGGCAGTAGCTACGGATTCGGGACGGGAGTCCCATCATTTTCTCTTGGTGGCTCGCAACGGTTAGTTGCCTGGAGCACGAATGAATTGCTTACAAACCAATATTTCCTGGGACAACTCGGCTATATTCGTGAATTGGTGAAATTGCCTCCCTTTCTGGGAAGTTCCGTGAACGCCATCGGAGTGTTCGAGGCGGGAAAGACGTATCAGCTTCGAGGCGGGCCAAAGCCGCCGAATATTCCAATAGATTTTGCGGGCGGCCTCGTCGTGAACACAATATTCGGTCCTGTCGAAGTCGCAGGAGCGGTTGGCGACTATGGCCATGCCCGGTTCTTTTTCAGGATTGGTCGGATTTTCTAAGCTCGTGCTTTCTCTCGTCGATAACACCAGTGCAAATGGCAGCAATCTGTGAGATTCACCCGCGAATCAATAACTCGCTCGAGTCTGATTGCGATATGCGCATTTGAGGAAATGGAGAGAAACCAAGGAACGGTGAAAAGGCGCTTCTCGCGGGCTATTGGACGGTGTGATCGGTTGTGATGCTCAACGGTTAAGTTGAGAGCGCGCTTGGACGGATCATGGTGTAAAGCCTGGGCTTGGGGTATCGGCCTAGTTCTTGCTCTTGGCTTGCTTCTTTGGTTCTTTTTGTCCATTGACTTTTCGGAGGGGCGCCCGATTGGCATCGGTTCGAAAGACTCAACCTCAGAACCCCGCACGAGAATCTTCCCCCCAATCTTGAAACTCTGAAGCCGCCCTCTGACAATCAAATTTTTGATCGCTTGTTGGGAGACGCCCCTTATCCGTGCCGCCGCAGCCTGAGAGATCCAGTCCTCAGGTTTTTCCGGCTCGCGCTCTTTTATAGTTGAATTATTCAACTAATTATTTTTACCATTCATCAGATTTGAATCCCGGTTCCATCATACCGATCCGGGACTCCGCTATAGCTAGCGGGACACGATGCCAAACGCGAGGAACCATCTCCAGTTTATCGATCATCTCTGGTGTGACCTGAACTACTACGGCATCGCTTTTCCAAGACGTTTCCAGAGGCCTTCAGTGAAGGCGTCGATCGTCTGGGCACCGAGGAGCACCCCGAGCGCATCACAATAATCGCGGCCAGAAAGACCGCCATGGTGGAACACGGCAGCGGATATGACAATTGCAACGAGGCATCGAGCAATGGCCATCGATAAAACTTCGAAACCTTGGTTCGCTGACAAAAAGCTCTCTGAAGAACGCGCCCGACCCATGGGACCCTCCGGAGCTGGCCGAAAGATTCGAGGATGATTTGGTCGACGACAGCACTCCGTTTGACGCCCGAGAACGGACTGACGAGGAGATCGAGAACTATGACCTCGGCGTCGAAGCCGGTCTCGTCGGAAAACCCAACGACCGTACCAAGAGCGCTGCCTGGCGGCGCGGCTGGGCGGATGCGAGGGAGTAATCGCATACGTTTTCACGCCCGCAGGCGGGCACTCCGCGAGCTCATACTCGCCAATTCCTTTTTCGATAACTTAGAGCACCTGAGGGTGCAAGACAGTTTCGAGCCAAATGATTTCTCGTCATCCTGGTTTGAGTTAGAGGTTGTTCTGAATTGACAATGAGCTCTGTACCTGCCTAACGCGTTGGCGGGCGTCCATTCCCCTCAACAAGATCAAGGAAGTGATCGAGCTTCGATGGGGGGTTAAAGAGCTCCACGTTGCCGTTGGGCCAGCGCACATGAATAGCTTTTAGCTGTGTCTCTGTTCCGAGGCCGAAGTGCAGGCGCAGGTCACTGGAAGAGTTATAACTGGATCCGCTGCGCACCTCATCGACCCATACCCGCTTTGTTCCCTGAAGTGTCACGCGTGCACCGATCGCATCGTGGTTAGAGGATGTCCCGATGAGGCGGAGACCTAGCCAGTGGTTCTGATTCCTGACGAGATTCACAAGGAGCATGGGGCGGTCGCTGAGGTTGTTGATGACTGCCTCGACGCGACCATCGTTGAACAAATCAGCTATGGCGAGGCCTCGGCTGGAGCGTGGTTCGACGAGGGCCGGGCCGGAGCTTCCGCTGATGTCTTTGAACTTGCCGTTGCCAAGGTTGTAGTAGAGGAAGCGTGGTTCGCGATAGAAGGAGCCCAGCTTCGCGGAGTCGACTTCGGGGTATACATGACCATTCGCGACGAGCAGGTCAGGCCAGCCGTCGTTGTCGACGTCGACGAACATGACGCCCCAACCGAGAGCATTGGTGTTGATGCCCAGACCGGCGGGAAAGGTCACATCGGAGAACGTACCGTCGCCGTTATTGTGGTAGAGGGTAGAGGTGTCGTCGGAGAAGTTTGTCTTGAAAATATCGAGTTTGCCGTCGCCATCGTAATCGGCCGAGGTGGATCCCATGCCGGCTTGTTCGCGACCGTCTTCGTTGTAAGCAACGCCCACCTCCACGGCGGTATCGGTGAAGGTGCCGTCGTGGTTGTTGCGATAGAGAATCGACGGCGTGGAGTCGCAAGCGAAATATAGATCGGGCCAACCATCATAATTGTAGTCGAGCGTCGTGATCGAGAAGCAGTAGTGGCCGTTCGTTTTCTCGAAGCCGCTGACTTTGCTGACGTCCTCGAATCTCCCTCCGCCGAGATTGTGGAAGAGAATGTTGGGAGCGCTTTCAAGTCCGCGGGGGCCGCACATGACGGGAACGCTCTTCCATATGCAGCTGGCGCCCTGGCCTGGGACGGGGGTATGGGCCAGATCGAAATGGACGTAGTTCGCGACGGCGAGATCGAGTTTGCCATCGCGATCGTAATCGATGAAGGCGCAGCCGGTACCCCATTCCTTGCCGGTGCCAGCTACTCCGGCCTGCTCGGCAACCTCTTTGAATGTGCCGTTTCCTTGGTTATGAAAGAGGCGATTTTTGCCATAACCGGTGACGTAGAGGTCGTCAAAGCCGTCGTTATCGTAGTCGCCGACGCAGACTCCCTGTCCCCAACCGGTGGAGATGAGGCCGGCCTTCGCGGTTACGTCGGTGAACGTGCCGTCGTGATTGTTGTGGAAGAGATGATTACTGGGATTTTCTTCACGCCTGGCATTGGGTAGATTGGTTCCGTTGACAAGGAAGATGTCGGGCCAGCCGTCGCGATCGTAGTCGAGGATGGCGACTCCCGAGCCGGTGGCCTCGATGATGTAGCGCTTGGAATCGACACTTCCGTTGACGTTGCGGACGGTGATGCCAGCCTTCGAGGAGACGTCAACGAACCATGCCGGAGCAGCGTGATCGGTGGTGGGTGGATAAGGCTGTTGCGCGGAGACAGAAGGAAGAAGCAGGTTGAGTGTGCACCGCAAGAGCAACCAGAAGATTGTGCGGGACATGGCTACTCTTTGCCAGTTGCGGGCGGGGTACCCATGGCTAATGCCTTGAGGATCTTCCCGCCTTCTTGAATGACATATAGATGGTTGGCTGGAAGGTCCGTCAACTTGTCGGTAGCGCCGGAAGGCCAGCGGATCTCAACGGAGTCTGCCTTCGCGGCGCGGTCGAGGCCGAAGTGGATTCGGAGGTCGTTCTGAGAGTAGTAACTCCCGCCGCTGCGAACCTCTTCGATCTGAACAAAGGGCTTGGCGGCAGGTGAACTATGCGTTGTGATGATGATTCGAGCGCCGATGCCCGTGCGGTTCGATTGGGT
This sequence comes from Edaphobacter sp., assembly GCA_035570955.1. GTDB lineage: Bacteria > Acidobacteriota > Terriglobia > Terriglobales > Acidobacteriaceae > Edaphobacter. The sequence goes on along the minus strand of DATMKY010000059.1, from coordinate 27,017 downwards.
GCCCACCGTGCGAACTTTGATCCAGTTGCGGCCAGTGGTGGAGTCGCAGCGGAGGAGCTGCGGAAGGCTGTTGACGCAGTTGACAACCACGTCGATGTCGCCATCGTTGTCGAAGTCTCCAAAGGCGGTGCCGCGGGCGGGAACCGAATCGTTAATGCCTGGGCCCGCCTGCGCGGTGACCTCTTCGAACTGGCCGTTGCGTAAGTTGCGATAGAGATACTTGTGCTGTGAGTAGGGTGCGTCAATGTCGGTGCCGTCGACTTCCGGGTAGACATGACCATTGGACATGAGGAGGTCGAGCCAGCCGTCGTTGTCCATGTCGAAGAAGCCGACGCCCCACCCGAGAAAGCGGGTGTTGATGCCTAGACCCGACCGATAAGTGTGGTCGTCGAAGTTGCCATCGCCGAGGTTGAGGTAGACGGAGTCGGTGTCACCGGCGAAGTTCGTTTTGACGATATCCAGCAGGCCGTCGCGGTTGTAGTCGCCGATGGTGACGCCCATGCCTGCCTGGGGCTTTCCGTCGGGGGAGTAGGCCACGCCCGATTCGGTAGCTACATCCTTGAAGGTGCCGTCCTTCTGGTTCTGATAGAGGGTGGCCGCAGTGGAGTCATTGGCCACGTAAATATCGGGCCAGCCGTCGTTGTCCAGATCAGCCACGGCCGCCGAGAGACTGTAGGTGCCGATGGTATCCCACATCCCACTTTTTTCGGAGACGTCGGTGAAGGTCCCGTCGCCGTTATTGTGGTAGAGGATGTTCTTTCCGCCCTGGAGTCCCGGAGGGCCACAAGCCACGTGAATGCCTTTATAGGTGCAGCCAGCAGCTTCAGGAAGAGGGGCGGTTTTGATATCGAAGTCGATGTAATTGGCGACGAAGAGGTCGAGGTTGCCATCCCGGTCGTAATCAAGGAAGGCGCAGCCGGAGTTCCAGCGAATTTTGGATTGGAGAAGGCCCGCCTTTTCGGTGACATCAGTAAAGGTTCCATTGCCATTGTTGCGGTAGAGGACATTCTGGCCGTAGTAGCTGACAAAGAGGTCGTCCCAGCCGTCGTTGTTGTAGTCGCCGATGCAGCAACCCTGACCCCATCCACTGCGACCCAGGCCGGACTTGAGAGTGACATCGGTGAAGGTGCCATCGCGATTATTTTTAAATAGATGTGAGATCGGTTCCTGGCCTTTGGAGAAACCGTCGAGACGTGTGCCGTTGATAAGGAAGATGTCGAGCCAGTCGTCGTGATCGTAGTCGTAGAAGGCGACGCCGCAGCCGGTGGTCTCAAGGAGATATTTGTTCTTGTGCTCACCACCGTAGATGGTCTTGGCATTGAGGCCGGACTGGCGAGCTACATCGAGGAAGCTGACGCCGATAGGAGTGCCGGAGACAGGTGAGGGCGGGCCCTTCGGCGCCGGGCGCGGCCTGTTGTCATAGGTGGGACGTGAACCGATTTGTGGTCCGGTTAAAGAGGGGGAAGGCGCCTGCGAAGCAGCGAGAGCGAGCACATCGTCGAGGCAAAGGACCAGCGCCGCGCTGGAGAGGGAGGTGATGAAGTTGCGACGAGACCCGCTCAAAAAACTGCCTCACTTGAATTGCCTATTCCATACTTCGTTGCTCTGAGTTTCGCATTGAGTTTCGGATGGTGATGGATCACAGTATCAACTACCTCGCCGCGAGTTGAGACAATCCCAACCGCGGTGGACCGAGTATAGAGAAGGTGGTGGGCCTAGGCAAGGAGTGACTACGGCCGGGGTGCGAGTGGTTCGCTGTCAGATTTTCAGGGATGGTTCGCAGGTGTGGATGAAGTCTGGGCTAGCTTTTGGGCCTTCTGGCGCTCTATGGCTGCGTCAGCGTTGTTTCCCTGTTGGGCGAGAGCATCGGCGAGCACGGCGTGGGGTTCCGCGTAGTTGGGATCTGCAGCGATTGCTGTTTGAAGCTGGCCTATCGCTTCAGAGAGCTGACCGCGTTTGAGGAGGAGGCGGCCGCTATCGAGAGCAAAGTTGGAGCGCTGCCTGCTGATCGCGACACGGCTGAGATCGGCAGCTTTTTTGCGCTCAGCAGCTGCACCTGAAGTGTCCCCCTGCTGACTGAGGATTGCCGCCAGGGTGATATGGGGACTTGGTTGGTCGGGAAGAAGCTCGATAGCGTGGTGCAGAGCCACGATAGCTTTCGCGGGATCTTCATTCTGTTTGCACACGTTGCCGAGCAGTGCCCATGCATCGCCATGCTCGGGCCGGAGAGCGACGGCTCTCTCCAGTTCGGCTTGTGATTCGTTGAAACGGCCGCTCTGCATGTAGAGCACCCCCAGGGTGTAATGAGGATCGGGAAGCTGAGGGTCGAGCTTGGCCGCCTGCTCTAACTCTGCAATGGCAGGCGGGAGGTTGTCCTTGAGTTTGAACGCGAGACCGAGATCGTAATGAAGTTGGGGATTGTCGGGTTCATCGGCGAGTCCCGCACGAAACTGCTCAATCGCATGATCAAGGTCGTTCTGTTGAAGGTACGCAACGCCCATGTCTTCGCGAAGGGTGGCATTGTTGGAGTCGAACTTGAGGGCTCGCAGGTAGAGCGGGATTGCGCCTTTAGCGTCTCCTTGTTGCACATGGGCAAGACCAAGATTGATGAGTACACCGGCGTCTTGCGGGCGTGCTGTGGCAATCTCCTGAAAGAGGGGCAGGGCCTCGCGCACGTTTCCGCTCGCTTGCAGGGTCAGGGCGAGTTCGTACTTTACGTCGAGGGAAGAGGGGGCCAGTACAAGTGTATGGCGCAGAAGAATGATAGCGGCTTCGTCCTGATGAGACGCGCGTAATGCACGGCCCAGTTGGAGCGCATATTCCACGTTCTGTTTGGCTAGGGTATTGGCTTCGGTGAGTTCTAACACAGCTGGGGCAAGCTCATGCCGATTCAGAAAGACGGAGCCGAGATGAAAGTGAGCGGACGCGAGCGACGGATCGAGCGCGATCGCCTGCTGAAATTGCGTTACAGCCTGATCGTACTGCTCATGCTGGGCGAGCAACGCACCGAGGGCATCGTGGAGAGCAGTATCATCAGGGGAGGCGGTCAGAGCGAACTCCAGCTGTTTCCGTGCAGCATCGATTTCCGCGATTGCGGCGAGAGAGGTGGCATACGCGATTGCGATTTCGGGGGCCAGGGGCTGCGGGGACTTTGTATCCGAGCCGCTGAGGAGTTGAAATAGCTTGACGGCTTTTGCGTAGTCCCGGAGTTGGGTGTACGCGAGACCGAGGTTGGATATGGCAGTTGCATCCCAGCTATCGAGTTTGTGAGCCAACTCGAGCTCCGTAACTGCCGAGCGGAGGTCGCCTTCCGCGAGGAGAACTGTGCCGTATGCAGTGTGACCGGCAGCTACTGTGGGTGCCAGCTTCACGAGTTTTGCAAACTCGACGTGGGCGGTATGTAGGTCGTTTCGTTGATAGGCGGCCGAGCCTGCGCGAAATGCTGCGTCAGCGGCCTTGAGATTGGACTTGGCAGTCGAGGCACTCTGATCTTTAGTGTTAGGCGTGCTGATTTGTGCGTAGGCGGGAGCAAGTGACGCGACCAGGAAAGCGTGTAAAAACAGCAAACGTAGAGAAAAGGTTGCGACAATCATCTAAAGCTGCCTACCCATGAAACATATGGGGGAAGTGTGATGGCGGAGAGATCAGACTGTTGCTGGAGCGAGGGCGCGTCCGTAAGCAGGGTACGCACAGTCTTGGCTGACACTCCAGCGGCTTGTGGGTGGAGGGAGACCGTTTGCGTGGTCGCGGTGCAGTTGACTGCGACGATGATAGCGGGTTGACCAGCTACGCCTTCGCGGACGTACGACAAAACGGAAGGATTGGTCTCATCGAGCATGATCATCTTGCCGTCTCGCAAGGTAGGATCTTTCTTGCGCATCGCAATCAGCTGCTTATACCAGTTGAGGATTGAGTCGGGGTCGTTTTCTTCAGCCTTGACGTTTTTGGTTGAGCTGTCGGCGGCGACCGGCAGCCATGTTGAGCCAGCCGTACTGAATCCGGCGTTCTTCGAATCCTCCCATTGCATCGGCGTACGCTCGCCGTCGCGACCTTTTTCCTTCGGCCAACCGGTGACTCCGATCGGGTCCTTCACGTCTTCCACTCGGGTAGGTGGCGAAGTCTTCATGCCCAACTCCTCGCCGTAGTACATCAATGCTGCCGAGCGTGTTGTCAATAGAAGTGTTGCCAGCAGTTTTGCGATAGACACATTGTGGATGCCATCGCCGTAACGCTCCCAGCTGCGAATGTTGTCGTGATTATCGAAGACGAAGAGGGGCTGATTGTTGCCAATCATTGTTTCGGCATCGTTGATCCTGCTACGCAGCACCGATGCATCGAGCTTATTGGTGAAGCCAACCTGCAGATCCATGGGCAAGTGCAGTTCATCGCCCTTCGTGCCGCCGTACCACTTGTACAGTTCCTGAACGCTGGGTAGGTAGGTCTCGCCGATCAACACGCGATTTCCCGGGTATTTGTCCACCATAGTGCGCAAACGTCTCATGACATCATGGACTTCGGGCAGGTTGTTTGTTTGCGAGTCGTCGAGATTATTGTCACCATAGGCATTCACTCCGCCGATCTCTTTTTCGTCGGTCAGTTTTGGATCCTCGAATAAGGTTGGAATGGCGTCCAGGCGATATCCGGCAACACCGCGGTCCAGCCAGAAACGAACCGCGCCAAACATGGCATTTTCAACCGCGGGATTTCTCCAGTTCAGGTCCGGTTGCTGGATGTAAAACTTGTGATAGTAGAATTGGTTCGTTTTTGGGTCGTACTGCCACGCGGAGTGACCGAAGAGGCTCTCCCAGTTGTTCGGTGGCAACGGTTTGTTAGCTGGTCCAACACCTCTGCCATCACGCCACACGTACCAATCGCGCTTCGGATTTGTCTTTGAGCTTTCGGATTCGATGAACCATTTGTGTTTGTCGGAGGTGTGGTTCATCACCATGTCCATGATGACGCGAATGTTCCGCTTCTTCGCTTCAGCTACGAGTTTGTCAAAATCGGCGAGCGTACCATATTGCGGGTCGACATTTTCGTAGTCAGAGATGTCGTAACCGAAGTCGACCTGCGGTGAAGGATAGATGGGTGTGAGCCAAATAGCATCAACACCGAGCGACTGGAGGTAGTCGAGGCGCTGGGTAATGCCATTGAGGTCGCCAATGCCGTCGCCGTTCGAATCCTGAAAACTGCGCGGATAGATCTCGTAGATGACGGCATGCTTCCACCACGGGCCATCGTTTTGTATCGCGCCGATTTTCGGGCTTGTGATGGCAGGAGCGGTTGGGAGCGCCTGAGCCCGAGTGAAATTTGCGAGAACCGTCGCGCCGAGAATTGCGAGGACGGCAGTGGTCATCCACGATGTCTGGCCCGAGGTGTCAGATCGTCCTGTTATGGTCATTGCCAGCCTCCGGAGATTCCGAACAATATATAGCATTACTCATCACAAGTTTTCAGTATTGATATGACGATCAAGGCCGTTGATACGCATCAATTGATGCGAGCTTGTTCCAGAGCTGCTCAAGGGTGATCCCTTTGTCTCCGGATAGATGAATAGATCGACGAAGCTAGGCGTGATCGATGCCAACGACCCCAGTCCTGAGGCCCACTCACTCCGCCGCTTGTCAGACTCCCGTCACTCGGGGCTGCGATGAAATCCTTCGCGCAGACGGTTGCTTCCGGTCTGCACTCCCTTCGCGAATTCATCTTTCCTCAGGTCTTCCCGTTTGCCCCGTCGAAAACTTTTCTCATTCGTGAACAAATGTGTTCACGATCTCAGCCAGATCAATCCCTGAAGCCCATTTCTTCACAGAGAATTGGTCAACCTTTTGGAGGAGATTTTTCTAATTACTCAGTCGTAGAGGAATAAAAAATATACCTTTTGGTGGGAGTATTCAGGATACAGACCTCCTCCATTCGAAACTTTTGGGCGAAATGCTATGTCGGTCCGACCACATTCCACTGGATCTCGTAATCGGCCAAATGACATATGATTTCTCGAGAATTTCGCCCCAAACAACGGGCGAAGCCTATTGACATCACGTACGACGTGCGCGTACTTTTCCTGTCCTCTCGCGAAAGAGGTACTCCCCTGCTTTGTGCAGATTCCTCGTTTCGTGCAGAATAAGCCTCACTTTAGACCACCCTGTCTCGGGCCTGTGAGCTGGTGATAGACGCGACTTTTCGCAATCGCAAACATCGCCGACGGACGAGAGCCAGGGGCGCAGCACCTTTAGGAGCGTACGCGATGAGACTGATGACGCAAATTAGGTTGCTATTCACGGCTGTCTTTCTGCTGGCACTATCTCAATCTTCAATGGCCTTCGGGCAGTCGGTCTATGGTTCGGTCTACGGGACGGTCACAGACGCTACGGGTGCGGCTGTTCCAGGCGCAACCGTTACAGTGACGGATGTGACAAAGGGCACTACGGTCACGGTGCAATCCAATGGCAGCGGTGACTTCACGGTAGAGCACCTTATCCCGGACATCTACGACGTGAAGGTGGACGCGGGCGGTTTCAAGGGCTATCAGCAAAAGGGGATTCAGGTCTTTGCTGATGCCGCGGTAAAGGTTACCGCCGCGCTTGAAGTCGGTGCGTCCGCGGTGACCGTCGAAGTCAACGCCGACGCGGTTCCACAGCTCAAGACGGATCGCGCTGACGTGTCGACAAATTTCGAAGCGAGGCAGATTGAGGATCTCCCAATTCCCGGCCGGAACTTCACGGGCCTGGCGCTGTTGCTGCCCGGCGCGCAGCAGCTTGGATGGAGTCACGCCGCCAGCGAGAATCCGCAAGGCAGCTTACAGATCATGGTCGACGGGCAAGCCTTCGCTGGCACCGCCTACGAGTTAGACGGAACCGATAACCAGGATCCGATCCTCGGCATCATCGTCGTCAATCCAAACTTCGATTCGCTGGCAGAGTCAAAGATCGCGACGCAGAACTATGACGCGGAGTTCGGTAAAGCCGTCTCCTCCTTCGTGACAGCGCAGACGAAATCGGGCTCAAACAATTTCCACGGTTCCGCGTTTGACTATCGCCAAAGCGGTGCCAATCTGGCGAAGGATCCGTTCACGCAAGGGCCGGGGCGTTCCGCTATTCCCGGCCAGCTCAAGAACCAGTTCGGCGGCTCCATCGGCGGACCGATTCTCAAAAACAAGCTCTTCTTCTTTGGCGATTATCAGGGTGTGCGTCAGAAAGTCGGAACCGCCAACGTCCAAACGGTTCCATCGTCGCGGCTGGTGGAGACATGTCTCGGCAAGCAGCCGGCGACTGGCGGAATCCCCGGCTGCGACTTCAGCGAGTATGCCGCGAATGTGACTCCTATAGGTACGGGCATTATCTATCAGACCAACGGCCAGCCATACCCTAATAATGTTATTCCTGCATCGCAAGTGTCTACGCAGGCGAAGAACTTTTTCGCGCTTCTCGAGCCATACGCGCCGAACACACCTGGTTCGTTCAACGGTCTTAAAAATAACTATGCAGGCTCGGGCACGGGCGGTCTGAATAGCGATCAGTGGGACATACGCGGCGACTTCACTATGAATGACAAGGTCCACTTCTTCGGCCGGTTTAGCCGATTTACCGATGTCCTGAGCGGAACGGTCATGTTCGGTCCCGCCGGAGGGGCCGGCTTCGGTCTCGGCGGGTACGGTGGCACCTCAAAGGGAGCAAATGACAGCGCTGCGCTTGGAACCGACATCGCAATCAACGCGAAGCTGGTGACCGACGTACGCCTCGGCTACTTCCGTTACAACATCAACACCAGCAAGTATGACCAGGGCACCAACCTGGCCAACCAACTTGGTATTCCCGGGATGAATACGGGTACTTCGATCACCAGCGGCGCTCCGAGCTTCCAGCTTGAGGAGGTTGGTTCACTGGGCGGAGCGTCCCCCGCTAACGCACAGGCCACGGGACCGCAGTATGGCGCAGGCCTGAACGTGGATCGCTGCAACTGTCCCTTGATCGAGAGGGAAGACCAGTATCAGATTGTGAACAACTGGACCAAGCTTTTCGGCAACCACGCGCTGAAGGTCGGAGCCGACCTTCGTTATGCGCGTAATCTGCGCGTCCCGAGCGACAACGACCGCACCGGCATCCTTTACTTCAGCAACAACTACACCTCTAACCCGGGCAATGCAAATCTCGCCGTCCCTCTCCCAATTGGCGGATTGGGCTTCGCGACCTTCGCTCTAGGCCAGGTGACCAACTTCCTGCGCTACGTCAGCACTTCAACCAACGCTAAGGAGTTCCAGAAGCGCATGTTCTTCTATGCGCAGGATACCTGGAGGGCGTCCCCGAAACTGAGCGTCAACTACGGGCTTCGTTATGAGTTTTACTTCCCGGAGACAATCAACGGCCCAGGGAACGGAGCGCTGTTGAACCCGGACACCGGCTATCTGTACGTGGCTGGTATCGGCGGCGTCGGCAGCAACATGAACTGGCAAAGGACCACCAACACGTGGAGTCCACGAATCGGAATAGCCTACCAAGTGCGTCCGGAGACGGTCATTCGAGCCGGTTATGGGCGGAGCTTCGATATCGGCGTATTCGGTTCGATCTTTGGACACGCTGCGACTCAGAATTTGCCGGTTCTCTCCAGCCAGCAGGTGACACAGACTGGCGGGAATTATACTTCGGCCTTCACACTGGCTCAGGGGCCTCCCGCACCGACCCCCACGCCAGTTCCTGCAAGCGGTCTACTGCCCAATCCTGGTGCTTTGGTAAACTCGCGCGCCAGACCCAACCCGCTGCGTCTTCCGACCCTCGATGCATGGAACGCGAGCCTCCAGCAGTCCCTGACGCCAACGCTCTCGTTGACCATTGCCTACGTAGGCAACAAGGGCACCCACACGCTTGGCGACGGGAGCGGCAATACGACCAATCCCATGGAGGCCGCGATCACGCTGCCGGCGCAATACAGCATTACCGGACAGCAGCTGCACTTTGATCCCTCCGTGAGTGCGACAACAAACTTCGGTGTCAAAGCGTTGAACGGTCAACCAGTCCCTGGCATCTCACCCTCTGGAGGAACGAACAATCAGACCTATCTGACGCGTTATTACGGAGGAAAGCTTCCTGCATGCGCAGACCCCAACTATCACATCACTGATCCGCTCATCGGCCCTGGTCAGTGCGGCTGGACCAACGGGATCACCGACTACAGCGATGACTTCAATACCCATTACAACTCGCTTCAGGTCACGCTCGCCAAAACGTTCACCCGTGGCTTTTCGATGAATGCAAATTATGCCTGGCAGCACGCGATCAGTTGGCAAAGCGGTTACTACACCTGGAGCCACGCAGCCACTAAGGGGACCGATGGCTTCCTTCGTCGTCAACAGTTCATTATCTATGGGTTGTACGAACTTCCCTTTGGAAGAAACAAGATGTTCGGCAGCCATGTTGGAGCTGTCACCAACCAGATCATCGGAGGATGGCAATTGAGTCCGGTCTTGAATTACTCCAGTGGCTTGCCGTTTACGCTGACGCTCGGAGGATGTCCGGGGATTCCGGGCTCGGCTCCTTGCTACATGAATGGAGACAAATCACGGTTCCAAAAGCAAATCACGGGCGCTCCATATACTACTCTCAGATATTTTAATGCGACGGCTCTGTCGACAGTCTTCACAACGCCCGGACTGGACCAGATCGGAACTCTGGGAAGAAATAGCCTCTATGGGCCGAACTTCTTCAATACCGATCTGTCGGTATTGAAGAGCTTCCCAATCCACGAGGCTGCTACGATTCAGTTCCGCATGGACGCGTACAACGTCATGAATTACATCAGTTTCGGCTCGCCCAGCGGAGTTGACGGAACGATCAGCAACGGACCCGGAAAGGATGGCACCGCCAATCCGCGCCAGATACAACTCTCCCTCAAGGTGCTGTTCTAATGTGGCTGTTTGCCAGGAGAGGGGAGCTCGGACTCTTCTCTTCCTTTCGATGCGCTTTTACCAGATACTCATGAGATTTCTGCGTATTACGCTTTACCTATCACTGTGCAGCATTGCCGCCACCTCGCCAGAATGGGCTATGGCCCAGGCTGGCTCGGCTGACGGATCCAGCGGTCAAACTCCTCAATTCCCTAAGCCTCCTATCTCCGGCGAAGCTCCGACGAATCTTATGCAGCTGCGTCAGCTTATTGATCGTGGGCGCGCTCCTGAGGCCTTGAAACAACTTGACGATCTCTCGGCGCGGCACCCAGGAACACCTGGGATAGATCGATTGCGTGGTGTGGCTCTATATTCTCAGGGTCACTTCGCGGAAGCAGACGCGGCATTTGCTGCTGCATTAAAGCTGGACGACCAGGATGAAGAGTCAAGGCAGATGCGCGGCCTCACGCTTTTCCGGCTGGGCCGGCCGGCCGATGCGATCCCATTGCTTGAAGCAGCGCACAGCTGGACCTCAGAGACAAAAGTCGATCCAAGTTATGTCCTGGGCATTTGCTATCTGGAGACGCGGCTCTATGACAAAGCGCGAGCGGCCTTTGCCTCACAGTACGGGTTCCCACCGGATTCGGCTTCAGCATATCTTTTAGCCGCTCGAATATTGCTCCGCCGGGAATATCTCCCAGTCGCGCATGAGTTTGCCAGCAAAGCGCTCTTGCTGGATCCTCAGTTACCCCTCGCGCATGCGCTTCTCGGTGAGATTGCCATGGCAGGTGGACACCTTGACGAGGCGATTGAGCAGTTTGAGAAGGAGCGCCTCCGCAACCCTCTCGATGGCAGCGTCTATGACAGACTCGGTGATGCCTATACGCGTGCGGGAGACTACACACAAGCGCAGCAATCGTTGCAACGGGCTTTACTACTTGAGCCGAATTCTACCGGCCCATACATCCTGCTAGGTAAAGTTCTGCTCAAAAAGCAGGATCCTGTGAACGCGGTGATGTATCTGGAACGGGCGGAAGCGATGGACCCACGAAATTCGATGACTCACAGCCTCTTGGGCCAGGCTTATCGAACCCTGGGTCGCACGGACGACGCCAGCCGAGAGACACTTACAGCCCAGCAGCTGCAAGCGGCAAGCGAGCCAAAACTTGAAACCATTCATTAGCGGAGACAGCGTTGCTTTTGCGTCTTCATCCTAGATAGGCATTTGGCTCGTCATCTGCGGAGGATGCGGAATCTGTTTACTTATCGAAGGAGCCACGCAATATCTGAGGGGTTGCTTATGATCCTCGAACGTCAGGGCGGGCCCCTACACCGCTTCTTATCGCCGAAGATGTTGCGGCGCGGCTGAATGTCAGCAAGGACTGGGTCTGGAATCACTCCTCGCGGAAAGTACCTTAACTGCCGGCCATTCGAATGAGTGACGGTGCTCTCCGCGACCGTGCCAGCCGGATCGAGGAGTTCGTCAATATGACGAAACCTTGCCCGATTATGCAGGGACACAACCTGCGCCGAGCTTATACAGAGTCGAAGGCGCATCAGGTGAAAGGTGAATCATGGGATTTCATCGTTCAGTATGGGGCCTGGCACTTGAACCCGAGCGTTGCAGGAGCCTTTGACATGCAACTGCCCGCGTCTTGCATAATCTCGGGATAGTCACATGCGACAACCCCTCTTCCTCAGTCTGCTTTCGAATAGCCGTGGCCTGGTCCGATATCGCCTGGGCCATTGAACTGATTCTGTCGATAAGCTGCTCATCATCTACGCGCAACGGGGTTGCAAGTCTCTGCCAATGCCGCAATCCAATATCACGTAGCCGATATTCGTCGCCGATCTTCATTGCAAGCTTCACCTTGCTCATGTCCACAGAGGATACGGAAGGCTGCTATTAGTCCTCTGCGGACGGCCTGGATGGGATCACCTCGGATGCCAGCGGCATGACGCCTGCTGGCTTTAGGACCACATAGCCATCAAATCCTCCAATCGGTATACGGTTCAACTGGAGGTGTGCCGTGATGAGCCAGTATCCTCGATGCGGGGAAGTAGATAGTACCCGTTGTAAGAGTGTTCGCACTCGGTCGCTGCTATCTCTTCTGCGGTGTCACTTTGGATGCTTTGGACTTCTTCTTGAGTGCCGAGTTTTTGGATGGCCGGCCAAGCTTTGGCTGCGGGGCAAATGTTTCAACTTCCGATCGGAGAAGAAGGGTTCGACCTGCTATTTTGACGGTCGTCAGTCGGCCTCGCTGGATCAGATTGGCGATAGCCTGCTTGGAGACACCACGAAACCGGGCGGCCTCAGCCTGCGAAATGAATTCATCAAGCTGATGTTCGTAGAGAGGAAAACGTATTGGTGGGGAGCCGGTCTCGGCACGACGGATTGCCTGATCCCAGCCGCGCTTGCGCTCTTCTGAAATCTGACTGTTGCTGATTCGATTCGTCTGCATGATATTGCTCCGTAGGTGATCTCCCGATGACGGAATACCCTACGGAAACAGCGGCATGGAAGGCTGTCTCCACACTTCGCGTCGACATTAACTACAGCACCTCGCCTCTCCCAAGCTTTCGCGCGCTTTTGAGAATTTCCGCTAAGTCGTTGGAGTTGTTGGTGGCCTGATCACTACCGAATAGATTCTATAAACGGTTGATAATAAACAGAAAGTGCATAGCAACATGTAAGGTTGCCCCCATAGTTGCCCCCATCCGACTAGATTTCCCCTGTTGAATTGAACGACTCATCCTTTCGTCGGCAGACCCGAAGAATTTGATCAGGCAATCCACAGATTGCTTAATCCCGTGGGGTGCGGTGCTCAAAAAAGGGAGTCTGCTCGATGGGCCAGGCTCACTTTCACCGCGGTTCGACTAAGGTTAGTTCCGGGTGGTTCCAGTCGGTTCATTCACAACGGCACGCTCCGCGACGATTGGTTTTCGATCCAATGGGTCCTGGAATTTCGGGCGCGATGCCTGCCCCGATGCGGAACTGATTTTGTCTGTTTCGCTGGATGTTGCGCAGTTCGGAGTAGTGTAGTCATGCACGGCTCGTATCCAGATGTGTTTGGAGATAGCTCGAATCGTCGCCTCCATCGATGGCGATTGCAAAGGATGTCGCAGCTCGTGGGCAACGTGCCGACGGTGCTGGGAAGTAGCTGTCGAAGCCGTTGTTGACATGATGAAGACAAGAGCCACGATTTTCTGACGCAATCTCACTTCTTTAGAACTGATTGCAAATGTGCGTATACGGCGGTTTAACTTTAGGATTTAGGAATGAGTGCAGATTTCCCTAGTAACCCATCAAAATAATTCTTTAGTTCAGTTCAGGTCTCATTTGGGTCTCCGATGGAGTCATATCGGAGGTCATATTGTTTGTTTCTATAACGTTTAGGACGGCGAGGGTCAGCTCGCCGTTTCGTGCGTTAGGGAGGAAGACGATGAGGAGATGGGACCGGTTGCTGGACATATATATGGAGGAGTACCGGGCTCGAGGAGTCAGTGAAGGGACGATCGGGCACACGGAGTCCCGCCTGGAGCGGTGGGGCAGCTGGCTTAAGAAGCGTCGTCCAAGGGTTGCGATCGAGCAGATCGGAGTCGATCTGATTACGAACTACATTGCCGTGGGTGGTAGCTTCCGATCCAAGTCAACGGTGTACTCGACCTTGAGTACGATGCGGGGTTTTGGAGACTTCCTGGTCCGTCAGGGTTTGTGGAAGATTAACCCTCTGCGCTGGATGAAGGGGCCGAAGGTCTCTCCTTATAACCGTCTCCCCAAGCGGATCGATCGATCCCACATGGAAGCGATGTGGATCGAAGCGACGCGTCGACGCGGGGATTACAGCGCGCATCTGTGGGTGACGATTCTTGCCTTACTTTACGGAACGGGTCTTCGTCGAGGCGAGTTGGCGAGGTTGGATACCGATGCCTATGATCGCGCCGAAGGCACGCTTCGCATCGATGGCCGGAAGACCGGCCACCAACGTTGTCTTCCGCTCCCCGAGACCGTGCTCCATTGCCTGGAAGCGTATTTGCCGCTCCGCCACAACCAGCTCGAACGGATCGGCATGATTGACGAGCGGGCTCTGCTCGTCAGTCGCAACGGCAAGCGTCTGACGAGCTTTGCGATCAGTAATGGAGTTCACACGATCTCGCGGAGTGCGCAGGTTCCGGTTCACAGCCTTCATCAGTTCAGGCACACCTGTGCGTCGGACTTACTCGAAGCCGGTGTTCACCTGGCCGAGGTACAGCGGATTCTTGGCCACTGCGTGATATCGACAACGGTGCGCTACGTGCACATCGCTGATCCGCAGAGGCGTGCCGCGATCGAGCTTCACCCCATCAACCAGTGGCTGCCATGCCTGGAGGTATCCGCATGACATCAACGAACCCGCTGCCTTTGGATCCGCTGATCGAGGGCTATCTGGGCTATCTCGATAAGGTCGGACGCAAGACACCGCGCACCATCATCGACGTGCGCTGCACGTTGCGACGCGCATTGAACCGATTGCGGACCGACATACCACTCTGGCACCTTCGGCTCGAAGACTACCTGCGTTGGCTTGAGGCCGAGCGTGCGGCTGGCTGTACCGAGACCAGCCTGGCGAAGTATCTGAGCCATCTGCGCGGATTCCTCGACTACACCTGGCGCAGCGGCCGCAGCGAACGTAACGTGCTCGATGGCTTCACGCTCAAGCACGCCATGCCACGGATTGCCCCGAGTTCCTTGACGCTTGAAGAAGCCGAGAAGTTGGTGCGGGCTACTTCGGTAACAGAACCAACCGCGCGGCGGGACAGGCTGGTTGTCCTGCTGCTCTACGGATGCGGACTGCGCACTGAGGAACTGTGCTGGCTCGATGTGGCTCAGATCAACCGTGAACGTCACGAACTGATTGTGCTTCACGCCAAGGGGGATCGGCCGCGGTCGATTCCGATCCCGGATTCTCTCTATACGGAACTCCTCGCCTATCTCCTCGAACGCGGAAAACGCGGTCCGCTATTTCGAACCGCTGCAAAGGCACGAAGGCTGCGCGCCCACGATGTGTGCAGGATCGTGAGAGATGCGGTAGTTCGTGCCGGCCTGCGTCCTGACATCACCCCCCGTACCCTGCGCCACAGCTTCGCCACGCACCTGATGGATCGCGGAGTCGATCTCGCCATCATCGCTTCGCTGATGGGCCATCGCAGCCCTCAGGAGACTGGTGTATATCTGCACGTTCTGCCCGCCAGAACTGAAGCGGCCGTAAGAACTCTCCCCATTGGAGGCCGGCTATGAAGTGGAACTTCTGGATTGATCTCTACATTCGCACGCATTGTGTAGCACGCGGGCTTCGTCCTCTCACGCTCGTAGCCTACGAAAACACGCTCAAGCAGTTTCATCTCTGGGTTCAGGTCAAGCTCGCCGATCGTGCTCCAGACGAGATCACCACGCGCGACGTGCTCAGCTACGTTCAGTATCTGCGGGACGTCCGATCCAACGGAGGCTCTGCAGTCAACAGGGCCGTGGTCGTCCTCCGGCGCTTCTACTGTGCGATGGTGGCGATGGGATATCTCGAGCACAACTCGAACCCATTGGTCGCGTTTCCTTCGATCAAGGCGGTTCCTCGCAAGCTACCCGTCTCGCTCTCCCAGGACCAGGTGAGCCGCTTGCTGGCGGAACCAAGACCCGACACCATCATCGGCCTGCGCGATCGCGCCCTGCTGGCTCTGTTGTACGGGACCGGGATCAGAGCTTCTGAGTGCGCGTCGCTGCGCAACCATCAGGTCGATCTGAAGCAGCTCACGATCACGGTTCGAGGAAAGGGCGGCAACGAACGCGTCATTCCTCTCAACCCTCAACTCGCTACTCTGATGGAAGCCTATGCACAGGCCCGCGGTCTCGCGATGGCTACTGCGCCATTTTTCCGCTCGCGATTCGGACGCCTGCTCTCACGCGGCGGAGTCTACGAGCGCGTACGCACCTGGGGCCAGCGCAGCCGCATCGGTGTCACACTTTCGCCGCATCGCATCCGTCACACCTTCGCAACACACCTGGTTCGCGCCGGCGTTGGTCTGGTCACGATTCGTGATCTGCTCGGACATCGGCTTATTACCAGCACTCAGATCTATCTGCACGTCACCGCCGATGATCTTCGCGCTGCCGCTGCCCGCCATCCGATCAGCAGGCTTCTCGACACGGTCAAGACCTTGATTGCAACCGGACCGCTGCCGTTCCAGAAATCGCCGCCGCTTTATGGCACAGGTTAGATCGATTTCATCGATCTAACCTGTGCTATAACGCTCCATTACTTTCGCCTTTTCAACACACTTGGTTTCCCGTGATGGAAAGTCTTGCGTCTAATCACCTAACTCAGACTTACATCGGCAGATTCACTTCCAAAACGAGGACAATTGCCGTTCAGTCTTGAACATCTTCCGATGCTAAGATGACCTGTCGGACTCATGCATGACTGAGAACTGCGACATCAACGAGCACAGGAACCGAACTAAATATGGCTATGATGCTTTGAACCGCTTAACGTTAAAGACTTCCGCGGGAGCCAGTGGCGTTGCTGGTTTTTACTATGTTTATCAATATGATCAAGGAGGTTCTGGAAGCAATTCCGTTGGCAGATTGAACTGGACAAGCAACAGTGTTAACGCGGATATTCGCTTTTCCTACGATTCTATGGGACGCATTTCGCATCAATCCGGCTATTCGCAAGCGGATACGTCTGGTTTGGGAAACGCCGTCTCCGTTCAGCACGATCTAGCCGGCAACATCACTTCGCTGACCTACCCCGATGGGCGTGTCCTTAGTCAGACCTGGGACGCTGCGGGTCACCTCATCCAGATTGCCGATGGCAGTGGCTATTTGTATCTGACACCGAATACCAGATACAACCCTGATGGTTCACCCGCAGCAGTTTATTACGGCAACGGGGTGGCTAATGGATATCTGCCCAATAATAGACAGCAAATCGAAGAAATGGGTGTCGTTCGGGTAGGTTCCCTCGCACCCAGCAGCGGCTACGCTGGCACCAATAATCTCTCAGTGAAGGAGTATTGCTACGGTCCCGCGACATCGGCGATCTCGTCGACAATTCCAGGATGTCCTTCACTCGGCAACAATGCAAATAATGGGATGATATGGCAAGTAATTGATACTCTGAATGTGCAAAAGACCCAGAATTTCGGTTATGACAATTTGAACCGCGTTACTCAGTTTTTACAGGCAGACGGAAATATGCAGCAGACGTTTGCCTATGATTCGTTCGGCAATCTGAATCAGACGTCTCCTGGGACGTTGCAGAGCAATCTAGGTTTTGACGCCAACAATCGCATCAACTCGGGCGGCTATGGTTACGATCCGGCGGGCAACGTCACGTCGGTCTTCAACGGCATTTCGACGATACCTTACAGCTACGATGCGGACGGCAAGCTGATTAGTGTCAACGGCGGACTTGCCTCTTATTCCTACGACCCGGAAGGAAATCGGATACGAAAGGACATGAGCCCCGACTGGACCGAATACGTGGTTTTTGGCGGCCAAACCTTAGCCGAAAGGAACGACGACGGCACGTGGAGCGATTATATCTACGCGAATGGGCAACGGATTGTGCGAGCCGACAACTATGATGTCCGCATCCACATGAGTGGAACCAATTGTTCCGGATGCGGAAGTACGAATACATTTGCCGGCACCACTGCCTTTACAGGAGCTGTCAGCGGTGCCGTGATTCAGAATGGTGATCTGTTGACTTGGCGACAGTATCAAGATGGAGTTGCTTCAGGTGGTATCAGCGTAGCGTTCAACAATAACACCGTAGGGACCTCGGGTGTGTTAGTGGCTGCCGACGGCCAACTCGCCGACAAAGATACTAGGGTCAACAATTGGTATCTGCGGGAGGCAGATTTGAGCGCGTATGCGGGAATGACCGTCAGTAGCCTCAACCTCTATAACTATCAGGGAGGCGCTGCTGGCAACTGGGATATCTTTTTGGGGGATATTTCGTTGGTTCACGCGAATGGCACAGTCGTGCCAATCTACCATCGCACCATGACTTCGCTTACCCAGTTTCCTCCAGGTGCGGCAGAGAGCAATGTTTCGGTGATCACAGATAAATGGTTTAACGAGCCCACCACGCTGGTTTATCCAACGTATTATTCCGGCGATCACATCGGTTCGACCCGCATTATGACTTCTGGGGGTGGCTGGCCGATGTCGAGTGAAACCTATTACCCCTTCGGGCAGGAACAAAGCTCAACCACGGACCCCAATCATTACAAATTCACGGGCTTCGAACGTGATTCTGAGAGCGGCCTCGACCATGCCATGTTTCGGCAGCATTCGTCCCAGGCGGGCCGATGGATGTCTCCCGACCCGTCCGGGTTGTCCTTTGCCGATCCCAGCGATCCCCAGACCTTGAATCTATATAGCTATGTAAGAAATAGCCCGATGGGATATGTCGATCCTTCGGGGCTTTGCGGATATTGGAGTACGGCCACCGACGTTTTTACCAACATTGACGGAACGCAAACGATTACAAAGACGAGCACCTACGTAGGGGATGATAATTGTGCCTACAATTACTACGACGGCGTTAGTGCCGGGATCGGCTATTTTGGCGGGGGAGGACAATCGACGACCGCGCCAAGTAACCCGACCGCTCCCTGCACTCAGTCGAGTGCGAATGGAAAGGCGCTGGATTATTCTCAACCTCTTTTCAATGGCATGACTACTATGCAGCATATCCAGTCAAGACATATGCCCGGTGTGGGCAAGCAAAATGTCTCTACATATTGGACGCAGGACTGGTCCGCCGTAGGAAAGATGAACTACTGGACATTCGTGATGGGCACGCAGTCTCTTGACCGAGGATCAGTGGTGTTTGATTTTACGTTCCCAAATTTCAGAGGCTGGTTAACACCGGGCAGTGGGCTACAAAACGGCATAGGTTATGACTCCAAAGGTAATGACACCCTAACAAATCATCTCGTTGTAATGCCTGACTGTAAGACAGTAGTTACTTCCTATCCCATTGGGTGAGAGACGTCGCGCAGAAGTGAGGTTGAAATGTTAGTACGATACATCGTGATTGTTTTGGTCGTAGCTTTAGCAGTTGTAGTCATTGTTCCTAGAATTTATGAGCACGTGACTGGCGTGGGAGTAATGAGATCATCGAGCAATAGTAAGAATGGAAAACCTGTGACAAAAAGGCGACCCGCAGCCCGGGCCTACATAATTGGCTCAAACTCGAAGACTGAAGGGCAGCAAGTCGAAGTTCCGATCTATTCTGTGAACGAAATCTACGCCTCAGTCGGGGTGAGCCCAGATGACTTCTCCCGGTGGCAAAATAAGTATGGATTTGGAACTTTCGGAAGAACTGGCGAGGGAACGCTTTTTATACCCGAGTATCCAGTGCTCTCCAAGATTGCTTGGATGGGCATCGATCCGATTGATCTGTCGCCGACGGAGACTTCGATGCTGATCGAGGAATGTACTAAGGCTAAAGATATGTCCGTGAATGCAGCAGCAAACACGGAGCTGGAAGCGCTTATAGCCCTTGCGCGCAAAGCGCTCGCTGTGGATGGCGCGGTCAGATTTGGTCTACCGTGATGAAGGTCAGCTGCGCCAAGTAAACCCTGAACCCGTGCAGCGGAGCCAACGCAGCAAAGCTGGATTACTCGCAGAATCTCTATGCGAATGGAACCCAAAATTCGATCCTTCAATGCCGCCACTCTATCGTTTGGTACTCTTGCTCCTCTTCAGTTCCAATCGCCCGGCTCGTACACGTTGCAGATGAGCTTTCCTGGTCCTCTGCAGTGGATGGGAATCACGGCCTATATCGGCACCCAAAACGGTAACAAAGTAGGCACTAATCGATTGGTCGTTCTCGCCAATTGCCAGACTGTTGTCACCTCATATCCCGTTGCGCCATAGGAGATTTCATGAGACATAAAATGGCCATCGCCCTCGTAGCAGTAGTTTGCATATTTCTAGTGATAGGAATTGCTTGGTGGTGACGTGCCCCCAGAATCCGCATGTTGGTGAATACGAATTTATCTCGTAGTCGGAGCTGTGGCAAAGTGGGAAACGCCAGCGGCGTTTTCCAAGCAGGCGTAGCCTGCGTCTTTGCCATAGCTCGCCTTCTTGAGCGTCTCGGCGAACTCCTTGGGAGTTCTGTAGTCGAGGCTGCTGTGAGGCCGAAGTTCGTTGTACTCCTTTCTCCAATCTGTGATTTTTGAGCGTGCATCGAATAGGTTGCTGAACCAGCTCGCCCGCAGGCACTCCTCGCGCAGCCGTCCGTGGAAACTCTCTACATGGCCGTTCTGCATGGGACGACCCGGCTGGATGTGGCGCAGCTCGATCTTCCACTCCAGGCCCCAGGCAAGGAAGTGCCGGCTGGTCAGTTCAGGGCCGTTGTCGCAGCGAATCGCCTGCGGCAGGCCGCGTCGACCGATCACTTCATCCAGCACGCGCGTTACCCGGCGGCTGGCAAAACCTGTATCCACTTCAAGAGCAAGGCACTCACGGGTGAAGGCATCGACCACGCTCAGCACCCGGATCGTACGTCCAGCCGCCACCACATCATGAGCGAAGTCCAGCGCCCACTCATGGTTGGCCGCGGTCAACGGCACACGCTGCGATCCAACGCGGGCGCAGTGTTTACGCTTCTTCCGCTTCAGGCAAAGCCCTGCCTCGCGGTATACCCGATAGAGCCGCTTGTGGTTCACCCGCTCGCCTTCCCGTTCGATCAGCACCTGTAACCTTCGATAGCCATAGCGCGGCTTCTCCCGGGCCAGCCGAGCCAGCTTCTCCTTCAGGTCTTCGTCCGACCGCCGGGAGCGATAGCGAAAACTGCTCACCGCGATCGACATCAGCCCGCACACCCGGCGCTCGCTGGTCTGGAACTGTTCTTCCAGCCAGTGAGCGTCCGTCCTCCGGTCTACGAGCTCAGGCCGTTTTTTGCGATCACCGCCTTCAGCATCTCGCGGTCCAGACTGAGGTCCGCCACCAGCCGCTTGAGTCGCCCGTTCTCATCTTCCAGTGCCCGCAGCTTCTGAGCTTCACTGGCGTCCATGCCGCCGAACTTCGCCTTCCAGGCGTAAATCGTATGCTTGGACACACCACACTCGCGCGCCACGTCGTCCACCGTCCGCCCCGCTTCTACCTGCTTCAGCGCAGCAATGATCTGCGCCTCGCTGTGCTTGCTCTTGCTCATCCCAATCCTCCCCTAAGTCCGAAATCATACTTGCGTATGTGCGGATCTAAGGGGGCATGTCAGTCCCAACAGGTGTTCGTTCAGCTCACTCTGTCAGAACTCTCTTCCTTGCGGCAGCGGCCATCGCAGCCCGCCTTGCATGGGAGCGTGCAAGCAAAATCGAAGGCTACTGAAAACAATGCAGAAAACAGCTTTCCGGCCTTCGGCCTTCTTCCCCTGAAGAGGCCGAAACTACGGCAATCTCAACGCAACCGAACGTCGACAGATCCGTGAGCGGAGACCTTCGAATCGTCGCAGCGCTGAACGAATGTCGCGGCAAATCTCGAGATCTTTCCGTCGGGAGTGTATTGCAGACGGACGCCAAATCCGGCTACATCGATAAGACCGGTAAAGTCATTTGGCAACCCTCAAACTGAATCCATCCGCTGGCCATCGCAAGTTGATGCGCGACCTTCCCGACGCGCCATGATCTCCGCCAGCATCTACTTTGCAACACGATTTCGCTGGGCGATCATTTCTGGAGTCAACGCAGACCGGCTGTCTTGTTTTCTCTCGTCCATAGCCCGCAAGAACAATTCGCATTCAGGTTCGCGATCTTCGAGGACGAACCAAGTCGCCTCAATTTTTCGTTCTACTCGATCAATTTAATTTCCTGCATCGGCGTTCGTTGCTCCGTTCGCACTATCTGATTACGCAGATCCAACAATTCTGGAGTATCCGGATCAAGGGTGGTGGGAAGGCCAAAAATCTGGGTTAGTCTGCTCGTAAAACCGAGACCTCGTGGATCCGGTTACTTCCCGCAGTGCCCCCTCCCTAATGCCATGCGGAAGAATTCCTAAATTTCTTCTTTTATCGAGTGCCCCCCGGCTTCATGCGGCTTTATGGCAGAGCCGGTCGGAACCCGTCAAGGGCGTTCGCTGACGCTCCATAAACGCGCAGAGTGCGCGCCCTTGACCGAACCTGCCTCGCCTCTGCCCGCCGCGCAAGGCATGAAGCGGGGGGCACTCAACAAAAAAAATGGGTTGGGAGCCACAGGCGAAAAGCCCTCCTTCGAATTCGCCTCTCAGCGGGCAACACAGGAGAGCGCATCATTCGGCAATGTCCTGTCATCGCACGGCAGAGAGCAATGACATACTGCTCCACCTCCCCATTTCGTTCAACATCCCAAATCGCCCCATCGACCTCTTCGATACTGGACGATCCAGCACCCGAGGTATTTGAGGCAACGGTTCAACCCAAAACTTCAAGAGTTCATCCGACCCATAGGCGTATGGGAGTATCTGCGTCGCTGGAGATGCTGCGATTTTGAACGGAAGAACTTCACTAAACAGAGAGCCGAACCGGTTCTTAACCAATTTGACTATGCCATCAAACTCTCGGAGCCCGAACGCACGGTCTTCGGTCGGAGCAGACTCGATTACCTTCCGGCACACCTACTCCACCCTGCTCAAAGCCAACAATGAGGATGTGAAGGTGGTGGAGGAGTTGATGTGCCACGCCAAGATCACCACGACGATGAATATCTACACGAAGGCCCTCACCCCCGCTAAAAGGAAGGCGCAAGCCGGGTGGTCGATGTTCTTCTGGAACTCTTTAGGAATGTAGAAGGTGCTGCGGAGAGTGCAGCATGAGAACCTACGTATCGAAAGCGTATCGCGCGCTTTTGATCATTTCCGCCAAGTCGTTGGAGTTATTGGTGGACCTGATCGGGATCGAACCGATGACCTCTTCCATGCCAGTTACGAGTGCCACCATAAGTTATTGACGAATAGGCACTTATGAGTCGGAAAAACCGGCAAAACTGGCATAATCGGCAGTATTTGCTACCCAAATGCTACCAAAATTCAACCCGGGCGATCGGGCTGTGCCGTGGGCGGGCAGCTCGATGCATGTTCATTTCCTGCCGGATTTTTCTGCGGCTGGGAGTTTGCCACCGGACACTTATGTGCGTTCAAGACGCACAATGATCCGATTTTATGAACTTGACCTTTAGTTTATGTATGCCTGAGAATGTGCGTTATGGACGCACGAAGATCATCTCGGCTAAACCATTTGCTTCAGAGCCTGCCAGAAGGCTTCTTGGCGGATAGTGCTTGGCTCCAAGCACAGGGGCTCACTCGTTCGTCGATACGAGACTATGTGGACCGAAGCTGGCTCGAAAGAATAGCCCCTCGCGTCTACCGGCGGCCGGGCCAAACACTCAAAGCCTCGTTGCGGTGGGATGTTGTCGTGATCTCCCTTCAGAAGGTCATGCACAAGCCGCTTCATGTCGGCGGACGAACCGCAGTCGAACTATCTGGGTATGCTCATTACCTTGAAGCCGGCGAGACTTCACAGGTTTACCTCTATGGATCGGGCCTCCCATCCTGGCTTGCCAAGCTGCCGGTATCGGCTCAGTTTGAGACTCGTTCTTCGGGGCTGTTTGCAAACTCCAACACCGGAGTTGAAGCGAAGCGTTACGATCCGCGTTCGCGGGAAGCATCCGGGGCATCAAAGGATGCGGAATCGATGGGCCCATGGGAATGGTCTTTGACCATGTCCACGCCGGAACGAGCGATCCTGGAAATGATGGACGAACTCCCGCGTCACGAGAGCTTTCATCAGGTCGATGTCGTCATGGAAGGCTTAGCCAATCTCCGTCCGCAACTGTTGGGGAAGCTGCTGCAGGAGTGCACAAGTGTGAAGGTAAAACGGCTCTTCCTCTGGTATGCGGACAGGCACGGACATGCCTGGTTCAAACACCTGGATCCAGCCTCCGTTGACCTCGGGAAAGGAAAGCGTCAACTGGTTTCCCAGGGTCACTTTGATTCGCGCTACCAGATCACGCTTCCAACGGAACTCTTTAGCACTGGAAGTGGCAACGATGGCCAGTGAAATCTTCGAGGCACAGGTAGCCCTTCTTGTCCGGATATTGCCTTATGTCGCGACCGAAACTTGCTTCGCTCTCAAGGGTGGAACAGCCATCAATCTCTTCGTTCGAGACCTGCCCCGTCTCTCGGTCGATATCGATCTTGTGTATCTCCCGATTGAGGATCGAGAGAGATCGCTGATCGGGATTCGATCTGCGCTTGGTCGTATTGCCCAGAAGATCCGTAAAGCGATACCGGACAGCATAGTCACCGACGGTGCGAATGCAAGCGCAACCCTCATGCTTGTTCGTCAAAGAAACGCTCAGATCAAGATCGAAGTCACCCCCGTACTTCGGGGCACTGTCCATCCCACAAAGTTGAGGACTGTCCGGCCCATCGTAGAGGAACAATTCGGCTTTGCTGAAATCCAGGTCGTATCGTTTGCCGACCTCTATGCAGGAAAGTTGGTTGCCGCACTGGACCGACAGCATCCTCGGGATCTGTTCGACGTTCAACATCTGCTTGCCAATGAAGGGATCGACGAAACTCTGTACCAGACATTTCTGGCATACATCCTAAGCCACAATCGTCCCGCGCACGAACTCCTTCGACCTCGCTTCAAGGACATCGAACGATCCTTCGAGAGAGAGTTTGTGGGAATGACGGTTAGCGAAAGCTCGCTGGACAAGCTCCTCGCCACGAGAGAGCAATTGGTTGCGGAGATTCGCTCCCGTCTGGATGAAACATCTAAGCTCTTCCTGAAGTCTTTTCATACACTCAATCCAGACTGGAACTTCGTACGCTCACCGGCCATTCCTAATCTTCCTGCGATTCGATGGAAGCTCATGAATCTGGAACGGCTGCAAACTGAAAATCCACAAAAATATCAGGCAATGCTTCAAGAGCTTGACTCGGCATTGCCGTGACCTGACTCCAGCTCGAGGATTTCGAGGATGGGTGCGGTGAACGAACCTCTCGCAGCTAATGCCGCAAGCTGACACACGCCAACACCGGTACTGATCAGGCCTCGATGAGCGCATCGGCGATTTTGCATGAAGCCGGAATCCTTCCTGGCGGAATTCTATCGACCAGCGGTCACCGGTCCGGCGTGTCATCCGCGATTCCATCACGAACAAAGGCCATTCCACGCGTTTGTTAGAATGGGCTGCTCTACCGGCCAACATGCCGCTGGGTTGAGATTGTTGGCTGCGCCAACCTTTAAGGTTTTCCAATTGGAGTCCGGCCTGAATAACCATAAGCTCACTCGCCGCCGTGCCGTCACTCTGATGGGGACGGCTGCTATCGCTCCGCTCCGTGGTCTCGAAGCGTCGACATCTTCCGCGTTCTCTACGGACAAGAAAATCCACGATGACCTTTACTACGCCAGCCTGCAGGAAGTCGGGCGGCGCATTCAGTCGCACGACCTGTCGCCTGTCGATCTGACCCGGATGATGCTGGATCGCATCGCAAAGGTTGATCCGCACTTGAAGAGTTATGCCACCGTCATGAGCGAACAAGCACTGGCAGACGCCAGTGCGGCTCTCAAGGAGATTCAAGCAAGACGATATCGCGGGCCACTTCACGGCGTTCCGATTGCGATCAAGGATCTCTGCTGCACCCGAGGGGTTCGAACTATGGGCGGCATTGCCGTTCTAAAGAATTTTGTGCCGACTTTCGATAGTACGGTTGTGGCCAAACTACGAACAGCTGGCGCGGTTGTGCTGGGAAAGTTGAACCTTTCTGAAGGGGCCGCAGCCGGGTACAACCCCTCGTTCGATGTCCCGCTCAACCCGTGGCGCGCGGATCGATGGCCGGGCATGTCGTCAAGCGGCTCAGGCGTAGCTACAGCAGCGGGCCTTAGTTTTGGCTCCATCGGCACCGATACCGGTGGATCGATCCGGAACCCGGCCTCGGCCAATGGCGTTGTTGGCCTGAAGCCGACGTATGGCCGTGTGAGCCGCTTCGGCGTCCTTCCGATGGCGCCATCGCTCGACCATGTAGGACCCATTACGCGCCGCGTAGCGGATGCCGCGATCATGTTCGACGCGATTGCGGGCTTCGATCCGCAGGACCCTACTTCCCTAAACGAACCGCGATCGAACGTGCTTGCCCAGACGGGCCAGGGTGTCAGAAATCTACGTATTGGTGTCGACCGCGCATACGCTCTCAAGGGCATTGACAGCGGTCACGCTGCGGCTCTTGAAGCGGCGTTCCAGGTGCTGGCGGGCCTTGGCGTGCGTATCGTCGATATAAAGATGCCGGATCTTACAGGGGTCGTCGGGGCTTGGACGACGATCTGTTCTTCAGAGATGGCGGCTGCTCACGCGGCGAACTATCCGTCGCGTGCGAGCGAGTATGGTCCCTATCTGCGCGAGTTTCTCGAAGCCGGTTCTCGCGTCACCGCACAGCAACTCTCTGACGCTCGTAAATGGCGTGCCGAGTTCACAGCGCAATTTGCCGCTTTGTTAGATTCGGTCGATGCGATGGCCGGACCGGCCGGCGGCGATCCGGCGTGGCCCATCACACATGAGTTGCAGGTCGGACCGCTGCCGGCTTACCACGCGGCCTGGTCTGCCGCCGCGCCGCGGAGCGCAGAATTCACGATGCCGATGGACCTCGCCCTTGTGCCGGCAATCTGTCTCCCATGTGGGTTCGCGGCGGAAGGTGTTCCGTACAGCATCCAGTTCACGGGCCGTCGGCTAAGTGAGGGGACCCTGTGCCGCATCGCTCATGCCTATGAAGACGCGACCAACTGGCACAACCTACATCCAGGCATCTAAGGGCCGCGAATTATAGGGATCGTGCGTTGACGCGAACAGGTCAATGCAATCATCGACCTCGGTTTATTCGTTCGCACCCGATGGGTAACGACAAACGGCCGTTCACTTCAGTGGCGAATCACTGACGTGAAACCGACTTGAACGAAGCCGCTGACGCGGGGGACGCGTTCGCGTGCGGCTGAACGGACAGCACAGGTGTTGATTTAGGTTGTGTCGCAGAGAAGGAGGATTCTCTGTGACCCATCTACGTCTGATCATGCTGGAAGAGCTGGAGCGTCGTAATTACGCCCAGTCCACCATT
>DATMKY010000058.1:0-22519 GCA_035570955.1 Edaphobacter sp. | reverse complement strand
GACGGAGGCGAAGGCGATGGCTTCATCGGTGGCGGGGAGTGGGATGTCGGATTTGGTGCGGATGAACTGGTTTTTCTGAGGCGCAGGACTGGTGCCGGGGATGAGGCAGTCCCACCGTGAGTAGGGTGGGATAGTATCGGGGATAGCGACTTTGCGTGGGCCGGTTCGGCGTTCGTAGAGCGGAGCCATCGCTTGACGCCAGTTGCCAGCGGCCTGGGCTCGGTCTTTTTCAGTGAGAGAGAACTGAATGAGTTTTTCCGATTCGGCGAAGGTGGTCGCGGTGACTTCGGGGCCTACCGCGGGTGCGGTGCCGAAGGCGGGGGGCGCTCCGGGAGTGGTGGGTGTGGCAGGGTTCTGGGCGAGTGCAGTGGTGGAGGCTAGCAGGGTGAGCGCGGTTTGAGTTAGAAATTCCCGGCGGGAGTTGGGCATGGATTCCTCTGGTGGGATTGTAGCGGGAGGTTGAGGAACAAGTTGTCGTTTTGTTGTCGCGGAATGAGGAGTAAAAAGAAGTTACTTCGTGACGTAGGTTGTGGGTATGCCCTGGAGGGTTACTGGGCCCTTGATGGCTTCTTTCTGTTTGGCGACCATTGAAGCTACATCGGCTAAAAGTTGTTTGTTGTCGAAGACGATGCCGTCTTTGATGGTGTATTTGATTCCACCGATGCGCTCGACTTTGCCGGTCTCGTCGTTGAGGCGCATGGCTCCCGTGGGATAGAGGACTTTCAGGTTGGCTAGCGGGTTTTGGTCAACGATGATCATGTCGGCGCGCTTGCCGGGGCGGATGATGCCGAAGTCTACGTCGGTTTGTTTGGGGCTTTGGAGTTCTTCTGCGCCGTAGAGCGTGGCGGAGCGGATGACTTCGAGTGGAGTGAAGCCGGTTTCGCGCAGGAGTTCGAGTTCCTGAATATAGGCGAAGCCGTAGGTTTGGTAGATGAAGCCCGCGTCGGTGCCTGTGGTGACGTGGCCACCTGCGTTCTTGAAGTCCAGGAGGAAGTCCTCCCAAACGCGGTAGTACTGCTTGTAGGCGTACTCGTCCTCGGAGGTCCAGTTGTAGTAGTAGGACCCGTGGTTTTCGCGATTGGGCTGGTAGTACTGCATGAGCGATGGAAGTGTGTATTTGTCGTGCCACTCTGCTGTATAGGCGCGCTCGAGATCGCGGCCGGCAGAGTAGATGACCATGGTTGGGTTAAGGACTGTGCCGGCTTTGACCCATTCGGCGATGAGAGCATTCCACTGCTCGCTGCCGCGCGAATAGATCTTGTTCCAGTTGCGGGCAACCTGGCCGAAGCGCATCTGCTCGTCGCTGTAGTTTTGGTCGGGGGGATAGTCCTGAACTGTGGTGTCTTTGAGGAGAGATTCGAAGAGGCCGTAGCTGTGGGTGACAGTGCGGAGGCCAAGCCGCGTTGCATCACGCGCGTTGAGACGAGGTTCGCTTTCCTGGCCGAGATGTGCGAGTGAGCCTAACTTGTACTTTTTGGCTTCGTCGAGGATTGCCGCGACTACATCGGGGTCGCCTCCGAAGAACTTCACCCCGTCCGCACCTTTTCCAGCGAGGAAGCGAACCCACTCGCGCCCTAATTCGGGGGTGAGGTTGGCTTGGGGCTTCCAACCATCTCCGGTAAAGGTGGGCTGGTAGACGTAGATGTGCGGGGCAGTGATCTCATCTTTCTCGCTGCGCTCGCGTTCGTGGAGGGCCCAGTCGAGTGGGCCCGCGGGAACTCCTCGAACGGTAGTGACTCCGCTGGCGAGCCAGAGTTTGTTGCAGTACTCGGCGTCGGGGGCTTTTTGCGAATCTCCGTAGTGAACATGGGTGTCGACGAAGCCGGGAAGCAGATACATGCCGGCGCCGTCGATCTCTCGTGTTCCTTTTGCCGGGCGGACCTTTTCCTTGATGGGGACATGTGGTGTGCCGACAGAGACAACATCCACGATGCGGTTGTGTTCGACGACTATGTCCATCGGGCCGATGGGTGCGGCTCCGGTTCCGTCGATGACGGTGATGCCGCGAATGATGAGCCGGTCGTAGGGGCCTCCGCCATCTTTGGGGGAACGGTCAGGCGCCGGAGTCGGCCCTCGCTGGGCGGAAAGCTGGTATGCAGCGGCCAGAAAGACAGCGAGGAATGTAACCGAGAGTGGTCTTAATATGTGGCGAGTCATTTGGGTTCAACCTCTTCGTGCCAAATACTGAAACTTGAAGCTGTGCAGGTTTCGCAGTGA
Organism: Edaphobacter sp.; assembly: GCA_035570955.1. Lineage (GTDB taxonomy): Bacteria > Acidobacteriota > Terriglobia > Terriglobales > Acidobacteriaceae > Edaphobacter. The sequence goes on along the minus strand of DATMKY010000058.1, from coordinate 20,302 downwards.
GAAATTTTCTCTGTACAATTCTGCATTAGCAGAATGCAAAGTCTTAAGGAATGACGCCTAACAGCATCGAAGTATCGCAGCATTGTCGAGCGAAGGCAAAGGGAAATGGCACGGATTGCCGAACTGGATGAAGGGAAGAGAAGAGAATGAAGCTGCTTCGGGTGGGAAAGGCGGGAGAAGAACGGCCTGCGATGCTGGATGGGGATGGCGCGCTGCGGGATTTGTCGAGCGTGGTGAATGATATCGCGGGCTCTGCCCTGTTGCCTGCTTCGCTTGAGAAGTTGCGGAAGATTGATACGAAGAGCCTACCGTTGGTTGACGGAAACCCGCGCATTGGTGCCTGTGTGGGCAGCGTAGGCAAGTTTGTGTGTATCGGGTTGAATTACTCGGATCATGCCGCTGAGTCTGGAATGGCTGTGCCAAAAGAGCCTGTCGTTTTTATGAAGGCGACGTCCAGCATCTGCGGGCCGTTTGATGAGGTGATGATTCCACGGGGGAGCGAGAAGACGGATTGGGAGGTAGAGTTGGGTGTGGTGATCGGCAAAGAGGCGCGGTATGTAACGGAGCAGGAAGCGCTGTCGCATGTTGCCGGTTATTGTGTGGTGAATGATGTTTCCGAGCGCGCGTTTCAGTTAGAGGGAACCGGGCAGTGGGTGAAGGGTAAGAGTGCGGACACTTTTGGTCCGGTTGGACCCTGGCTGGTGACGGCAGACGAAGTGGCTGATCCGCAGGCGTTGCGGCTTTGGCTGGAAGTAGATGGAAAGAAGTATCAGGATGGGTCGACGGCGACCATGGTGTTTGGAGTGGCACACCTCGTCAGCTATTTGAGTCGATTTATGACCCTGCAGTCTGGAGATATTATTTCGACGGGAACGCCGCCCGGAGTTGGGCTTGGACAGAAGCCGCCGGTGTATCTGCGGGCGGGGAGCGTGATGCGGCTTGGGGTTGAGGGACTGGGAGAGCAGAGGCAATCAGTTGTTCCGTATTCGGTTCGTTAGCGCGATGATCGGACCGTCGTAATTACATCATTTTTTATGATGCCGACTTAAGATGAATGGCATCCTAGAGACGTCTACAGTCCGTTTGCAGTGATAAAATTTCCGCAATTTCTGGCATACAGTCGTTTACCTCATTGAGGTGACCGTATTTCCGAATTGATTTTCCTTGCGATGGCGCAGAGCTCGTTCCGCGTTGCGGACAGCGGACTGCTGCGGTCTCCGACAAGCATCTTCGATCCGGCAGGTACGCCTGCGAAGTCGGCGTTCGGACTTTCGATGCTGATTTTGTCGGTGACCCTGGCGATTTTTCTGATTGTGGCGGGGTTGCTGCTGTACGTTGTGATTCGGTATCGACAAAGACCTACGGATTCCGAGAGAGAACCGCCGCAGATTTACGGGAGCACGCAGATTGAGCTTTCGTGGACGGTAATTCCGATTCTGATTGTGGTGATGCTGTTTCTCTCGACTACGCGGGTGATTCTTGAGACCGAGGCTGCGCCGAAGCCGAGCAATGCCCTTGATGTGATTGTGATTGGGCATCAGTACTGGTGGGAGTATCGCTATCCGAAGCTGGGGGTGGTGACTGCCAATGAACTGCATGTTCCGGTGAGCGATCCGGCGAAGCCCACGCCGACTTATCTTTCGTTGTCGTCGGCGGACACCGATCACAGCTTCTGGGTTCCGCGGCTTGCGGGAAAGATGGATCTGATTCCGAATCGGCTGAATACGATGTGGATCGATCCTCAGGCAGCGGGACTTTATTTGGGCCAGTGTGCGCAATACTGCGGCGTGCAACATGCCAAGATGCTGCTACGGGTTTATGCGCAGTCACCGGAGGATTTTGCGACGTGGGTCGAGCAACAGAAGAAGCCGGTGGTGCAGGATTTTTCAGGGAATGCAGCGGCCGCTGAGGGGCAGACAGTTTTCATGCGGAACGCTTGTATTAATTGTCACGCGATCGCCGGTACTGTTGCGACGGGACGGTTTGGGCCGGACCTGACTCATCTGGCGAGCCGGGATACGATCGCTTCAGGACCGGTTGAGAATACGCCGGCTAATCTGAGGCAGTGGATTGCGGATCCGAACTCCATCAAGCCTGGAGTGCTCATGCCTTCAATGCATTTGAACGATCATGATCTGGATGTGATTACGGCTTATTTGACGACGCTTCACTAATGCTCTTTGGGCTACCGGTATTTGAGAGGAACGCGGCATGACGAATGGACATCCCGTACTCGAAGCCATTGATCAGACGGTCGAAGCGAGGCGACGGCCACGAATGGATGTTGTGTATGGGTGGGTGTCGACGGTCGATCATAAAAAGATTGGCCTGATGTATATCGTGTATGCACTGATCTTCCTGGTTATTGCTGGTTTGCAGGCGATGCTGATGCGGATTCAGCTTGCGGTGCCAAACAATCATTTTGTTTCACCGCAGGTTTTCAATCGGCTGTTTACGATGCATGGCACGACGATGGTGTTTTTTGTCGGAATGCCGATTCTGTTCGGATTTGGGAACTATCTTGTGCCGCTGATGATCGGCGCGCGCGATATGGCTTTTCCGCGGCTGAATGCGTTCAGCTTCTGGATTTCGGCGTTCGGCGGGTTTCTCTTGTATTTCAGCTATCTCGGGGGCGATGGATTGTATGGCGCGGGTTCTGCGCCAGATGTGGGGTGGTTTGCGTATGCGCCGCTGACGGCGAAGGTTTTTTCGCCGGGGCATAGTACGGACTATTGGACCCTGGCGATTTTGCTGAGCGGCATTGGAAGTACCGGGACAGCCGTGAACATTGTGACGACTGCGATGTGCATGCGGTGCAGGGGAATGAAGCTTTCGCGCATGCCGTTGTTCGTTTGGCTGATGGTTGTATCGAGCGGCATTGTGTTTGTTGCGGTGAGTCCATTGACGGCGGCGCAGATCATGCTAACCATCGACCGATACCTGGGCGGGCATTTTTTCGATACGCAAGCGGGTGGCTCGGCGGTGCTGTGGATGCATTTTTTCTGGATATTCGGGCATCCGGAGGTTTATGTTCTTGTGCTTCCTGCGTTCGGTTTTGTGAACGAGATTATTCCAGTGTTTTCGCGCAAGGCGATCTTTGGTTATCCAGCGATGGTGGCGGCTTCAGTGGGAATAGGATTTATCAGCCTGAGTGTTTGGGCGCACCATATGTTTACCGTCGGGATGGGGCCTGCGGGAAATACTTTTTTCGTGTTCGCAACGATGGTGATCTCGGTGCCTACGGGGATTAAGATCTTCAATTGGCTGGCGACGCTGTGGGGCGGCAAGATTATTTTCAAAGTGCCCATGATGTTCTGCATCGCGTTTCTGTTTCAATTTCTGGTCGCGGGACTTACGGGGATCATGCTCTCAGCTGCCCCCTTCAATTGGCAATTGAGCGCGTCATATTTTGTGGTGGCGCACTTCCATTATGTTCTGGTGGGCGCAATTCTGACCGCGTTGTTCGGGGCCTTTTACTACTGGTACCCAAAAGTAACCGGGCGATTAATGAGCGAGGGGCTGGGCCAGTGGCACTTCTGGCTCTTCATTGTTGGGTTTCACCTGACGTTCGATTTCATGCATGTGCCGGGGCTGCTGGGGATGCCGCGGCGGATCTATACCTATGAAGCAGGGCGCGGGTGGGAGTGGTGGAATCTGATTGTTGGCATCGGAGCGTTGTTTCAAACAGCGGGAATTCTCTGTTTTGTCTGGAACATGGTGCGTTCCTATTATCGAGGTGAAATTGCAGGGCACGATCCCTGGGACGCCTGGACACTGGAGTGGTCCACTCCTTCTCCGCCGCCTAGCTATAACTTTGCTGTAGAACCGACGGTCTTTAGCAGACGGCCGCTGTGGGACCTTAAACACCCTGAAGATCAGGACGTGAATTACGAATGAGCTCAATTCCCGTTAGTACTCAAGTCGATCCGACGTGGAGATTGCCGCATCGCGGTGTCGTGGGCATGGCTTGTTTGATTGTGGCGGAGTCGGCGATCTTCTTGATCTTTGTAGTCGCGTATATCTACTACATTGGCAAGAGTCTGAGCGGCCCCACGCCAGCACAGGTGCTGGAGCTGCCGATTCTGGGGACTATTTGTCTACTTTCGAGCAGCATCACGGTTCATTTCGCGGTCAGTGCGCTGCGCAAAGCTAAGGTGCGTGAGGCTACTCGCGGTGTCGCGGGAACAATTCTTCTCGGTGCGATCTTTTTGATGATGACAGCGCGGGAGTGGTACTTCCTGATCCATGATGTTGGGCTAACGATCAAGACGAATCTTTTCGGGACGACTTTCTACTCCCTGGTGGGGCTACATGCGACGCACGTTGTTGTTGGGTTGATCATGTTGACGGTTGCGTTTACGCTGCTGCTGCGCGGGCGGGTGAATGAGAGACATGCAGAGAAGCTGGAGGTGCTGTCGCTGTACTGGCACTTTGTCGATGGAGTATGGGTTGTGGTGTTTCTGGTGGTCTACGTTTTGGGCAGATAGTTTACAGGCTTCGGGGAAGGAGGGAAGTCCAATGGAAGGCAGTACGCACGGTTCTGGAGCCACGAACCACACGCAACCAGCGAAAACGGTTCAGCTTCCCTCGCCTACGGCTTGGCCGATGGTGTTTGCGCTGGGAGTTTCGTTGATCATTGGTGGAATGGTCACGCACTGGGCGATTAGTTTGCTGGGATTGATGATGGCATTGCCGGCGATTGTGGGGTGGTTTTCCGAAGTCGTGCCGGATGAGCATCATATTTACGTTCCGGTACAGGCTGACATTGTTGAGATCACAACGACGCGCGAGAGGCTGGCGCAATTGCCGCTCGATGAACGTCATCGAAAACTGCTGCCACTTGAGACGTTCAGTGTGATGGCGGGAGTGAAGGGCGGGATTGCAGGTGGAATTGCGATGATCGTGCCAGCGACATTGTTTGGGCTGATTCGTTATCACAGCATCTGGTATGCAGCGAACCTTTTAGCGGCGGGCGGGTTTGTGAGTTGGGCGGGGGAGAGTAATGAGTTTCTGGCGCAGTTTCATCTGCGTGGACTGCTGGCGGCCTCAGCGATTCATGGGCTCGCGTCTGTGCTGATCGGATTGCTCTATGGAGCACTGCTGCCGATGTTTCCGCGAAGGCCAATTCTGACTGCAGGTTTTCTTGCGCCGTTTTTCTGGACGGGGCTTCTCTACTCGGCGATTGGGGTGATCAGTCCAATTCTGAATCAGCGGATTGACTGGCTCTGGTTTGTTGTTTCGCAGATTGCGTTTGGGCTGGTTGCAGGATTTGTGGTTAATCTGCAAGTCAAGGTTCGGACACCGCAGTTTCGTTCCCTGCCGTTCGCGGTTCGCGCGGGCCTGGAGACGGCGGAAAAGGATGAGGATCAGAACCGATGAGGATTGCCTCATACCCCGCGATGTTTTTGACTTCCACTGCTTTGGCGTTGGGCGGGTGCGGCCATTTTTCGCTGGCTCCGAAGATGGACCCTGCGGTCTTGCGACCGGAAGTGGTGCTGGATTTTCCAACCTTATACAAGGCAAATTGTGCGGCGTGTCATGGAGAAAATGGTAAGAATGGCGCCGCAATTTCGCTGAACAATGCTGTTTACCTCGCGATTGCAGGGGAAGGGAATTTGCGCGAGGTAACGGCGAAGGGAGTACACGGGGGATTGATGCCGGGCTTCAGCAAGAGTGCGGGCGGCATGTTGACCGACAAGCAGGTCGATGCGCTGGTGCACGGGATGATGCAGTGGAGTAGGGCGGATGTACTTGCGGGGCAGAGTGCACCACCTTATCAGGCTACGTTGCAGGGCGACCCACCACGTGGGCAGCAGGCTTTTGGAGTGTTTTGCGCCCGGTGTCATGGTACCGGCGCCGAGGGATTAGCCGGAGACAAGAATGGTAAGGGCAAGGTTGGATCGATCGTCGATGGATCGTATCTTGCGTTGATCACCGATCAGGGTTTGCGAAGTTATGCAATTGCGGGGAAGCAGGACGAGGGGATGCCTGATTGGCGAACCGATGGCGCGCAGGCGCTGACCGATCAGCAGATTACTGATATTGTTGCGTGGCTTGCGTCGAAGCGCGGCGCGAACCCCGGACAGCCTTATCCGGTGCAACCGTAGTTCGTCTGCGCCAGATTGAGATTGCAGGAGCAAATGCGATGGAAGAGAATCCGCAGGGTGAAGAGGTTGTAAGGACTGAGCCAGAGAGTGTGCGGAGTGCGAAACACTCGCGACGGACTTTTCTGTTCAAGCTGTCGTTGTGGCTGAATGGAGCGGTGGGCGCGGTGCTTGCGATACCTGTGCTCGGATATCTTCTTGGTCCGGCGATGGAATCAGGCTCTAACGATAATTCGTGGGTGACACTTGGGCCGTTGACTGACTTTCCTGAGGGCGAGACGCGACTGGTGAACTATCGAAATCCGGTGACGACCAAGTGGGATGGGGATACGGGGAACGTCCCCTGCTGGGTGCGACGGGTTTCGGGAACGACCTTTCAGGTGTTTGCGATTAATTGCGCCCATCTTGGTTGTCCTGTGCGTTGGTTTGCGCAATCGAAGTTGTTTCTCTGCCCATGCCATGGTGGTGCTTACTATGAGGATGGCACGCGCGCTTCCGGGCCACCGGAGCGTGGGTTGTTTGAGTATGAACACAAGGTGGTGGGCGATGCGTTGATGATCAGTGCCGGCAGGATGCCTACGCTGGCCAATGAAGCGAAGATTGAGATGCCGTTGACCCAACTAGTTGGCGGCGATTCCGCGGCGCGTCTGGCGAAGCATGAGCAATCGAAACCGAGGTGTGGGTCATGCCAGGGCTGAAACAAAGTTGCGTGGAACTCTATGGATGGTTCGAGCGACGACTTGGACTTGGTCAGCCGATCATCGAGGCTGCTGTGCATGAAGTTCCAGAAAATACTTCGAGCTGGTGGTATGTCTTTGGCAGTGCAGCCACGGTGCTGCTGGTGTTGCAGGTGATGACGGGGATACTTCTTGCGCTGGTGTATTCGCCGTCGGCGAGCCATGCGTGGAGCAGTTTGCAGTTTCTGGATCACAACGTAAAGCTGGGATGGTTTCTCCGTGCGATGCATGGGTGGGGTTCGGACTTCATGGTTGCGGTTGTGCTTGTTCATATGGCGCAGGTATTTATGTTTGGCGCGTACAAGTTTCCTCGAGAGCTAACCTGGATCATCGGCGTGTTGCTGCTTCTGATGACGCTGGGAATGGCGTTTACCGGGCAGGTGCTGCGATTCGATCAGGATGCATATTGGGGCCTTGGTATTGGAGCTTCGATTTTGAGCCGTGTTCCGTTGATTGGTGGGCCGTTAGTTGCGATTATGCTGGGAGGGCCGATTATTGCCGGGCCGACGTTGACGCGGTTTTTTGCGCTGCACGTTTTTGTAATTCCTGGGATTCTGTTGTCGATGGTTGGATTGCATCTTTGGATGGTGATTCGGCTGGGAATCAACGACTGGCCTATGCCGGGGCGAATTGTGCGGAAGAGTACGTACGATCGCGAGTACCACGAGCTGACGAAGAGGACCGGAATTCCTTTTATTCCTGATGCGGCTTGGAAGGATGCAATCTTCGCTGCTGTGATTATGCTTTCAGTGATTGCGTGTGCACTGTTCTTTGGCCCCTTTGGACCGAGCGGGCAGCCTGATCCCACGATTATTGAGACGGCACCAAAACCTGACTTCGCATTTCTGTGGATCTATGCTGTTCTCGCGTATCTTCCCCCGAGCCTGGAGACGCCGGTGATGTTCATCGCTCCGATCGTGATTATTGGAGCGATGCTGCTTCTTCCGCTCGTCGCGGGTGAGGGAGAGAAGCATTGGTCGCGGCGCCCTGTAGCCGTGCTGATGTTGGCAGTGATCGCTGTGACACTTGGTATCTTCACGAGGCTTGGGATGTACACGCCGTGGAGTCCGGTTATGGACGCCTGGACGAGTGATTCGATTCCGGAGACGTATCTGCGTGGCCGGTCGCCGCTCGAGAGGCAAGGGGCGATTGTCTTGCAGGATAAGCAGTGCAGGAATTGCCACTCGATTGGCGGCGAGGGTGGGATGCGGGGTCCGGCGCTCGACGCGGTTGCCGCACACATGACCGAGGACCAGATTATTCGTCAGGTGCTGCAGGGCGGAGGAAATATGCCGGCCTATGGCAACGCGCTGAGTCCTCCGGAGACAACTGCGCTGGTGCGATTCCTCACAACGTTACGCGGCAATGATCTTTCGCCGGCTGTGGATGCGTCGCGACGTATGGTTCTTACCGGTGAAAAGCCGGGGATGCCGATCGGGCGCCGCTAGGCTCGCGGTTACTCTGGTGCCAATGCCTTCTGCTTACGAGGACATCTTTGCCGAGTGGTCACCGCCGATCCTAGTGACTTGTTCATTGATCGTCTTCGGCATCGTCTATATGCACGGATGGCTTGCTATCCGCAGGACGCGCTTGCTCGCGTTTTCGATTGTGCGGCTAGGATCTTTTCTACTCGGACTCGCGGTGATCTGGGTTGCGATTGCTTCTCCGCTCGATGGTTTCGCCGATATGCTCCTAAGCGCACATATGGTCGAGCATCTTCTTCTGATGTCGTTGGCTCCGCCACTTCTTCTTCTGGGCTGGCCTGTGGTCCCTATGCTCCGTGGGCTGCCGCGGAGTTTTACTGTTGGTGTGCTGGGGCCGTTGCTTCGTTCGAAGGGGCTGCGGGAGTCAGGGCGAATGTTGACTACGCCGTTGGCCGCCTGGCTGACAATGAATCTAATTTTTCTTGGCTGGCATGTTCCAGCGGCTTATGACTTCGCTCTTGAGCATGAGCGGTGGCACGAGTTTGAGCATCTGTGCTTCCTCGGGAGTTCGATTCTTTTCTGGTGGCCAGTGGTGCGTCCGTGGCCTGCGCACAAGATTAGCTACGGTTGGATTCTACTGATCTATCTGGTGATGGCAGACATTGTGAATACGGCGTTGTCGGCATTTCTCGTCTTCTGTGATCGGCCAGTCTATCCGTATTATCTTCGCGAGCCTAACCCATTCGGCATTGATCCTCTGTCGGATCAAAGAGCCGGAGCAGTGGTGATGTGGGTGGTGGGATCTGTGGTGTTTCTGATTCCCGCGGTTGCGTTGGCGTATCAATTGCTACAGAGTGAGTCTCGCCACCGGTTACGATAGCAGTCCGTCCGCGCGCGAAGAACCTACCTATCAACTATTGAGCTGGCTGTGGAGATGGTTCCGCTCGGTTTTCAATTAAGCAGCGATTGAAGAAAGAATCGGTTCGCCTCCATGCATCACGGAGAACAAACGCTCTCCGGAAGAAGTGAATCTCGCCCGGATAGATCGCCATGTCAAATGGCTTGCCCAGCTTTTCCAAAGTATCAATAACTTTGAGCGACTCCCAGAAGGGAACGTTGGCATCGTTCGTACCTTGCAAGATAAGCAAGGGAATCGTCAATTTATCGAGGTGCTTAGCCGGCGCTGAGCGATCGTAGAGTCCTGGATCAGTGACTGGAGTTTCGCCGAGGCGTCCAAGGATCATTCCTCCGGTTGTCCAGGTCTCCCAATCGCCAACTCCGGCTACATCGATGGCGCAGCGAAAGAGCGTCGGGTCGGTCAGCACGGATTGTAAGGTCATGAAGCCACCGTAACTGAGCCCCCAGATGCCAATGCGATTGGGGTCTACGTATGGGAGGGTTTTGAGATAGTCGGCGCCGCCGTTGACGTCCTGAGTTTCGCCACCGCCGAGGTCTCTCGATGTTCCAGTGGCCCAATCGCGGCTGTAGCCCGAACTGCCGCGATAGTCGGGTGTAAGAACGACGTAGCCCTGTTGCGCCAGATATTGCGACATTGAGTAGTACATGCGGTAAAAGCCAGGGTGCCAGCCCAGGTAGTTTTGATCCGCTCCTGATCCGTGAATCCAGATGATGGCAGGATGTTTTTTGGATCGATCGAGATTTTTATCGACCATGAGGGTCGCAGGGACAGGTTTTCCGTCCGCGCGACTGGGGTAGTGCACAGCAACAGGCGCAATGAGATCCAGCGGAAGCAGTCCAGGAGGAAGCGAGTTCGTAAGTCGTATCGGCGTGGCTCCGGTCTTAGCGGCAATAGAGTACATTTCGAGAGGGTGTTCAATCGCGCTACGCTCATAGACGAGCATTGAACCATCAGGAGAGAATGCCGCATTACGGTTTACGCCGCGTGCTGTGACGATTGGCTCGATCTTCCCGGTTGCGATGGAAGCTATCGAGATGAAGCGCTCCATCTGGTTGCCTTCGGCGCTGTGGGTGTAAACGACTCGCTGGCTATCCGGGGACCACGCCGCATAACCATCACCAAAGTTTCCTTTGCTGATTTGCTTCGCTTGAGATTCGGAGGTGGCATCAATCGGAATCACATAGAGATGAGGCCACCCGCTACGGTCGCTGATGAAGGCGATCCATTTGCCGTCTGGAGAGCTAACATCCATCGCGCCATCTGCAGGAGAGATCCAGGCAGGGTCGTAGTCTTTCCAAAGAGTGCGAGTCTCGCCGGAGAGCGTGGTGACCTTAAGCTCCATAGTTTTATGATCGGGAGAGAATTCTTCGTGGACGATAGAAGGTCCCGCAGCCCATTGCATCTCCGTTGAACCATAGTTGCGGGCCGATACCGGGATCCACATTGGCTCTGCTGCGTAGCTGTAGACAGACACAACGCCGACACGATCATCCCAGCTCAGGCTGCGAAATACCTTTACTAAATTTCCGTTGTAAGGCAACGGTTCCGGAACCGATTCGCGACGTCCTGCGTCGAAGGCGACATATTTTCCATCCGGAGAAAACGATGGTTGGGAGGCACGAAGGCCGTCCGGCATACGAGTTAACCGTCTTCTGGTTTTGCCACTAAGGGATTCGACCCAGACGTCACCTTGCGAGACGAAGGCAATCTGCTGTTTGTCGGCGGAGAGCGAGAAACTGGAAACACCCTGAAAGCCGGCGAGGGGAGCAGGCTTCGAAGGTGTTGTGGTTACAGTCCAGAGCTGACCACTCTTACTAAAGATTATTTCATTCGGAGAGGCCCATTCAAAATGACCGATGTCTGAAACAAGTAAGTCGGGATCGACGGGGAAATCAGTTAGAGCGACAGGAGTTTCACCCGGTTTGACCATGAAGAGGTCTTGCTTGCCTGCAGCATCCCATAGGAAGGCAACCGTCTTGCCATCGGGGGACCAGCGCTGCTCAGAGGGATACTTGATGTCCGCGATTCGATCAATCGTAATGCTTCCGCGAGGCGCTTGTTGGGCCACGGATCGCGAAATTGAACATAGACTGGCCACGAACAAGAGGCAGGCCGAACGAGATTTTTTGCTCAAGTAGGTATCTCCGATTTGCCGTGCAAAGTGGTGATTCTGAATTCGGGTCGGTGCATCGTTGTGGCGTACTGGCAAGAATGATATCCATGCTTGGCCAGGACGCCACAAATTTGCCTCATCTCGCTAGAGGGCGCGCCTTAGAAGCTGAAGCGCAAGCCAAATCGAGCGATGAACGGATTGAGCTGGTTCGTCGGCTGCCTAAAGCTGCTGCCTCCGACTGGAACTTCGCTGATAACAGTATTGGAGTTTGCGATGTTGAAGAGATCTGCGATAGGTTCAAGGTTGAATCGATCCCCAAGTCGAGTTGGACGAGACAACCGAAGATTGACGATGTCGACATTCGGCAGCCGGATTTTTCCGATCTGTTCACCGATCACAGATATTTGTCCTTGGTTGAGACCAGAAACGACTGCTGTTGGTGGTCCGTTGTTGGGATCGAGAGGATACCCGGTGTAGTGCTGAAAGTTCAGCCCAACATTGATTGACTTTGGAAAAGTATAGTTGCTGAGCACTTTGAACATTTGGGTCGCATCATAACCCAGAATCGCATTCGCGCGGTTGACTTCGTTGTTTGGATTGTTGAAGTCATCGGTCAAGCCTCGGCGGTAGGTACCCCTCTGCTGCTGGATCGTGTAGCCGGCCAATAGCTGCCAACCTTTGCTCATACGCTTCTGTACCGTGAATTCAACACCGTTGTAATGATTGGTGTTGAGTTCGGGGATGTTGGTGATCAGATAGTTCGAGAGGCCAACATCCGCTGCAGCAAGGTTGAAGAGCGTGATGGGTTGACCGGTAACCGAGTTTATAAGCGGATTGCCTTGACTATCTACGGTGGTGCTGCTGTAGTCAGATGCAGGATTCGCTAAGTTACGTTCTGCATATTGATTTTTGAGGTTGCGGAAGTAGTAGTTGACTCCAACCATAACAGACGAAAAAAGCTGCTGCTCATAGCCAACGTTGACCTGGTTCGAGTAGGGACGCTTGAGATGTGGGTCGACTGTCGTGACGATTCCGCCTGAGGCGCTGAGAAGGTTAGCGGGAAGCTTCCACTCGCCTGGCTGTGGAATACCATCGTGGTTTGTGTCATTCCATGTGTAGACCTGAGTGCTCAAGCCGTTTGGGTTAATTTGTTCCGCCAGTTCGGCCCCTTCGATGACGTCGAACTGTCCGTAGAACGCTCTTAAGACAGATCTGCCATTGCCTGCCAGGTCATAGGCGGCTCCAATACGCGGCCGGAATGTATTCCAGGTTGCAATGTTTGCAGACTGAGGGTAAGTGCGCTGCGGAAATAGATCAGGGAAGGTCGCAGGTGGACTGGTCTGCGTGGGGTAGAAGGTATTGAAATGGTCGTATCTCACCCCGAGGTTGAGGGTCAGTTTGCGCTTGATAGTTACGGAGTCCTGTGCGTATACCGCCGTTTCGTGATAAACGCTTCGAACGTCAACAGGCGTGTTGTATGCGATCACCTGAACCGGTGTCCCGCTGTTGTAGATCGCGTTGATTCCCTGATTGACGGTGTAGTTATAGCCATTACGGTTAACCGAGGTGTCGAGGCCGAATTTGAACGAATGGGAGCCTCCCCACAGATGACCTTTATAGAAAGACACTCCTTCAGCCACAGCGAAGACACTCGCCGGGTTCACGAAAGAGTAAGGTGGTGCTCCCGTCTCGGTCGATAAAACCGAGTCCTGACGATTGAGTGCGGTATCGGGCGTTCCCGGTTGGTTGCTGAGTGGGAAGACTTGGTGGAGATATCCGAAACGAGTGTCGAAGAGAAAATTATGGAAGGTGCTCGTCCATTCCGCTTGCAGGATGTATGCCGGTTCGATCTGTCTCCAAGCTGCATCTGCGCTGACAAAGGCGTATGACGTATCGCGCCGGAAGAACCTGTTTTGTTCGTTGAACCACCAGACAAAGTCCAAATGATTGTTGGTTGAGATTTGATAGTCGCTGCGGAGCGTAACGTTGCTCTGATGATTCGGATCGGTGATTGGGGTGCCATCCGGATTTCGGATCGCGAGGATGCTCTCCTTCAAATCATAAAGTCGCCACGAACCAAAGAGCCACCATTTGTCCTTCAAAAGAGGACCACCAAGGTTGGTCGCTATGTCTCTTGCCATGACGAAAGGCGTTCCCGCACTGACCGGAACACCGTTGTAGATAGGGTTGCTGATAGTGGCTTGTGTGCCGGCGGATTGATAGTAGAACGCCGCTAAGCCATGCATCGTGTTAGCCCCCGATTTAGGAACGAGGTTCATGTAGACTCCACCGACTGCAACTTCAGCTTGAGCGCTGTCGGTAACGACCTGGAGTTCGGATAGAGAATCATTGTCGACATAAAAAGAGGTATAGCCCCCCGTCGAACCTGGCCAATTAAGACGCAGACCATTGAAGCTATAAACCTGATCACCGGGCAGACTACCGTGGACCTGCATCACAGACTGTTGAAAGCTTTGACTGCCCGCGATGTCAAAGTCGCTCGTAGCTACTCCAGGGGCCTGCGCGACCGTGGAAAAAGTGTCGCGGCCACTGGGGATCCCTTGCAAGAGTGCATCATCGAAGGTCGTTGCCGTCGTGTTGTTCGCAGTGTCGACAACTGGAGGAGCCGCTGAAACCTCAACGGTCTGTTGCGCCTGGCCAACGTGTAACTGAGGATTGATCGTCGCGGTAAATCCAGGTGTTATCGAAATATTTGATTGCACCTCAGTTTGGAAGCCAGCCACTGTGTAAGTAAGTTGATAAATGCCGGGCGGTAGAGAGTCGAACAGGTAAGTCCCGGATTCGCCGGTAGTGGTCTGCCGCGGACTCATCAATGCCGTACTTTTGACGCTAATTGCTACATTCGGCAGCGTAGCGCCCGAGGCGTCTGTAACAACACCTCGTATCTGACCGGTAATTGCAACCTGACCAAGCATGAAGGATGAACTGATGCCCAACATGAAGAGTAATAGAATGAGTTTTCTCGCCATGACCTCTCCTTATTTGAGACGGTGATCCATTCGGTAGATACAACGATGAAGAGTCCTTTAGAGCTTTCCCTGCTGCTACGCAGATACCGAGAGGGAAGCCCGCGAATGACGGCAGTAATAGCCGTCCGAACGACCGAAGGCAGGAGGATTCATTTAGATCAATAGAAGAAAGACAGAACGCCAGAAAGGCCGGGACCGCGAATGAGTGACTCTAAGCACTGCAAAACTTGCAGGAAGGCACGTTCTTTTCTCTTGGCTGGCTAGAGCGAAGGGCGTTGTAAGTGCCACTCCGTGTGTGTCTGGTACAACCGAGCTGCTTTTAGAACAACCGCATCGTTCAACGCGCGTCCCATAATCTGCATCCCGTAGGGGAGTCTTTTTTTACTGAACCCACATGGCACACTGATTGCGGGAAGGCCGCAAAGACTCGATACTCCATCCGGTGCACGTCGATCCAGGTGAAGCTTTTTGGACTCTTTTGAGGATGCAGGATCGTCGGGATCTTTCGCCAGCAGCGGCTGCGCCGCAGTAGGCTGAGACGGAGAGATCAAAACCGAGTATCGGTCAAACATTGCATCGGCAGTGCGTTGTAGCATTGGACGGACGCGTTGGACATGAAGGTAGTCGGTTGCCGTGAATTGCTCGCTCGCGTAGCCGTTAAGCTTGCCAACAGGATCGGTGAGATCCTTACACTTGCCGGATTGAATCAGCTGGCTGAAGGCACTCGCAGCCTCCATCAGGATGGTTAATTCGGCAGCTTCTTCAAAAGGCCCATCAGGAAACTCGCACGATTCCACCGTGGCGCCGGCTTTTTCAAAGACTCGGCAAGCTTCGTCAACTGCTTTGTCTGCATCCGGGTCAACCTTGTCATACACATTCGTAAGGCGACCAATCTTGAGAGGAATGCCTTGATTGGGCTCCGTATCCTGATAAATAAATTCCAGCGCGCTATTGCTGATCGAGTCGTGATCCAGAGGATCGTGCCCTGCCAGTACGCTGAGCACGATTGCGCAGTCGTCTGCCGTACGCGCCATCGGTCCCAGCTTGTCCATGCTGTAAGCAATCGCCATTGAGCCATAACGGCTTACACGGCCGAAGCTCGGACGCAGACCTGAAATGCCGCACCATGAAGAGGGACATAGAATCGAGCCGCGTGTATCGGAGCCCAGAGCCCAGGGCGCAAGAGCAGCAGCAACAACAGCTCCTGATCCGCTCGATGATCCGCACGTCCAGCACTCAGGATTCCAGGGATTACGTGCAGGACCGGTTAACGAAGCTGTTCCGGAACTGTACCCTAAGCCGCCCGCAAGTTCGATCATCGCTGCTTTACCCAGCAGGATTGCGCCAGCTTCGTTAAGACGCTCAATCACCGTTGCGTTGTAGTCGAAGCTTTGTCGCTCGTAAGGGACCGCTCCCCAGGTCGTTGGATATCCCTTTACCGTTACGAGATCTTTCACCGCGTAAGGCACACCATGGAGTGAGCCGCGATAGTGTCCCGCTTTAATCTCGGCCTCCGCATCTCTGGCCTGGCGAAGAGCAAGCTCCGGGGTCAGCGTAACGAAAGCATTAAGTCGTTTACCCAGAGTGCGACAGCGCTCCAAGTAACCTTCCGTCAGTTCAACGGGAGAGATGCGCTGTTCGCGAATCGCTTCGCCGAGTGCACGCACTGACATGAAATAGATGTCTTGTGTCGGCATGGGGCCCCTCTGTCGGTACGTACGCCAATGCCATTCTTACGATGGCCGAATAGGTTTTGTTCCTTAAGTGAATCAGTTCGACCGCTAGGTCTGCAGTCGCAACGTACATGCGGAGGGATCGCCATTCTGGACTTCAAACGAGCGAATGGAGACCAGCATCTGTTGGTTTGTTGTAAGAATGCGAATCAGTCTTTGCTTGTCTTCTGCAGAGAGTCTTTTGCCATACACCCGCAGCAAATTGAGATATTTAGCATGCACCTCATCCAAGTCAGCGGGTGATAGTCCTTCCGGCTTCAAATCCAAATGTTGTTCAGAGACTGGAGGTGCGATCGTCTCTGCAACCCCGGTGGCCGCAAGAAGAGTGGCAGCGGTTGTTGTAAGTACCTTCTTACCAAAGAGCCTCCGACTGACTGACAGCGGTCGATTCGAGGACAGGTTATCGTCCATATATCGCGCTCCGAGCGATGTTTGGCGTTGCCTAAGATACGTAAGGCGATGATGACTGACGGGAACAGCCGAAACTGTATGGATTCTTGTATACAATTCTGAAAACATAGTCAAGCGGCCCTGGCGCGGAGATAGTGGACTTCCAACTTGAAAACAGGCATGTGAGCAAAGCTTCCCGTTGCTAATGATTGTCGTCGTCGCCGTCCGGTGATGTTTCAGCTCCCGTGGGCAGATTGCGCGGATCAGGTTTGATGGTGACTGGTTGTGTGTAAGTTTGTCCGTCGACTGTCAGCTTGACGGTATATTCGCCGGGTTGAAGGACGGGCGCGCTGCGACGACGTTGTGGGTTGCCGTCGGCGCGTGGGGCCGGAGTTCCTGCGGGGTGGCAGGCATCGACCGGTGGAGGAGGCGGGGCTGCGCCACGTCCGGCTCCGCCACCAAAGCCTCGCGGCGCGGTGATGTTGAGAGCGATGCGGTGCATGCCGGCTGTGGCTGATGGCGGCGGAGTGGGTTCTTCCCAGATGGCCTGAACGTTGATGGCTTCTGTGTCGACGGGTTTTACCGGCGTGTCGCTTGCCTGGCAGACGATAACTTTTCCGACTGCGTCGATGAGTTCGATTTCGAGTGGGCTGCCGGGAACGGATTTGAGCCAGTAGTAGGCGAGGACTCCTGTAGGAGGGTTGAGTTCCTGCGGCTCTTCGTGCGGAAGAGGCGTTCCATTCTGGCCACCGTTGCGAATGGCATAGGTTTCGCCGGGAGCGAAGAGGTAGGTTTTGGTTGATTCGATCTCTTTGCCTTTGGCGGCGATCTGACGAAGGGCCGTCATCTGATCGAGAACCCAAAAGCCGCGGCCATAGGTGGCTACGGCGAGATCGTCATTGTGAACGACGATATCGCGCACGGAAGTGACGGGCATGTTGAGGCTGAGAGGCTGCCATTGGTCGCCATCGTCGAAGGAGACGTAGACGCGCAGCTCAGTTGCGGCATAGAGCAGGCCTTTTTGTTTGGTGTCTTCTTTGACGGAGTTGACGAAAGCTCCTTCGGGGATGCCTTTGACCGCGTTGGTCCATGTCTTGCCGCCGTCGCGGGTGCGATAGACGTAGGGATGGTTGTCGGCGATGCGGTGACGATCAACGGAGGCGTAGGCGGCTTCGGCGTCGAAGTGGCTGGCCTCGATCTGCGAGACTTTGCTCCATGCTGTCATCGCGGGGGGAGTGACATCTTTCCAGTTTGCTCCATCGTCGCGTGTGACGTGGATGAGACCGTCGTCGGTGCCCACCCAAACTGTTTTAGCGTCGAGCGGAGAGGGGCCGATGGTGTAGACGACGCCGAAGCGTTCGGTCATGGGCTGGTCGATGTCTTTTGCGGTGACGGGGTCGAGCGTTGTGGGAACTTCGGGATGGAGCCGTGAGAGATCGGGACTGATCTTCTGCCAGGTGCGGCCGCGATCGCGGGTGCGAAAGACGAATTGGTTGGAGTAATAGAGGGCTTCATCGGCAAGAGAGAAGACCTGCGGGAGTGTCCAGGTTTTGCGATTGGGATTGTTCGGGTCAGGGGGAGGGAGTTCGCCCCCTGCGGGTGCGGAGAGATTCAGGGTCTGATCGCAACGCTGGTCGCCGCTGCCGTAGAGGAGATTGCCGTCTTTGGGATCAGGGACGACCGTGTTGCTCTCTCCTGCGAGGCAGGTGGGCTCCCAGTTGCGAAAGCTAAGTGTGCTCATGCGCGACCATGTGCTGACGCCGACTCCGCCTGAGTCCTGTTGAGCGCCGTAGAGCCAATAGGGGAAGCGATTGTCGGCTGCGACGTGATAGATCTGCGCGGTGGGCTGGTTGTACCAGGTGCTCCATGACCGTGCGCCGTCGACGGAGACAACAGTGCCTTGATCGCTGGAGAGAACCATGCGGTTGCCGTCTTTGGGATTGATCCAAAGCTGGTGATAGTCGTCACCGCCGGGAGCGCCTTTGACGGGGACCCAGGTTTTGCCCGCGTCGAGCGTCATGTAGGTCGCGGTGTTGATGTCGTAGGCGCGGTCTGGGTTGGTGGGATCGACGGAGATTTGGCCGAAGTACCAGCCGCGTCCCCAGAGGCGCTGTTCGCTGTTGACGAGCTGCCAGGTGGCGCCTGCGTCGTCGGAGAGATAGATGCCGCCGGAGGGCTTTGGTGCGTTCGCTCCGACAGCACCACCGCGAATGGGACGCGCGACACCAGTACCGAGGTTATCAACCACGGCATAGAGGCGGTTGGAGTTGCTGGGTGCGACGGCGATACCGATTTTACCGACGAAATCGTCGATGGGAAGACCCTTGGTGAGCGGCTGCCAGGTGTCACCGCCGTTGGTGGATTTGTAGAGACCACCGCCGGGCATGTTTGACGGAGCATAGACGGACCATGGCGGACGGCGTGTCGCCCAGAGCGTGGCATAGATAGTTTTGGGATGTTGCGGATCGAGCGCGAGATCGACCGCGCCTACGTTGTCGGGATCCTTGGCGTGGGCGAGAACTTTTCTCCACGTTTTGCCGCCGTCGAGCGAGCGATAGACGCCTCGTTCGGGGTTGGGCTTGTAGACGTGGCCAAGAGCGGCGACGTAGACACGGTTGGGATCGACGGGGTCGACGACGATCTTGCCGATCTGACGAGTTTCGGTGAGGCCGATGTGGTGCCAGGTTTTGCCGGCGTCAGTGGATTTGAAGACGCCGATGCCGTAGGAGTGCTGGCTTCGAATGTCGGGCTCGCCGGTGCCGACGTAGATGATGTTCGGATCAGAAGGTGCGACGGCGATGGCTCCGATGGAGCCGATGGGAATGCCGGAGGTGGGGTTGTCCGCGATGGGGAACCAGGTCCGGCCGGCGTTTTCGGTCTTCCAGAGTCCACCGCCGACGGAGCCCATGTAAAAGGTATCGGGTTGCGCAGCGTTGCCGGAGACGCCGTAGGTACGACCTGCGCGCATAGGACCTACATCACGCCAATGGAGTCCGGAGAGTAGCTCCGCGGGATATTGCTGGGCCGCAAGAGGAAGAGCGAAGGCTAATGAAAGAGACGCGACGACGAGACGGCGGACAGCGGCCATGTGAAGGCTCCAAGTGTGGCTTAAGAGGTTGTGACTCTCGGAAGGTCTGCAGTAGTGCGTTGAATGATGGGATTGTAAAGGAAATGGAATTAGAGCGCACGGGGAGTGTCGCTCTCTTTGGATGGGAGCTTGTTTTTGTATTGGAGTTAGAAGCCGACCAGACGCGCCGTGAACTGGATGGTGCGCGGGCCGCCGAGGCGGGCTACGCCGGGGGCGAAGAGCGGTTGTCCGGCGGAGAAGACGGGATTCGCTGCGTTGCCATAGTAGCTGAAACCGTTGGAGTCGAAGCGAAGATTTTTTGCTCCGACGATATTGAAGATGTCCATGAAGAGATCAAGATGATGACCTTCGCCTTTGAGGGTGAAGTCTTTGACCAAGCGGAAGTCGAGCGAGGAGAAGGCAGGTTGGCGCATGGAGTTGCGAGCGGCGAATGCTCCGCTGACGGTGGCGCGATCGTTCAGGTCGTTGGCGTCGTTTTGCGTGTCGAAGCCGATGATGGGCGTGTATGGCATGCCGGAGCGCGTGACGAAGAGCGGATTGGCTTTGAACCCGACGGGAAGATTGAAGATGGCGTTGAGATTGAAGATCTGACGGGCGTCGGTGAGTGAGTTGGCCTTCTCCTGACGGAGCGCGAAGGGATTGAGGGTGGTGACGGGGCTGTAAGGGTTGGAGCTGGAGTCGTCGTCCTGGGTGCGCGAGATGGTGTAGTTCGCGATGATTGTGGAGCGCGCAGAGATTGGAGCTTTGATGGTGAGGAAGCCGCCGTCATAGGTTGAGTGTGCAGCAGATTGCTCGACTAAGAAA
>DATMKY010000057.1:0-3725 GCA_035570955.1 Edaphobacter sp. | reverse complement strand
ATCTTCCTTAGCCAACGCCCCCACCGTCCCGCGAAAAATTCTCTGCGCCGCCGCCACCGAAACCGCCGACAAAGCCATGCTCCCCGCACGTCGATCATCGCTGCAGGTCACGCCATCGCTCGTCCCCGAATACCACACCGTCCCACCACGTAAATCCAACCCGCATACCACGCAATGTCCCAGCTCAGGCATCCAGCCCATCAACCGGCACATCCACAACGCAAAATAAGTCAGTGGCAGCCACACCCTGCCCACCTGCATCTCTTCGAGCACTGCCACGACCAGCCGAAACACCGCATCTTCCACCGCACCCTCAGGCAGTGCTTCCTCGACCACCTCCGCCAGAAACTGCAGAGCCGCCGTTCGTGCATAGTCCACAGGCGTGCTCAGTGGCGAGCTCAGAATCTCAAACGCATCCAGCCTCACCAACTCTTGCTTCGGCCTCTCAGCATAGGTCGCGCGCACATGCGTCATCGGCTCGAGAGCCCCGCCAAACCGTCGCCGCGACCTCATCGCATGACGAGCTACGCCCTTCACCCTTCCCTGCTCCCGCGTAAACAGGCTCACCAGCAGGTCAGCCTCCTGAAACGGCCACACCCGCAGCACAATAGCCTCTCCCACGTGCTGAATCATCGTTTACCGGCCAAACTGCCGCAGATGATGGTCTGCATGCAGATATCCCCAGCGCTTCCAATCCTCCGGCGTCATCGACCCGAACATCGGATGCGTCGGCGCACTCCGTTCCCCGCGCGCAACCTCTTCCATGGCTTCGATCACCCAGCGAACCACCAAATCGAAGTCCGCATCTTCACTCTCGATGATCGCTCGCTTCAACTCCGGCGTCGTCTGCATATTCTTCGCCCAGCGCAGCCCGGAGCGCAGCGCAAGCCACTTCATCACAACCGGCGGCAGTCCCTTGAGCGGCTCAACTGTCCGGTCTCCGAGCGCCACCTCGTACGAGCAAGCAAGATGTCGCAACATTATCTTCGCGGTCATCTTCCCCCAACGCGCATGGTCATCAACTCTCACGCTTCGGAGCCGCACCCGAATCTCCGAAAGCACCTCCAGCGAGCCCAGGTTTTTCATTCCGGCAACTCCACAAAGCAAAACCGCGCAGCCTCTAAGCCGCGCGGTCGCAAAAATCTGATGAATCCCGATCTACCGCCCGAAGTGTGAGGCGTTCTTCGTCTGAAACTCCGCCCACTTCTCTGGCAGGTCATCGCCGGCGTAGATCGCCGAAACCGGGCAGACGGGCACGCACGCGCCGCAGTCAATGCACTCCACAGGGTCAATAAACAACTGCTCCGACTCGCCATAACCACCCTCGTCCTTCTTCGGGTGAATACAATCCACCGGGCAGGCATCCACGCAAGCCGTATCTTTCGTCCCGATGCACGGTTCCGCAATCACATAAGCCATCTCGAAAAACCCTCCCTTACCTCTGTCCAGTCAAAGTCGTTCCGCTTATTCCTAAGCCTGATTCCCGATTCTAGCAGCACACCTGCTCAACCCTGCAAATCAAAAGATGAGTCAACGACCGAAATAATGCAGCTGCCTAATTCCGCCGCCGCCCGCCGAATAACTGTAGCACCGCCAGGAAAATATTGATCGCATCCAGGTAAATCGACAGCGCCAGCGAAACCGCCGACTGCCCATCCCCGCCTGCCCGGATCCGCGTGAAATCCGCAACTGTCAGCAGTGAAAAGATCCCAAGCGTCAGCCACGAATACGTATCCGGCGACATGAAGTGGACAAACATGCTCACAATCCCCACCACAATCAGCACCAGCAGCGCTGCCAGAGCAATCCCCGCAACCTTCCGGTAGTTAATCTGAAAAAGGTAAGCAATCGACCCCATCACAGCCATGCCGAGCCCGGTCGTAACCGCAGCCTGGAACACCACCGCCGGCCCAATCGTTCGCACATACCGGTGAATCAGCGGCCCGATCTCCCATCCCATAAAGTACGACAGCACCAGAAACATTCCCAGCGCCAGCGCAGGACTCTTCTTCTTCGTAAACGTAATGGCAAACACCAGCGCAAGCACCGCGATCATTCCAGGCAGCGTCGCCCAGTCGGGAGCCGTCGCCACTCCAAAACTCGTAATCAGAAAACCAAGGGCGGTAATCCCCAGTACCTTAGCCAGCAGCGAAGCCGTTCCCTCGCGAGGTACATCAATTACAGTTCCATACGAATTGACATCCAGCCGATTTTCGTTCATCCTGCACTCCCGCATCGACCCAAAAATCCCAGACCGAAACTACCTTCATGATACGCCAGCAACAAGACACAGAAAATAAACCGCCTACTCTCTCGAACTCCCCTGCAACGCCAGCACATGGACCGTGCAATCCCTGCACTCCGGCGGCTTTTCATCCTTCAGCCGCGCCACCTCATCCTCAATTCGCCGCGCCTTTGCCTTCTGATGCGTCTCTCTCAAATAAGTCGCATACCGCACAAGCACCTGCATCTGCGTATCGATTAGCATCGACTAGCTCATATCCTTTTTCTCTCGCACCAGATCAATCGCTTCGAGCATAGCTCTCTCGCCTTCGGCCTCCGCACCTGTCCTCCAATCGTCGAAACCTCTCGCTATCAGCGCTACAACCACTTCAATTGCGTCCTTCGCAAACTTTGCCCGTGCCAGCGTCAGTGCCCTGTCCGCCTCGACCAGCGCCTCCTCGCATCGGTTCTGAAAACACTTGGCATAACTCGATGCAATCAGACCGGCAATCAGCTGGTTCTCATCTCGCTCTGTCTGCACCTCCATCTCCCGCACGCCCACCGATGTCTCTCTCTCTGCTTCCTTGAATCGATGCAGGTGCAGAAGATTGATCCCGAGGTTGATGTGAATTGTTGCCTCACCAGCTTCATCGTGAAGCCCCTGATACACAGCCAGAGCCTCTCTTCGCAGCCGCTCCGACTCTCTGAGTCTTCCGGTGACCAGATAGAGCATGCCCAGGCCATCAAGCGCCACTCCATAGTCCCGGGAGACCGGCCGTCGCAGCAGCGCAAGAGCACGCGCATAGGCCTCCTCCGACCGTTGCATATCGCCTTCGCCTTGGTAGTCGTAGGCCATCTGTACCCACAACCGGCCCAGCTCACCCTCGGTCGCATGCCGCTCGCCGGCCGTCTCAATCCTGTGCAGGTTCACCGCGATCCGGTCGCGCAGCATCGCATCGAATTCCATCTGCGTCCACGCCGGTGCCGCAAAAACCGCTGCCATAAGAACATAAAGAACCCAATTTCGGACGCAACTTCGCGAACCACTCGTCATGGTGTTACCTCCTGGCCCGGCCTCACAACCGGGGATGTCAGCTCATTGATTCGCCCGAATGTTCGGGTGCCCCGTCCTTTTCTTCCGCCAGAAAACCCTACGGAAGACAGACAATCGTCACCGGAAACGTAAACCAGCGTTGCCCGTACAACGCTCAATCACCACAAAGGGTTAACAAAATCCAGCCAACACCGGCCCTCGCTGGAACCAGCCACAATCTTTCGCAGTATCGTTAACCAAATGCATCTCCTGACCGTTATCTCTTCAAAGAAGCCACCACTCGCACAAAGGAATATCAGGATGCGCATACACCGCTCGCCGCTCAATACAATTCGATCTGCCTCGCTTCTGCTTCTTCTCGCCTCCGGTCCCACAGGCTATTCCCAGCCAGCCAAAGCCCCTGCGCAACCTGTGCCCCCTGCTACCATCGCCTCCGAGAGCGACATCG
>DATMKY010000056.1:0-116950 GCA_035570955.1 Edaphobacter sp. | reverse complement strand
AGATCGCTCCTCCCACGATGAATCTCGTCGATCCCGACCCGGAGTGCCGCCTTAACTACGTCCCCAACAAGCCTCAGGCGACAAAGATCGACTACGCACTATCGAACTCCTTCGGTTTTGGCGGTACCAACGGCTCGCTCGTCTTCAAGCGCTGGACCGAATAGCATAATTCACCATCGGAAATCAAAAAGGCCTGGACAAGTTCCAGGCCTTTTCCCTTTAGGGCTTGCATCGTTCACACACGGTGCGAGCCACGTATAAAGTTAACCGCCGGAGATCCTAATGCACTTTCGCCTCTTACTAAGCCTCTTCGCCGCCAGTCTCCCCCTCACATTCCCCGCCATCGCCGAGGTCTCTCTGCCCAAACTCTTCTCCAGCCACATGGTTCTTCAGCGCGACATGCCCATCCACGTCTGGGGCAGCGCCGCGGAAGGCGAAAGAGTCACAGCCGAATTCCATGGCCTCACCGCATCCACAACAGCCGACCACGCCGGCCGCTGGAGCCTTTATCTTTCCTCTCAATCCGCTGGTGGACCGTTCACTCTGGTCATCCGCGCCACTAACACCATCCAGTTCGACGACATTCTGCTCGGCGATCTCTGGTTCGCGTCCGGTCAGTCCAACATGGAGATGCCACTAGCTGGCTTCCCCGGTAGCGCAGTCGTCCAAAACGCCGATCAGGAGATCGCCGCTGCCAACTACCCCGACATCCGCTTCTTCCGCATCGATCGAGACGTAGCCGACTATCCCCTTGAAGACGTTAAAGCAGCAACCGGTTGGTCCCGCTGCACTCCCGAAACTGCAAAAGACTTCTCCGCTGTCGCCTACTTCTTCGCGCGCGATCTGCAAAAAGCTCTTGGCAAGCAGCACGTTGCGATCGGTCTCATCGACTCAACCTGGGGAGGCACTCCTGCGGAGGCCTGGACGAGCCTCGACACTCTCGGTGGCGACCCCGCTCTCGCACCTGCCTTCGCAGCCCGCGCTGAAAAGATGGATCATGAAGCAACCGAGATCCGCCTCGACCAGGCCGACAAACTTGCCAAAGAACAAGGCCGCGCACCTACCCCTAACCGCGACTGGCATCCCAACCCTGCCTCATGGCGTCCTGCCGCGCTCTACAACGCCATGGTCGCGCCATTCACTCCTCTTCCTATCCGGGGAGTCATCTGGTATCAGGGCGAATCCAACTCAAGCCATGCCTACTTCTACAATCGAATCTTTCCCGCAATGATTCAGGACTGGCGCCGCCAATGGCATCAGGGCAACTTTCCCTTCCTATTCGTGCAGATCTCTGCCTTCGCCAGTACCTCAAAAGAAGATTGGGGCACGCTTCGTGACGCGCAACGCAGATCGCTCTACCTTGCTAAGACAGGCATGGCCGTCACCATCGACGCCGGGGATGAGCACAATGTTCATCCCGCCAACAAGCAGGTCGTAGGCGAACGTCTCTCGCTCCTCGCTCGTCAAATTGTCTTCGGAGAAGACATTACCGCCTCCGGCCCGTTTTTCCAGCTCGCCTATCCCAGCGGCAGCGCAATGCATGTGTGGTTTCACAATGCGGACGGACTCCGCTTCAAAGGTGATTCCCTCGAAGGCTTCGAGGTTGCCGGTCATGACGGAGTCTTCGTAGCAGCCAGAGCTCAGATCGAAGGCGAGACCGTCATCGTCGAGAGCTCCGCCGTCCCTAACCCTAAGTACGTCCGCTATGCATGGTCCAACTTCCCCAAAGCGAACCTCTATAACGGAGCGGGGCTACCTGCTTCAACCTTCACGTCGTTCCAACCGGCCTCGATACCCTAAGGCAAGCACAAACCGCTAGCTTGTCACCGCCGCAATCCCAACCGAGATCAGCATCCCGAGCACCCACCAGCCCACGACTACCGCCGCAGCCTTGCCCTTTGATACCTTCGCCACAATCGCCGTCCCGATAATCAGCAGAACCAATACCCACAAACCGATCACATCGAAGAAACCTAAAGCAGCCTTGATCGCCGGCGAAGCGTCGGGCATAAAATACGCCAGATTGGTCCCGACCGGATTTCTCATGTCGTAGCTATCCGCGCTATTCCCAAACAGTAGCGTCAGAATGGTAAGTAGTCCTGTTAACAAGCGCGGCAGCGAGGCGTACATGCATATCGCGAACATCTGGCCAAATGTCGTCTTGGCTCCCAACCCAAAGTTGAAGCTAGCCCAGTAGATTAAGGAGAAGATCGCTACAAAGATCAAGATGAATGCAAAGGACCCATAACTGGTGTAGCGATAGATCGTCGCTGTCACCTGCATCCGGCTGGCTCTTTGCTCTGGAGTAAGGTTCGCCAGAGCCTCCTCCTGCTTCGGACTCTGGTGGATTTGGTTCTCGGCCACGCGTGGCCACCCAACCTGCTTCTCCACTACGACTGTGGTTCCCAGCGTCGTCAAAACCATCAGCAGAAATGGCAACCACCAGCTCGTGCTCCGTAAAATATCAGTGAACGTCTTCTTCGGAGCGACAAAGGTATCTACAACACGTTCAACCTGACTCAATCCTGGTCCTGTCGGCTGTCCTTCCATAGAAACGGCATCGGTCATACAGATCTCCTGGCGCGGCTATCCTCGACGTTCACAAAATTCTCTTTTTATGCGCTGCCGGATTGTAGCCCGTCTCTAGGACACAACCCAATAAAAATCTTTTCCTCCATCCCGTTGGTGTGCCCCATAGTTCCCCCAGCAATCGTGCCAGGCCGCATCACCTAATCGGTTGTGGTAAAACGACTTCGCCCTCACATGTTCCCCTGCTTACCCATTCCCTTTTTGGCGAAACCCGAAAAGCAACCTTAAGAGTCATATCGAGGCGATGACAGATTTAATAAAAATCCGCGCAACTCAGGAAATAGCCGCATGTTCGGCATACGAGTTTACACCGGCTGTCCTCCAACCGAGAGCTGCAGGTCGGGCAAAAACGCGAATGGTGCTCGGATGTCAAAGCACACTCAATGAAACTCTGTTCCGTTTCGACCTCGGATGCCACAGGAGTCTGCATCAGGAGATACTAGCTGAGCGAGCCAAATTTTCAAGGCCCATTAGCAACGGCGTAGCATCGAAAGAGTTACGTTATCCGATAAGCCACAAAACAACATAAGAGGAGAATCACGATGGATCGCAGCGCATCTGCAGTCTGGCACGGTACCCTGAAAGAGGGTAATGGAACTATCTCAACCCAGAGCGGCACACTGAAAGAGACGCAGTACAGCTTCAAGACCCGTTTCGCCGACGGCGTCGGCACCAATCCTGAAGAGCTCATCGCCGCAGCACACGCCGGTTGCTTCACCATGGCCTTCAGCGCTCAGCTGACCAACGCCGGCTTCACCGCAGACACAATTGAAACCACTGCCGTCATCACCTTCGATACGAGCAGCACACCTACCATCACCAAGAGCCACCTAATCATGAAGGCCAAGATTCCCAACATCGATAAGGCCAAGTTCGACGAACTGGCGCACAACGCAGAGACAGGCTGCCCTATCTCACGGGTTCTGAAGGCCGAGATCTCTCTCGACGCAACCCTGCTCTAACATTTTCAAGTCTGGGATCGCCCTAGTGGGCATGACCGTGATGGTCGTGCCCATGATGGTGATCATGGGCACCGACAGCTTCGAGTTCAGGAGGGGCGCTGCACCCGTGGGTGGTCTCACATCCCGTTGTTTCAAACTGAATGGTGGTGTGGGTGATGTGAAAGCGATCGCGCAGGGCACAGTTGATGCCCGTGAGGATGTCACCACACTCTGACATCGGCATCTCGGCAATCGTAACGTGACTTGCCAAAGCATGCGAGTGAGAGCCGAGGCTCCAGACATGCAGGTCGTGAACATCGAGGACGCCTTCCACCGACGCCATCGCCTGGCGAATCTCGCCCAGCCGCAGGTTACGTGGAGTTCCTTCGAGCAGAATATTCAGCGTCTCGCGGATGATTCCCACCGAGCTCCACACTATCATCCCGGCGATCAAGAGGGATAACACTGGGTCGATCCAGGTCATGCCGCTGAACAGGATGGCCGCACCACCAACGATCACCGCTGCCGTTGAGAGCGTATCGCCCAGCATGTGCAGAAAAACGCTGCGGATATTTACGTCACCGGAAAAGCGCCAGAGCAGCGTTGCGACTGTACCGTTCATGAGCACCCCCGCCGCGGCAACATACATCATCACCGTCGGCTGAACGGGAGCCGGAGCACTGAGCCGATGAATCGCCTCGATTGCGATCCACGCAGACAGCACGACGAGAGTCACCGCGTTGACGAACGCTGCCAGCACGCCCGCTCGCTGATACCCGAACGTTTTCTCGTCAGTCGCGGGTCGTGCCTGAAAGTACACTGCAACGAAGGAAAGGATAATGGCGAGCAGGTCGCTGACATTGTGTCCTGCCTCGGAGATTAGGGCTAGCGAATGCGCACGCAGGCCAAAGTAGAAGGTCGCCAAGACATACGCGAGCGTAAGCGCCATTGAAACCTGCAGGACACGCTGCATCCTGCCGTTCGAGGTAGCGACCATGTGCATGGATTCAGTGTAGTCCGCGCAGGGACAAGCATTCAATCAGGGCGATAAGGATGCGATGAGTTGATTCTTAGACCGCTCCACGACTCCGCGACGATGATGCTGTTCGCCGGATTGTGCGGCATATAGCGAACCTGAATGGGAAGATCCGTGCGGATACCGTGGACATACTCCGCGAGTGTCGTAACATCCTGCGCACACTCATAGGTGACGCCGGCAATGCGGTAGTTGTAGACAATGATCTCAGGCGTCGGGGCCTGATTGCCTGCAGCCGCCTCCTGAGTCTCCATCGAAGCGCTGCGCGCAACCTTGATCATCGTGTCCATAATCGTCCCGTCCGTAATTCGACCTGAACGCGCGAGCAGTTCGCGGCGTTCCCGTTCAATCTCTTCGGGCGTCGGCTTCTTCCGCGTGAATGCATAGATGGCAAATGCGGCCGCTGTCACAACTCCAGCGCCGATCGCAGTGATAACTCGCGGAGAACGGAGAGCAGGAGCCAGATGAATTGGAATCAGCGAAAACACAGTCTTCTTTCAGAGAGAATAGTCGATACCAGACAATTCTTTAGTAAATGGGTACTGATGAAGTAACCATAAGTGCAGTGAATCGATCCGGCTATGGGACTTTCGAGTCACCAATTGAACTCCGAGGAAGCAGATGATTGGCGATATACTGAGAGTTGCCCATGAAGTCCTCTTTCTCTCGCTCTGCGAAGTCGTTTGTTTCCATCAAATCTTCCTCCGCCGCGACTACAAGCGTTGCCCATCCGATTGACTTGACAGATGGCAGACGTATTCGTTCTACCACCGTGATCTGTGTGAGGCGGGGCGACTCGGTCGTAATGGCGGCTGACGGTCAGGTCTCAATCGGTGCAACTGTCATGAAGGGTTCGGCGAAGAAGATTCGTCGGCTCTATCAGGACAAGGTTCTCGCTGGCTTTGCCGGATCAACTGCGGATGCGTTCTCGCTCTTTGCCCGCTTCGAGGTCAAACTCGAGCAATATGCGGGAAATTTAGGGCGTGCGGCGGTGGAACTTGCCAAGGACTGGCGTACGGACAAGATGCTGCGTCAGCTGGAAGCGCTGCTGATTGTGTGCGATTCGAAGCAGACGTTTCTTCTGTCCGGCAATGGGGATGTGATCGACCCAGATGAGGGAATTGCGACTATCGGCAGCGGGGGCAGCTATGCCTTGGCCAGCGCCCGAGCATTGGTGGAGAATACAAATCTCAACGCGAGAGAGATTGCGATCAAGAGCCTGAAGATCGCAGGCGATATTTGCGTCTATACGAACAACCAGATGACGGTGGAAGAGTTGAAATCTGAGACCCTTGCGAACCAATAGCATCCATTCCTCGTAAGACCTTCAAAGATTGAGCGACAAGGAGTTCCGTAACATGGCGATTTTTCTACCCGGAGCGGCTGAGGATCAGGCGCTTGCACTCGATGAGATGACACCGCGTGAGATTGTCGCGGAGCTGGATAAGTACGTTGTTGGGCAGCAGGCAGCGAAACGGGCTGTGGCGATTGCCCTGCGCAATCGGATGAGAAGACAGAAGCTTTCGCCCGAGCTTGCCGATGAGATTATGCCCAAGAACATCATTATGATCGGGCCGACGGGTGTTGGTAAAACAGAGATAGCAAGGCGGTTAGCGAAGCTGACAAATTCGCCGTTTCTGAAGGTGGAAGCCTCGAAGTTCACTGAGGTCGGGTATGTCGGACGGGATGTCGAGTCAATTGTGCGCGATCTGGTGGAGATTGCCATCGATATGGTTCGCGAAGAGAAGATGGAAGAGGTTGAGGACAAAGCTGAGTTGGCTGCTGAGGATCGTTTGATCGATCTGCTGCTACCCCCCACCCCACCTATAACTCCGACACCGGAAACGGGTAGTAACGTGATTCAGCTTCCCGCAGTGACCGCCGACTCGGAAGAGAAGCCGGGGGAACGGGAGCAGCGTACGCGGGAGAAACTGCGGCAACAGTTTCGTGAAGGGAAGCTGGATGACAGGATTGTGGAGCTGGATGTTCGCGACCGCAATCAGCCCAGTTTTGAGGTCATCTCCAACCAGAGTTCAGAGGAGATGGATATCAATCTAAAGGACATGTTGCCAGGATTGTTTGGGCAGCGGACGAAGAAGCGGAAGATGAAGGTTGCCGAAGCGTTCGATTATCTCGTGCAGGAAGAGGAGAACCGGCTCATCGATATGGATCAGGTGACTCGTCTGGCCGTGGAACGTGTTGAAGATTCAGGGATTGTGTTTTTGGATGAGATCGACAAGATTGCCGGGCGCGAGGGTGGACATGGACCCGATGTCTCGCGTGAAGGTGTACAGCGGGATATCCTGCCAATTGTTGAAGGGACTACGGTTAACACAAAGTATGGGATGGTTTCGACCGACCATATTTTGTTTATTGCCGCGGGCGCGTTTCATGTTTCGAAACCCAGTGATCTAATTCCGGAATTGCAGGGGCGTTTTCCGATTCGGGTGGAGCTTAACTCTTTGACCGTGAATGACTTTATCCGGATTCTGACAGAGCCAAAGTCTTCGTTGGTGAAGCAGTCTACCGCGCTTCTGGAGACGGAGGGATTAAAGCTGGAGTTTTCGAAGGAGGCAATTGCGGAGATGGCGCAGTTTGCGTTCAAGGTGAATGAAACTACCGAAAACATTGGCGCGCGGCGGCTGCATACGATTCTGGAGCGGGTATTGGATGAGATCAGCTTCCAGGCTCCGGACCTATTCAAGAGTCCGCGGGCGGAGATTACAGAAGAGGGCGTCGTGGGGGAAGTGCATGCCTCGGCGCCACTTACATCGGAGCCGCAGTTGCCTTCGCCTCCATTGCCGGTGATTGAACGGCAGACAGTTACGGGAACGGAGAAGGTGATTGTGGTCGATCCAGAGTATGTGCGGCAGCAGGTTGCTTCGATCGTGAAGGACCAGGATCTGTCACGTTACATCCTTTAGTTTTTTCTGACATGGTGAAGCAGACGTTTTTAGAGGGGATTCATGGTTTTCCACAGCGGAAAACCGTGGTTCTTCGCTGGTGGCTTAGTGCATTTTTCGTTGTCGGTAGGTGCTCAAGTGCATGCTTTTTCGGTCACTGAAAAAATTTCCTCTTTTTCCAAGTTTATTTTTGTCGTGGTAAATCCAAACTCGGCACTCGGACGTTAACGTGACCAAGGATCCATTTGTCTGACCGAACGTGCGGGTGATTCGCCGGCTCAGCGGATGATGTAGTGGCTCTACAACGCGGTGGGGATGATTTTGCCGACCGAGAGGGCCTACTCTGTTCGAGGAGATTTACTAACAACGTTTCGCTGGGAGCGGTGTTCAGTAACTTAAAACGTTTCAGTAAGTGGCCCGTGGATCCGCAGTTAGATATCTGAGCTTATTGACTGGTGCAGTGCGGAATTTCATGTAGGTTTTTTACGGGATGTTGGATAATTGTTTGATAGTCGACGTCTGACACCTCGTGACAGATTGGCAGCCAGTTCCCGGAGAGGAGCGGATGTCATTCGAGGCCAAGACCCGTCCAATGGGCTGGGGTTTGTACCCCTCGTTATTTCAGATGTTTCCGGTCGCTTTTTCCGGAAGGGTTCCCGACATCGTTCTGCGAATGCAGACGGTGCATGAGAGTTTTTCTATCTCACGATTCACGGCGCCAGAGCAAAAGCCGCCGACAAGGTGAAGACGTGCTTCTCACGGGCCGCAGCTGGCCAATCCAAGCGTTGAGAGGCATGGAGCCTGATGAATTTTTCGTTCTTGCCCGATCTGTTGGCCTTGGCGATCCTGATCGTCATTCTGCTGTTGCTGCGACGGCGGCATCCGCAGGGGCGCGCCGACATATGGCTGCTCGGGCTTTTCTTCACACTGGTTGAGGCTTGTGCCCATACGTTCTACCCGGCGAACCAAGTGCCTCCCAAAGGACTGCACCTGATTGTGATGGATTGCTACCTGCTGGCCGGGGTAGTGTTTGTGTGGGCATCGGGTGGATATGCGTTCTCAAGAAATGTCGACCTGATTTATCTGAAGTTGAACACGTTGCCATTGTTGGCAATTACGACGCTGTACGGCCTGCATATCTATTCCGCGGTTGCATTCTTCGCCTCAATTGCGGCGGGTTTGCTAATTGGCGTTACCACATCGTTGTACCTGCGGCATAACTGGAGATATGCGGTACTACATGTGTGCGGGTGGCTTTCGATGGGCTACCTGATTCACCAGGGAAAGTATCGCGATGCGGTGTACTGGAGCCTGTGCTGCGTGTACGTGATTGCCGCATTGAATTTTCAGCGGCGGCTGGCGCGGAACAGCACGGGCAAGCTTGCGATTGTAACGGGCTTCGTGATCTGGGCACTCTGCCTTCTGCTCCATCCGTGGATTGTGCAGTACCGGGCGTATGCGGACATTGCGTCGCACATCTGGAATATGCAGAAGTCGCTCATCTCGATCGGCATGATTCTGGTGATGCTGGAAGAGCAGGTCTCGAGCAATGAGTGGCTCGCGTTACACGACGAATTGACGGGCCTGCCGAATCGACGGCTATTTGCAGATCGGCTGACAACGGCAATTGAGCGGGCTGATCGCCATCAGAGCCGTCTGGCGCTGCTGATCCTGGATATGAATGGGTTCAAGGTGATCAACGACACGATGGGACACCAGGCGGGGGATCAGGTGCTGCGTGAGGTCGCCGGGAACCTGAGGAGAAGTGTGCGTGCCTCGGATACGCTGGCGCGACTGGGCGGGGACGAGTTCATTATTGTGGCGACGGACCTGGATGTGGGGCAGTCGCTAGATCACTTCATGGAGTCAGTGCGCGGTGCGTTGGAGAAGCCGATCCAGGTGGACGGGCAGCCGATGGTAGTTTCAGCGAGCATGGGGATGGCAATCTATCCGGATGATGCGGATGATTCGATCAAACTGCTTCGGATTGCCGACCAGAAGATGTATGCCCTGAAACGGCGGCCTGAGTTTTCGCCTAAGGGTGTGAAGTCGGCTGTGGTGGATTCGAGTCCAATTGCGATTGCCGGGGGGCAGCAGTAGCAAACAGCAGATTGTGAGAGGAACGAATTAAACCAAAGAAGAGGAACCCCTCCGCGAGTTCCTCCTCTTTTTGTTTAACCCTGGCAGATTGATTTTTTATTTAGCGGGGATGATTGCCGCGTCCGTCGCGCATTTCGTTGCCGTGAAAATTTTCAGGGTGGCCATTCCAGCCTGAGCGGGGCTTCTCGCCAGGATGCGGGTACTCACCGTGGTATCCGTGCTCGGGATGGAAGTGGTTGTCGACGTGACCGTTAAAGTGCTCAGGGCCGTGAAACCACGGGCCTGCACCGATGAAGACACCACCGCTGAACCATTCCGGACCGTAGTAGCCATAGGGAGCACAGTTGTAGGGCGCAACGTCATAGTAGCCATAGGGGCACACGGGAGCCACACCGACGCTTACGGAGACCTGGGCTTCAGTTGTTTTGGGAGTTGAGATTGCGAGACACAGACCTGCAAGAGCAAATGGTGCAAGAAATTTAAAGCTGCGCATGATTCACCTCTTCCTTACTCCTTAGAGAAAGAAAGCAGAGAAACCGTTGTGCTGAAGGGGCCCCTGTGAGAAATGTTTTGCAGGAGCATTTTTTGAAAGGTTGCTTTGGGTGAGGATTTTCGTTTGGTGCGGTGGAAATAGTTTTTTTGCGTTATGCCTTGCGCAAACGTCGACGAAGATGCGGAATCATTCCCTGGACCGGTCAACTGAACATTCAAAAAATAAAGACACATGGACCGCGCTGTGTTCGCGCGGTCTTTGTGTCTGAAGGAGTTGGATTTGCTAACTACCGGGCTGCTGCAGCGGGCTCGGCTAATTCTGCTAGGCGGGCTTCGAGGACTTTCTCAAGGTCTTCGATGGCCTTAGAGAATCCGTCGATGCCTTCCTTGAGTTTGTCGGTGGCCATGCGATCTGCGGCATGCATCTTGTCGAAGGTGGCTTTGTCCATGGGGATCTTTTCGATGTTCATGGATTGAGCCTTAGCAGGATCGAGCTTGCGGGGAAGATCCCCGTTGGTAGTTGAGAGCTCCTCGAGGAGCTTGGGAGCGATAGTCAGAAGATCGCAGCCGGCAAGTTCCTTGATCTCGTCGGTGTTGCGGAAGCTCGCTCCCATAACGACGGTCTTGTAACCAAATTTCTTGTAGTAGTTGTAGATCGCAGTGACGGACTGGACGCCGGGGTCGTTCGGGCCGTCGTTGTTGCGGCTGGGCTCATTCTTCTTGTACCAGTCGAGAATGCGGCCTACGAAGGGTGAGATCAGTGTGGCTTTCGCTTCGGCGGAGGCGGCGGCCTGATGGATGCCGAAGAGAAGGGTCATGTTGCAGTGGATGCCCTCTTTCTCGAGAATTTCGGCGGCCTTGATGCCTTCCCATGTGGAGGCGAGCTTGACGAGGACGCGGTCGCGGGAGATGCCGGCCTTGTCATACAAGGCGATGATGGCACGCGCTTCGGCGACAGACTTGTCGATGTCGTAGGAGAGGCGGGCATCGACCTCGGTCGAGACGCGGCCGGGGATGATGTCGAGGATTTTGCGGCCGAAGGCGACTTCAAGGGGCCGGAAAGACTGCGCGGCGACTTCCTTGTCAGAGGCGCTGGGGGCGGCGTCTTTGCGGACCTGTTTCAGGACGTCATCGACGACAGATTTATATTCGGGCTTTTCGGCCGCGGCGGCGATGAGGGACGGGTTGGTGGTCGCATCCTGCGGGCGGAATTGTTTGATGGCGTTGAAGTCGCCGGTGTCGGAGACGACGGTGGTCATGCCGCGAAGCTGTTCAAGAAACGATGCCATGATGTTGCTCCTTCGCTTACATATTGATTTTACCAAGTTCAGATCGGGTGCGAATTTCAGCGAATTTTGTACTTAGCTCCGATTTGTATCGATTACATCGATTTTTGATTGCTGGAGCGGATGATCGGGTCGTGAATTTTTGGTTTATTCGGCTGAGAATTCGTTTTCCAGGATGCCGAGACTATCTATCTCCACTTGGATGCGGTCGCCAGGCTTGACGGCTCCGACCCCTGCGGGCGTGCCAGTCGGAATAAGGTCGCCGGGTTCGAGGGTCATGACTTGCGTGATGTAACGGAGGAGTTCGGCGATGGGGAAGATGAAGTCGCGGGTTGAGGCTTGCTGCTTGACCGCGCCGTTGAGACGGGTGATGACGGTGACGGGCTGGCCGCCGGCAGGGTCGATCTCATCGGAGACGATGGGGCCGACGGGGCAGAAGGTGTCAAAGCCTTTGCCGCGGGTGAACTGGCCATCGGACTTCTGGATGTCGCGGGCGGTGACGTCGTTGACGATGACATAGCCGCGAATGTAGGGGCGGACGTCCTCGTCGGGGCCGATCTTGTAGCAGCGCCGGCCGATGACGATGCCCAGTTCGCCCTCGTAGTCAACGCGGGTGGAGATGGTAGGGATACGGACGGTGCCTTTGGGGGCTAGCAGAGACGATGGCGGCTTGAAGAAGAGAAGAGGCTCTTTGGGAACCTCGTTGCCGAGCTCGGCGGCATGGTCTTTGTAGTTGCGGCCGACGCAGACGATTTTGGAGGGAGCGACGGGCGGCAGGAGCTTGAGGTCAGTGAGTGGGGTGGGTTCGAAGTCGACGTCTGTAGTGGGAACGGGGAGGCCGCCGAGGATGCGGGAGGTGAGATCCTCCTGAGGAGCCTGCATGGGGAGCGTGGCCCAGAAGACACCGTTGCGTTTTTCAACCAGAGCGTAACGAGCGAGGCTGGCACCGTTTTCAGACGACAAATACTTGCAGTAACGCATTCTTTATTGCTCCCTTGCTGTCTCCTGGACGTCGGCGCTGGGCGCACTTTCGTTGCCTGCTGTATCGACAGCAGTGACACGATACGCGTAGCGACGGCCGGCCACGGCGGTTTGGTCGCGGTAGGCAGGACCGACGACCGGAGTCTGGTTCAGACGCGCCGCTGTTCCCGCGGCTACGCCATTTGAATCGATATCCTGACGATACACGTTGTAGCCTGCGAGGTCGGGATCGAAGTTGGGGGCCCAGGAAAGATCGATGGAATGTTCCGTTGGGGTTGTGCCTCCGGGGATGGCTTCGAGGCCGCTTGGGGCATGCGGAGGGAAGGTATTGCGCATGACGACAGTTACGGGTGACGAGATAGCGCCACGGATTTCGAGCGTGTGACCGGCTAGGGAGACAATGCGGACGCGCTGGGCAGTGTAGTGGTAGGTTTCGCCCATCTGCGCGGTGTGGTCGATGGTGCCGCCGGGATCGGTGGGAGCGGCCGGGGTGAGGAGTTTGACCTCGACCGCTGTTGACGGAGGAGCCAATGGTGATTTTTGCGGGGAGGATTGTGCGGGTCTGGACTGGCGGGACTTTGATGCGGGTTTCGGCGCCGGTTTGGCAGATGTCTTTGGCAATTTGGGTGGTTGAATGACGGCTCCGCTGGCATCGACGGAAAGGCGGTCGAGTTCGATTTGTGCTGGCCTTGCGGCGGAGATTGGTTGGGGCTGCCACTCGAGCATGGCGCCGGCACGAGTAGGGGCTGCACGGAAGTTAGTGAGCGGCGGCGGTGCAGAGCCGGAGGCGATGAAGACCTCGTTGGATGGGCCAGCGGAGTGGCCTTTGGCGTTGAGGATTTCGACCCGGTAGGTCAGAAGAGTAGCGGGTTCGGTTGTGAGGTCCGGGGGGATTGTGTCGACTGCCTCTGTGGGACCGGGGGATGCGGAGATATTTTTGGTCGGTGTGCAGGTGGCCGATGGCGCGGCGATGCGGCAGAGCCGGGCCGTCATCATCCCTTTGACGACGATGCGATCGGTGGTCTTTTCGGGGGTAGTCCAATAGAAACGGACTTCGTTGTCGGTGCGTTCGGCTGTGAGATCTTTTACCGGCTCGGGGAGATTGAGCGAGGGAGGACGAGGCTGTCCGGGGCTGGCACATCCGGCAATGCAGGCGGTGAAAAGCATAGCGGCCGCAGAGGATAACCATCGCGCGTTGTGAAGATTGCAGGGAGTGAGGAGGACCTTCATTGGGCCTTGAACTTCAGATCGGTTGCTTGATTGACCCTTGGTGCGAAACTAGCCGGATCGTTCAGTGTTTGTATGGTCACATGCTCGTTCAGTTTTTTGATATTTCCTAAGTTGCCACGGAGGCGAAAAACGCATCCAACCGAAAAGCAACGAGGTATTGCGGACAACTTTTGATGTTGTTTCAACATCTGTTGACCTAGCAAATGACCCTATGAGCAAAAATATCATCTCCCAGAGTACTTTGGCCTCTACTCAAATTTCCTCAACTCCGCCTTCACTTTTAGCTGGAAGCGGACCAAAGGGCGTGCCTCCCATGCATGGCGTGGCTCCTCTCCAAGTCGACGGTGAGGCGGCTGAGTCGTTCATTGCGGAGAAGCGAATCGGCGAACGCATCAAGCTGTTGCGCGTGAAGAAGTCGATGGGACTGGTGGAGTTGGGACGGCACACCGGACTGTCGGCGAGTTTTCTTTCGCAGCTGGAGACGGGGCGGGTCGTACCGACGCTGCGAAATCTTGCGCGCATCGCGATGGTCTTTTCCAAAGACCTGAGCTACTTTTTTGACCCAGAGCCGCAGACTCTGTTTCGCGTGCATCGCAGGAGTGAGCGTGTGCGACTGCCACAGACGGGAGCTGACGATCCGACTTATTTTTTCGAGAGCCTTGGATACCAGGTTCCTGACCGGCAGTTGGATCCTTACTATGCGGAGTTCCTGCCCTTGAAGGAAGGACGGGTGCCGCGAGCGCATCAACATGCAGGATGCGAGTTCCTTTACCTGCTTTCGGGTGTTCTGGATGTGCGACATGGCGATTCGACGTACCGCGTGGAACCGGGAGATGCGATTTACTTTGACGCGAATACCATCCATAGCTATGTATGTGCGAGCAAGACGACGCCTGCAACTGCAGTGATTGTGACGCTGCAGCATCCATTGCTGCTGCAGGCGGGTGCTTCGCGGGCGCCTTCGCTAGGAAACGGCAAAGTGCGGAGTATGCCGACGGCGATTCTGCCTGCGACGGTTTTGGGGAAGAAGAGCTCCGAGCGGATGCAGTAGGGTCCGCGGAGCGATTGACCGTCGGAATTATTCTTCCCCGGGTAATTGGGGGAGATTGATGGCCATGACATCGAGACGCTGAAGGGCTTTGCGTGTGAGGCCAGTGATGGGCATCGAGGCCAGGCGCTTGGTTAAAACCCAATGGAAATCCGTGGGTGAGGCAGGGACGGCGCGGCGCAGGCCGCTGTCTTCGGGGCCGTGGGCGGCAAAGATCTGGACGTAATAATTGGTGTTGGTGATGGAGTGGCGGAGGCGGAGGAGAGGCTCGCGGCCCTGCACGGCGTCGAGGGGGATGGGTGGAAGCTCGTACATGCCCGGCATGAGGCTGGCGTCGTCGGCGCGAAGTTCGAGAAGGACTTCGGTGAGGGTTCCACGCTTGCGCAGGCTGAGAAGATAAGCTGCAGGTCGGCTGAGCTGGGCAGCTCGGGGTGGAGTGATGTGTTCGCCGCGTGTTCTGCACATAGAGTAGACAGGACAATGAAGGCAGAGCGGGGCTTTGGGCAGGCAAATGGTTGCGCCAAGCTCCATCATGGCCTGGTTGTGGTCGCCTGCGGCATTTGCTGTCTCAGTGACGTGGCGTTTGGGGACGAGCGAGGCAGCTTTTTTCTGGATGTAAGCGCGGTCTTTGGCAGATTTGGTTTCGGGTCGGCCGGTGAGACGGAGGAGGACGCGTTCGACGTTGCCGTCGACGACGGCGATACTTTCGCCGAAGGCTATGCTGGCAATGGCGGCGCTGGTGTATTCGCCGATGCCGGGGAGGGTGCGGAGTTCGGCAGCCGTATTGGGAAGAATGCCGCCGCGTTCGCGAGTGAGGAACTGAGCCGTTTTGTGCAGGAGGCGCGCGCGACGATAGTAGCCGAGGCCGGACCAGGTGGCGAGGACTTCGGACTCGGGTGAGAGTGCGAGAGCGAGGATGGTCGGGAATCTTCGGAGGAAGGTTTCGTAGTGGTCGATAACAGCGGCTACGCGGGTTTGCTGGAGCATAACCTCGGAGAGCCATGTGCGGTATGGGTCGGAGACGCCGCGCCAGGGGAGTTCGCGGGCGTGGCTGCGGTACCAGCTCATGAGTTTGCGGCGGAATGTGGCAGGGTCGATCTTCGCGTCTGGCGCGTGTGCCCGCTGAGATTGATCTTCGCCGGGGGAGGCCGGGTCGACGGGAGAGGTCATCGTTGAAAGTCTTTCGCTTCGGCCCAAGAGTACTACACTGATTACGCTATGCGGCAGAAACCATCTCCCGCACGAAGGAGAAGCCGGTGGGAACGACGGACAGGAGAGATTTTCTCAAACTGACTGCGCTGGCGGCAGGTGCGGTAGTGTTGCCTTTTCGCGGCGAAACGCAGGTATCCGCAATGGCGGCTCGACCGGTATTTCCGAGTAGCGATGCGCGATGGCAGAAGACCTGGGATGCTGCGCTGGCTGCGCTTGCCGGGAATGTGAAAACGGTGCCTAGCTACGAGCATCCAGTGTTGTTTGAAGGCGCGGTTTATCCGGGGATCTGGCAGGAATGCGGGCCGCATGAGGGATTGGTGTATGGCACGCTGGCCTCTTATGTGGCGGCGAAAGAGGGTGGGCTGAGTCCGCTGCAGATTGCGCGGAACAACCATATGGCTTTTTTCGCTCTGCAAAGGCCGGAGGGGCACCCTTCGGCGGGGCAGATTCCGGCTTCAATCAAGCTGACCGAGGTTGGATATGGCCAGATTCAGATGGTGGTACCGATTGCTTCAACAGCGTGGGAACTGGCGCAGTTGCTGGATGATGATGAACTTCTGGTGACGGCTTATGCAGCTTGCAGTCGATGGGATGCATGGCTGCGGCAATGGCGGGATACAAGGAAGACCGGGCTAGTGGAGGGTTTCTGCACGTACGATACGGGCCACGATAATAGTCCACGGTGGGCGGGGATTCCGAACCGGTGTGAGGATGCGGATGCGCGACGGTGTCCGCAGATTGCAACGATGCCGCGGTTATGTCCTGATCTTTCGGCTACGGTCTTTGGGGCGCGAATGGCGCTGGCGCATA
The DNA here is from genome assembly GCA_035570955.1 of Edaphobacter sp. Classification (GTDB taxonomy): domain Bacteria; phylum Acidobacteriota; class Terriglobia; order Terriglobales; family Acidobacteriaceae; genus Edaphobacter. Next base: position 100,322 of record DATMKY010000056.1, on the reverse strand, counting down.
TGGCAACGGCTCTGGGGAAGGGTGATGAGGCGAGCCGGTGGCATGACGATGCAGAGAAGATTCGGGAGCTGATTGTCGACCGGCTGTATGACCCAAAGGATGGCTCGTTCTATGACCTGGATGCACAAAATAGTTTTGTGCGGGTGCGGTCGGATGTGAACAGCCGTGTGCTGGGTGAACATGTGCTGAAGCGGTATGACGCGAAAGATAAAGCGATCTTCGATGTGGTATGGACGAAGCAGATTCATAACCCAAAGGCCTTCTGGGCACCTTATCCGCTGACTTCGATTGCAATGGATGATCCAACGTTTGTGCGGCCGATTCCGCGGAATAGCTGGGGTGGGGCGAGCCAGGCGCTGACGGCTTTACGTGTGCCGCGGTGGATGCCTTACTACGGCAAGCAGGGAGAGATGAATCACCTGATGCAGCAGTGGTGCGAGGCGATGATGCGGCATACGGAGTTTCGGCAGCAGATGGATCCGATGACGGGAGAATTTACCCAGGCGGATCCGAGCGGGTATTCTCCGGCGGCACTGGTGTTTCTGGAGTTTGCACGACGGCTTAGCCACTCAGCCGCTTAGGAGTGAGCCAAGAGGAAAGCGCGCACGGATCTCGTAGCGTGAACCGGCGGGTTCGGTGAAGCTTTCGTAGAGAAGAAACTCGTCTGCCAGAAATGGGCTGAACTTCATTGGGATACCGAGGCGGGATTTGAGTTGGCGAAGGGACTGGGCAGCGTCTTTGCCTTTGCTGCGGGCGAGGGTGATGTGAGGATGGTAGGCTCGCGACTCGGTGGCAAAGCCGCATGGAGTGGTTGCGGCGATGATGGCTTGCTGAAGAATGAGGAGCGCAGGCGCTGACTTAACGTCGGCGAAGAAGATTCCTGCGTGGTCGAAGAAACCGGTGGACTCGAGGCGGACAGGTACGCGCGGGTGATGAATTTCGTGGAGACGCGGGACGATGCAGTCGTATTGCTGCTGGTCGGTGCTGCCGAGAAATTGCAGGGTAACGTGCCAGGTTTCGGGAGCGGACCAGTGGAGCCGGTCGTCTTGGGCGTGGAGGCGATCGGTCAGTTTGGTGAGTTCCTCGATGACGACCGGGGCCAGCGGGATTCCGACGAAGAGGCGCATGGAGATTCGATGTTCGAGATCGAGGAAAGAATTATGCGTTTAGAAGAGGTTCATTTGCGACGGATTTTTGCCGAAACTTTGGGCTCAACATGAGAGAGTTGATCGCGTTTATTCCTGTAAGGAAGGATTGACGGGATGTAGAGCGATTCCTTAACAGTTCTGGTATTTCCAGTTGCGCTGCTTGCCTTCGGCGATCCACTTGACGGCCTGGGTGATGCGTTTTTCTTTGGTCTCGGCACGTTTAGCTTCGTTGATCCAGTCGGTGTACTCGCGCTTGCAGGATGGGGAAAAGGCGTCGAAGACTTTTGCGGCGGTTTTGTTCTTCTTGAGTGCGGCGGCGAGTTCGGGCGGAACGGTGGGTGCAGATCTGGGAGCTTTTCTCGCTGGACGCACGAGGGATTGGGTGCGTTCTCCGTTGACGATGAGTCCGGCTGCTTGGCGATAGTAGCCGAGAAGCTGCTTGTCGGGTGGAAGGTCTTTGAGGCTGGTGATCTTGCCGAGAGAGCCCATGCCGTTCTCCGAATGGAGGCCGTCTGCGTTGAGGATGGCATTCATCTCCGGGCCCCATAAGCCGAGGGCGCAGTGCTGTTTGAACGCCGCCATGTGGCCGAGGATGACGCCGCGGATCATGAAGAAGGGCATGCTCCACTTGATAGCCTCTTCGACTTCGGGCGAGGCTTTGTGGGCGAGCTCGCGGATGTGGGTGAGGATGGGCTGCGCGAAGGGCGGTGCCTTCGCAATGTAGGCGTCGACTTTCGGATTGAATTCGGCGTTTTTCACCACAGCAGTTTAGCGCGACTTTTATGCGGTGTCGCCAGGTTTTGGTTTTGGGGTAGAGGGGTAGGGTTTGACGGGGTACGGTGGGCCTTTGGCGAAGACCTTTTGCATGGAGGCGTCGTAGCCGTAGATGTCGTCGAAGAAGCGGATATCGCCGTGCTCATCCACGAAGGCGGTGAGATAGAAGATGACGATGGGAAGTGGGGTTTTGAGGCTGACGGTGCGGTTGTCTGGGCCGTTGTTCATTGCAGCCTGCACCTTGGGGAGATCCCAGTCGCCGCCTTGTCCCTGGAGAACCCATGAGGCCAGGTCTGCGGGTTTCTGCACGCGGATGCAGCCGTGGCTGAAGTCTCGGCGAGTCTGTTCAAACAAAGAGACGGCGGGGGTGGAGTGGAGATAGATGTCGTACTGGTTGGGGAACATGAATTTGACGAGGCCGAGCGAGTTTTTGGGGCCTGGTTTTTCGCGAACCATGACGGCACCCTGAGCGACGTCTTTGGCAGTGTAGTCGGTGAGGATCGCGCCTTTGTTGTTGGTGACTTCGAAGTTTTTGCTGGCGAGGTAGCCGTGAGTATTGGTTATGTGCGGAACGAGCTCTTTGCGGGCGATGTCGACGGGAACGTTCCAGTAGGGGCGGAAGACGAGGTACTTCATCATGTGGGTGAAGACGGGGGTTTCGTGTTCACCCACCACCTTGCCTACGACGACGCGCATGGTGAAGTCGAGTTGGTGGCTGGGGTCGTAGCCGCGGAGGATGAACTCTGGCAGGTTCACCATAAGGCGGGCGTGGAGATATGGTTCCGGAAGCCAGCGCCACCGCTCAAGGGAGTCCTGAAGCTGAGCAACGCGGGTGGTCATGGGAACGTTGAGTGACTTGATGGTTTGTGGCGTGAGCTTGCCGTCTTCGGTGTAGCCGTGGCGATGCTGGTAGTGTCTGACGGCTTCGGAGAGAGCGGCGGTGTAGGTGGTGCTTGCCGGATCGAGAGTGGCGTCGACAGGGGCGTCGTCTTCAAGTTGCAGGCGCGTAAGTAGAACGGAGGCGGCTGGATATGTTTCACCGGAAGAGAGGGGCTTGGCTACAGTGGGGAGCAGGTCGCCGTCGATTTCTCCCTGTTTCTGGGCCAGTTCTAGATAGTGGGCGAGGGCTTTCTCTGTGTTGCGGTAGTCGTCGGAGTCGGGCTCGACGCCGGCAATGAGTTTGGGGACGTCGGTGGAGTCGACCACGTTGTCGGAGACGAATTCCGCGAGATCATATTTCTTGTCGGCTACGTTGATGTCGAAGTTGAAATGTTCAGGGTTGACGCGGCCGATACGGAGGTCAGAGATGTAACGCATCACGTTGACTGTCATTGCGACGTCGAAGAGAGAGATGGAGTCGGCGGATTTGTCGTTGAGAGTCTTGACGCGTTCGGCCCAGCGGGGGGCATCGTAGTCGTCGGGGATGAGGCCTTTGGCTGCGGCGTCCTGGAACTGGATGATGAAAGCCGTCGCCGTTGCTGTGGGCACGCCGTCGCGAGTCCAGGCTACTTCGTAGTTGCGGTCATCGTAGAAGGTCTTGATGATTTCGTCGTAATCGGAGAAGTCGGGCCAGCGGAGGTTGGGGACCTTGCTGGTATCAACTTTTTCGGGCGGGAGCGCCTTCTTCTCGACAAGGACGTGGAGATTGTTCGAGTAGGCGTCGGTGTTAGGCGCGGACTTCGACTTGCGATGGCGGTGGCAGCCGCTGAGAAGGAGTAGAAGAGTCAAAGCACAGATGGTGCAGGTGGAACGAAGCGGGGCTTTCCTCATAGCGGATGAACATCCTTATAGGGCTGTATTTCCTTGGATGCGACTTATTATGCAGGAAATAGCAAGAATGCTGAAGTTCCGCCAGAAAGCTGTACCTCGGAGGCTAAAACTTCCGAAAAGTTCGAACTATTTACGACGTGGCAAAAGCCGTGCCCTTAAGCGAGGCAAACTTCCAAGAAGAACTTTCTCCTCGAAGCACCTGTCCCTTCAGTGCCATGAATCCAGAGCAGTGCATCGGCCAGCTATTTCGCGATCTCTGGCAGGAGTGCGAGGCAGAGCATGGCCTGGGCGAGAAGGATCGCTCCGGAGAGGCCGAGAAAGAGCTTGCGCTGACGGGTTTCGAGTGCGTCGGCGAAGACCCCACCGATAAAGGTGAAGAGAAAGGGAAGTGCCCACAGCCAAGGCATCGAGATGGTTTGTGTCGTGATGAGCGGGAGCAGCAGGAGAGCCATGATGAGCGGTGCAGTATTGCCAAAGTAGCGACAGCGGCGGGCTCCTGCGTAGAGGAGCATCGCAACGAGGGTTGCGACCACGATCGGGCCGTTGGCCATGCTGGTGAAGAAGCGGGTGGCGCCTTCAGGCGAGAACCAGAAGCGGGCTTCTCCTCCGGTGAAGACGTAGCTAAACGGCTCAAGCCTGAAGGCGAAGAAAGCGAAGAGGATGACCAGTGCGCCGATAGCGGAGAAGATCATGATCTGCATGACGTAGCTGCGGCGACGTTCGGCGAGGTAGAGCATCCAGATGGTTCCGAAGATGAAACCGATGATGGCAGCGAGGACGTGGGCAGCTGCGGTGAGTCCAAGGGCAACCGTTAGCAGCGCGATGCGCGGACGCCATTTGCGCCGTGGGCTCTGCATGGCGTGGGCAACACCCATGGCGGTGTAAATGACTCCGTAGAGACCCCACATTGCGAGGACTTCGTTGTTCGGTGTGACGGCGTAACGGATGATCGCCGGGCACAAGCAGTAGAGGCCAAGGGCGAAGAAACCGCCTTCGTTGCCGAAGAGCCGCCTCGCGACCCACCAGAGGCCGCCGCCAAGCCAGATGGCGAAGAAGATGAAGGGCAAATGGAGGAAGTACTTGACGCTGAAGAGCTCGTGGCGGGCTTCCCAGGTGGAGCCGTGGAGAGAGCCCTTGGTGTAGAGGCGGTTCTCGGGTTTACGGAGTTTGTCGGCGCCGAGCATGACGAGCCGCTGCACGGTGAGGGGAAAGCCTGCGAGGCGATAGGCGAAGGTGCCATCACCGTTGAGGTTGCCACAGGTGGTGAAGTAACCGGCGAGAGGAGAAGGGCGTTCCCACATCTGGCGGCCACATTCGGCGTAGCGGTAGTCCTGTTGGGAGAGCTGCTGGCGGTTGACGACCCAGAGGCACTCGGCGAGAAAGAAGACAAGGAGCAGCGCAGCAAGGCGCTGGGGCCGGCCGATCCTGATGCGGGGAAACTTCATGCGATCGATGGCTGGCAGTGAGTTCTGGAGAGGCGGCGACCCATCTTTCGAGTGTATCGTGAGAGATATGCAGTCGCTTTCTTTCATACCGGGCCGTGCCTTTCTTTCTGTCGATTCTTCGATCGTTCCATGGACTGTTGTGTTTGAGGATGAAGGTGTTGCGGGGTATTTTTATGCGTGCGACCGGTCGCAGACAACGCATGAAGACAGCATCCTGGATGCGATGCTGATCTATAACGTGGCCGCACTGGCGAAGAGCGATAGAGAGAATGAGCGGCCTGAGCCACAACGGATTGCTTCGGTGGAGTGGTCACGCGATGGGCTGCGAGCTGTGCTTTATCTGGATGGGACGCCGCAGGCTTTGTATGACTTTCAGGCTCGCCGTGGATATTGCCGGATGAACTTTCCTAATTTTCGCGAAGAGCAAGGTGAGCGGTGGCATAAAGCGAGCCATGCCTGGTCGGATGAGGCTCTGCAGCGGTTTGAGGCAGCGCTGTATGCTTAGCCCCGCAGCTTAGCCCAGGAACATCTCTTCGACCTCGAGCCAGTCATTGACGCGTTTGTAGCCCTTAACGTCGACGTTGTGAGGAGCCGTGAAGATGATTCCTTCACCTTTGAAGCGACGGAGCTGACGAGGGTTGTCGTCGATGAGGTAGTCGGCGCGGAGGATACTCTTGTCGCCGCAGTACACGATGTGCGACGCAGGGATGAAGGGAAAGTGTTTGGCGAGCCAGCGGTACTTGGCCTGAAAGGACGTGGGAACTTCCATGGCTGCGGTGGCGATGAAGACTTCGTAGTTCATCTGCAGGCGACGGAGAACGCGCTGAGATTCGGGCATAATGGCGAGAACCTCGAAGAAATCTTCGGAACGCAGAGTGGCTTCGAGCATCTCGTGGCGGTCCGTAGAGACGACCTCCCAGAGCCACTTACCGTGGAGATCTTCGAGCGTAATCTCTTCGCCGAAGTGACGGTTGTAGCGGAGGAGATGCTCGCCGAGCGCGTCGGCCATCACCTCATCCATATCTACACATATTCTTTTCACGGCTTTCTTACCAAAAAACATTTGTTCACAGTGAACGGATGATCGAGGCAGCGATGCTTTCGGTCTGTACTGGTTTGCGTTGGGGTGAGTCGCGTGCGGGGTCGTAGAAGAGGAGACGGCCGCAACTCTCGCAGGTCATCATGACGGCGTCGTTATCGCGATCGCGAAGATCGTTCCAACGCTGCGGCCGGAGCATCATCTGACAGGCCATGCATTTTTGATTGAGAGCTTCTGCGACGGCGGTTCCTTTGGCTTTGGCAATGCGATCGTACATGGACAGCGCGTCCTCGCCAATATCTGCACGCTCGGCTTTTCGTTTCTCTTCGACGGCGGTGAGCAGATCCTTGTCGTTAGATATGGCTTCGGTGGCGCGGATGCGTTCGCGCTCGAGGGTGGCTTTTGTGTCGGTGAGGGCGTCGTCGGCTAATTTCTTCTGTGACTCAAGGCCTTCGCTGCGTTCCATGCTTTCGAGCTCGGCGTCTTCAAGACGGCTTATTTCGGATTGAGCGAAGGAGATTTCATGTTCGAAGGCCGTGACCTGCACGGTCGTGGTTGCGAGGTCGAGCTGCTTACGGATGCGCGCGATTTTGGCCTGGTGGTCCTTGATGTCGGACTCCTGACGGCGACGGAGAGCCTCTTCTTTGGTGATGAGGTCGAGGACAACAGCGCGCTGGCCTTCGACTGCCTTGGCTCTGGTTTCGAGCGCGGCGATGTGTTTCGGCAGTGCGGCGATCTCATCGCGAAGACGTTTGGCTTCGATGTCGTGAGTCTGTAAGACAACCAGTTTTTCAAGATCCGGATGCATCCTGTTTCTCCACTTCTTACCGAGGGCGAACTTTCTAGCTTCAAACTGTCGTTCGACCTATCGTATGAATCCACTAACGCCGTATCCTGTCTTGCAATCCCGATTTAAAGGAAGGAAGCATGGTCATAGCCAAGAAGGGCGCGTCTTCATCTTCTACTATAGAACTCTACGACAAGCTTGTTGCAAGCACTCCGGAAGTTGAGCGCAAGGGTGCCACAAATCCCTACACCTCGCTGAATGGCAACATGTTTACACTCCTTCATCAATCACAGGTGCTGGCGATCCGCCTTCCTGAGGACAAACGGGAGGCATTCTGTAAGAAATATAAGACCAGGATCTTCGAAGCGTATGGTTCGCCGATGAAGGAGTACGTTGAGGTTCCTGCCGCTCTTTTGAAAAGAGCCAAGGAGCTTCAGCCGTACTTCAGGATGAGTTATGAGTACGCGAAGACGCTAAAGCCCAAGCCAACGAAGAAGAAATAATCTTCAGAACACTCGGATCTCTCACGGCTTGTTGACGTTGACGTAATAGAGATCGGTGGCTACATCAAACTGATCTTTGGTAAGCGGCGTTTTCACGATCTGCCAGTCGGTTGTGGGATGGATTGTCTCCCAGTGGTCGGGTGAACCCACGCGAATGGGCATGTTGAAGGCCTTTTCGTCGGCTACCCAGCGATACTGCACGGAGCCCGGTTCGTCGAATTTCAGCTCGAGCGTGGGGATGGCGGTGTGCCAGAGATACTGACGGAAGACCGGATTGAGATCCATTCCCATCTGCTGGTTGAAGTAGGCGATGATGTCTTCGGTCATGATGTTCTGGTATTTGTACTTCTGGTAGTAGCCGCGAAGCATGGGCCACCATTTAGCGTCGTCGTTGACGATGCTGCGCAGGGTGTTGATGAAGAGAGCGCCTTTGAAATACTGATCTTGCGGGGGTTCGGCGTTGGTTCCGCGTGCTGAGATGATGGGGCGGTCGTTTCTGACTTTTTTCTTGTAGGCGTTGAGGTACTTCAGCGCGTCATCGTGGCCGTAAGTGTACTCGACGTAGAGAGCTTCGAGGTAGGTGGTCCAGCCCTCGTGAATCCACATGTCGGATTTGTCGGCCGCGGTGATGGCGTTGCCGAACCATTCGTGCCCGCTCTCGTGGATGATGATGAAATCGAAGCGCGGGCTGATGCCGACGCCGGTCCAGTCGCGGTTGAGATAGCCGTTGGCAAAGTGGTTGCCATAGGAGACGGCAGTTTGGTGCTCCATGCCGGAGTAAGGTACGTCGACTAACTTGTAACCGTCTTTCTTGAAGGGGTACTCGCCGAGATAGTGGTAGTAGGCCTTCATCATGCCGGGAACCTGAGCGAACTGGCGCTTGGCGCCTTCGAGATCTTCGGGAAGAACGTAGTAGTCCAGGGGGAGGCCCTGAAACTTGTCGTCAAAGTGCGTGTAGTTGGCGATGTTGAGCGCCACATCGTAGTTGTTAATGGGATAGTGAACGCGCCAATCCCAGCGAGTGTAGCCGTCTCCAAGATCTTTCTTGCCCATGAATTTTCCGTTGGAGACATCCATCAGGTCGTTGGGAACAGCGACGGTGATGAGCATGCCTTCCTGCGGCTCGTCGCGCCACTGCTCTTTATTGGGCCACCAGACGTAGGCTCCGTCGCCCTCGCATGCGGTGGTGATCCAGGGATGGCTGGAGGGAGTGGTCTTGAAGCTGAAGCAGCCGAAGCGTCCCGTTTCCGTGGGATTGCCAGAGTAATGAACGTCGATGGAGTAGGTTTTACCCTTGCTGAGGGTACTAGGAAAGTTTACGTAGAAGGTGCCGCCGTCGCGGTCGTACTTGAGCGTCGCGGAACCCATGTTGATCTTGTCGATCTGCAGAGTTGGATAGAGCTCGAGCTGGATGCGCGTACCATCCTGCAGCATCTTGAAGCGGATGGTGTTGGTGCCGCTGATGAACTTCTTTTGAGGGTCGACTCGGAGATCGAGGTGATAGAAGAGGAGATCGTTGTTGGCGCGGTACGGACCGTAGGTACCGCGGAGCAGATCTTGCGCGGTTGGCTCCCTAGGCGCTCGAGAGGCGGGTGCGGGCTGTTGCGTTGTCTGTGCTGGAAGAAGAGAGGCACATGCGAGCAGAGCAAAAGTGCCAAGAACAGAAGTCCTACGGGAGTATTTGCACATTAAAGCTAGCGTACCGCGATTTTTCAGGAAGTGCTTGGCGGACGATCCCGTTTCTCCACGAGGTTTTTCATTTGTAGGCTTTCGGTTGTGTTCAGGTCGGCCAAACCATTGGCTACGCCGATGCGGTCGCGTTCAGGGCGATTCTGGCTTACTTTCCACTTTCCTTCGAGACGCTCGATGGTCATCTCAAGGCCGACAATACCTCGAATCTGCGTGGCAATGTAATCGGATGGAGCATCGCCGATCTGCCACGGGGTGGGGGAGGCGGCTTCATGCTGGTGGGTCAGGCTTGTGAGATGCGCCATGAGCCATTCGGAGTCTTCGACGACTTTGAGATGGCCGTAGGCGTGAACCACTGCGTAGTTCCAGGTGGGCACTACTTTTGCGGTCTCCTGTCTTTCCGGGTACCACGAAGGTGTGATGTAGTGCTGAGGGCCGCTGAAGATGGCCAAAGCCTGAATGGTAGGGGTAAAGTCTCGCCATTGGGTGTTGGCTCGGGAGATGTGGCATTTCAATTGCCCAAGTGGACCAGTTTCTTCGAGAACTACCGGAATGTGTGACGCGAAGAGGCCGGAGGAGTTCATGGTGATGAGTGAGGCAAACGGATGATCCTGCATGAATTTGTGCAAGACAGGGATGCGATCCTCTTTGTTTGCGTTGGGAATGTACATGGAGACCCTCCTGAAATGGCTTGCGCGAACGATCACTTATTTAAGAATTTGGATAAGCCATTCTAAAGACTGGCCGGTGCCGGCAAAAAACTCTGAATCCCTACTACCGACACTACAATCGAATTAAAGAACTGCATGGCTTCCACAACACTCGAACTCCCCAGCGCAGAGCAATCTGAGGTCCGGCCCACGAATCCGAAGCCGACCATGGACCAGCCGTGGCGACCACGAATCAATCCGTGGATCGTCGCAATGACGGTGACGCTGGCGACGTTTATGGAGGTGTTGGATTCCTCAATTGCCAATGTGGCGCTGCCGCATATTGCCGGTGGATTGGGTGCGACTCAGGATGAAGCGACTTGGGTGTTGACCGCGTACCTGGTGGCGAATGCAATCATTCTGCCGGCGGGCGCCTATATGACGACATTTATCGGGCGCAAGAAATTTTACATGATTTGCGTTGCGCTGTTCGGCATCTCTTCGGCGCTGTGCGGATTTGCCCCTTCGCTGCCATTGCTCGTGTTCTTTCGTGTGCTGCAGGGAATTGGTGGCGGGGGATTGGCTCCATCGGAACAGGCGATTCTCGCCGATACTTTCCCGCCCGAGAAGCGTGGACAGGCGTTTGCGATGTATGGGCTCGCGGTGGTGGTGGCTCCGGCGATTGGACCGACGCTGGGCGGCTACATTACGGACAACTTTGATTGGCGATGGATCTTCTTTCTGAATGTGCCAATCTGTCTGATATCGCTGTTTCTGACGTCGAGGATTGTCGAGGATCCACCATGGGTGCATAAGCAGGTGGAAGAGAGTCAGAAGGGTGGAATCAAGTTGGACTTTACTGGATTCGCCCTGCTGGGTCTGACATTTGGCTCGCTGGAGTTTGTCCTTGATAAAGGTCAGGAGGATGACTGGTTCTCGTCGCACTTGATTGCGTTCTTCGTCATTGCCTGTGTGGTTGCGTTTGTACTGATGATCTGGTGGGAGTTAAAACAGCTTCGCGAGGGACACAGGCCGATTCTGAACTTGACGCTGTTCAAACGGCGTAATTTTGCGATCTCGTTTCTGCTGATGTTTGTACTGGGTTTCTCGCTATATGGAACGACAGTGCTGATCCCGCAGTTCGTGCAGACGCTGTTGGGTTATACGGCGGAGCTTGCAGGCATGGTGCTGTCGCCAGCAGGCTTCATGATGATGGCGATGATGCCGGTCGTTGGCTTCCTTTCAAGCAAGGTCGATCCGCGCAAGTTGATCGGATATGGATTTACGATGTTGACGCTGGCGTTGATCATGATGCACACGATGGACCTGGGGATTTCGTACGGGCGGCTGGTGTTTCTGCGATGCGTGCAGGCCTCGGGGCTGGCGTTTCTATTTATCCCAATCAACATGATCGCGTACATCGGAGTGAAGCAGACGGAGAATAACGATGTTTCCGGCCTGACGAATCTTGCGCGTAATATTGGCGGCTCTTGCGGTACTGCGTTTGTAGCGACGATGCTGACGCGGCGGACAGCCGCGCACGAGAACAACATGATTCGAAACCTGACGACGGGGAATGCGGCATTCGTGAACCGACTGAAGGCTCTGAAACCTATGTTTGGCGGTGGGCACGGCGGTGGTGGAAATCCGATGACAGGCGCTGGGTCGCATCAAGCGCAGGCCTATATCTACAACATGCTGCACCGGCAGGCAGGGATGCTGGCGTACCTGGATATCATTCTGATCCTAACCATCTTCTGCGCTTGCATGCTGCCGCTGCTGTTTTTCATTCCGCGACCTCCAAAACACGCAAGCCCATCCGCTGGTCACTAGAATTTTGAACGTTTAGCAAGTTCGAAATCAGCGCAGCCGAGGTGGGAACGCGGCTAATCTTTTAGATTGAAATTTGTTTCCCTAGAGTCCTCTCTCATTCCGTTCATTGGAATCAATAAGTTACAGCGTCGAGCCAGACCTGGTTCGAGGCTTCCCTGAGTGGTGATTCCTGGGCCCACGCTACTGAAGTCGATTCACTTCGTCCGAGCTTTCTCCAATGAACTCAATGCCCATTCGTCGGTGTTCTCTATTGCTCATCTACGCTTTCCAGCCAAGGAGGCTGACCATAAAATGAAAAAATTATCTATGCTCTCCGTAGGTTTGTGCTTTCTTTTCGTGGGTTGCAGTCTCGTATCAGCGCAAGACCCAACCATGCCACCGCCTAGAGTCCTTGTAACTATCCGCGAGTATCTGAAGCCGGGACGAAACCGGCAGCACGCACGCGAAGACGGAAAGCGCCTTCGTTAATGCGATGGCCACCGCCAAGTGGCCCACTCACTACTTCGGAATGGATTGTCTCTCAGGGCCTTCGATCGTTATTTCTTGTTGGCTATCCGCCGAATCCGCTTCGAAAGCGGACCTCTGTTGCTACGGATCGTCGGCAAAGGAGATTAGTCTCGCACATTCGCTTGATCCGCATAACCCCAGAATTCGACGGTTTTGGCTGGAAACTCTTCCAATGAAAGAGCGGATTACTGAGCTGGAATCCTATCTTGCCGACGGCGGTGGTGAAGACGAAGGAACGAAAAAGAGTCTCGGCTTTTATCTGAATGAGTTAAAAAAGCACGTCGAACAGCCGCACAAGTCATGCCGTCTCGTCTCATCCACAAATGCTGCAACTATCCCCTTTGTACCGATAATGCAAGACTGAACGCATACTCGAGCTTTCGGTCTGGATGTAAAGTTCAACAACCACAACTCCCGCCTGCAGATCGATACTGGAGTAAGCGGGCTCATAATCAGCCGCTCGGTCGCTGAACACGCTGGGATGAAGGAGTTCAGCAAGATGGAAGTTGGCGGAATCGGAAGTCAGGGCCGCAAGGCGGCTTATAGGGCCTATGCAGATAACATCAAAATTGGAGACCTCGAATTCAGGATTGCTTAGTTGATGTAGTCGATCAACGCAGCGTTGCAGATGGCGACGGACTGATCGGAATGGACGTGTTCTCGCGTTTTGAGATCACGCTGGACTATCCGATGCGGAAACCGCAACTTCGGCTATTGCCGCCGAGACCTACTGATGCAGGACCAGCGAGACCGACGCTTCAGACGACAGGTGACGATGATGAGGATGTAGCCGGAAAGGGCGATGTCTCAACCAACTCAACCAAACCCACGGCGAAGGGACCGCAGGACCGTTACGTTGCGCCGGAGATGAAGGACTGGACGCCAATCTACCGCGTTGGACATCAATTGATGATCCTGACCATGCTCAACAACGGCCCACACAAGCTGTTCATTCTGGATACAGGAGCTTTTTCAACGACAATCTCACCTGAAGTAGCGCGCGAGGTAACAAAGGTTCACAGCAATGACAACATCAAGGTGCGTGGACTGAGCGGCCAGGTCAGTTCGGTTTATACGGCAGAAAGCATTACATTTCGGTTCGCAAATGTCTCTCAGAACGTAAGGGACGTTGTGGCCTTCGATTCACCATCGATCAGCAAAAGTACGGGTCTGGAGATCGCAGGCTTTATCGGTTACACAGCACTGGCGCAGATGACGATTGGGATTGACTATCGCGATGGACTCATGAAGTTTTCTTACGATCCGAACCGCGGATTTCACCCGCAATAAGCAGACACGGAATGCCGCGGCTGATTTTTACACCGACCGCGGATTGCGTTCCTCGAATTGGCGCTGGTGCCAGTAGGGGTAGGTGAGTGGGACTTCGCTTGCTGCATCGAGCTTGGCTATTTGTTCTTTGGTGAGGTTCCATCCGATTGCACCGAGATTTTGTCTTAGCTGCTCTTCATTTCTCGCGCCTACGATGAGCGTTGAGATGGTTGGGCGCTGGAGGAGCCAGTTGAGCGAGATCTGCGGGACGGTTTTTCCGGTCTCTTTTGCGATGGCATCGATGGCGTCGACAACTTTGTAGAGATGTTCCATGGGGACCTGTGGGCCTTCAGCTGCAGCCTTGTGAAGACGGCTCACAGCGGGGATTGGAGAGCCGCGGCGGATTTTGCCGGTAAGGCGTCCCCAGCCAAGCGGCGACCAGACGAGTGTGCCCACTCCCTGATCGAGAGCTAACGGCATCAGCTCCCACTCGAACTCGCGGTTGATGAGAGAGTAGTAGGCCTGGTGGCCGACGTAGCGCGACCAGCCGTAACGCTCGCTGACAGAGAGAGATTTCATGAGATGCCAGCCGGAGAAGTTGGAGCAGGCAATGTAGCGGATCTTGCCTTCGCGGACGAGATCGTCGAGTGCTCGGAGTGTCTCTTCTACTGGTGAGGTCGCGTCAAAACCGTGGAGGTGGTAGATGTCAATGTAATCCGTGTTGAGGCGCTTGAGGGAGCGCTCGGCGGACTGAATGAGATGATAGCGCGAGGAGCCGATGTCATTTGGTCCCTTGCCTAAGCGGAAGGTGGCCTTCGTTGAAATGAGGATATCTTCACGATTCAGATGATCGATCGCTTTACCTAAGACGACTTCGCTTTGGCCGTCGGAGTAGATATCTGCCGTGTCGAAGAGGTTCATGCCGGCGCTTATGCAGATGTCGACGATTTTTCTGGCTTCGTCAATGTCGTCGGTAGCTCCCCACGCGTTGAAGAATTCGTTGCCGCCGCCGAATGTACCTGCGCCAAAGCTGAGAGCAGGGATTTTGAGACCAGATTTTCCTAGCTGACGATATTCCATTACGACTCCTTGATGAGAGTGTGATGTTGCCGGAGGGAGCGAGGGTTCAGGTGTGCGATTTCCGGACTTTTCTTTTAACGAATTTTATTGAGCCTACTTTTTGGGCGGAACGGTGGTGGCGTCGCGAATGATCTTCCATCCATCAGAAGTCTTTTCAAATACGAGAAGGAAATAGCCGTCTACGTTGCCTCCGGCAGCAGCGATGCGATCGAGGTGGAAGTTTCCGGTTGTGGTAGCGAAGTGTGCGTCGAGAGGCTGGACTTCAAGATTGGAGAAAGTGAGCGTGCCCATCTTCTCGTGCGTAGAGTAGACCCTGCGGTATCTTTCCACCATCTGCTGATAACCCCGCGCAATAGGCTGGCCCATAAAGAGAATGTCTGGTGAGTTTTTGTAGCTGGTGACAAAGGTATCGATGTCGCCGCGGTTCCAGTCGACGACCTGCTTGTCGAGTATTGCGCGAATCGCATTGGCATCTGCAGTGTGGCTCTGAGCGAAAGTGAAAGTGGCGGCGCCGAGAATGGCGATTGGCAGAACGAGGGCTCGGAAAAGCCGCATGGCGAAATCTCCTTGATTTGGGAGGCTGTTGCCATAGTAGCCGCGCGATGGCGGGATTGCCAAAGCGATGAGTGATTGCCTTTATGTATCTACTGGTTTGTCGACCTGCGATTGATAGACTTCTTCGACTCGTTCGAGAGTGTCGATTTCGGCGAAAGGCTTGTCGGTGCGAATGCGCATAATTCGAGGGAAACGCAGGGCAAACCCGCTGGAGTGGCGGCCGCTGCGCATGATGTTGTTGAAAGCGACCTCAAGGATTCGGAGCGGCTCAACAGTGCGGAAGTGGCCCTGATCTTCGAGGGTGTGCTCCATCATCCATGCGCTCATCTCGGCGATTTCGGCGTCGGTGAGGCCGGAGTAGGCTTTGCCTACGTTGAGCAGTTCGCCGTTGGGGCCGCGGACTGCGAAGGTATAGTCGCTGAGGATTCCAGCGCGCTTGCCATGGCCGAACTCGGCTCCAGTGACGACAACGTCAAGGGTGGCGAGCTCGCGTTTGAGCTTAACCCATGCGATACCGCGGCGGCCGGGCTGGTAGGCGGAGTTTGCGGCTTTGAGCATGACTCCTTCGTTGGCGCGGGCACGAGCTTCGGCGTAGGCGCGGTCGATGTCCTCGGCGCTTTCGACGAGGCGGGATGGAGAGATGAGGAGTCTTTCGATGGGGGGAGATTCTTCGGCAGCGAAGAGAACGGTTTGCGGCTGACGGGCGCGTTCGTCGACGACGAGGGGTGAGACGGTTCGGTCCACGAGATTTTCTACAATGGCTTCGAGGCGATTGCGCCGTTCACGGAGTGGGAGTTCGAGGAGAAGATCACCGCGAGCGTACATAAGATCGAAGGCCATGAAGATAACCGGTACGGTTTGCCGCCACTCGTTGGAGACACGCTTACGGCCGATTCTCTGGCCGAGGACGGCGAAGGGCAGAGCGCGTGACTGCTCGAGATCCCAGCCGAGGATCTCTCCGTCAAAGATCAGCGCGCCATCTTGTTCGGGATGAACATGGGCGAAGGCCTCTTCGAGTTCGGGAAAGCTTTCGGTGATGTCTTCGCGGTTGCGGGAGTAGATGGCGACTCTGCCGGGCTGGCTGGCGTCTCCGCAGTGGACTTGCGCGCGCATACCGTCGTATTTGTCCTCGAGAAAAGCTTCGATGATGCGGGTTTCCTGATACGAGGGCAGTGGTTTGGTTGGTTTTGCGGTGAAGTGTTCGACCGCTTCTTCTGGGCTTTCGACAGGCGAAGCCAGCATGAAGCCGAGAGGATGGAAGAGGCGCATTCGTGCTTCGTTGAGAGTTCCTGCGAATGCGCGTTGTACTGCGGAGGCCAGATCCGCTTCCAGCATGACGGCGCGGCGGACGGCTTCGACGGGTGCGTTTGCGGCTGCGGCGATTGATTCTTCCACGAGGCTTTGCTTTACACCGACGCGCATGTCTCCGAGCATGAGTTTGAGGAGGTACTTTCCTTCGATGGGAGTGGCGCGGCGAAGCATGGCTTCGAGTAGGGCGGCGCGGATTGCTGTGGTTTTGGCTACGGCCATCGCAGCAAAGTTTTCAGCTATTTCAGAGAGTGTCAGCTCAGGTTCATTTTGGGCGGCGGGTGAGTTGATGAGGAGGTCGAAGGCGGCCGCGCCCAAGTCTCCGTGCTTGCGGTAGGCCGCAGTGAGGGCTATATCGGTCGCTCCGCTGACGGCAAGAAGGGCTTTCGAGAGGAGCGCTCCACCAGCGTTCAGTTTTCGGGCATCCGCTTCCGGGAATGGGTTTCCTGAGAGATAGAGGGCAAAGAGTCCGGCGTCATCGGCTTGGGGTGCGGCGCCGTGGACGGCCGAGATGGTCTGAGCGATGGCGGCTCGTTTTTTCAGCTTGCCGGGTTCGCCTGCCAGCCGTTCGGCGACGATCGCAAGTGCCGCAAATTGAGCCATTCCTTGAGCCATTCCGCCAACTCCTGCCTTCGGGTTGAAGTGATTCCCGCGTATCTCTTTCTAAAAGATGCGTTTCGCATCGCCCATGACAGGAGTAACATCTAAAGAGTGATGATTCCAGCCGCAAATCCGGTGATTCTGCCCCGCGTGACCGAGTCTTTTGACCGTCACGACTTTGCCTAGCTGCGCCGATCCTTCACTTCCTCTTTTTTAGACAGATTGCACTTTATCTCATAGGAGTAGTTATGTTTGACCGCCTCGACCAACTCGAAGCCCGCTATGAAGACCTGGGCCGTCAGATGTCCGATCCGACACTGGTACAGGACCAGAAGAAATTTCAGTCCGTTGCCAAGCAGCATCGCCAGATGGAGCCTACGGTCGAAAAGTTTCGCGAGTACCGGAAGATCAAGGAGGGCATCGCTGAAGCCAAGGCTATGCTCACCGATCCGGACCCCGATGTGAAGGCGATGGCAGAGGAAGAGCTTGCCACGTTGGAACCAAGGATTGCTCCGGTCGAGGAGGAGCTTAAGGTTCTGTTGCTGCCGAAAGACCCGAACGATGAGAAGAACGTGATTCTCGAGCTTCGTGCGGGGACCGGCGGAGACGAGGCTGCATTATTTGTCGCTGAAGTTTTTCGCATGTACATGCGGTTCGCGGAGCAGCACAAATGGAAGGTAGAGATTCTTTCGCAGACCGAGTCGGGCATTGGACATGGGCTGAAGGATGTTACCGCCATTATCGAAGGCGATAACGTTTATTCGCAGTTGAAGTATGAGTCTGGTGTGCATCGTGTGCAGCGGGTTCCGGCGACCGAGACGCAGGGACGCGTGCATACTTCCGCAATTACAGTTGCGGTGTTGCCGGAGGCGGAAGAGGTCGATATCAAGATTGAGGCGAAGGACTTGCGGATTGATACCTTCTGCTCGTCGGGACCGGGCGGACAATCGGTAAATACAACCTACTCAGCGGTACGGATTACGCATATTCCGACGAATACCGTTGTCAGTTGTCAGGATGAGAAGTCACAGATCAAGAATCGCGAGAAGGCAATGCGCGTTCTTCGGGCCCGGTTGTATGAGGTCGAGGAGGAGCGGATTCACCAGGAGCAGGCGAAGGATCGCAAGCAGCAGATTGGCTCAGGTGACCGCTCGGAGAAGATTCGGACGTACAACTTCCCCCAGAACCGGCTTACGGATCACCGCATTGGCTTGACGAACCATCAGCTTGGCATGGTGATGGAAGGAATGCTGCAGCCGACAATCGATGCGCTGATTGCACATTACACGGCGGAGAAGCTGAAGGCTGAGACACAGGCGGCCTGAGGGGCTTTAGTTCTTCATCCGAGCGAGTTCCATCTCAGAGCCGATAAAACCCCATGAGTTCCAGGCTTCGCCTTTAACCACTTCACTGAACAAACTCACTGCCCGAGGTAATTCGTGATTGTAGAGGTGCCAGTTTCCTACGCCGTAACTGACTGTGTTGAACCTCAGCTCGGCTTCTACATCGTTCGGCTTCGCAGGTGGAGGCAGGATATCTCGCTCGGTGGCGTTGCCCTGATAGAAGTGCAGAAGACTGAGATAGAAGAATAGGTGCGGTTCGTTGTTTTTGACGTCAGGTGTGATTCTAGTCAGAACTTCGGCCGCTTTGGTTTCGTCTCCCGCACGACGCAGAGAGACGTAGAGCCAGTTTGAGGCATCGATGAGGCTGTCGTTGTTCTTTGCAAGCGTGCGGGCCGCATCGAAGGAAGCTGCCGCAGCAGCGAACTCTCCCAGAAAATAATGAGCGAGGCCAAGGTGGTAGAACGCGTCGAGATTCTGGGGGTCTAATTCTGTAGCGCGCCTGAGATCCTCCATCGCTGGATGGAATTCGCGCAAGCCGAGCTCGCGATGGCCCCGTTCGACGTAGAGGTCTGCATCTTTGGGCGCGAGGGAAAGCTCGGTAGTGCAAGTCGCAATTGCTTCTTTATATTGCCTTCGCCCTGCCTGTGCTTTGGAGAGCGCCAGCACCAGCTCCACGTTTTTGGGATCGGCAGCAAGCTTTTGGCGAGCTGCGATTACGCTGTTATCGTCGGGAAGCGAATATAGTTTTCTTCCAAGAGCTGAAGTGACCTGGAGCGTCGGCGCAGCTTGTGCGTGAAGGGTCGTTACCGATGTGAAAAGACCAAACGCGACTGCGAGAAGACCTATCCAACCTGAAACGCGACTTATCTGCCCGCCCATCTCTTTCCCTCTTTCTGCCAACCTTGGAATTTTTGCAAATTGCTGTAAAGCGGTATCTTAATCCATGTCCCTTGCGGTACAGGCAAGGAAAGCAATACTACAATCCCTTGAGAAACTCTCGCGACTGAAGGAACAGGAAATGAATCCGCAATCGGCTTCCCACGTCAGAACCTTGCTCGTGACTCTGCTGCTCACCTTTTTTAGCAGCGTCGCCCACTCCCAATCCGATGGCGTGCCACCCCCGCCTTTCAATGGTATTGCGCATGTCGCGATTCGCGTGCACGATCTGGCGGCTTCAATTGCGTTTTATCAGAAGCTCGGCTTCGAGCAGGCCTTCGACCTTCGGAAAAACGACATTCCTTATGAATCGTTCATCAAGATCAACGATAACCAGTTCATTGAGCTGTATCCGACAACGGAACGCGACCCTAAGGTTGGGTTTCTGCACCTTTGTTTTGAGGGCATCGATCTGAACGCCATTTATGAAGACTATATAGGCCGCGGGTTGACTCCTACTTCAGTTCGCAAGGCAGGCGCCGGGAATCTGCTCTTTACGATGGCGGGGCCGCAGCAGCCGTTTGGTCCTCAGAATATCGAGTACACGCAATACCTGCCGGGATCGCTGCACAGCAACGACCAGGGAAAGCATCTGGGTACAGACCGGGTGGCAACGAAGATGGTTGCGGTTGCACTTGCGATGAAGGACACTGGAGGAGCTCGCGAGTTCTACATCAATGAGCTGCACTTCAAGCCGATTGCCGGGGATCAGATGGTGATGCACCTTCCCGGTGAGTCAGGCGAGGAGGTGGAGATCGTTGCAGCAACGTTGGGTTCTGAGGCTCGACTGACGTTTGGAACTGACAACCTGACCAAAGCTGCCAAGCGTCTCCACAAGGAAGGCGTGGCCGTGGAGAAGAACGGTGCTTCGCTGGTGGTTAAGGATCCCGACGGCAACGCTTTGCTGATTGAGAATCGCTGAGTTTGTCCGGTCCCAGACAATGAACCTTCGTCAAGCTATCGCCGCTGCCTTCGCTCAACTTGCGGCCGACGAACAGTTGACGGCTATGGCAAGCGGGGATGCTGAATTTCTTCTGTTGCATACGCTCGGGGTTTCGCGTGCAACTCTGCTGGCGTATCCCGAACGAGAACTGACTGCGGATCAACAGATCGCATACGACTGTAAAGTTGCCCGCAGACTGACGCGGGAGCCGATCCAATACATCACAGGACAACAAGAGTTCTATGGGCTCGCGATGAAGGTTTCACCGGCTGTGCTGATTCCGCGGCCAGAGACGGAATTGCTGGTTGAGGTGGTGGTGAAGCTTTTGACGGGGGATCGGCCTTTGCGGATTGCCGATATCGGCACCGGATCAGGGGCGATTGCGATTGCTCTCGCGGTTCACCTTCCACGGGCTGAGATTACGGCTCTTGACATTTCGGCAGCGGCACTCGCAATCGCCGAGGACAATGCTCATAAACATAGGGTTGCAGAACGAATTGAGTTTCTTCAGTCGGATCTGCTTTCGGCTGTTATGCCATTGTGTGGAAGCTTCGATGCAGTGGTAAGTAACCCGCCGTATGTTGCAGAACTTGATCGCAAAACTCTGCACCCGGAGGTTCGGGAGTTCGAGCCCGCCTCGGCCCTCTTTGCCGGGGTAAGCGGGTTGGATGTCTACCAGCGGCTGATTCCTCAGGCGTTGCTTGCGCTCAAACCAAATGGTCTCCTCGCCATGGAGATTGGGCAGGGCCAACAGATTGCGATCGCAAGTTTACTTGACGGCTGGGACAACGTTTTGTTTCTCAATGACCTCCAAACTATTCCACGGGTTGCTCTTGCCCGCAGACCGCAGCAGGGCGACGCAACTCGATAAAATCCCGGCACGGAGAGTCGCCGGTGTGAAACCACGCGCCGTGTCGTTCGTATAACAATTGGAGTCGTCCATATGAGTAATCTCCCAGTTATGAGCAATCCCCAAGTTCAAGATCATCTTTATTCGCTGGAAGAACGTCTTCTGCATCCTGATCGTGAACGTGATCGCACCGTGCTGATCCCTTTCTTCGCCGACGAGTTCAAAGAATTCTGTGTCTCGGGCCGCATCTTCAACCGCCAGCAGGTGATTGATGCATTGCTTAAAAGCGAGCCGCGCGCCGCGACGATCCATAACTACTACGTCGAACCGCTGGCTGAAGACATAGCGCTAGCTACCTACAAAGCCACGATATCCCATCTCGTTTCGCACCGCTCTTCTTTGTGGATCTTCCGCGATAGCCGCTGGCAGCTTTTCTTTCACCAAGGGACTCCGGGAGTTTGAAAGGCAGAATCCTGGGCAAGAAGCGACTACGAATATTGGTCTGCCAACAAACGAAAACTAGAGGCCTGCGTACCAATCGTATCCGAGTTTCGTCCAGTAATCATCGGGCTGTTCGTTGGTATAGGCGATCAGCCCGATTCGCTTGATCTGTTTGTAACCGTATTTGATCGGCATATGTAACCGAATCGGTGCACCGTGCCACTGAGTTAGAGGAGTGCCGGCAATCTCTGTAACCAGCAAAGACTGCAGGTGCATGCATGCCTGCAGGCTGTAGCCGCAGTAGTAGTCACCGTCAGGCGTCTCCATATAAACGTACTTCGGGAGAGAGCCATTGGCTCTCCTTGCCGGTGGGTACTTCGCAATGAGATCGGCCAGACGGTACCCGCCCCAATGAACGATTTGGCTCCATCCCTCAATGCACTTGAACTCCGTTACTAGTTCATAATGCGGCAGGCTGGTTACATCTTCCATCGTCAACAATAATCCTGGCGTTCCCGGATCGAGCGTGTTGTCCGACATACCTGCCTCTTCTTGGCCACGGGGACGCTTGTTTCCCTGCGACTTTCTTAAATCTGCAAGTGCTTTTTCGAAGGCGGGCGGTAATTTCGTCTCTTCTTTTTGTGGGGTAGCAGAGACCATCGTGCTCGCTGCGCCGCCCCGCATCATTGGGCCTTCGCCGGCGCCAGCGTCGCTGTTCGAGTCGATCTTTGCGTCGTCTTTCGGAGCGACCTTCGTGTCGTGCTCGACTGGAGCGGGCTCTTTTTTTTCAGCGTATTGGTACTCCCACGCTGTCACATCATCGACATATTGAGGGAAGCGCTTTGCATTTTCTACGCCGACCAACTGAAGCCGGTAGCTCTTCGGTACGAGATCCATCTTGAGTCCGTAGTTGCCGTTGGTACGCAACTCCATCGACCGACTGGCGGGATAGGTAGGGGCGAGAGCGCGTTCATCGAAGACGCCACGCGCGACTTTCGCATTGAAGTTCAGCATCTTCCTCAAGGGGCGTGGGAGCAGTTGGTCGCCCGGGCTACGATCAATCCAACGGTAGAAGCTGTAGCCTCCTGCTGCGGCCGCTGCTGCGACTAAAAAGCTGCGTCGAGTGCGCCAAGCCGATTCAGCGCGCACGGCTGCGTCAAGCGCCTCTACCGCGAGTGAATCTCTTCTCTCCGGAGCTCCATCTTTTTCCCACTCCCGCGGACGATCGTCGTCGCTGCCTTTGCGCTTTTCTTCCCACTTGCGCCGTTCTTCCTGTTCCTTGCGTTCTTCGTGTCCGTCGCTCATCGCAGGTTCCTTTCTTCTTCAAGGGAAGGCTTCGTTGCGGGAACAATTTCGTAGCCGCTTACTATGGATCTGAAGTTGTTCCATCCTGCCAGGATGACCTGAACTACGTGGACGACAAAAAATCCGCAGAAACCCATGGTGAGCCAGAAGTGTTCCCACCGCGCCATCTCATAGCCGCCGAGCAGTGTTGAGAGCCAATGTGCCTGCGTCGGCTTGTAAATGGAGAGGCCAGTTACCAACGATCCAAATCCCATCAGAATTATCGTTGTGTACGCGATCTTCTGGGCACCGTTGTATTTTTTCTGGCGTGGGAGGCCTTTGCGGAGATGCAGATCCACGAGCGTGACCTGAATTGCATCTCGGATCGATCTTCGTTCGGGAACAAGCAGTCGCCACCCACCTGAGATCGCAAGATAGGTTACGTACAGGATCCCATTGATCGCGAAGATCCACATAAAGAAGAAGTGATAGCCCAGGCCTTCGGTTACGCGGTAGGGTGCGTTGATCGCCTTCCAGAACCACGGCGGAAACATTCGAACGAGAGTTAGCGAACCGATTCCGATTCGATAGACCGCATGAGGATGCTGGTATGCGTTGTCGGAGTCGTTCCAGTAGATCAGCAGGCCGCTCCAGATCATAGTGAAGAGGACAGGGAAGTTGATCCAATGCATCCATCGAATTGCGAGAGGATGTTTTCTCTCCAGGCGAATTGTCGGCCTGGGAGGAGCGAGCGGTTGCGGCTCCCGCAGAGGAGCTTTGGTCTCAGTCAAAACTACTGATTCTGCCGCCGACGGAGGCATCTCAGGAAGAGCAGCTACATCGGACGAAGGGGGCCGAGTTGCAGATTTGATCGGCTCTTCCGGAAGATTCGAGCTGGCTGGATCGTCTGGCATCTGAACTCCTGTCCTACGCTGGTGACAACGCATCACAAAAGTATCGTTTGAACACCCAGATTGGATTTATCAGGTTATGCCTTTTCGGGCCGAACAACCACTAATACAGAATCACTCTGACTTTGGCTGAGGACTCATCGACGAAGTTAACCTCTTTTCCAGTCATTGTTGCCGGCGTTTTGCCACCTACACCTTCAATTGGAAACAGGGTCGCTTGATCTGCGTCAATCCAGCAGAGCAAGCCAGTGAAACAGAAGAGATGCTGTGGAACTCCGGGTAGAGCAGCAGGAGATTGGACGAGCAGAAATCTGTGGCTCGCGTCTTCGATCAGGACATCGTTCGAGTAGTTGATGTACAAGCGCGCATCAGTCTGTTTAGATCCGTTTCGCTCTATTTTGCCGAAAGGATCGCGAACGAAGATCCGTTGACGAAAGGCAACAGCAAAGACAACCAGCAGGAGAGACCCGAGGATAAGTATCTTCTTCAATGTTTTATTTCTTCTCCTCGTGGTACTCCTGTTCGGTATTGATCTGCCAGAGTGAAGCTTTATCGACATGGCCTGCTACGATGCCGTCGACAGCAGTCATGGCGGTGAGCATACTGTGATCCTGGTTGTTGTATTTGTGCATTCCGTTTCTGCCTACCAGAAAGAGATTTTCAAAGCTGTCGGTGAACTGCCGCAACTCGTCGAAACGGTCGTAGGTGCCGAAGTACGCCGGATAGGTTTTGGGTACTCGGACGACGTGGCCATCGGAGATATCTTCGGCATCCAGGATTCCTATCTTCGCTATTTCGCTGATGGCGAAATTTTTAAGATCCTCGTCGGGCATCTTCCACAGAGCATCCGTGTCGTAGCAGAAGTATTCAAGTCCAATCCAGACTTTAGTTGGATCAGAGACGAGGTAGGGGCTCCAGTTGTTAAATATTTGTAACCTTCCGAGTAATACATCGGGTTCTTGCACATAGATCCAGGTGTCCTTGAGGAGTCCGCCATCCGACTCCTTCACTTTCAATCTGTCTGCGAGGAGGCCAACTGTAATGAAATCGCGATATTGAAGGCCGGCGCTTACTTCGCGGACGTTTTCGGGAACAGGTGTGTCGATCGCCTCTACCAGCTCACGCATCGGCATGGTGGAGAAAAAATAATCGCCCGCAAATGTTCGCCGCTCTCCCTGCTCGTTGACTGCGTCGAGCGACACGACTCGGTCACCTTCGCAGTGAAGGTGATCGACCTTCCAACCCATGTGAATCTCTCCGCCTTTAGCGCGGATCTGATCGGCGACGTGTTCCCAGAGCTGGCCGGGACCGAACTTTGGATACATGAACCGCTCGATCAGACTTGTGTCTGTACCTTTTTGCGCGAGGTCGCCGGTCTTCCTTTTTCCGAAGGTTTTTTTTAAGAAGTGTTTGACGGCGGATGTCAGGCTAAGACCTTTAATTCGTTGCGCGCCCCACTCTGCGGAGATTTCGTTGCAGGGCGTTCCCCAAACCTTTTCTGTGTAGCTCTTGAAAAATGTTAGATACAGCCGGCGCCCGAATCGATTGATCAAGAAATCCTCAAGACTCTTCTCGGGGCTGATCCGGGTCATTCGGGATTTCAGGTAACTGGTTCCAACACGAAAGGTCCTGGCTGCTCCAAGGTTTCTCAGAGTAGTTCCAGTCAGCGTGATCGGATAGTCGAAGAATCTGCGGAGATAGTAGATGCGGCTCTTTCGTGGCCTGATCAGCATTACGAGGTCGGGATCGTGCGGAGCAACGGCAACAAGGATATCGGGATCTTCCGGTTCCGACTCATCGTCGTTGTCCAGCTCTTTTCCGGCATGATGATCGATTGGGCCTGCGCCGCGGAGTACCGGCTCCTGGGGCAAATGCGCGGGGATCGCAACGATGCGCTTCTTTCCCTGATAGGTAATCTCGGCCTCATCCGATTTGGAGTCAGACGGGGAATCTGAGGCGGCATCGTCTACATCGGGCGGCATCAGGCCGATCCACCACTGCATCACACGGTCGCTCTTGGAGAAGAAGCGGTGGCCGCCGATATCCATGCGATTGCCTTTGTACTTGATAGTCCGGGAGATGCCGCCGATATCCTGGCTTGCCTCCAGAATGATCGGCTTGACATCGGATCGCCTCAGCAGTTCCAGCCCCGCGGTCAATCCCGCTGGGCCTGCTCCGATAATCACCGCTGTTTTACTCATTCAGCAAACTATTCCTTGGATAACCACGCTTCAGCCAGTATACGTAGGGCTCAGGAGAGTGATGGAGGTTCGAAAACCGAACCTAGGCGTCAGGGCATTCGGCAGTTTCCATGATTCGCAGATTCAAATCAGAAGCGGAGGATATTTACCCTCCGCCTGTATTGATCACAAATCAGCCGGGTTATGCCGAGCCGACTTCCCGGCCGGTCACGGTAAACTCCAGGCCATCTTTCCCGGCTTTTACCACAACATGATCGCCGTGCAACACGCTGCCATCAAGGATCCTGACGGCCAGTTTGTCCTGTACGAGTCTCTGGATCGCTCTCTTCAACGGTCTCGCGCCGTAAGCCTTGTCGTATCCGGCCTTGAAGATTGCCTTTCTCGCGCTGTCAGTGAGCTCGAGTGTGATCTTGCGGTCTGCGAGCATGTTCTGAAGGTCCTTCAGCCGGAGATCGACAATGTGAGCCAGTTGTTCATCGCCTAGCGGATGGAAGACGACGACATCGTCGACCCGGTTGAGGAATTCCGGCTTGAAGTGCTTACGGAGCTCGTCCATGACGCGACCTTTGGCTTCTTCAAAACCATCTTCGCCCTGCGCCCATGCAGTTGACAGCTGCCCCGCACCAACATTCGAGGTCATGATGAGAACGGTATTCTTGAAGTCGACCGTTCGGCCTTTCGAGTCAGTGAGGCGCCCGTCGTCCAGAACCTGAAGCAGCACGTTGAAGACATCCGGATGCGCCTTCTCGATCTCATCGAAGAGCACGACCGAATATGGACGACGACGAACGGCTTCGGTCAATTGCCCGCCTTCATCGTAGCCGACATATCCCGGAGGGGCTCCGATCAAGCGGGCCACGGCGTGTTTCTCCATGTACTCGCTCATATCGATTCGAACCATTGCGGCCTCGTCGTCGAAGAGAAACTCCGCAAGTGCACGGGCTGTTTCGGTTTTGCCGACGCCGGTGGGGCCGAGGAAGATGAATGAACCAATCGGGCGCTTGGGGTCGCTTAGCCCTGCCCGAGAGCGGCGAATCGCATTCGCTACTGCATTGAGCGCCTCATCCTGGCCAACGACTCGCTCGCGGAGACGGTCTTCCATCTGCACCAGCTTCTGCATCTCGCCTTCGAGCATCTTCGCGACAGGAATGCCGGTCCACTTGGAGACAATGGCAGCAACATCCTCTTCGTCGACCTCTTCTTTCAACATGCGCGACGGCTTTTTAGCAACTCCTTTTGCGGCTTCCGCTGCATCTTCGCGAGTTGCGGCGTCCTGTTCTGCAGTGAGCTCCCGCAGTTCCGCCTCGAGCTTTGGAATCTCGCCGTATTGCAACTCGGCGGCGCGCTGCAGGTTTCCCTTGCGAGTCTCTTCGCTCATCTGGAACCGCAGAGCTTCGAGTCTCTCTTTGAGTTCTGCGATTTTGCCGATGGCGCCGCGCTCCTTCTGCCAGCGAGCACGGAGTCCGGAGACTTGTTCCTTGACTTCGGCCAGTTCACGTTCGACAGCCTCGAGACGTTCTTTCGAAGCAGCGTCCTTTTCTCTCTTCAGCGCTGCGCGTTCGATTTCGAGCGAGGTCGCGCGACGCTCCAAATCATCGATCTCGACGGGGACGGAGCCGATCTGAATCGCAAGCGCGGCTGCTGCTTCGTCGACCAGGTCAATGGCCTTGTCGGGAAGGAAACGGTCGGAGATATAGCGATGCGACAAGGTTGCTGCCGCCACGATCGCGGAATCCTTGATACGAACTTTGTGGTGGGCTTCATACTTCTCTTTAAGTCCACGCAGAATTGCAACGGTGTCTTCTACGTTGGGTTCCCCGACGAAGACAATCTGGAAGCGGCGTTCCAGGGCGGCATCTTTCTCGATGTATTTGCGGTACTCATTGAGCGTGGTTGCGCCAATAGCACGCAGACCACCACGTGCCAGTGCAGGCTTGAGCATGTTGCTGGCATCGAGTGCGCCCTCGCTGGCCCCAGCACCAACGAGAGTGTGCAACTCGTCAATAAACAGGATGATCTCGCCGTTCGACTCTTCGATCTCCTTGAGAACAGCCTTCAAACGGTCTTCAAACTCGCCGCGGAACTTCGCTCCGGCGATCATGGCGCCGAGATCGAGCGAACAGACTCGCTTGTTTTTGAGAACTTCCGGGACGTCACCAAGGAAGATTCTGCGTGCCAGACCTTCGACGATTGCGGTTTTGCCTACGCCGGGCTCACCGATCAGCACCGGGTTGTTTTTCGTTCTGCGGGAGAGCACCTGAATCACACGGCGAATCTCCTCATCGCGGCCGATGACCGGGTCGAGCTTGCCGCGACGTGCCAGATCCGTCAGATCCTTTGCATATTTTTCAAGTGCCTGAAACTTGCCCTCGGGCGTCTGGTCCGTTACTCGCTGCGAGCCGCGGACTGCACTCAAAGCCTTCAGGATTGCGTCGTGCGTTGCACCGAGCGCGGCGAGAGCCGTCTGAACCGGATCCCCCTTTGCCCTTGCCAGGGCGAGCAACAGATGCTCGGTCGAGACGTAGTCGTCCTTGAAGTTTTCGGCTTCTTTGAAGCCCTGTTCTAAGACTTTTTGGAGAGCTGTACTCATTCCGGGCTGCGTGCCACCCTGAACCTTGGGCAGCTTCTCAATCGCAGAGTTCACCCCTGCGAGCAGTTGCTGCACCGGCACACCCACCTTTTCAAGAACCGGAATCACGACCCCCTCGCGGTCTTCCAGCAGCGCTGCCATCAAGTGAAGCGGGAGGACCTCCGGATTGCCATTTTCGGCGGCATGCCCACTGGCAGCCTGAATCGCCTCCTGCGATTTGACCGTAAGCCGGTCCCATTTGATTGCCATAACTACCCTCTCTTCAATTATTTGAGCTTTTCCATTGATTTAGATGCTCAACAACCTCAATAAGATGCGGGAATGTGACAATAACTCACTCATATTTTAGCACTCAAGCCGATCCTTCGATTGAAGGCCTCTTTTCTTTGGAGTCACCCCTCAAGGACCCACCAGAGACGAAATTTCCGGTACTCCTTTACGGTAGTAGCCTGTCCAGCTCGCGATGGTGCGCACCGCTTACTCCATTGCCGCAACAGTACTTACGCGAAAATCGTACTTGGCACCCATGACCGACTGCTACGCTTTCCTTTGAATCACTTGGGAGATCTCCTATTTGTCTCGGTATCCATTCTCGCACCGCGTTTTTCTGTTTTTTGCCGCCGTGTTGAGTGGCTGTGCCTCCTTCCAGGCACCATCCTCGGTTTCGACGAGCAGTACATCCCCTTCTTCTACCTTAGCCACACCTGCTGTTGTTCAAGGCTCAGCGATTGCCGGCAATGTCCACGGCGGACAACAGCCTGTAGCCGCAGCGCGTATCTATTTGCTTGCGGGTAACCCCGCTGGGTATGGAGCACCAAGTGTCTCGCTGTTGAATCCTTCGCAGCCCGGGGTTTTGACGGACTCGATTGGCACCTATGTGACAACGAACAGCCAGGGAAACTTCAGCATTGGGGGCGACTATGTCTGTACCGAGGGTCAGCAGGTTTATCTTCTTGCGCGGGGCGGCAATCCCGGATTGCCTGCTGGCGAGGAGAACCCTGCACTTGCCCTGATATCAGCCTTCGGGGGGTGCCCGGAAGGCCAGAACAACTTCGCCACTACCGTCCCATTTGTTTCATCAACGAAGTTACGACGCAAGCAGTCTGAACAACAAGCTAGGAGTCTCAGACAAAAGCGGCGGTCTCATCTCGCCTGCCGAAGGCTATACAGGTGGCGGCCCGAAGAACCCGGCACAGATCGCTATCGACGGAAGCAATCGCGTATGGATCGCCAATCGCGACGGCAACTCACTTTCGGCGTTCACCAACTCCGGAAGCGCGATCTCCCCGACTTCGGGTTTCCAGGCGCCAGATCTCAGCAATCCGCGTGGGCTGGCTGTCGACTCGTCGGGTAATGTCTGGCTTACAAACTTCACAGGAAACTCAGTAACAGAATTCATTGGAATCGCAACGCCTATCGCGACTCCCATTTCGCCAACCACTCACGGACAGCGGCCTTAGGATGGTTGCAGTATTAAAAAAGGGGGAAGCTCAACGCTTCCCGCTTTTTCACGGCGCAACTTACTTACCGTTTTCGGTTCCCTTGATGAACGCCGCCACATCGGCGTGGAACTGCTTGAGGACGTCCTCATTCACGTAGACCATGTGGCCGCTCTGATAGTAGTGATAGCTGATGTTGGCCTGCAGTTTCTGAGGAATCGGCAGGTGGTGCATCTCGTACTTACCTTCAAAGTACGGTGTCGCCAGGTCGTAGTAGCCGCCCGCGAGCATGACCTTCATCTTCGGATTCGACTTCATGGTGTACGCCAAGTCCGGCATTACGTTGGTTCCACCCTCCTGCTGGTTGGCAGGTGGCGCTCCCGGCGCCTGATGCTGCAGGTCCCATGTAAAGTCCGGATCAACGTAGGCGCCGGGTTTATAGGTCTGATCGGCCCCGTACTTCAGCTCGGTTCGCATGTACTGATTGAGTGCCGCTGTATAGGCCGACGAGATCGCGTTGCTCTGCGGGTCGTACTCCGCGTCCGAGCTCAGCGGATCGAGATCCGGGCCTTTGTAGCGAGCATCAAGGCGCCCTGTGGTTGTCTCGTCTTCGAGCTGGAGTTGTTTGCTGAAGGCTCCCCCTGAGACTCGCAGGTTCGCACGCAGAAGATACGCAATCGGCAGGCCGGTGTATTGATGCAACTTCTCTGCAACGGCCTGCCGCCGCGCTTCAGGCAAATCTGAGCCCTGCAGCAGCGCTGCCATGTAATCACCGAGAGCGTACTGCTCCACCTCGGCCAGGAAGGGCTCAAGCGCCGGAGGCTGCGTCGGCAGTTTGTGATGATAGAACGCCGTTGCAGCGAACGTGGGCAGGCCAAGAGCATAGGCCTGATCGACGCCCGGGTTCCATTTCGGCCCGTCGATGCTGTTGTCGAAGCTGAGAATCTGCGAGAGCAAGATGATTCCGTTTAGATCAACGTTTTGCAGAGCGGCCGACAGCACAGCACTTCGCGGAGTACCGTAGCTCTCCCCAAAGAGATACTTCGGTGAGTTCCACCGGTCAAACTTCGTCAGGAATCTTCGGATGAAACGATCGAAGGCATGGGCATCCTGATCGACTCCCCAGAATGCCTTCTCCTTCTCCTTGCCCATGATGCGGCTGAATCCCGTCCCGGGTGCGTCGATAAAGACAAGGTCGCTTGCGTCGAGCAAACTGTAATCATTGTTCGCGATTTTGTAAGGCGCGCCCTCATCGTGCTGCGCGTCGGTGGTGATGACTCTCCGTGGACCAAACGAGCCCATATGCAGCCACATCGTTGCGCTACCGGGTCCACCGTTGTAGAGGAACGTCACCGGCCGTGCAGGGCCGCCGTCCTTCTTGAAGTAGGCAACGTAGAAGATTCGCGCCGTCGCGGGAGCTTCGTCCGGCTTGTCGGGATCAGGTGGTTTTTCTCCTGTGCTTGGCAGCATCTTTCCATCAGGTCCGAGCATGGCGTCTTGCGCATCGGTTGCGCCTACGGTCAAAGTACCTGCGACCGCTTTATACCCAATCGCCTGCCCTCCCACTGTTACCGAACCTTCGGTCGTCGAGTCTCCCGGTGGCTCCGGTTCAGGTGTCTCGGGCTTTCCCTTGACTACAACCTTTTCATCTTTCTTCTTGTCGCTTTTATCGGTCTTGTCCTGCGCTCCGTAGGCAGTAACCGCAACGCCCATCAAGGCAAACAGGGCGACACCCGCGCTGACATGCTTCGTTCTCATCCAAATGCTCCTCGAATTCGAAGGATTCTCTCTTTGAGTATAGAGTGGCGCTATTCCCATTGGCCGCAGGAAACTACCCCACCCGACAGATCAGGCACTTGAGGTAGCTGGTCTCAGGCAGAGTCACCACCGCAGGATGATCAGGCGCGGCGCCCCGAGTCTCTAATAACTGAACGCGCCTTCCTGCATCCGAGGCTGCCGCCGCGACGACTTCAGAAAACTCGGCTAGCGGAACGTGATGCGAGCAGGAACAGGTTACAAGTGTGCCGCCGGGCTGCAGCATTTTTATCGCCCGCAGATTTAGCTCTTTGTATCCCCGCATAGCGCCTTCGGTCGCCCGCTTCGATTTTGCGAACGCGGGGGGATCGAGCACAATAGTGTCGTAGCGACCGCCGTTTGCTTCGAACTCGCGCAGCAGTTCGAAGGCATCCGCCTCAATCCAATCCACCCTCGCTAGAAGCGCTGGATTCAGCTCAAGGTTTCGGTCCGCAACTTCCAGCGCGCTGCGGCTCGCATCGACTCCGGTAACTCGATCACAGCGCTGCGCAAGGTGCAGCGCAAATCCACCCTGGTAGGTGCAGATATCCAACCCCGAACCGTGCGCATGTGCGGCCGCTGCCGCATAGTTCAACCTCTGATCAAGAAATGCTCCGGTCTTTTG
Organism: Edaphobacter sp.; assembly: GCA_035570955.1. Classification (GTDB taxonomy): domain Bacteria; phylum Acidobacteriota; class Terriglobia; order Terriglobales; family Acidobacteriaceae; genus Edaphobacter. The sequence continues at coordinate 68,008 of DATMKY010000056.1, read as the reverse complement.
CCCGGAACCCGCGTCGTAATGAAATCTGATCCCATTGATCGTAAAAACGCTGGTGAGCTGTGGCGAATCACCGTTTTTCGAATATGCCGGCGCGGATGAAGGAGCTGTGAGTTGCTCCAACTCTCGGATCTTCGGATCGGGACGTTCGACGATGGTCACGGGATCCAATCGGTTGCGCATCGCTTCAGTCAGCACGGTGCGGATGTCGTCCTGGGCTGTCCCTTGCGTTAGCAGTTGCAGAATGACGAGATTGTTATAGCGGTCGGCCACAATACCGGGCAGAGCATCCGCCTCCGAGAAGATCAGGCGGCACGCATTGTTTTCGGGAGACTGCGGGGCGACTTCTTCCCGCAGATCAAGCGCAGTCTCAACTCGCTCTCGCACTTGTTCGAGATAGACATTCCGAGATAACGCTGGCTCGGGGGAGACGATTCTGAGGGCGATCTGTGAGGCGGCGCTGTAGAGCCCGGTGCCTAACGGAATTCCGCGATTGTCCATCACGGTAACGAGCGTTCCGCCGTTGATCTCAGTCGCATCGACCGCCGGAATCAGCGACTCCACATCCGACCGATAGACCCAGAGGTGTCCGGCACGGAGCCTTTCCGCAGCACGTCGCGTGATTTTCGCGGCCGGTCCGTGAGGCTGCGCTGGAAGTATTCGCGGTCCGTGTTCGTCTGTCGTTCGCGCCATAAGGTTAATGGTCGCACAATCCGCTTCGGAGGCGCTGATTGACGAAAAACTGACCACGAGCAGCTTGCACTCTAAAATGAAGAAGAGAGCTGGTTTCTAATTCACGAAGGCGGACATCGAGGAGAGCGTGCAAAAGGTCGATGTCGTTATTCTGGGGGCGGGCGCGGCCGGCATGATGTGTGCGATTGAGGCCGGCCGCCGCGGGCGTCGCGTCGTGTTGCTCGATCATGCGGATCGTGTCGGCAAGAAGATTCTTATCTCGGGTGGCGGACGCTGCAATTTCACCAACATCCACACTCGCCCGGAAAATTTTCTGTCGGAAAATCCTCACTTTGCCAAGTCCACGCTGGCGCGCTTCACTCCGGCAGATATCATCGCGATGATTGAAAGACACGGCATTCGGTATCACGAAAAGACACTCGGACAGCTTTTTTGCGATCGATCTGCACAGGACGTGATCGCCATGTTGCAAAAGGAGTGCACCAACTCAGGGGTAGAGATCATTCTCAGCAAACGTGTTCTCTCTCTTAAGCAAGAGGGGCGCTTTCATGTAGAGACGGCTTCGGCGATATTTGAAGCTGAATCGGTTGTTGTTGCCACTGGCGGACTTTCGATCCCTAAGATGGGTGCCACGGGGTTCGGATATGACATGGCGAAACAGTTTGGTCTTCGCGTCGTACCCTGCAGACCGGCGCTAGTCCCGCTTGTATTCAATGAAGAAGATAGAGGACGATGGTGCGATCTTTCTGGTGTCTCAACCGAAGTAGTGGCGAAGGCGGGAGCAGGGAAAAAACGTGGCAGTTTTCGCGAAAAGATGTTGGTTACGCATCGAGGCCTGAGTGGACCCGCAATTTTGCAGGCGTCTTCTTACTGGCAGCAGGGCGAAGCTCTTGAAATTGACCTTGCGCCGGGGATTGAAGTGATGGCGCGGTTACTGATCCACAATGCGCGGCGTGATGTTGAGGCCGCAGAACTTGCGTTGCGCACTGCGCTGCCATCTCGGATGGCGGAACGATGGATGGCCCTGCATCCTCCACAGAGTTGGACGAACGCCTCGTTGGCGGCGATCGAGCAGCAACTGCATGCGTGGCGCATTACTCCTGCGGGATCCGAAGGATATGCCAAAGCTGAGGTGACTGCCGGAGGCGTCGATACGGCAGAGTTGGATGCGAAGACGATGCAATGCCGCAAGGTTCCGGGGCTTTACTTCATCGGTGAGGTGGTGGACGTCACTGGGTGGCTCGGTGGCTATAACTTTCAGTGGGCCTGGGCTTCGGGCTTCAGTGCTGGCCAATCAGTATGACCTCTGCTTACTGAACGATCAGGGTAAGGCAATCCCGCACTGGCCGCGGAAACGGCGATGCTGTAAGTTCCCGACGGGGTGATGGGATTTCCAGGGGGCCCTCACGAGCGACTTAGAAAAGAAGAGATTTTTGTTCCGGCAAGACTCCCATCTGCTCGATGTACATTTTCGAATTGAACTTTTTTCCAGTCGACGTGCCGGACATGTAACGAATCTTCCCAAAGATGGGGCGCTCCCCCCATGCTCTGTCGAACTTTCCGAGGATCGCCCAGGCAATTCCCGCGTATCCATTCGGATCTCGGCCATCAAGAAAATACTTGTCATTCAGATGAATCGCGCATTTCATCGCCGTGGCCACGTTCGGCGTCCACTCCAGAATCTTTTTTGCCCAGTACATGCGTAGGTAGTTGTGCATCCATCCGTGGCGAACCATCTGCATCTGCGCCGCATTCCAGAGATCATCGTGTGTCTGTGCTTTTTCAAGTTGAGACAGGGAGTACAGAACTTCGCGTTCATCCCTCGCATGCTCAGCAATTGTTACCTTCGCCCAACTCTCGGCGCACTCTGGCGAGTCGTAGTTTGGAGTATAGCGAACGAAGTTAACAGCGAGCTCCCGCCAAACGATCAGCTCATTGAAGTAGCTGTCGCGAGCGGCGTGAAGCTTCGGGATTGCCCTGGCGGCTGCGTCAATTGCAAGCGCGATCGTGATGGGCCCCACATGTCCGAAGTGAAGATACGGCGACAAGCAGGAAGTACCGTCTACTTCTGGATGGTTGCGTTGCGAGTCGTAGTCCTGCAGCATCTTGCTGGTAAAAACCTTGAGGCGCCTAAGTCCGGCTTGAGTTCCACCAACCCACGCGTCAACGGGAGCGACGCTGCGATCAAAATCTTTCCAGCCGCGAGTGATGTCTTCATGGACGGAATGGGCGAGAAACCCTCGTGGCTTCTTCCATGCATGATTGGCGTGAGGGTTTTCGTACGGATAGAGATGCTCAGAAAGCAGCCGGTAAAGCCGGGGACGCAGTGTATAGGCTCCGTACTGCGCCTTTTCCATTAACTTCGAAGGAACAACTACATCCGTGTCGACTGTCCAGAACGGAATCTTGATGCGAGAGGCGAGCTGCTTTCGCCATCTCTCAGGTTCGCGCATTGGATTCTCATCGCCGATAAGAAATGCTGCTTTCGCATCTGCTAGAAACCGTCCATGCGATTCGTGCGGAGCTCGCCGCATTACAAATGAGATATTTCGCTTACCAAGATCGGCTTCGATATCAGGCAACCCCTGATTGAGAAATGCGTAGTGCCGGAGATTCGCGTGAGGAAAATTTGAAATTGCGGCGAAATACACCACCAAAGGTAACTCGAGTCGATTCGCGATCTTCACTGCAAGGTCGACAGCGTGGTTGTCGATACCGCGTTGAGCGCGCTGCATCCAGTAGACGACACACCTTCCGTGGGCCTCTGGAGCACCAGGGCGACGGATTGTAATCCTCGGATCGGAGGACCAACCGCGAAACTCCTCCGACAGATCGGCAAGTAACTTGACCATACTTCGAGGATACGAGAGACGAAAATGACACTTTCATTGGGACAAAAAATGCGGCCCGAAGGCCGCACTCTTGTGAAAATCCGTTTGCTTTACCAGAGGCCCCAGGCGCGGCTGATGTAATCGGTAAGCGTCATCGTAATCAGCACAATAAAGGTGAAAAAACCAGAGATAACGGTGAGCTTCACCAGCTTCGATTGATACTTGACGTGCATAAAAAACAGAATGACGATGACTCCCTTGGTGCATGCGATAGCCAAAGCAATGATGGGGTTGAAGATATTTAGGTTGATGAATGCCGCCCACACCGTAATGCCAGTCGCGATCAGCAAAGCAACGTAGACCATCGCATAGACCTTCGGAGTGACGATATGATGATCGGCGTGCTCCGGGTTCACTACGTTCGATGGATCGTGATATTCGGTCATAGCTCTTTTCCTTCCAGAAGATACGGGCCTACACTGGGTGGCGGTTGATGAGATAGAGCAAGGGGAACAGGAAGATCCACACAATATCCACGAAGTGCCAGTAGAGGCCGAAGTTTTCTATCGGTGCGACATACCCTGAGCTAAAGTCTCCGCGATTGGCACGCCTGATGAGCCAGAAGAGCAGGACGACGCCAATGATCATATGGAGTGCGTGCATGCCTGTCATGGCAAAGTAGAGAAAGAAGAAGACCTGGGTCTTCTGTGCCATGTCGGGAGCGAGCGGCTCTTCTTTAATGCCATATGCGTGCGGATTGACGAATTCGCGAACATCAAAACTGGCGCCCGGAATATGGTGCTTCTCCCATTTCTCCTTGTACTCGAAGTACTTGACGCCAAGAAATGCGACGCCAAAGACGGTGGTGAGGATTAGGTACACGACGAGAAGGGTCTTCTTGCGAACTTCGGCGGCCCAGACGCCAAGCGCCATGAAGAACCCGGAAGTAATCAGGATCGCGGTGTTCGCGGTGCCCAACGGGATGCTGAGCTGATTCGAGGCGGCGACGAATGCCGGGTTGTACCAGTTGCGATAGAGCAGGTAGGCAAAGAAAAGCCCACCGAAGAACATGATTTCGGTCAGCAGGAAGAGCCACATCCCGAAGGTACCTGCCTCCCGCTGTTGCTCCTGCGTCTCAAAGTGATGCCGGTGCTGCGGAAGCGACTCATGGTGGTGCTCCGCTGGAACCGCGGTCTCGTGCGTATGGGGATGCGTTGCTGCGATCGCGTTATCCAACGGTTGTCACCTCATGTGCAGTCTTGTGCTCGAGCCACTCGTAGTCGTAGGCTTCGTGGTCCACGATCGGAATCTCGATGAAATTTTCGGTCAGTGGCGGAGACTGAATCTGCCACTCAAGTCCTGTCGCCTGCCATGGATTGTTGCCCGCAATCGCACCGTACTTCAGTGACCATGCCAGGTAGATCAGCGGCAGCATATACCCCACACCAAGCACCGTGGCGCCGGCTGTTGAGAGAACATTCAGTACCTGGTACTCCGGTGGATAGGCAGCGTAGCGTCGCGGCATTCCGAGGTAGCCGAGAATGAACTGCGGCAGGAAGGTAAGATTGAAGCCGATGAAGGTCGTCACTGCAGCAAGCTTGGAAAGCGATTCGGGGTACATGCGTCCGGTTAGCTTTGGCCACCAGAAGTGCACTCCTGACAAAAAGGCCATCAACATTCCGCCGACCATGACAAAGTGGAAGTGCGCCACGATGAAGTAGGTCTCGGTCAGGTGAATGTCCATCCCGAGAGATCCGAGGAATACGCCGGTGAGACCACCGATGGTGAACAGTCCCATAAACCCGAAGGCGTAGAGCATCGGAGTCTCGAAGGTAATCGAACCCTTCTGCAGCGTGAACGCCCAGTTGAAGATCTTGATTGCAGAAGGCACTGCGACCAACATGGTAAGAAGCGAGAAGACCAGAGCCGAGTAGTTCGAGACACCCATGATGAACATGTGGTGTGCCCAGACGAAGAATCCGAACAACGCGATTGCCACCGACGAGAAGGCCACAGCCGTATAGCCGAAGACTCGCTTACGACTGAAGGTGCTGATGACCTCCGAGATTACACCCATGCCCGGCAGAATCATGATGTACACAGCCGGGTGAGAGTAGAACCAGAACAGATGTTGAAACAGGAGCGGATCGCCGCCCTTGTTCGGGTCGAAGACACCAATGCCAAACAAGCGCTCCAACACGACCAGAACCAGCGTGATCGCAAGAACAGGGGTGCCCAATACCATCAGGATCGACGCTGCGTAATTGGACCAGCAGAACAGCGGCAGACGGAACCACGTCATGCCCGGAGCGCGCATGCGATGGATCGTAACGATGAAGTTCAGACCGGTGAAGATCGAGGAGAAGCCAAGGATAAAGACTCCCATGCCCGCCGTAACGACGTGCGTGTTGAGGTAGTGGGTTGAGAGCGGCGTGGTGAACGTCCAGCCGGTATCAACTCCACCCATCACTAGTGCTCCCATAACTACCAAGCCGCCCACCCAGTAGAGATACCAGCTCAGCAGATTGATCTTCGGGAAGGCCAGGTCCTTCGCGCCGACCATGATCGGCACCAGAAAATTCCCGAGGGTCGCGGGAACCGATGGCACCAGGAACAGGAAGATCATGATGATGCCATGCATGGAAAACACCTTGTTATAGGTGTCCGACGCGAGCAGATCGGACTGCGGCGTCAGAAGCTCAAACCTAATTACGCCGGCGAAGAATCCACCAATAAAGAAGAAAAAGGTGATCGAGACCAGATACAGCATTGCGATACGCTTGTGATCGCCAGTCAGCAGCCAGCTCAACAAACCATGCTCGTTATTGATGTAGTTGCGCTTCGGCAAGGTCGCCGTTGCCTGGTCAGGCAGGTTGAGGATTGTAGAACTCGTTGCGCTCATGGTTTCACCACCCCCGGGGTAGTCGGAGCCGCCTGGTTTGACTCCGATGTGGTCAACGTTTGCTGAACACGATAGTTGGTTTGCAGTGATTTGATGTATTCGACCAGGTCGATCAGGCCGTCTTCGCTGATCTGCCCTTGGTAGGTGGGCATAATCGGCGCGTAGCCTGCCGTGATGTGCTGGGAAGGATTCAGGATTGCATCGCGAAGATAGGCATCATTCACCAGAACCTGTGATCCGCTAGTGAGTTGGAGCTTCGATCCATACACACCCGCCAGACTTGGACCGCGCGCTGCCGCGCTGCCGGAGTGGCATGAGTTGCAGCCCATGCTTGCGAAGAGCCGCTCGCCGTTTTGCGCAAGCGACATGCCGCTGGTCGACGACTGTGTCCACTTCGCGTAGTCATCCGGGGCTAGTACTGTGACCTCGCCTATCATGGCCGAGTGGTTGGTTCCGCAGTATTGGGTACAAAAGATGTGATATGTCCCCGGGGTCGTTGCATTGAACCATACCGTTGAATAGCGGCCCGGAATGACCTCGCGCTTAACACGAAAATCAGGAATCGAAAAGCTATGGAACACGTCCTGCGAGATCATGGTCAACTGAACGGCTTTTCCTGCGGGTACGTGGAGGGCGTTAATCTCATGTTGTCCGCCCGGATGCTCTGCCTTCCACATCCACTGCTTGCCCACGATGTAAATGTTCATCGCATTCGTCGGCGGATTATAGATACGGAAGTAGAGCAACGCTCCCCAGACAAAGACGATGAGAAAGAGAGCCAGAGGAATAATCGTCCAGGTTGCCTCGAGGAGCGTCGAGCCTTCGATCGGAACGGCAACGGGATGCCTCTCCTTGCGATAGCGGATCGAGAAACCGAAGACGAGAATGCATACGAGCGTAAGGCCGACGATTGTAATTAGCAGCAGAAAAAAGTAAAGCGCGTCAGCATAGGGCGCAATGGTCGACGCCTCACGCGGAAACAGCGCGGAGGAGTTGAGCCACTTCATCAAAAATTGCCACAGGACTGGACTGATATGCATCGTTACCCTTTATCCATTCTCTTTCTTCGTCAAGTCGTGTTCACGCCCGAGCCGTAGGTCCTTCCGGAACATCAGAAACATAAAACCGCCAAGGCTGGCCACTGTTACCATGCCGCCAATCTGCACCACGCGCGCGATGATCAGCGAATGACGGTTCGTCTGCGGATCGTAGTGATAGCAGTACGTCAGAATGTTGGCGACCGGCGAACCAATCTTGTTGCCGGAAGCATCGATCAAACCCAGCAAAATATCCCGTGGGGAATACTCGACGCCGAGGTAGTACTGCGCCAACTTCCCCACTGGCGTGACGATTTCGATCGCGCTGGCATGGGCATACTGATCGAGTTTGCCGTCAGGACCGGGTACCTTGACATAGCCAAAACCCACTGCGTTCGTCACTACGTCGATCGCGGGCTGCTGTCCCGTCAGGAAATGCCAGCCAGCCGCCGTCTCCGGATGGCCGTAACGCTTAACATAGAGAGCCTTCGATCTTGCGGCCTGTTCTGGTGTGTCATTCGGATCGATGCTCACAATCACTACATCGAAGTCTTTGCCCGGAACCAGCTTCACCATCTCAAGCGAACTTGTAAGTCCATTCAACTCTTCCGAACAGAGCATCGGACAGGTGTAATAGACCAGCGAGACGATCGCAGGATGCTTGCCGAAGTAGTCTCCAAGTTTCACCGGCTTACCAGTCTCGTCCACGAATGCCGCGTCCAGTGGAAGCTGCTGGTTCAAATGCTGCGATACTCCAACCTGCTTAAGCACTTTGGGCAATTGGTCGCCGGTATTCTCTCCAGCTTGTTTGTCCCCATAGCTTGAGACCTGGGCAAGCAAAGGCGCACTGAGCATGCAACAAAGAGCTGCTACCTGCCAGATGCCTCGTGTTGTCTGCCTGATCTTCATCGCTCTTCTTATCTTAAATCCGTTCGTTTACCGTCTACTTTGGTGACGCGAGTTCAGCTTTGTTCTCGGCCATGGCTTTCTTGGAGATCAACTGCTGCTCACGAGTCTCGATTGTCTGCAACTCATATCCAGTCCGGGCAAATCCTGAGGTCAACGGAGCCTCGACAACGGGCTTTTCATCGCCCGCCATCTCAACCGTAGGTGCGGATGCCTGTGTGTTTACCGGAAGCCCGCGCTGCGCAATCAGTTCCATCGCTCGTGACACGGGAATCCGGACGGTGCCGTCTTGCGTTTTGCTGTAGTTGTTCAGCAGCAAGTCTTCGCGAGCATGAAGGTCTGCCGTCGCCTGGTTGCCATCGTCGATGTCCAGACGCGGATTGGGGAATGTCTCCGTGATCTGCTGGTATTCCTTCTGCTGCATCTCCGGATTGCTTGCCAGATCCTGACGTTTGCCGTTCGTTTCCTCAAGGGCACTGGCAGTGTTCCATTTTGTAGTCGGACCATCCTCTTTCTTGATCCCGCCGTTGATCAGGATTCCTAGGCCATAACACAGCAGAAAGAAGATAAGGACGGAACCGAACAAACCGCCGAGAAATACAACGATGCCGTTGGAATTAACGTCGGTGACTTCGTAACCGGGATGGTCGGAGTCACGGACATGCAGATCGTGTGTTTGCTGATTCAGATCATGATCGTTAGTGGGCATGTTCAGGCTCCAGCATCTCCTCGATGTGAGGATCGTTCAGGTTGATCAACGGACGCGCCTGTAGCTCTCTCAGGTAGAACCAGGCCCAGACCGATATCACCGTGACAGGAACGGTGATGTAGGCGAGAATTCCGATATTGCCGACAAGGTGCAGATTTCCTGCCGCATCGGCGAAATTCGGCTCAATCAGCCAGAACATATCAAGACAGCGCGCGAAGATCATAAAGCAGGTCAGCCAGATCATCTTCTCCTTGTTGCGTTTCAGATCACGCGACAGCAGCAGGGTGAAGGGAATCAGCCAGTGGCAGATAAAGTCCGCGGAGCAGACATACCACCATCCCCCGTGGATGCGGTTCAAGTACCAGGGAATCTCGTCTGGAATATTGCCCGACCAGATGATCAGGAACTCTGCAAAGCAGAGATAGATGTTGAGCATTACAAACGCGAATGCCAGTTTGCCGAGGTCGTGCTGTTCGGTTGCGCGAAGCATCGTCTTTATCGGCTCATACCGCGAAAGCAGGATCAGGGTAAGAATTCCAAGCGCCAGCACCGCATAACCCTGTCCGACAAGGAACTGAAGACCCCAGATCGAGGAATACCAGGTGACGTCTAGCGATTTAATCCAGACAATTGCGCCGTCCGTCAACAGGATGACATAGATGAGAATGCCGATACCGCTGAGGTTCTCAAACTTGATGCGCCACCGGTCGAAACTCGGCTCCGTTCCGCGCTCCGGGTCTGCATCGCGCTGCAACGACCACTTGTTGAGGAAGTAGCCGAACGTCAGGAGGATGGCGAAGATGATAACCGTCTGCACTATCGCAGCCGTTGGATTGAGCATCGAACGCTTGGCGTTCGCTGTCAGTGCCTGCTCGAGCGATATCCAGTGATTCTTGAGAGCCTCTGCCGTCGCCGCAGCGGTCGGATATTTGGCCCACTGATAGAGATGGCTCATCAATATTGCGATCGGCACAAACATCAAGCCGACGAGCCAAAGCGTACGCGTCATCGCTTCGAGGGGACGGCGCAGAATCACGCCCCACTTACCACCCGAGACATACTGCAACATCAGCATGACCAGCCCGCCACCGGCGAAGCTGAAGCAGATCATATAGCCCATGAGATAGGCACGAAGAATGTGGTTGCGGCCTTCGTGCGTGAAGACGAAGGGAAGCGTAAGGACGGCGCCGGCGATAGCAACCATCAGCGCACGGGTTCGCCACGCGGAGACTGCCTCTGGCGCTGCCAGCGTTGCGGGCAACGGACGCGGGCCGTAGTGATCGTGCCCCCCTGCTCCTCCGTTATGTTCGTGTCCAAGTGACATGCTTTTCAAGCCTTCGTTCGGAAGCTTCCGAGGTTACTGCTTCGGTACGGTTTGACCGGTTCCTGCCGGAGAATTTGGGTTCGTGACGCGTGAAGCTGTGGGGGACGCCGGAGCGGGCGCTCCACTGCCCGGTGAGGGTAGAACAAAACTCTGATCGTTCGGTGTGCCGTAAGTTGCTGTCGGAGGAAGTACCCATGGTTGCGTAAACGACTCCGGCAAACCTTGCTTCTGCGCTATGTCCGACAGCGACTCGATCTGGCTGCCTGGCGCGACGTCGGCCTCAGTCGCTTTCTGGCTCAACTGGAGTGCCTTAATGTAGGCCACAATCGCCCAGCGATCCGCAGGCTCAACCTGGGCGGAGTAATCGGGCATTGCACCGTAACCATTGCTGATGACATGAAAGAAGTGTCCGAGGGGGGCCGTCTCCAGACGCGAGGTGTGGAAGTCGCCGGCATGAGCGTAGCCACGCTGCACAATCATGCCTTCGCCATTGCCCACACGCGAGTGACATGGTGTGCAGTAGACGTTGTATCGCTCCTGTCCGCGCTGCAGCACCTCCATCGTCACTGGAAAGGGCATACCGTCGCCTTCCTTTCCATTGATGAGACCGGTATAGAAGTAGCTGTCTACGTGCAGCTGGTTCCGCGCAACCGTGTTCTCAACCTGCGGACGAACGGAACGGCCATCCGCATAAAACTCCGTGCCGCGCTGCGGAAAGAACTTCGGCTGGTCGTGCATGTCCTGGCGGCAGCCGACCGTAACCAGCAGCGAAAGAGCTGCCGTGGCAAATGCGGCGCGGCGAGCGATCTGTTTCACTTGCGTATTAATGGTCCACCTCCACCACCGAGACCGCGTTGAACTGCTCAAGGAAAGCCCGCGTCTCAGCAGGCGAAAACTTTGGATCCATTGCCTCCAGGCAGAGGAAGAACTTGTCCGTGGTCGCGCCGTTTCTAAAATTGGCCGCGTTGAACAGCGGATGATAGAGCTGCGGCAGGCCGTTCAGCGCGATCATGCCAAAACAAGCTGAAAACCCGGCAAACAGAATCGTCCACTCATACGCTGGAATAATGAAGGCAGGCCAGGAGAAAAGCGGCCGTCCCGCAATATTCAGCGGATACGCCCAGACATTGACCCATGTCTCCATCAGAAATGCAGTCGTCACACCCATCAATCCACCCAGCAGGCATACCAGCGGCACCCGGGTCTTGTGAAAGTGCAGTGCCTCCGCGGCCTGTTCGACCGGATACGGCGTGTAGCACTCCATCCGGCGATACCCGGCGGCGTGAGCCTCTTGCGTTGCATGCACCAGCTCGCTGGGGGTGTTGAACTCAGCCAGCAAACCGTAAATTCCTTCCCGGGGCGGCATTAGGATTCCTCCTGACTGATTGTCTCTGCGTTTGCTCCGCCTGGCGTCACTCTCGTCTGCGGCAGCATCATCCGGATCTCTGACATCGGAATCATCGGAAGAAAGCGCACGAACAGGAAGAAGAGAAACGTGAACATGCCCAGCGTTCCCACGTAAATCATGTAGTCCCACTTCGTTGCCCGATACGTTCCCCAGCTTGACGGCAGATATTCGCGATAAAGGCTGGTGACAACAATGACGAAGCGCTCAAACCACATACCTGTATTGATGATGAATGAGAGAACAAACAGGTAGGCAACATTCACCCGCAGCTTGCGGGACCACAGGGTCGTTAGCGGAATCGCAAGGTTCGTCAGAATCAGGATCCAATACGCCCAGCCCATCGGCCCGAACATACGGTTCCACATCATGAAGAACTCCCAGTGGCTGGCCGAGTACCACGACATGAAGACTTCCATGCCATACCCATACCCTACGATCAGCCCTGTGCCCAGCATGACCTTCGCCATATTGTCCAGGTGGCGCAGCGTTACCAGGTCTTCGAGGTGATAGAACTTGCGGATCGGAATTGCCAGGGTGATAACCATGGCAAAGCCGGAGTAGATAGCGCCGGCGACGAAGTAGGGTGGGAAGATCGTCGTATGCCATCCCGCCAAAGCCGCCACAGCGAAGTCGAAGCTGATGACCGTGTGTACCGAGAGCACAAGCGGTGTTGAAAGGCCCGCCAGCAGCAGGGAAGCCGACTCATACCGGATCCAGTGCCGGGTCGAGCCGCGCCAGCCTAGCGACAACAGCCCATAAAAGTACTTGGCTGCCGGCATCTTTGCGCGGTCACGCAGGGTGCCAAAGTCGGGGATCATTCCCATGTACCAGAAGATCACCGAGATCGAAGCATACGTCGAAACCGCGAAGACGTCCCAGGCGAGTGGCGAACGGAACTGCGGCCACACATTCATCGTGTTCGGGTAAGGGAACAACCAATACGCCAGCCACGGACGTCCGACGTGAATCAGAGGAAAGAGACCCGCGCAGCAGACTGCGAAGATGGTCATCGCTTCGGCAAAGCGATTGATCGAGTTGCGCCACGTCTGCTTGAACAACAGAAGAATCGCAGAGATCAACGTGCCGGCGTGACCGATACCGATCCACCATACAAAGTTGATGATGGCGAAGCCCCACGCACCGGGAATCGTTACGCCCCAAATACCGGTGCCCTTCAGGAAGAGCCAGGTACAGCCAATCACCAGGCCCATCGCAACTCCGGCAGCCACGATTAGACCGAAGAACCATCCGAGGGGCGTGTTCGAAGTCAGTACGATTCCGGCGATCTTCTGCGTGACCGACTTGAAGGTATGACCCGGTGCGATGACCGCATACTCGCCAGTACGCGGGTCGATCATGGGATCGATTACGGGATCGACGCTCGGGTCCTGCATGGGTCCTTTGGTCGCCATAGTTATGCCAGCTCCGGATTCGGGTTGATGACTCCGGCCGTGTAGGTCGTGCGCGGACGGAAGTTGAGGTCCGCGAGTACTTGGTAATCGCGCTCCTCAGCCTTGAGCTTTGCCACCTTGCTTGCCTTGTCGTTAATGTTGCCAAAAGTAATTGCGCTGGTCGGGCAAGCCTGCTGGCACGCCGTCACAATCTCGCCATCACGAATCTCGCGATTTTCCTTGTCGGCGACAATCTTCACTGCTTCAATACGCTGGACACAGTAGCTGCACTTTTCCATTACGCCGCGCGAACGCACACTGACATCAGGATTGCGCATGAACTTGAGGCTCTCCGTGTCGTAGTCCGAGTACAGCAGGAAGTTGAACTTGCGCACCTTGTATGGGCAGTTGTTCGAACAGTACCTCGTGCCCACGCAGCGGTTATAGACCATCGTATTGATGCCTTCAGGCGTATGCACCGTCGCACCTACCGGGCAAACCTGCTCGCAGCCCGCATTCTCGCAGTGCTGGCAGGCCATCGGCTGAAAGTGCGCCTTCGGAGCATGCAGATCTCCCTCAAAGTAGGTGTCGATCCGGAGCCACTGCATGTTGCGTCCGACCTTCACCTGTTCGCGGCCAACCACGGGAATATTGTTCTCTGCATAGCAGCTCACAATGCACGCATTGCAGCCGACGCAACTGTTCAGATCGATCGCCATGCCCCACGCGTTCTGAATCTTCTGCGTCGCAGGGTCCGTCTTCTCGTAGTTCCACGCCGTCGGGAAGAACGAGTTGTCCTTATCGACCTTCTCGCCCTCCGGCGAGTACCCGACCTTATTGATCAGCGCACCATCGATGGTCTTGCCGTCCTCGCCAATTTCATGCGCGAAGTTCGGATTCTTCTTCGCCTCCTCGACGGTGGCATAGCGAATGATCGCCCGCTCCATCGCCTCATGTCCGGCCAGCGAATAGACGCCGTCTTTGTCCGACAACGGCTTATTGAGGTCGTACTGAGCAAAGCTTCCGCGATGCTCGACGTTATGGACCTTGGTGATACAGAGATCGTAGGTTCCGGGCACCTTCTGCGCCGTCAAACCCGAGACAAAAAGGGGTGCGTCCGAGGTCCGAATCTGGTACGCATCGAAACCAACGCCTTGCGCTACGCGCCCTGCCTGAACTCCGCGACCGAAGCCAAGATGAACTGTAATTACTCCGTCGGGATGGCCGGGAGCCATCAGTGCCGGCGCAATACACTCGCGGCCGTTGAGCGAAAGCCTCACCGGGTCTGACTCCTCCAAACCCAACTGGGCCATTGTCCCCATGCTCATGATCGCCGCATTGTCCCAGCTCAGGTTCGTCACCTGCTTGGGCAACTCCTGCAGCCAGCCGACATTGGCAAAGCGGCCATCATAAATAGAAGCATCAGGGCGGAACGAAACCTCAAGTCCACTCGAAGTGGATGCGGCAGGGAATGAACCCGCAACACTTTTACCTGCGCTTACAGCTTTTGCAGTAAACGCGGTTCCCTCAACCCAGCCATCATGCAGTGCTTTGCGCCAGGCCGTAGCGAAGTCGCCTTTGATATAGGTCTTCGCATTGGCCAGAACAATGTCGTAGGCCGAAAGCTGCGAATTCTCAAGCAGCGTCTGGAAGACATCATGCGCGCTCTTGCTGCCATACAGCGGAGCAATCATCGGCTGAATGATCGTAATCGTCCCGTCATAGGCCCGGGCATCCGACCAGCTCTCGAGATAGTGCGCCTTGCTGATATGCCAGTTCGCCAGCGAACCAGTCTCGTCGAGATGCGAGCCGAGGTGAACCGTCACCGGAATCTTTGCAAACGCATCTTGGAAGTGCAGGTCGCTCGGCGCCGAGTAAATCGGATTCACGCCTAGAATCACCAGCCACTGCACCTTGCCCGCGTTCATGTCAGCGACCAGTGACTTCAGATCGGCCACCTGCTCACTTGGCAACGGGTTCACTGTCTCGGTGTAGATAACTGTCTTGCCAACCGCGCCTAGCGTGGAGTTCAGCTCATAAGCAGCCGCATGAACGGCCGGTGAAGCCTGTTCACCCGGAATCACAACGCAGCGTCCGCCGCTCTTCTTCAGATCAGCGCTCACTGCCTCAAAGAATTTCTGCGCATCGGGGCTCGCACCCGAAGGTGTTGAACCGCTTGCAAGTGCCGTCGCAAAACCTGCAATCCCGCTTGGCTTCAACGCCAACCTATGATCCGCTTTGAATCCAGTCACCGTCGGCATCGTCTCGACGACGTACATGCGATTCATCGTCTTGCCTTCTTCGTATCGGCGACGCTCCGCGAAGCCAGCTGCCAGCGGCAAAAATCCAGGGTGGGCAATTCCGCTCAGAAAATCTGCATCGAGCGACAAAATCACATCAGCGTCTTCAAGTCTGTACTGAGCATCGGTGTAGCTGCCGAACGCGGCCTTCGACGCTGCGCGCGACGAGTCCTGATTCACCGGCTCCCACTGAACCAGCTTTGCATTCGGATAGGCAGCCTGCACCTGCTTCCACTGCGCAGCCAGCGTTGGCGAAGTAATCGTTTCACTCAGAAAGTAAAGTCCCTGGCCGCCATTCAGCTTCTTCGAGGCAGAAGAAAACTCCTGCTGAAAATCTCCCCACGCCGAAACCTGTCCGCGATGCAATACATGCTGCGACCGGTCAGGATCATACAGATCAAGCAGTGTCGCCTGCGTCAAGGCATCCGACTTGCCCTTTGACACCGGATGCTCCGGATTTCCATCTACTTTGATCGGCCGGAACGAATCCGACTTAATCAGCACCGGAATCGCGCCGGTAGGGAACGGGTGCGCCGTTGCAAAGTACATCGGCTTGCCCAGAACCAGGTCTTCCGGCTGCTTCACATAAGGAAAGATCGGTTCATCCGGCTGCTTGGTGCAACCCGCAAGACCAGCGAGCGTCAGTGACGCTCCCATCACCTTCAAAAATCCGCGTCGGCTTACTGAGTCCACCCACTCATTCGCGCCCGACTGGCGCGGAAACTCCTCGCGCATCAACTCGTGAAACGCAGGCGTCTCTGCCAACTCGTCCAGGTTCTTCCAGAACCGCCGCCCGGTCTTGCCGTCCAGTTTCGCGCGAACCTCTGCCAGCGTCATCTTCGCCGGCGCAATCTCGGTCACCACTGCGGGTTGTCCTGCTGCTTTCGTCTCAGCCATCGTCTCGTCTGTTCCTATTCCCGTCTTCCTCATCGGTGGCACGTCTCGCAGCTCGAAAGCTGCTCAGGATTGCGGATGTGGTATTGCGAGGTCAGATACTTACCCAACTCCATCTGATTCTTGAACTCCGTGTAGACCGGCTGCAACGGAAGCTTCAGTGGTGGCACATCGCTCGCAGTCGGCCCATTCGCCTCGGCAGACGCCTGCATCATCGCGACCTCGGGTCCGTTACCGGAAGGATCGGTCGTCGTGCAGCTCACTTTCGTCGCTGTCGGCCCCGAACCTGCTGCAGCAGATCCCGTGCTCGTACACCAAACTGGCTTATCGCTCGAAGGCCCCGACCACGCCATGTTGTAGATCTCGCTTGTCGGGCGCAGGTTGGCCGCAGGATTGCGATGGCAGTTCAGACACCACTCCATCTGCAGCGTGTTCTGCTGATACATCAACGGCATCTCATCCACGCGACCATGACAACTCGCGCAACCAATGCCTTTGTTCACGTGAATCTCGTGATTGAAGTAAACATAGTCTGGAAGATCATGTACGCGAATCCACTGGATAGAAGCGCCCGTCGCCCAACTCTGCCGCACCGGCTCCAGCAGATCGGCGTTCGTCCATATCTGCGCATGGCAGTTGATACAGGTCTTCGTGGGCGGAATGCCCGCGTAGGCAGCCTTCTCCACCTGCGTATGGCAGTACTGGCACTGCAGCCCGAGACCTTCCACGTGATGCTTGTGGCTGAATGGCACCGGCTGGTCCGGCCGCTGGCCCTGCCGCGTCACCCACGGCGATCGCTGCAAATTGTCAAGCGTTACGCCGAGCGCGATGACGATGACACCAGTCAATACCAGGCTGAATCGAGCCAGCGCGTTCGAACTGCGGTCAAAAACTTGCGCCATGAGTGCGTTCCTGCTTCCTCTGCTTTACCTAAGGGCTAAGGGTTTTGAAAATGGCTTGCGATTACTTCTGCGTCCGGTTAGTTGTCCGGCGTTTTGGCACCGGCGGTTGGGGAGCCCGCGTTGGTCTGCCCGTAAATTGTTCCCTAAATTAACTTCGAGTATAGCAGCGGAAAACCACGAACTCTTGAGCGGGTTTCTCTCGCAACTGTTTTTTTACCTGCAACATCCGATTATCGAACCCGGTCCGCAATAACCTGCACTACATCTCGTGCACCGCTTCTCACAGCACTTCAAACAACACAATATCTACTCAACACGACAGGTATCGCAGTTGTAAATGGAACCCATTTTGGTCCGAATTACGTTCGTAAACCAACCTTCGCGATGATCTCATCGTCGCCAAGGGGGACAGTTTTCGCTAAAGCGAACTTCACATCACTAAAAATTCATGCGAGAGAAGTGTACGCCCGTTCTTCTTCTCTGAGGT
This sequence comes from Edaphobacter sp., assembly GCA_035570955.1. GTDB lineage: Bacteria > Acidobacteriota > Terriglobia > Terriglobales > Acidobacteriaceae > Edaphobacter. The sequence continues at coordinate 50,227 of DATMKY010000056.1, read as the reverse complement.
ACGTGCTGTAAGTCTTGCCAGTTGTCGATGATTCCCCAGCAATGGAGCTTGAAGGGGTACGCTGTCGGAAAAACTCGGCAAAGAACACGAGCAGAATCAGATCCAACACCCAGCGCAAATCCCGGGGTACCTGCTACTTTCTTGACTAGGCCAGCCAGTTAGTCTTCGACGACTTCTCGGAGGAAATGAAAATGGACACAGGCACTGGTTCTCCAACCCAACGCAAACCGGAGTTGCTGGGTCAAACCGTCGTTATGATCGGTGGCAGTGCAGGTATCGGGCTCGAAACTTCGCGACGAGCGCGCTCCGAGGGAGCCAGGGTGATTCTTACCGGTCGAAACGCTGAGACCCTGCAGCGCGCAGCAACCGAAGTCGGTGCGCTGAGCACTGCGGTTTTCGACGCTGAGGATCGTTCCGCGCTTGAGCGCTTTTTTCATGATCTGCCGGCGGAGGTGGATCACGTAATGCTCACGGCCGGCCGGCCGCATTACGGACGCATCCTCGACATGACGTTCGAGCAGTTGCGCGATGCTCTCGAATCGCACCTCTTACTGATACTCGAGGTTGCGCGTAACGGAGTGCATAAAGTAAGACCGGGAGGGTCGATAATATTTATAGGAAGCACCGGCTCGCGCCGCCCGGCGATCGGACTGGGCATTATGTCGGCGGTCACAGTCGCACTCCCTACGCTTATTGCGAGTCTGGCACTGGAACTCGCCCCGATCCGGGTCAATCTCGTCGCACCTGGATTCGTCGACACTCCGCTGTCGGCATCGCTCCTCGGCGATGAACTCGAAAATCGCCGCAATCAGCTTCGGGCGACGCTGCCCATTCAGCGCGTTGTAGGACCAGCCGACGTCGCCGCGCTTGCCGTTCACCTCATGACGAATACTGCTCTCACCGGCGCAACCTACGACATCGATGGCGGTCAGCAGTTTGTCAGCACCTAGATACCGAAACGAATCGAGCCTCCTGCACTGGCTTTCGGAGGTTATCGATCGCAACATCTTTGCGACCCAACCCCGCGTATTTTCATCCCAACAAGAAGACAACACGAAACTATCAGCTACGGTCGCCCTATGCCCCGAACCAACACGCGCACACCAAAGTACGATTCCGCCGCCGCTCTTACACAACTCTCTGTCGCCGACCCCAAACTCGGTCGCCTCATCCAGCGGGCCGGGCCCTTCACATTGCGACTAGCCCATCAGCAGTCCCCCTTCGAAGCCCTTACTGAAGCCATCATCTACCAGCAGCTCCATGGCAAAGCTGCAGCCACCATTCATCGGCGAATGCTCGAGAGCTTCCAGGACCTCTGTGGTGTCGGCGTCCACCCGTCCCCTCAACATCTCCTCGACTGCCCCAACGAGCAGCTCCGCGCCGCCGGTCTCTCCAAAAACAAGACGCTCGCCCTCCGCGATCTCGCAGCGAAGACCATCGACGGTACCGTCCCGACGCTCAAACAAATCCAGCGCATGTCAGATGAAGCCATCATCGAACACCTTGTTCAAGTTCGAGGCATCGGCCGCTGGACCGTCGAGATGCTCCTGATCTTCCGCCTCGGTCGGCCCAACGTCCTTCCCGTCGATGACTACGGCGTTCGCAAAGGCTTCGCGCTTACCTTTGGCAAACTCAAACCCATAGACAAGGTCACACCAATGGACCTTCCCAAAGCCGACGTCATGCACCGCCGCGCAAAAAAATGGCAGCCATGGTGCTCAGTCGCCAGCTGGTACCTCTGGCGGGCATGCGATCTTGCATCGGGCAAACTCACACCGAATACATAGAGAGAAAACCCGTGTCCGCCTCGCGCCGCAGATTGATTTGTTTAACTCTGTTCCTCATCATTATCCCCATCGGTCTCGCCGTGCGTTTTCTCCCGCTCGACCTGCCCTGGTTTCTCTACAAATATCTGGGTTCGAGTTTATGGGCTGCCGCAATCTACTGGTTCCTCGGCGCAATTCTGCCGAAGCTCCGTCCGCCGGCGCTGGCGACACTCGCCGGCGCAATCGCGATGCTCGTCGAATTCAGCCGCCTCGTCCCCATCGCACCAATCGATGACTTCCGCCTCACCCTGGCTGGCAAAATTCTCCTCGGCCGTTACTTCTCGTTCAGAGACATCGTCGCCTACATTGTCGCGATTACCCTTGCTGCGGCCATCGATCGCGTCGCCCTGACCACAAGCAACAACTAAGCGCTTCATGAATAACCCATCTTTTAAAGATCCATGAAAGTCGACGTTTGCGCCTCTCAAACTCTGGACAAAAACATCACAACTCCCTGACAAAACCAACGCGAGCCCATGACTACACTTTTTTTATTGAGTAAGTAACGGAGTGTCGTTCTCTTATCGCCCATCCAAAGTTTCCTGGGCCTGGCTCTGAGGTGAAGAGAAAAAAGTGTAGACATTCCCCAAAAATCCCAGGAGCCCCTTATGCATCTCCGTGCTTTTCTTCTGGCCATGCTTTGCATGAGCCTCGCCGGTTGTGCCGGCAACTACTCTGCTCCTCCCCCAACTGCACCCGCCGCGGGCGCCAAGATCTCCGGCGACCTTCACGGCGGACAGCAACCAATCGTCGGCGCTCACGTCTACCTCTTCGCCGCCAACACCACTGGTTACGGACAGCCTTCCGTCTCGCTGCTCAACCCAACGGTCACCGGACTCTCCGATTCCATTGGCGCCTACGTCACAACCAACGACCAGGGCGGCTTCAGCATCACGAACGATTATTCCTGCACACCCAATACCCAGGTCTATCTCTATGCCCTCGGCGGCAATCCCGGCGCAGGCATAAACACAGGTGCCGGCCTCCTCGCCGCCCTGGGCAATTGCCCCTCCTCTGGATCCTTTCTCACCACAGTGCCCTTTATCTCCGTCAACGAGGTCACCACCATCGCAGCGGCCTACGCCATGGCCGGCTTCGCCACCGATGCGACACACGTCTCCAGCTCGGGGACGTCCCTGGCTAAAACTGCTATCGCCAACGCCTTCACGAACGCTGCTAACCTTGCAGATATCTCGGCAGGAACAGCCCTCACCACAACGCCCGCAGGCAACGGCAATGCGCCAAATACGCTGATCAACACCCTTGCCAACATCCTCGCCGCATGCATCAACTCCAGCTCAGCCTCTACTCCCTGCTCCACGCTGTTCTCCAACTCTCTCAGTGGCGGCATGTCCGGTACTACCCCGACGGACACAGCAACGGCAATCATCAACATCGCCCATAACCCCGGTTCCAACATCGCCGCTCTTTTCAGCCTCTCCAGCGCAACCCCGCCCTTCGTTCCCTCGCTCGGAGCTGTTCCCAATGACTTCTCGGTATTCCTCCGATACAACTTCCCTGGCATCAATTCACAATCTGCCTTGACCATCGCAATCGACGGTTCAGGCAATGCATGGATCCCCAACGTTGAAACAAACAGCATCATCGAACTCGCCAGTAACGGCGCTTTGATCAGCCCCAGCGCGGGATACGCCGACGGTCAACTCAGCAATCCCTCATCGGTCGCGATCGATGACTCGGGCAACGCATGGGTTACCAACATCAACACCAAGAGCGTAACCAAGCTCGCAAGCAACGGCGCGGTCATCAGCCCTCCCTCTGGATTTACCGGCGGCGGCCTCGACAATCCATTAGGCATCGCTATCGATGGCAACGGAGACGCCTGGATCTCCAACGACTCCGGTTCAACCACTGCCAGCGTCACGAAACTCTCCAGTACCGGCACGGCAATCAGTCCCGCCGCCGGTTTCGTTGGAGGTGGTCTCGGTCATCCCTTTGGTATCGCCATCGACAGCGCAGGCAGCGCCTGGATCGCCAACATCTCGAACAACTCAGCCAGCAAGTTTTCCAGCGCCGGTGTGGCTATCAGTCCTCCTACAGGCTTCACCGGAGGCGGACTCGATGCGGCCTTTGGAATCGCCATCGACAACTCAGGAAGCGCCTGGATCTCGAACGGCAACTCCGGCAATGACCCGAACCGCATCACCAAACTTTCCAATGATGGTGTCCCCCAATCCACAGGATTCACAGGCGGCGGATTGAACTTCCCGATAGCTATTGCCATTGATGGCTCCGGAAGCGCTTGGATCGCCAACCTGGCCAGCAGCATCAGCAGGTTTTCCAACTCTGGCGCGCCCATCAGTCCCTCAACCGGATATAACGTGGGGCCTCATTTTCTTAATGCCATTGCCGTCGATGGCTCTGGAAGTGTTTGGATCACCACCGACACTGCTGTCGAGGTCTTTATCGGTGCAGCCACTCCGGTCGTCACCCCGATCGCCACAGCCGTCAAGAACAACTCGCTCGGCGCTCGCCCTTAAAGGGCCGTCGCGATCAGATTACGCACCGTTTTGATCTCATCAACGGTGCGTCTTTCTGTCTCTCGTCATTCCGGCCAATAGCAATGGCCTCACCTCATACCGGCATTTGAAATCCTCGAAATTCACGACCTCGTGGCACCAATCTCAGCCGTACGCGATACCCTCTAACTCAAGACTGTTATGGCTAAGACGCGCGCTGCAAAATCTGCTAAACCGCAAGCAACCGCCGAAGCTCCGCGCTTCGTCTGCATCCACGGCCACTTCTATCAGCCACCGCGCGAAAATCCGTGGCTCGAAACGATCGAGGTCCAGGACTCCGCAGCCCCTTATCACGACTGGAATGACCGCATCACAGCCGAGTGCTACGCTCCCAATGGAGCCTCACGTATCACTAATAAACAGAACGAAATCATCCGCATCATGAATAACTACGCGCGGATGAGTTACAACTTCGGGCCCACTCTCCTCAGCTGGCTCCAGGACAAGGCTCCGCGTAGCTACCGCATGGTCACCGATGCCGACAAGTTCAGCGCTCAGCGCTACAGTGGACACGGCTCCGCCATGGCCCAGGTCTACAACCACATCATCATGCCGCTGGCCAGCCGCCGCGACGCACTCACCCAGATCCGCTGGGGTATCGACGACTTCAAGCACCGTTTCAATCGAATGCCCGAGGGCATGTGGCTGGCCGAGACCGCCGCCAATCGCAGCGTCCTCAACCTCATGGCGCAGGAGGGCATCAAGTTCACTGTCCTCGCTCCATCACAATGCGCCCGCGTCCGCACTCTCGCCCTGTCTTCCCCAGAATCCTCCGGCGGAGAAGTTCCTTCTCCCGACACCCAGGTTCCCTGGACCGAAACCCCCAACGCTACAGTCGACCCAACCCATCCGTATCTCATCCGTCTCGATGAGGGCCGCAGCATTGCAGTCTTCTTCTACGATGGCCCCGGTTCGCGCGCCATCGCCTTCGAGGGTCTTCTCAATAGCGGCATCGACTTCGCCAACCGCCTGCTCTCCAGCTTTCATCCGCAGTCGCCCGGCGATCCGGAATCCGCGCAGCTCGCTCACGTGGCCACCGATGGCGAGAGCTATGGCCATCATCACAAGCACGGCGAGATGGCTCTCTCCTACGCAATGCACTCAATCGAACAGGGTCCACAGGCATCTCTCACTAACTACGGTGAGTTCCTCGAAAAATTTCCTCCAAAGTGGGAAGCCGAAGTCGTCGAAGACACCTCTTGGAGCTGCAGCCACGGCATCGAACGCTGGCGCTCCAACTGCGGATGCAACAGTGGCGGCAAGCCCGGATGGAATCAGGAGTGGCGCACTCCGCTTCGCGAGGCCCTCGACTATCTCCGTGACGCCTCTGCGCCCCTCGCTGAGCAGCTCGCCCAACCGCTCTTGAAAGACCTCTGGACAGCCCGAGACGGCTATATTCAAGTTATCCTCGACCGCTCTCCTGCGTCGATCATCAAATTCTTCGCACGACACGGGACACGCGAACTCACCGAAAACGAACGCATCATCGCTCTCGAACTAATGGAGCTCGAACGTCACACCCAACTGATGTACACTTCGTGCGGCTGGTTCTTCGATGAGATCTCAGGTATCGAGACCGTGCAGGTCATCGCCTACGCCGGCCGTGTCCTCCAGCTCGCCGCCAAACTCTTCGGCCAGCCCGGCATCGACCTTGAAAAAAGCTTTCTCGATATCCTCGCGAAGGGCAAAAGTAATCTCCCCGATATCGGCGACGGAGCTGAGGTCTACCGCCGCTACGTCAACAGCATGCAGATCGGTCTCGAGCAAGTAGGCGCTCACTACGCCATCAGCTCTATCTTTCGCAACTATCCCGAACATGGAGAGCTCTTCTGCTTCGATGTCCATCGCGAAAGCCAGGAGACCTTCAACTCCGGCCGCGGTCGCGTCGCCGTCGGACGCGCGCTCATCTACTCCCGCATCACTGAAGAGGCTGAGGACATCTGCTTCGCGGTCCTTCATCTCGGCGACCAGAATCTCTCCGCCGCTGTTAAACGTTACAACTCCCAGGACCCCACCGAAATCGAAGCCTTCGATACCTTCAGTCACGATATTGGCACTGCGATCCGCCGCGCCAATCTGCCCGAGGTCATTCGCCTTATCGATCGCTTCTTCGGCGATATGTCCTATTCGCTCACATCGCTCTTCGCCGATGAGCAGCATCGAATCCTCAACACCATCCTCAACCAAACTATCTCCGAGATGGAGGAGTCCCTGCGCAAGATCTACGAAGATCACGCCTCGCTTCTTCACTTCCTTACCGAAACCGGAATGGCCGCGCCACCCGCGCTCGCCTCCGCTGCACAGTTTGCCATCAATGCTGCCCTGCGTCGCGCAATCGAGGCCGTAAACTTCGATCCTTCAGCGATCGAGAATCTTCTTCAACGCGCCGAGACCAACCAGATCCCTCTCGATACAACCCTTCTTGGCTACACCGCTGGCCAACGCATGAAACGAGCGATGGTTCAACTCGAAGCCGCAGCTTCAGGCGACCCCGCCGGCACAGGAGCACTCGCCACTGCGCTCCTCGTCGCTGACACCATTAAGAAGATGCCATTCGAGGTCAACATCTGGCAGGCCCAGAACATCTGGAACGATCTCCTCCGCCGCAGCGACACCAACTACTGGTCCGCTGAGTGGAAACGGGACTTCAAAAATCTTGGCCGCGCCATGAACATCTCTATCGATGAACTCGTCATCGAAGAAGGCGTCAGCGCCTTCTAGACTTCTGCGTCTTCGAAGAACTCCGAGGTCAACGCCATTCCCCAACTGTCACGATTGACAGCTTCGCGAAGACCCCTCCGAGACCATACTGGTATTCACGGGAGTCTCCTATGAACAACGCCACGTCAAGCTTCTCCTCTTGTGTCTCTGAGCGAACAATACTCTTTCAAGCACTGCTGGCAGCTCTTCTTTCCGTAACATTCGCCGCGAACGCCCAGGCTTCAGGTGACCTGCAACAGAAGGTAGCGGCATTAAAGCAATCGGCAGCCGACAATCAACAGAAGTTGCATCAATATCAGTGGATCGAAACCTCTCAGCTCACACTCAACGGCGACACCAAGCCTGCCACGCAATCCTTGTGTCAATACGGCCCTGACGGAAAGGTGCAGAAGACTCCAATAGGTCCTCCACAGCAACCGCAGGCTCCGAGCGGCGGAAGATTGAAACAGAAAGTCGTCGCGAAAAAGAAAGAAGAGATGAAGGATTACATGGGGCAGGTCAAGACCTTGCTTGCCATGTACGTACCGCCTGATCCCCAGCGTATCCAGCAGGCGTTCCAGTCCGGAAAAGCCTCTCTGAATGCCACAGCGGGCACCGGCACTGCCGGAATCGTCTTGAAGGACTATGCCCAGCCTGGTGATCAGATGACCGTCTCTTTCAACACCGCAGAAAAAAAGATCAGCGCGTTGAACGTGAATTCCTACCTGGATGATCCCAAAGACACCGTCACTCTCGCGGTCAAATTTGCCAGCCTGCCCGACTCGACAAACTACGTCCAGCAATCGATACTCAATGCCACTGCCAAGAAGCTTCATGTCACAACGACGAGCTCCGACTATCATCCGCTTGCAGCACATTAAGCTTCCATGCGGATGATGCAGAGAGAGCCTCTGCCCTCTGTAAATTCACACAGTTTCTGGCCGGGCATGTCGGCGATAACCTGTGCCGTAGGATCGCATGGGATTAGCAAGTTCGCCGCGAGGCCTCTGGCTCCGCTCGGAAGAGTCCCGCAAATGGAGGTGCCTTCTGAATCTTCGTGCGCGTTTGTACATGCCCATTCTGTTCACCCTCACCGCGGCCCTCTTCCCCGGCTCCGCAAGCGGACAACAGGCAGGCCACTATATCGAGGCGGCCACCGGCCTCGAGAATGGCAGCGCCCCGCCGCCCGGAATCTTCGTTAATTACATGGCGATCGCGAACCCCATTAATTCAATCAAGGGGCCGAACGGTAACACAATCGCAAGACCCGACATCGATCTCGTGGCCCACTTCATGGGCTACGCCGTAACGACTGACAAAAAAATTCTAGGGGCCAACTACGGTTTGATGTTCCTTGTCCCTGCTGTGAACACTCGCTTCACATCAACCCTTTTCGATGCTTCTGCTGAAGCCGCGGGGGTATCGGATGTTTTCTTTGCACCAATCGTTCTCGGATGGGAGAAGGGAAACGCAAACTACATTCTGAATTACGGATTTTACGCGCCGAGCGGGAATTTCAACCCTGCTCTTCCCCTGAACCCAGGCCTTGGGTTCTGGGAGCACCAGGTCCAGGGAGGCATGACCTACTCGCTGGATAAGAAAAAACTCTGGAACACATCAGTCCTCACCACATGGGAAATCAACATGAGCAAAACCGGTCTTGACGTCAAGCCCGGGCCCATGTTCACAGCCGAATACAGCTTTGGCCGTCGCTTCTTCAAATACGCAGGAAACATCGGCGCCGTAGGCGCCGCCTACAAAAAACTCTCACCCGATTCCGGCAGTGGCATTAATCCTCTCGTCGCTGGACTTACCGACCGCTCTTTTAGCGCCGGCGGTGAGATTAAGTTCACCGATCCCTTTGTCCATCTTGGCTTCGACTTTCGCTTCGAACAGCAGTTCGGGGTGGAATCGAAGACCTCCGGACAGCTCTTCGTCATAGGTATCACGTTTCTTGATCTCCTTCATCCCCCACCGAGACCCCCGAAGAAATAAAACGGGACTGTCGGCCAGGGTGGAGACCCAAATCCGTAGAAGGGGGACGCCATGGGTCGACTCTGCCGCACGCTCTCCAGTTGGATCATGAACTTTGCCATCTTCTTTCTTGCATGTGAGATTTCCGCACAAACTTTGACAAGTTCACAGGTGTCGAACAAAAAACCTAACATTGTCTTCATCCTCGTCGATAACCTCGGTTACGGCGAATTAGGTGTCTACGGAGGTGGGATTCTTCGGGGCGCTCCGACGCCGCGGATCGACAAACTCGCCAGTGAAGGCACTCGCCTCCTGAACTTCAACGTCGAGGCCCAATGCACTCCTTCGCGCTCAGCCCTTATGACGGGACGATTCTCGCTTCGTTCCGGTACCTACGAAGTGCCTGCAGGTGGAATGGCCGATGGCTTGACCCTTTGGGAGATCACAATTGCGGAACTCCTCTCCGGCCAGGGCTATGCAACCGGGATGTGGGGCAAGTGGCATCTCGGCAGCGCTGAGTCCCGACTTCCGACACATCAGGGATTCGACGAGTGGTACGGCATCCCCCGCACCTATGACGAAGCCTTTTGGCCATCATTGAACGAAACAACAGGATTGTGGCCCTCTGTCGGCAACAAGCAAGGATGGAACGCAAAAATAGCTGCACCTGAACCCATCTACGAAGCACGCAAAGGTGAGAAAGCCCAACAGGTCGGGACCTTGAATCTAGATGCTCGCCGAACCATGGAGGCAGAGATCACAGATCGCGCAGTAGCCTTCATCAAGCGCAATGCGACCTCGGGAAAACCGTTTTACGCTTATATCTCGTCCTCAATGGTCCACATGCCCGTGTTACCGAATCCTTCGTTCATCGGAAAGACTGGGAACGGCGACTGGGCCGATTGCCTCGCCGAGATGGACTTCCGTACTGGCCAAATTCTGGATGCCATCAAAGAAGCGGGGATCGAAGACAACACCATCGTCATCTTCGCCAGCGACAATGGGCCGGAGGCGACTGATCCCTGGGAGGGTGACAGTGGCCCGTGGCGCGGCACCTACTTCACCGCAATGGAAGCCTCGCTCCGCACTCCGTTCATCATCCGTTGGCCGGGCAAAGTTCCTGCAGGCCGCGTCAGCAACGAGATTGTTCATATCGTCGATATGTATCCAACCCTTGCGCGAGTAGGCGGAGCCGCCGTGCCGACAGACCGTCCGATCGACGGAATTGACCAGCTCGATTTCTTCCTCGGCAAACAGGAGAACTCCAATCGCGAGGGATTTCCTGCCTACGTGGCCGACCGTCTCTCTGCCGTAAAGTGGCATAACTGGAAGATGCACTTCATCTGGCAGGTCAATATGTACGATCCCCCCATAAGGCTTGCGGAGCCGAAGATTGTTAATCTACTAACCGACTTGAAGGAAGAGCGTGACGTTGCCGCGAAGACTTCCTGGGTCAGCGTACCGATGGTAAAGATCCTCACAGAATGGGAACAAAGCCTTAAAAAATATCCGCCCATCAAAGCCGGCACTCCCGATCCCTATGTCCCTCCGAAATGAGTGAAGGTATGCGAGAGCGGGCGTAGCCTGTACCCTCGACAATCTGCACCGGTAGGCAATCTTAGGCATCCAATCTCCGATGAAATCCACTCCGGTTACCGCCAATTCCACTCAGCTCACGCGCCTCGGCTTCGTCAACTGTTACCTCGTCCGCGAGTCCGACGGCCTCACTCTCATTGACACAGGCCTTCCCAACTCTCACCACGACATTCTCGCGGCCGCCCAAACTCTCGGAGCTCCCATTCGCCGCATCCTTCTCACACATCCCCACATGGATCATGTGGGATCGGTCGACGCACTCATAGAGAACCTCAGCCCTGAAGTTGAGTTTGTCTCCAACGCTCGCAGCCTGCCGCTTCTCCAGAAGCCGCCCGATATGTCCCTTCAATCAGATGAAGCTCAGACAAAGCTCAAAGGTGGAGTTAGCGGTATTAAGTCTCGTCCTAGACGTCTCGTCCACGACAACGAGCTTATCGGTTCCTTTCGAGTCATCGACACTCCCGGCCATATACCCGGACACATCGCTTTCCTTGATGAACGCGACGGGACTCTGTACGCCGGTGACGCTCTCGTTGCCAAGGGCTACCTCACAGTCAGCGGATTCGCTCCCTGGTTCTTCCCACTCCCCAACTTCGGCACTTGGGACAAACCAACCGCTCTCGTCAGCGCCCGAAAGCTTCTCACATACCCCATCGAACGCTTCGCATGCGGTCACGGAGCGGTCAAGACGGGCGGTATCGCCACCCTCCAGGCGGCCATCGCCAAGGCAGACAAGACCAACTAATTCCGAATTACGCTCTCTCTCCGTGGATCAGCCGAAACATTCCGGTACGATCGCACAACTCCTGGAGCAAAACGAACGAGAGGTCCAGACCTAACCGCAATTAATGGAGGCGTTTGCACAATATTGACGGGGGGCCACTAGAATCAACTCCGCCAGTGCAGGGTCACCGGCCCATCCAAAGGATGTTCTCCCGTCCCTTTAAGCCGTGCCTGCTTCAGCGCGAAATACCACTTCGCCGGCTTGTCCGCATCGTCGATTAGCATTAGCCCCGGATTGAATCGCAAACCCTGCGACTGCTCCACCATGGTTTGCTGATCCTGCCTGACAAATCGTGCTCCAAAAAATGTAGCAATCGGCGTTACAAATGGAACCCGGTAAAAGACGTTCCACGCCGCACACACATCGATTCTGCAGGTCGAGGCCGTCACTGGCGTCACTGTCGTCAGGCTGGCAAACCACTTCTCTCCAGCGCGAATCGTTTCGTACCGCCGATTCGGCAGGACGAAATCAATCTCTGTAGTGATCTTCTCCCCATAAACTCCCAGCAATTTATAAGGCGCGGAATTCGCACTGGGAGCATGCGATGACATCCGAAACCCCGCATTCCGTCCCTTGTTCTCGTGGTCGTCAATCGGCTCAAAGTCCTTGGTCTTCTCGTGAATACTCGCTCGGCTCCGCCACCACCAGGCCTGATGCACAAACGGCCCATGCGCCGGGTCCATCAACCCGATAATCCCGTGATCCACATTGCAAGGCAGATCCGCCGTCAGATGAGCCGTGCGAAACCGTGCCGAAAACTTAGGTACCTCAGGCAGCGGGGGCAAGGTACCGAGCACCCTGCCTGTTCCCGCCTCCGGCAGATACACCCACGCATATCCATCGCGCTCCTCGCAGGGGTACGCCCCCGCATAAATCTTCGTCGGGTCCAGCGTCTCGTGGCTCGTCAGCGACGGAATCTCTCTGCACTGCCCGGAACATGGCTCAAACTGCCAGCCATGATATTTGCAGGTAACGGTTTCCCCATCAAACCACCCAGCCGACAGCGGAATCCCACGGTGAGGGCAAAGATCACGCATCGCAAAAAGCTTTCCATCGCTTTTCCGCCCTAAAAGCAACGGCACACCCAGCAGCAAAGCCTTCGCCGTCGTCTTCACGCGCAATTCGCCTGATCGCATCGCCGGATACCAATCACCAAAGATCAGCTCCGCCGGGGGACCGCTTACCTGGATAGAATCACTCATCATCAATCAGCCTGAGTCTACGACAAACGGTCGCATCTCATACACTGTTTCTGTGGCTAGCTCTTTCCCGGAGACGCGACGGAATCGTCTTATCCTTCTTACTCTCTGGTTTTTCCTCTACGCAAGCTACACGCTCTTGTCTCCGCCGCTGCTCGATGACGCTGACTCCGTTCACGCCGAAGTCTCTCGCGAGATGCTTCTTCGTCACGATTGGGTCACTCTCCACGCCAACGGTATTCGCTACCTCGAGAAAGCTCCCCTGCTTTATTGGTCGATGGCTGCCAGCTTTAAAGTCTTCGGTCCCCATACCGCCGCAGCCCGTCTTCCGCTCGCACTCACAGTTCTTGCCCTGGCTCTCATCCTCGAAGCCTTTGCGCGGCGCGCTTTCGTAAGCACACGAGCCGGCCTTTACGCCGGACTTATTCTTCTCTCCAGCTTCGGCATCTTCATCTTCACCCGCATCATCATTCCCGACGCACTGGTCTGCCTCTGGCTCGCAGGTGCAATGTTTTATTACCGTCGAACAGAATCACAAGCCCAACCAGACCCGATCCTCTGCTGGGCCTTTGCCGCATGCTGCGCGTTCAACGTTCTCACCAAGGGCCTCATCGGAATTGTCTTCCCTGTCCTCATCGTTCTCGCGCACCTCGCGCTCACACATCGAAACGCACGTGCAGTCTTCAACCGCATTCGGCAACTCCATCCCATCTCGAGTACCCTCGTCTTTCTCGCAATCGCAGCTCCCTGGCACATTCTGATCGCCCTCGCCAACCCAACCCAGGGCCATCCGGACGATCTTACTTTCACTCAAGGCCATTGGTCCGTGCCCGCACCCACGGATGGCAACGTTCACGGCTGGCTTTGGTTTTACTTCGTCAACGAACACCTCCTCCGCTACCTCAATCTTCGTGTTCCCCATGACTACGACACTGTCCCCCTTTATCTCTTCTGGGGCTTGCTCCTCATCTGGCTCATGCCCTGGAGTGCCTATCTCTTGCGCGCTCTACGGACCGTTCCCTGGCGCAAATCCCTCCGCCCCCTCATCTCCATCCGCACGCTCACCCCAGAAGAGAACACTCGTCTCCTGCTCGGTCTCTGGGCAGCGATCCCTCTCCTCTTTTTCTCTCTCTCCACCCGCCAGGAGTACTACGTTCTTCCCTCGCTTCCTCCGCTCATCCTTCTCGTCGCCGCCTGGCTCAACGACGAAGCCGCCGAAGCTGCAGCCTTCGCCGTACCCAACCCACTCGTCCGCGCGGGAGAGCGAATCTCCGTCATACTTCTCATCGTCGGATCCGTCGCAGCGCTAATCGCCGGATTCCTCGCATTGCACGCGCAGCCGCCAGCCCCCGACACGGACCTCGCCTCACTCCTCAAACAAAACCCCGCCGACTACGCTCTCTCCTTCGGCCACTTTCTCGATCTAAATGCTCAGGCCATGGGCGCCTTTCGCGATCCGCTTCTCCTCACAGCGATCGCACTCACCACTGGCTCGCTCGCTAACTGGTTCCTTCGCCGCAACTACAAGCCGCACGCGGCAAATCTCTCTCTCGCCGCCGCTGCCTTCCTCTTCTTAATAGCGGCGCACCTCGGATTGCAGATCTTCTCTCCGGTTTTAACCTCATGCCAATTGGCCAGGGCCATCGAACCAGTCCTCAAGCCCACCGACCTCATCGTCATCCACGGCGAGTACGAGGCCGCAAGCACTCTCGGTTTCTATCTCCACCGCCCCAGCGCAGAATCCGAACCCATCCACATCCTCAACGGCAGAAGCTCCAATCTCTGGTATGGCAGCTTCTTTCCTGATGCGCCACGCATCTTCGAAGATGAAGCCTCGCTAAGCCACAAATGGACCGGCCCACACCGCATCTTCCTCTGGCAGGATCTTAGTGAGCCCGTCCCGGCACTTCCGGTTGGAATCTACTTCATCGCTCAAAGCGGCGGCAAAGAAATTCTCAGTAACCAACCGAATCGGTAAGCCAAATTCGCCTACGGATACTCAGAATTTAGTTCAATGGAACGACGCGCCCACCACGCGTCCCTACTTGTCGGTCTTCCACACGTACAGAAACTCGTCGTTGCTCGACGTAGCCAGATCGATCTTCTTCAAGTTCGCAGCGCGGCTCAGGGCAGAACGAATATTCTGTTTTGTGTCCGGAAGCTCCGAAAGCGGAATTTTCAACGCTGACCCGGGCTTCAGTCGGGCGATGTCATTCAATAACTGGGTGACAATCTCCTTGTGCTTGCCATCCCGCCCTTTGGGAACATTTGCCTGAAGAACTGATTCAAACTTCATCGATTCCGAGGGCTTGCTTTCACTGTTGTCCACGATTTTGCTCCTTAACGAGACCTAACGTTAACGTAGCGGTAACGTAATACTAATCTGATGCATCAGGCATCTGTCAAGATGCTAATCTTGTCGAGAATTAAGCAGCGCATAAATAACTGATTTAAAAGAGTTAACCCGTATCACGTAAACAAGCATAAGTTGTGGGAAGAGGTATTAGTCCATGACTGCTAAGCTCAAGTATGACGTCATCCCCGTCGCCGAAGCTCCAACTGACGATGCAACATTCTCCCCCCGACTTCCTGTGGTGCTTGTAGTGGATGATGAGCGGGTCATCGCCGACACGCTCTCTATCATTCTCGGAAAGAGCGGCTTTACCACCATGACTGCCTACGACGGAACCGAAGCTCTCATGCTAGCCAGTGCCGTTACACCGGATCTTCTCATCTCCGACGTCGTCATGCCTGGAATGAGCGGCATCGATCTTGCAATCGCGGTCACGAAACTGATCCCAGCCTGCAAGGTTCTACTCTTCTCAGGACAGGCCGCCACCATCGATCTTCTTGCCGATGCACGCGAAAACGGGCACGAGTTCACCACACTAACGAAGCCGGTACACCCAACCGATATGCTGCGCCGTGTCTCAGAGTGTCTCGGAGCTACCAATAGCCAGCTCAGGCCTGAACTCACTCGTGACAGCAGTCAGCTGATGGCCTCCCTTCGTCCGAACTGAAATCCATCCATTCGGGGAGCCAGCAATATCTAACAAGCACGATCGAATTCCCATGGAATCATCGGGAAGGTGTCTCTAATCAACGACGATAAGCACGTCTCCCGACCCGACTGTATCGCCCATTCCAACCCCGATCCGAGCCACCCGCCCGGCCTTGGGCGATTTCAGCTCATTCTGCATCTTCATCGCCTCAATCACCACCACTCCCTGACCCTCCGCAACCTCATCCTCCACGGAGACCAGTAGCCTCACTACGCGGCCTGGCATTGGCGCTTTCACCGGGCGCGGCCCTTGGGCACCTCCACCAGCTCTGCGTCGGCCTCGAAGCGAACGCAGATCATCCACCTCAAAGCCGTACCTCCGTCCGTCAATCACGACTCCATCACCATCGAGAACACACCGGTACTGCCGTCCTTCAATCAGCAGTGACATTAGGCCCGGTTCCAGCATCCGCACATCAACAATCAAGACGCGTCCATCTACTGAGCACTCCGCTATCCCGGCACCTGCATGCGAAGGCAACTCGACTCGATGTTTCTTCCCACCCACCTCCACCCAAATCGTCACAGCCGCAGACCCTCCCGCCGTCCAGCCACAGCCCATCGACTCTCAGTCGCCGCGTCAGGCGGCACCGATGTATCGGGTTGGGCAGATGCAGAAAAAATTGCTGCTACAAGTGCGACTACAGCTTCGGGGGCAGATTCTTCAGCAATAGCAGGGCTCCCAGCCAGTAGTCGCTCCAGGTAGCCTGTATCAATTCTTGCCGCACGAAAGTCGGCATGCGCAAGAATTCTTTGGAAGAGGCCGATATTGGTCTTGATCCCTCCAATCACATACTCATCGAGCGCTCGCAGCATCCGGTCGATCGCCATCTCCCGCGTTGGCGCGAGAGCCACAAGCTTCGAGAGCATTGGATCGTAGTCGAGTGGAACATTCCATCCCGCAAATACAGCGCAGTCCTCGCGAATCCCCGGCCCACCTGGCTGCACAAGCCGCGTAATCAATCCGGGCGATGGAAAAAAGTTGTTGTCCGGATCCTCAGCATAGATACGGCACTCGATTGCGTGGCCTCGCAACGATACATCCTCCTGCTTGATTGGCAATGGCTCTCCCATCGCGACTCGGAGCTGAAGATGAACGAGATCAAGCCCAGTCACCATCTCCGTCACAGGATGCTCCACCTGGAGCCGAGTGTTCATCTCGAGGAAATAAAAATTCTGCTCGGCATCGACAAGAAATTCAACAGTTCCAGCGTTCGTGTAGCCGGCAGATAGCGCCAGACGCACCGCCGCTTCACCCATCCTTCGTCGCAGATCCTCCTTCACCACTGCAGATGGCGCCTCTTCGATCACCTTCTGATGACGTCGCTGCACCGAACACTCACGCTCGCCAAGATAGATGCAGTTACCATGCTCATCGGCCAGCAGCTGGACCTCGATATGCCGCGGCCGTTCGATGAGCTTCTCGAGATAGACCTCACCCGAACCGAAACTTCTCTCCGCCTCGCTACTCGCCGCGGCGAACGATGCCGCAAGCTCCGTCTCGTTCGTCACTGCGCGCATGCCCTTACCGCCGCCGCCCGCAGCAGCCTTGAGCATCACGGGATATCCAATCTCTGCGGCAACGCGTTTCGCTTCTGCAATATTCTCAAGTTCTTTCACGCTGCCTGGAACACGCGGCATCCTCGCCGCATCGGCCGCTTGTCGCGCTCGGGTCTTCGAGCCCAACACCCACATTGCACTTGCCGGAGGCCCGATGAACTTCACATTCGCCTTTGCGCAGGCATCCGCGAACTCGGCATTCTCTGAGAGAAACCCATATCCCGGATGAATTGCATCTGCGCCTGTTCGCTCTGCGATGTCGAGAATCAAATCTCCACGCAAATAGCTCTCCACGGCAGGCGCCGGCCCCAGCCGATAAGCCTCGTCCGCATGCAACACATGCAAGGCGCTTCGATCAGCATCGGAATACACTCCGACAGTAGCCAAGCCCATCTCACGACAGGCGCGAATAACGCGTAGAGCAATCTCACCGCGATTTGCTATCAATACTTTTTTGATGGATCGTCGCAAGCGCCAATTTTACAGCAGCCGTCACCGGCTAAAGAAGATGCCTTGCAACGAAAGAGGCCTCCCACGCGTGGGAGGCCTCAAGCTCCGAACCCAAACGTCACTACTGCATTGTGACGCCACCCTGAGTTGCCTTTTCCTTCTTTAGTTCATTGGCCTTGCGAGCGCCCATGGCCTTTTGGATCCATTCATCGACGATGGCCATATCAGCCTTCCGCGCCGCATCGTCACCGCATTCCAGATCAGCCTTTCGCCGGTATGTTAGTTGCAGATACTGCATCGCATCGTCATAGGTCGGATTGATTTCAACCGCTTTCTGCAGATACTGAATCCCTTCGCTGACGAGGTCCGTATTGGCTGCCTTCAACTTCTCGCATGCACCTTTGCTCTTCTTCGGATTGCCATCGCCAACATCAGTGAGACCGTCGGCGGCCAGGATCGTCGTAGCGTTCTTGTAGGCGAGGACCCAATCTACAAAGCCCACCGTATAGTAGGCCTCCGCATCATTTGGAGCAATCGCGATTACTTTCTTCTCGTAATCCTTCGCAAGATCGAACTTTTTGATGTTTCGATAGATTGAAGCCATCTGCTTGAGTGCAGTCAGATCCTTCGGGTCCCTATCAAGGACAGCTTGAAACCCATCAAGAGCCTTCTTTGCAATAGCCAGATTTTCTGGCGTATCGAGATTCGGTACTACCTGATAGGAATAAGCGGTTGCGAGATAGAGCTTCGCATCTTCATAGTTTGGATCGAGCGCGATTGACTGCTGGAAGTGATTTACAGCTTCCTCGTAGCGCGCATTCTTAAATGCCTGCACACCCTTTGTCAGTTGGTCCCGGGCCTTTAGGCGATTACACCCGGTTGCAGTGGTGAGCAGCAGCGCCAACATGGCGGCCGTAACCGGAATCCGTGCTGATAATTTCATTGGGCCAATCGTCTCCTTCAAATGAGCGCGAGGTTCTATTGCACAGAAAGGCGAAGCTTCTGAATCTTCTCTCTCGGCTTTAGATTTGATTGTAATGGTATACGTCCCAAAGTGACTAGTAGACTCACGCTTTCGCGTTGGAACAGGCAAATCTTGTTTTCAAGCAAATCTGAGTGACCGATTCGGTTGCGTTCCGACATAGGATGCACGCTGCCCGAGAAACGCTAGCTGGCCCACCGAACATTCCGTTTTTAGACAATACACCTATCCTGCAATTTAACAACTTGTAATTTCGCGACCTGTTGAGGCTCGTCTCCTCGAGTTCGGCCGGTTCACCAGTCGTAGCCGCCGTGCCAAACGGGTGTCGACTGAGTTCGTCAGCACTTCGCTGCAATGGGGGAGAAGTTTACTCTCTCGCCGTCTTTCCTGCCAGACCTGCGAAGCGGCACCTTCCATTGGCTTTTCCGACACGACTGAATCCCACGTATGGTCGAGACTTCCTTAGCTGAAGCGCAGTTCATTTGACGCGGAAAACCGTTTCATCCGGATCCCGTTTTGGCAAACACGAGATGGTCAGACCAATTGCAAAGAGCAGTTCGCGAGTTTGCCTCCGAAAAATCTCCCCCGCTTTATTCTCCCGGAGCCATTCGGTGTCTGACACAATCAACCTCTGAGGGCCTACCGAAGTTGCGCCTCGATCGCGGGGGTCAGCAATCCGACATATTCAGCACCCGCTGCCTGACTAGAGTTGATCGTTGCCGCGACGACACCAAAATCGAGCCTCGAATCGGCTTTTACGACTACTCTCCGAACCGATTGCTGCGAAAGCTGCTTTACCAGTTGCTGTGCGACGTCGGCCTGTGTCACATCGACGCCATCCAACTTATACCTCGGTAGTGAGCCGGCTAGCTCAATCTGTACCATAACTGGATGGCTGGCAGTCTCGTCCGGAACGCTGGCGGAAGAAGTCGAAGGGATAATCGAGTTCAGTCCCCGAGGTGTTACCGGCACGATCACCATAAAGATGATGAGCATTACCAACAAAACATCGATCAGTGGGGTTACATTGATCTCTGCAGAAAGGCCGTTGCGTTCAGAGAGTTCGTTCGTTGAGAATGCCATCGCAGTCATCTCCCAATTTAGAAATTGGGTGTGCGAGCACTCCATAACTTAAGACACCGGAGCAGCTTAAAAAGCTTCGGGCGGCCGGCAAGATTGCCGTACCGCCCATTAGTAGTTCGTAGTACCGGAGATTATTGTCCTGCTTCAACTCGCGGCGTG
Source organism: Edaphobacter sp. (assembly GCA_035570955.1). Classification (GTDB taxonomy): domain Bacteria; phylum Acidobacteriota; class Terriglobia; order Terriglobales; family Acidobacteriaceae; genus Edaphobacter. The sequence goes on along the minus strand of DATMKY010000056.1, from coordinate 30,313 downwards.
ATCAGACCGATGTTATCCACGCCGGCCTGATGGCCAAAGTCGATGACTTCGGCGACCTTGCTGAAGTCGAGATCTTTGTCGCCTTTGACGAACATAACCTTCTCCTGGCGTGTCGCGAAGATCTCCGCCAACTTGGGCTCGAGGTCCGTCTTATTGAAGGCCGTCTCGTTGATCTTATAAGCGGGAGCTGCCGCCCCGTTCGACTGTACCTGCACAACAATAGTGCGGTCATTCTGCGGCTCTTCCTTATGATCCTTGGGGGGCTGGGGAACCAGCGTCTCCAAGCCGCGAGGAGTGACCGGCACGATGACCATGAAGATGATCAGCAGCACCAGAAGGACGTCGATCAGCGGTGTTACGTTGATCTCAGAAACTGCTCCGCCTGTACTTCCTCCACCCATTCCCATAGCAATTCTCCTCAGATATGTTGGCCGATCCAGGGCTTGCGAGTCGGCGTGCTAAAAACTTTGGCTACTTCTTCGCTGGCGTAGACGTCGCGCCGCTATCATCAACTCTCTCTGTCAACAAGCCAAGCTGGCTCACTCCGGCGGAGCGGATTCCATCAACCGCATCCATCACTTTGCCGTAGTTCGCGCGTTGATCGGCGCGCATGAAGACCTCTTTGCTCAGCTTGTTCTCAAGCTTGGCAGAGATCTTGGGGCCGAGGTCGTCAAGCGTGACCTGATCACCGCCGAGAAATGTTCTGCCATCCCGGGTGACTGCAACGACGACTGCATCTTCCTTGTTGGCATCTTCCATCACTACCGCGGCATCGGCCTTCGGCAGGTCCACGTTGACCTTGTTGTTCAACATGGGGGTGATGACCATGAAGATGATCAACAGTACCAGCATCACGTCGACCATCGGGGTCACATTGATGTTGGAATTGATCTTCTTGCCTTCATCCCGCTTATTGATACCCATAACGATTGCTCCGTCCGGTTACTGTAGTTGCTCTCCCTGCGTTCTAGTGCGCGGCCTCCGAATGCCGTTCGCTTCGGCATTCGGAGTCGCTACAGTGTGATTCTCGCAGGGTACTGCTGTTTGCCTTACTTCAGAACCGAATGTTTAGCGGTGGCTCTGCTTGATGAAGTAGTCCACCAGTTCGCTGGAACTGTTGTCCATCTCAACGTCGAAGGCCTCAACCTTACCGGTGAAGTAGTTGAACGTCATAACGGCAGGGATGGCGACAAGGAGACCGAACGCGGTAGTCACAAGAGCCTCCGAAATACCCCCGGCGACTGCACCGATACCCGAGGTCTTCTGCGTTGCGATCTGCTGGAAGGCGTTCAAAATACCGACCACTGTACCGAACAGACCGATAAACGGGGCCGTTGAACCGATTGTTGCCAGGCCGCCAAGTCCGCGCTTCAGCTTCGCGTGAACGATAGCCTCAGAGCGCTCAAGGGCGCGCTTCGAGCTTTCAACCTGCTCGGGCGTAATATTGCCGCCCGAACCGAAGCTGCGGAACTCTTGCAGGCCAGCTGTAACGACCTCAGCCAGGTGCGACTTCTTCGAACGGTCGGCGACCTTGATTGCCTCATCGAGACGACCATCTTTCAATGCGCCGGCGACCTTCGGAGCAAACTCACGGGACTGCTTACGGGCAGCCGAAAAGTAAAGAGCACGGTCGATGATGACAGCAAGCGACCAGATCGACATGATGAAAAGAAGAATGACGACGCAGCGCGCCAGCCAGCCCATGTTTTGCCAAAGGCCCATGACGCTGAAGCTGACTTGGGCTTCCTCAAAATACATGGCGAGGGTAGCGGGAACATGAGCGAAGGTTGTTGCGAGATGAGCGAGAATCACTGGAATATTTCCTCCTGATAGAACTCTAACTTTCTGAATCTTTACCCGGTATCCCCCAAAAGTTCGACACCTTCAAGAGAGCTCCCGAGCAACGGAATTGAGCGTTCAGGGCGGCTTAAGCGCCGCCGCCGATGTTGAAGTTAACCGTAATCTGCGTGTCCACCTCGGTCGGTTCACCGTTCAACAGATATGGCTTGTAACGCCACGTCTGCACGGCTTCGAGAGCGGAAGACTTCAGCATCTCAGGCCCGCTGATGACTGACAGGTTCTTGATAGTACCTTCTTTCGAGATGATGGCGTGAAGAACAACCGCGCCGGAGACGTGCGCTGCTCTTGCGATCGGCGGATACACCGGCGTCTGCCCGGAGATCTTCGCACCCTGCATAACGCCGCTCGAAACACGGGTCGGCCCTTTCGGCGGAGCCACCTTCACGACAGGCGAAGGCGCGCTACCAATACCACCCATTACACCAAGTGCGCTGCCTGTTCCGCTGCCCATGCCACTCATACCGGCAACACCCATCGTCGGGGGCGGAGCAGCATCTTCCTTCAGCATCTTGATGTCTTTAGGAATTTTGGTCGGCGCATGCAGGCCCTGGTCGATCTCCGACACCATCTTGATCGGCTTAACGATCTGTTGCGGTGGCGGGGGCGGTGGGGGCGGAGGCGGAGGCGGAGGAGCCGACAACATGGCAGTCAACGCCGTATGGGGCAGAGCCTCCGGATACAGCAACGGATAAAGGATCATGGCCGACAGAATGACGCCGTTGAAGGCAAAGGTCGCAATCATCCAAAACTTGGACTTTGTCTTGATCTTGCCGCCGGATTCCATTAATGAGTCTTCGAACATATGCAGCCTCTCGGTAGAAGAGCTATTTTCCTTTAGACACCACGTTCGTCCATATTGTTCCCGAAGCCACTACACCGACAATTTTTTAAACCTTAGCCCGTTTTCCCGCAGGAAGTGAAGCAATCTTTCCCCGCTTCGCCCGCCAATCCTGGTAGGCCACCAACATGGGCGCCGCAACCGCAATCGACGAGTACGTTCCAATCAGAATCCCAACGACAAGTGCGAACGAGAAGCCGTGAAGCACCTCGCCGCCAAAGAGATACAGCGACAATACTGTCAAAAACGTTAACCCGGACGAGATAACCGTTCGGCTCAGCGTCTGATTAATGCTTCGATTAACGACATCGTGTAACGACTCTTTCCGCGACAAGGCCAGGTTTTCGCGAATACGGTCGAAGACGACGATTGTGTCGTTCATCGAATAACCAATCAATGTTAGGATTGCTGCGATTACGGTAAGGGTTATCTCCTGATTCGTCAAACTAAATGCTCCCACCGTAATCAGTGTGTCGTGGAAGACTGCCACAACCGCCGCCACGCCGTAAATAAGCTCAAACCGGAACCAGAGATAAATCAGCATGCCAATCAGGGAGTAGACAGTCGCCCACGCGGCTTGCTTTTGTAGCTGCTTACCTGCTGTAGGTCCAACAATCTCAACCTGTTCGATCGTAGCGACCGAGTCGTGATAGTTGGCTGCCAAAGCCCGCTCGACGGCAAGACGCCCGGCATCATGCGACTGATCCGTTGCCGTCGACTCCGGCAGAGCAATGATGACCTTGTTCGCAGCCTGACCGCTGGGATCACTTACTCGTTGAATCCGGAAATCCTTGACCCCAGCCTGATCCATGGCCTGCCGAAGATGGTCCTCGTTCGGCGTTTTGTCGAACGCTACGCGAATCTGCGTGCCACCCTTGAAGTCCACGCCAAGCGGAATGTGATGCCAGAACAGCATGCTGAACACGCCGGCGACAGAGAAAATCAGCGAAAACCCGAGAAAGTACCACTTCTTCCCGAGCCAATCGATATTTGTTGAACGAAACAGTTCCAGACTCACGCTTCAAACCCTCGTGCGGCAGGCTTAAAGCCACCGCAATTTCTCAAAAAAATCTAAATCGATAAAGCCGCGCCGCGCTGCTGTTTGTCCAGATGCGAGTCGAAGATAACCCGCGAGACGAAGACAGCAGTGAACAAATTGGCGAAGAGACCGAATGCCAGAGTGACAGCGAAACCGCGCACCGGGCCGGTTCCGAAGAGGAACAGAATCAGCGCCGACACAATGGTCGTAACGTGCGTGTCGATGATCGTTGTCAGTGCATGCTTGAATCCCTGATCCACTGCTGCTGCGGCCGTCTTACCCGAGCGTAGTTCTTCGCGAATACGCTCAAAGATCAGTACGTTCGAGTCGACGCCCATACCGATGGTCAGGATGACTCCCGCGATTCCGGGCAAAGTTAGCGTCGAACGCGAAAAGCCCATGAACCCGAGAAGAATTATCAGGTTCAGGATGAGTGCGAGGTCGGCATTGATACCAGCGCCACGGTAGTAGACCAACATAAAGACCATGACGGCCAGCATGCCCGCGATCGCAGCGATGACGCCCTGGTGGATTGAAGCCGCACCGAGGCTCGGCCCGACGGTGCGAGTCTCAAGGTACGAGATCGTCGCCGGCAGAGCGCCCGTCCGAAGCATCAGCGACAAGTCCTTGGCCTGTTCCGGAGTGAACCCGCCCTCAATCTCGCCGCGATCGCGAATCGCCGAGTTAATGCTGGCCACTTCGCGAACCTTGTTATCGAGCACGATCGCCATTGAACCCGGCGCCGCGCTGGTTGCGGAATGGGCCTCGGTGTATTTGTAGAAGCGGTCGCCAGCCTCAGTTGTCAGGTTGAACGTAATGTTTGGCCGGCCGTTCTGATCGGTCGAAGGCTGTGCGTCGCGAAAGTCCGTGCCCTCCACTTCACTGACCCGCTTCAAGAGCCAAACTGAATCAGGAGCACCTGCTGCCGCCGAACCGCGTACCAGCATCGAATCGGCAGGAATGATACCGCCGTTTGCCTGCATTGCCGCCTGGTCGGTCTCGTATGGCCCACCCGTAACTGCGTGAATCGAAAGCTTAGCGGTCGACTGAATGACCTCTTCCACCTCTTCCGGATTACTGATGCCGGGCAGCTCAACCAGAATCTGGTTCTCGCCGAGGCCATACTTCTGGATTACCGGCTCAGCCACACCCAGCTTATCGACTCGCTCGCGAATGGTTTCGATGGACGTGTCCAGGGTGCGCGTCTCCAGATCGCGAATCGCCCCAGGTTTCATCGTTAGAGTCGAATTACCATCGGCCGTGGCCGCGACGTCATAGCTCGAATACTCATTGCCCTGCAGAATTGCACGGGCATCGCCCAGCTTCGCAGGAGGAATTCCTGAGATGATGATCGTCTGCGGCCGTGCCGGATCAGTCTTGCCTACCGTCGCGTTGATTCCAGCCTTCTGAAAGGCGTCCTCAATCCTGGCAACATCGCGATCCGTCTCCGACGCGATCGCCTCAGCCACGTGAACCTCGAGAACGAGGTGCGTTCCGCCCTTCAGGTCCAGTCCAAGCTGAATGTTGTTGGTGATGAGGCTCTTCAGGGAACCCATCTTTGGCGCGTTGAAACCAAAGAAGATTCCGTAACAGAAGATCACTAGTACTGCAATGATTGTTGCCGTCTTACCGGCGAGATTTTTGCCCATGATCTTTAATTCGAAGGGTGCAGCCGCGGCTCTTGTTGCGATATCGCCGCCACGATCCCTGCTTTTCTTCCTTATCCGTAGTTAACGGTCAAACTTAACCTCTGCATCAAAAACTTAGGTATTTCTCGGTGGTGGCAACTCTAGGCCGCCTGTTCGTCTGTCGTTACTGCGGCAATTGCGCTTTTGACGAACTCCAGCTTGATGTTATCGGGCAGAACCCGCAACACCACAACATCATCCTTTACTGTCAACACGGTGCCGCGAATGCCACCGTTTGTAGTAACGCGGTCGCCTGACTTCAACTGCGACAGCATCTCTTGCCACTTCTTCTGCTTCTTCTGGTTAGGGGCAATCATCAAAAAGTAAAGAACAACAAAGAACAGGATCGGAAGTGCGAGGGTCCCGATACTCCCGAAACCACCGCCTGCCGCATTCTGCAACCACATCGCAAACATCAAGATCACTCCCAATTGCTACGCTTTCATCAATAAAGGTCATCACGGACGCTGCAGGGAACCTGCAGACGTGCTCCGGCAGGGCACACTAATGCCCAATCTCACAAAAAGAGGCCTAGTCCCTAAGCATCGCGTAACCGAATGACAGTGTCAAGGTGACCACCGTCGTGTTTGGGCCGGAATCACGCCATCCTGATACGCTTTCAGCATGCCCCTTGATGAAGATCTTGCTCTCATTGGCCGTCAGGAAACCGAACTTCTTTTTGCCGGCTTTGATTACGATGCTGCCTGGTCTCTCGGACTGACTCTGCGCGAACTTGCACTGTCGCGTAAGCAAGGCGTTGTCATCGACATACACAGTTTCGGGCAGCCGCACCAGCCGCTCTTTTACACGGCTTTGGGAGGGACCCCGGACAATGCTCGATGGGTGCAGCGTAAATCCAACGTTGTCGCCCGCTTCCATCGCTGCTCTTACGCGATTGGTTTGCTGCTGGAACAAGCTGGCCGCAGCTTCAGCGACCGCTATAACCTTCCTGACGCTGATTATGCTGCTCATGGCGGCAGTTTCCCGATCAACGTCCTAGGTGTGGGCATCGTTGGGGCTGTGACGGTCTCCGGTCTTCCGCAACGGGACGACCACAATCTCGTCGTCGAAGCTCTCTGTTTTTTTCTCAAGAGGAATCACGACGCTTTGCGCCTTTCCAGGACCCAATAATTTTTATTTTCGAGTGGGAATGGCGTTTTTACAGGGGTCTTGCGGTTTTCGTCGTGTAACACAGTGGTTCCTGGGTGCTCTTAGTGCAATTTCGTGGTGCCTGAGCACTTTTTTCGAGCTCCGAGAATTCCCTCGTTTTCTGTAATTTATTTAGGGACTCCCGTTCTGAAATGGAGTTTGAACAGGCGCGTCTATCGTTTGGTGTCACCAGCAATTGGAGCAATTGGCTTATCTGAATTGAAAAATCCGATGCCAGTGTATCTACCTTGCGGGCTTCTTATCTGAAGTCCCCATGCTCCCAATTTATCCACATCCTTCATTTGTGGGTCTTGTATCTCGGGATCCACCAGGTCAAGATGTCCCAAGATCACAGCTCCCTCGTTCCAGTGTTCACTGGCGAACGAAATCACTCCCTTCCCTTTGCCGTCGATCCCCATACTGATCGAATCACGTCCATCGCTATCTCGCATAGTTAGGATGGGCGAGACAGTATTGTGTCCGTCACTCGCGAGTTCAAATGAGCCACGAACATGGTCCTCCGCATCAATCAATTCCACCTTCTTCGCACGAACGACGTCGGCCAGTCCCGGTTTGCGCTGCCGCTCCAATGCAAGATTCACGACGACCGATGCAGCAACACTTAGGGCAACGCTTATAGCGATGGTTTGCAAATTCTGCTTAGACATTTTCGTTCCTCGATTTGCTCATGGTCGGTGTATTTTCGAAACCAGCGGCTTCTTCGCCTCGGCAGTTAGGCGAATTCGAAGGACCATCGAGCGTGTGAGACGGCGCTCACCGTCTTAAGTTGGACGCGGTAGAGGGCTGGGCCCCAGGAACGCCTCATTCCTTCGTCGGTCATTTCGATCTTTTCAGAAGTGAAGTGGAGTGCAGCTGCGTCGTACTTCATCTGCACATCTTTTACGCCCGTTTTTCCAGAGTGGAAGACGACCGCGCCGTTTTCATTCGACGGAACACGCGAGGTCATGAATGACAGCGTTACCGTTTGGCTTTTTACCAGCGTGAATTCTTCAGTTACCCGTACTTGGCCAGCTTTGCGATCGAGCGTTACCTCGCGTATCCACTGTTTTGCGCCAGCCTCCTGCGGATACGCTGTCGCCAAGTTCATTGTGATTCGGGCAGCCCTGTCGCCGGTTGCGTATTTGACCTCGCTGGCGGCGTAGGGTGCGCCTTCATGCTGCATAACATCGCCAATTGTGGGCAGATTGTGAAAGGCCGACTGCATCGTCCAGATGGTGTAGCGCTCCGGGCTGAAGGTCTCCGCCGTGTAGGCTTCAACGCCGGGATCGATGATGACGGGCTCGCCGGCGTGGAAGATGATGAAGCTGCCAGAGTCGTTGTGTCCGTGGCTGCGGCCGTTGCTGGCCGCCTGCACCGCGAGATAAAAACCGTCGACGGTTCCTGCCTTCTCGCGGGCGGTCATCAGATGGAGGGCCGGATACCAGGCATCGCGCCCCAGCGCGTCTGCTTTCTTCGCGATACGGATATCCCGTGCACACATCAGGTAGAGAAGCGAACGCGCGAGTGTAGGAAGTCCCGCCCCAAGCGCGGCTTCTAGCTTTTTGCCGTTGCCGGCCGCGCCCATGCCGTCGATTACGGAGTGGTAGGCACCGAACTGCGACAACGCTGGCAGTTTTGCAGCAACGCCGTACTGATAGACAAGCTCCGGGCTGGGCGCGTCTTCCATGTGAGCGTCCCCGTAGTTCACAAATGCGTTGTCCGCGATATGCACGTCAGCGATGTACTGCCCCATGCGCTGGATGAACGGATGCGTCATGACGTCTGCCGCGCCGTTGACGGCGGAAGAGAGGGTTCGCGCGCAGTCGAAGTACGATCCCGGCGACCGCTGCCAATACACCGGGCCTTCTTCGCATCCGCCATCGGGCGAATAGTCGCTAAGGAACTCATCCAGGCTGCGGCAACTCTTCTCGATGGCGCGCTGACGGCGCTCGGAATCAGGCTCAAGTAACATGTTCGTGACAAGCCAGTTGGAGTTGATCCACGGATTCCAGTTGTTGAGGTGAATGCGTCTTGGCAGCACAACATTGGCCCCTACATCGATCCAGGCCTTCTCATTCTCGCGCTCCTCCTGAAGCCCCATCCATGTGAAGTCGTTGCGTACGAGGAGCGGATCGAGGATGCGTCGCTTCGCTTCGAGGCGAATGCGCGGTGAGATCAGCGGCGAGACAGTGTTGAATTTCTCTCCCAGAAGATAGTCGGTCCAGGCGAGCGTGGACGCGGTCTCTGCCGCGAAGAGGTCGACGATGGGCTCCGCCACGTCCGGCAGTCCTGCCTTCGCCTTTTGGGCGCCGAGGTGCGCCGGGGCCCCCCAGAATGACTCCTCGCAGATCAGCCAGAGAGCATTGGTAATCTCGTCGAGATAGCGGCCATCGCCGGCAGCGCACTCGCCCAGTACTAGGTCGATAAGGCGATGGCGGCGTCCGAACTGAGCCGATTCGTACCGCGTGCGGTTGCCGTTGCGTTTGAAGTCGAGCGTGGTCGTCGCCAGCAGAGACGGCCAGTCTTTTCCCTTCCAGACATCCGCCCGCCTGATCATGGCAGAGCGAAGATCTTCGGGGACCTGCATCCACGTCTCGCGCTCCGTAGCTCGCGGATACGGATGCCATGCACCGATGGGCACCAACTTTGCCCGCAACAGTTCGGTCGTGAAGGTCGAACTCAAGAGGCGTTTCGGTGGCCCGGTGATCTCTCTTTGATCCTGCCCCAGGGCAATGTGACCAAACGAAGGAGACAGATAACTCCCACCGACCAAGACGGCTGAGCTGCGCAAGAGCTGACGACGATTCATCCCAACTACTATCTCATTTTGCTGTTCTTAACTCTTCGGGAGATTTCTTCTCAAGAGCCATCACAGCTTCAGTCTGACGCCTCATAATCTCAATGGTCCGGTCGCAGAAATCCTTGATCGTCTCCAACTCTTTCGTCGAGTAACGGTTTGCCAAGGCCGAAACCTCCTTGCCAAGAGTTTCAAAGATCGGGGCAAGCGTCTCTGTCGCAGGCGATGCGGCAATCCGGATAAATACTTTTCGGCGGTCGGTTTCGCTGCGCTCGCGCTTCGCCAGCCCTGCCTTTTCCAGCCGGTCAACGGCAGCCGTAATCGCTCCTGTCGTCAGCCCCGTGAGCCGGGCCAGATCGCCGGCTGTGACATCCCCGCCTCGGTCCACATAGTCGAGGCACTTCATATCTGTTACCGAGACTCCGACGATGTTTGCGATCGCCTGGTGAAAGAGAATCGTCCTCGCGCCGATCTCCCGCCCAACCTCCAGCCCAACCTGCCGTACTAGATCCAGCCTCTTGCGCGATTCCACCATATCGTTTACTTTATCATTATCTCAATTATTGAGATAATGATTTGATGAGAGGTTCAAAGATTATGGCAAATAAGAAATGCGTCCTCATTGTCGGGGGCGGAATCGCAGGTCCGGTTCTCGCACTTTTCCTCAAGCAATCCGGCTTCTGCGTCCACATCTTCGAAGCGTCCAATGGCCCCAGTGACGCGGGCGGAGCGCTCGGCCTGGCTCCGAACGGCATGAACGTCCTCGCGGCAGCGGGTGTCATCGAGCAGGTCCGCGACGCCAGTGTTACAGCATACGAGTGGGCTTTTGAAAACCAGCACGGAAAGATACTCGCCTGCCAAAGCGCCGGGGATCCTAAACGTTTCGGACAGGCAGGGGTCATGATTACCCGCTCCGCGCTGCATCGCGTGCTTGTCGAACAGGCCGAAGCCCAGTGCATCTCCATTACCTACAACAAGCGACTCACGGCGATCGACGATAAGCCGGACCAGCCCATCGTTGCGCACTTTGACGATGGCACCCGTATTGAAGGCGACCTTATCGTCGGCGCCGACGGTATTCGCTCGCAGGTTCGCCGTGCTGTCATGCCGGAGGCGCCGAAGCCGGTTTATTCCGGCTTGCTCGCACCAGGCGGCTTCAGCCCCTGCCTCGATGGAAACGTCACGGCACGGTCCGACCAGCGCGTCCACTTTATCTTCGGGCAGAACGGATTCTTCGGCTACTTCAATACCATTACTGCAGAAGGCCCACGCACGCTGTGGTGGAGCACTTCTGTCGCGCGACTGGATAGCAAGGAACAGATGGCTAGTACGCCTAAGGCGGAATTGCAGCAACGTCTGATGGAGCTCCATGGCGAGTGGGCCTCCCCTGTACCTCAACTGATCCGGTCCGCTACGGACATTCTTAACGTTGCGATCCACGACATCCCAAGCCTTCCTCGCTGGAGCTCGGGACGCGCGATTCTGATCGGGGACGCGGCGCACGCTGTAGCGCCACACTCTGGTCAAGGAGCTTCGATGGCTCTCGAAGATGCGCAGTACTTAGCAAAACTTCTGCGTGAATCCAACGGACTCCAGCTTGAACGAGTCTTCGCGGAGTTCGAGCAACATCGACGTCCTCGGACCGATAGAGTGATCGCGCTTGGCCGCCGTAACGGACGCTACAAAGAAAAGGTGTCCGCCGTGGCTTTCTGGATCCAGCAACAAATGATTCGAATCTTTGTACCGCTGACGCGCACCAAAAATCAGGACTGGCTTTTGAGCTACAAAGCCGAGTAGTGTAGTTTGCTCGGCTGTCCGAATATGCAGCGAACATTGTGAGAAGGCTTAATTTACCGGGCGGCCGGCTTCGTAACCGGCCTCCTCGGTACCAAAAGTTCATACTCCCGTTCCCAAATAACTTGTGCATTCGCGCGGCTGGACGTGTTTAATGAGCGGACCCGCAAATTCTGCGCTCGTTTTTCCGGGTTTAGGAGCCCGGCACGGTGATATTTCGCACTCTTTTTTACGCTGCCCTCTGCTCGGCCTGCACCCTCGTTCTGGGCTGCGGCGGAGTTGCCGGCATATCGTCCACTTCGGGAGGGTCAACCACCCCGCCAGCCCAGACCGTGCCGTCGCCCATCCGGCACGTCGTCATCATCATGCAGGAAAATCGCACGTTCGATAACCTCTTCAACGGGTTTCCCGGCGCCGATACCGTACAGTCCGGCATGAACGGAACGACTTCGGTTCCGCTGCAGCCCATGCCTCTTAAGGACACCCAAGACATCCCACATACCCACACGGCATGGTGGAAGGATTGGGACAACGGCAAGATGGACGGGTTCGCCAACCCCAGCTCCTCAAGTCCGTTGCTTCCGTTCTCCTATGTACAGCTTAGTGACACGAAGCCGTACTGGAATCTTGGTGCCGCTTACACCGTTGGCGATCGGATGTTCCAATCCAATACCGGACCGAGCTTCGCCGCTCATCAATACATGATCGCCGGCCAGTCTGGCCAGGTCTCCGAGAATCCAAACAACAGCGTGTGGGGGTGCGACGCCGCGGCGGCTACCCGTGCTCCGCTGATTGGCCCCAACGGTACTGACCTACCTGGGGTCTATCCCTGCTTCGATTATCAGACGATGGCCGATCTTCTCGACGCTCAAGGCGTCTCGTGGAAGTACTACGCTCCCCCCAGCAACGATTTTTTCTTCCTTCTGTCTGCGTTTCAGGCGATCCGTCACATACGGTTTGGCAACGACTGGAACAACAATGTCATCTCGCCGCAAACTCAGGTGCTGACCGATATCGCAAAAGGCAGTCTCGCCTCTGTTACGTGGATCGTTCCTGACTACCCCCACTCCGACCATCCTGGCTCCGACTCCGACGAGGGCCCGGACTGGGTCGCTTCCATCACCAATGCCATCGGCAACAGCCCATTCTGGAATTCCACGGCCATCTTTATAACCTGGGATGACTGGGGTGGCTGGTACGATCACGTCAATCCGCCGCAGATCGACAGCATGGGCCTCGGCTTCCGTATTCCGCTGATCGTTGTCTCACCTTACGCCCGCCACGGATACGTCTCTCACGTGACTCATGAGCCCAGCGGCTTCCTTACTTATATTGAGAAGCTGTTCGGTCTGCCGAACCTCGGCTCCCGCGACGTCCTGGCTGACGACTACTCCGATTGTTTCGACTACACGCAGACACCCATGCCGTATGTCCAGGTTCCAACCGTGCACGGCGCGGACTATTTCATTCACCAAAGAGCCGTTAGCGCGGACGACGACGATTAACGCAGATCAGCTATGGCATCGGCTCAAACCATTAACACGATTGTCTGGACCTTCAGCTTCGCACTGCAGGCGCTGCTGGTCGTTAGCATCTTTAGACGCGGCCTCGCGCGACGTCTGCCCAGCTTTGCCGTCCTCATCGTCTTCTACCCTGTGCGCTCGGCGCTGTTGTTCGTTCTCTTCGGCCACATTCCTGCAGACGACTATGGCTCGTTCTACTCCACGCTGTCTCTGGTTGATCTCGTTCTACAGGGTGGGTTCATCATCGAGATTACAGTGCGCCTGCTTCGTCGATCCAGTGAATTCAACCTTCGCCGCCATCTTCTGGTTCTCGTTCCTCTAGTGGCGGCCGCAGCCTCTGGCGTTGTCAACCTGGCTCTCCTGCCGCATCATGCGCCTATCCCAGTCGACCGCATCCAGACATTCATTTCCTATTTACTGATCGGCTTGTTCATCTCGACCATTTTGACGACAACGTCTCCCCTTCTGCGCATTACGACGCTAGGTTTCGCGCTCTACTCCTCGATCAGCCTCGTTGCGCAGACAGAACGGCTGAGCGCGGCACTCCACCGAAACGCAGCTGCCTACACAGCGTGGTCGTACACCATCGCCGCAGCCTATCTGCTTGCTGTGTTCTTGTGGGTTTTCGCGCTTAAGCCTGAAAACTCTGCAAAGGCATTCCGCACGGTGGATCCGGAGCCTCGCGAAGTCACACCTTAGCTTTTACTAGGGTTTCGAGACCGCCAACTCGCCACGCACCCGCTCCATCGTATCCAGATAGAACGCGAGGTTATGCACGGAGTTCAGTGTGAGGCTCAGCGGTTCGCCCGCTACGAAAAGATGCCGCAGATAGGCGCGTGAATAACGACGACAGACCATGCAGCTACAGGTTTCGTCGATTGGCCTCTGGTCGTCGGCGTATTCTTTGCGCTTGATGTTCATGCGGATGACTGGCCCGCCCGGCTCTTCGCGCACGAATAACAAGCCGTGGCGTCCGGCACGCGTAGGGAGAACGCAATCCATCATATCGACGCCCATCTTTGCGTATTCCTCGATCTCGTCCGGATAGCCTACCCCCATCACATAGCGCGGTTTGTCTTTGGGGAGCCACTCGAGCGTGCGAGCGATCATTTCGCGAGTGACCTCGCGCGGCTCTCCGACGGCGAGTCCGCCGATTGCGTAGCCGGGCAGTCCCATCTCTACAAGCCGTTGGGCCGATTCTTTTCGGAGATCAACGTACATTCCGCCCTGGACGATTCCAAACAGGCTTTGGGTTGCTCCACCCAACGCCGCAAACCAGGGCACACTTTCTTTATGTAACTCAAAGTGATCTTTTGACCGCCACGCCCAAGCGTGGGTGAGACCCATCGATTCGCGCGTGCGCTCCCAGCTGGCTGGCGTCTCCACGCATTCATCGAAGACCATCGCGATATCCGCGCCGAGCGCGATCTGCACCTGGATTGAGTGCTCCGGAGAGAAGAAATGTTTGCTCCCATCCAGATGCGAACGAAATTCCACGCCTTCTGAGGTTACTTTGCGAAGCTCGCTCAAGCTGAAGACCTGAAATCCACCTGAATCGGTGAGCATCGGCCGCTCCCAGCTCATAAAGCGGTGCACACCACCCATCCTCTTCACGAGCTCATGTCCGGGCCGCAGGTACAGATGGTAGGTATTCGCGAGAATGATCCGCGCACCCTTGCCGCCTGCGCCAACCTCTTCCAGGACACCCTGCTCCACGGCCTTGACCGAAGCTGCCGTTCCCACCGGCATGAACACCGGAGTCTCCACACCACCATGGGGCAGGGTCAGACTTCCTCTGCGGCCTCCGCTCTCTGCAGTTCTATGAACTTGAAATGAAAAAGACATCTCTTGAATTGTAAGGGCACACCACTACAAACCAATCGCAGGTGAAAGCAATGCATTAGACGATTGCATCCGTATTAATTTATCTGGCTTTCAACTTCGATTCACATAACAAGTCATTTCGAGGCCTAAGAATGAGGAACAACTTATCTTCCTTACATTTGAGGCCCTAAAAAATGATTCGGAAATTTCTCGCCTTCTCGATGTCTTTGACCCTTATTCTCAGCGGCTGCGGTCAGGGCATAGTCAGCACCCCTCCGGGCAACGGCAACTCGAACACCACTCCTCCCACACCACCTCCGACGCCCACCACCGCCTCCGCCGCAATTAAGCATGTCGTCGTGATCTTTGGCGAAAACGAGTCCTTCGATCACTACTTCGGTACCTATCCAAACGCTGCCAATACTCCCGGCGATCCGGTGTTCACAGCCGCGGCTGGAACCCCCACTCCGAACAACTACATCTCGAACCCGAGCCTGCTGAGTCAGAACCCGAACCTGGCCTCAAACGGTGCGGCCAACGCAACAAATGGCGCCAGCGCGTCCAATCCGTTCCGTCTCGCCCGCTCCCAGGCTTGGACGGCCAGCCAGAACCACAATTATGGTCCCGAGCAGAGTGCCTTCAATGGCGGCAAGATGGACTCTTTCCCCAAGTTCGTAGGAACCGCCAACTCCTCCGCTCAAAACGCCGCGACTGGCACTGTTTCGACAAGCCCCGCCACCACCACGGCACTGACCATGGGCTACTATGACGGCAACACGGTCACCGCCCTCTGGAACTACGCCCAGCACTATGCCATGAACGACCACTCCTTCGGCACAGTCTTCGGGCCTTCGACCAACGGTGCAATCAACGTCGTCTCCGGCCAGACTAATGGCGTCGATCCGGCTAACTCGGTCAATCCTGGCAGTGCGGTTGTATCTGACGGCAGTGCGACGGGGCTCACCGACATCGGCGATGCCGATCCTACCGGTGATATCTGCTCCAGCACCACCCAGTCAATCCGCATGACCGGCAAGAACATCGGTGACCTGCTTAACACCGCCGGCATCACCTGGGGCTGGTTCCAGGGTGGTTTCGATCTCACCGTCACCAATCCGAACGGAACCACTGGCTGCAACCGTTCGACGGTCTCCGCCTACACCGGTACCCAGGCGGACAACTCGCCGCATCACCAGCCCTTCCAGTACTACGCCAGCACGGCCAACTTCAATCACACTCGGCCAACCTCGCCCACGACCGTGGGAACCGCGAGTGATCCGGCACACCACCAGTACGATATCCACGACTTCACTGATGCACTCGCCGCCGGAAACCTGCCTGCGGTCAGCTATCTCAAGGCTGCCCGGTATCAGGATGCTCATGCCTCAAACTCCGATCCACTTGACGAGCAGACATTCATCGTCAACATCGTCAACGCCATCGAGAAATCCTCCTTCTGGTCCAGCACCGCCATCATCATCGCCTACGATGACTCCGATGGCTGGTACGATCACGTCTACAACCCGGTCAACGGTTCGGCCACCAGCGCAGACACTCTCAATGGAGCCGGTGTCTGCATCAGCGCCACCGCAGCTGCAGCGGCATGGCCCGGCGTAGACCCCGCCACCCTTCACGCGCAGGGCCGCTGCGGCTACGGTCCACGTCTACCGTTCCTGGTCATCTCACCATGGGCTAAGAAGAACTTCCTCGACACGACAGTCACGGACCAGGCCTCCGTCGTTCGCTTCATCGAGGACGTCTTCCTCAGCAGCCAGCGAATCGGTGGCGGATCGGCAGATACTTTCGCAGGCAGCATCATGAACATGTTCGACTTCAGCAACGGTGCGGCTCCGCCGAACCCGAACGTCGTCCAGCTCAATCCCACGACAGGCCTCGTGACCAGCGGCAACTAACCGGGTAATTCACGAAACCGTTACATTCCTCCTGTAACGTCATCAGCACGCATCTCCAACCAGGATGCGTGCTTATTCTTTGTGGCGCACAACTGTTCATGCGTCGCCGGAGTTCTGTCCGTTGCCTTCGTCCAGACGCACTTTCCTGCATCAAGCCTCCGCGATCAGTCTGCTCTACGCCGCCCAGCGAGCCCTGCCCCAGGAACCTATGGGCATGGCCGGAATGCATGACCCGGCTCAGAAACCCAACCCTCCGCGAATTGGCCCGCCAATGCTCCACACCCTGCAGCTGGAGCCTTTTGTCGACCCTCTCCCAATTCCAAAAACGGTTCGCTCCACATTCCAAAACGCCCAACGCTCCCTCACGGTCTCCATGCAGGAGGTCCGCGCGAAGGTCCACCGTGACGTTCCGGCTACGCGCTGGTGGAGCTATGGCCCCGCTCCCCTTGCTCCCGTCATTGAAGCCAGGTCCGGCGAGCCTATCCAGATCCGCTGGATCAACAACCTTCCCACCAAGCACTTTCTGCCCATCGACCACTCCCTTCATGGCTGCGGCCACGATGTTCCCGATGTTCGCACTGCCACCCACCTCCACGGAGCGAAGACTGCCTCAAAAGACGATGGCTACCCGGAAGACTGGTTTGTCCCTGGCCAGTCCCGTGTTTGCACCTATCCGCTTCAGCAGGATGCCACTGCTCTCTGGTATCACGACCACGCCATGGGCCTCACCCGGCTCAACACTTATGCCGGTCTCTTTGGCATGTTTCTGCTTCGCGACCAAGTCGAAGATGCCCTTCACCTCCCCAGCGGCAAATACGAGGTGCCTCTCATCTTCTGCGATCGCGACTTCAGTACCGATGGTCAGATTTACTATGAGGTCTCAGGCGATCCCGAGAGCCCTTGGGTTCCGGAGTTCAGCGCTGACGGCATTCTCGTCAACGGAAAGATTCGTCCTTACTTCGAGGTTGAGCCGCGGCTCTATCGCTTCCGGCTCCTTAATACCGCGAACAGCCGTTTCTTCCTCCTCTCCCTGGTCAGCCCCGGTGCGGATCAGCTTGGAACTCCTCATCCTCTAGTTCAGATCGGGAGCGATCAGGGTCTCCTCGGCACTCGCGTCGAGGTACAGCGGCTCGTCCTCGGTTGCGCTGAACGCGCAGACATCCTCGTCGATTTCAGCCAGTTCGCTGGACAAAATATTCATCTTCGCACCGGCGCCTTCGACATCCTGGAGTTCCGGGTCGGCAAACAGACTGCCGCTCCCATGACGATTGCGTCCGTGCCTAAGGTGCTGCGCACCATTGAGCGTATTCCCGAGTCTGAGGCAATCAAGACCCGCAGGCTCACCCTTCATGACTATCAGGACGACTACGAACGCTCGATGCTGATGCTCATCAATGGCAAGCGCTGGCACGAGCCCGTCACGGAGACACCCAAACTGAACTCGACCGAGATATGGGAGTTCATTAACCTCACCGAAGACACTCACCCGATGCATCTCCATCTGGTTCGCTTCCAGATCCTCGATCGCCGTCCGTTCAATGTCCTTCAATATTTCAAGACCAAGCAGATGCTCTATCAGACTCAGACACAGCCTCCCGCCCCGAACGAGATGGGCTGGAAGGACACTGTCCAGTGTCCACCGGGTACTGTTACCCGCATCATCGTTAAGTTCGAGGGCTTCACCGGCAAGTACCTTTATCACTGCCACATCCTCGAACACGAATCCAACGATATGATGCGGCCGTTTGAGGTGGTCGCCTGACATCGGTCACATAGGGGCTTCGCGCTTTTTCTTGCGTCTAACTTGGAGTAGCGTATACACAAGGAGATCGCGCCATGCTGAGGAGAGACTTCCTTCGCCGTTCGGCCCGCACTCTGAGCGCTGCCATGCTCGCCAGCAATCCTGTGGCTCGAGCCGCGCTCATCGACCCCGAACCTTTGCCGAAAAAACTTCAGGCCAGCGACGAAGTCGTCCTTGGCAAAACCGGGATTCGCACGAGCCGACTGGCCATGGGAACAGGCACCATCGGCTACGGCGGCGCCTCGAATCAGACGCGGCTGGGTACGTCGCCGCTTACCCGGCTGCTCGTCGATGGCTTCCACGAAAATGGCCTCCGCTTCTTCGACTCCGCCGATTCCTACGGCAGCCACCCCTACGTTGCCGCCGCACTCAAGCAGCTTCCACGCGATAAGGTTACGGTCCTCACCAAAACCGACACCCGCGATCCTGCAGGAGTCCGCGCCGATCTCGACCGTTATCGTAAAGAACTTGGGGTGGACTACATCGACATCGTCCTCATCCACTGTGTGATGGAATCCGACTGGACCACACGCTATCGCGGCGTGATGGATGTCCTCTCCGAAGCGAAACAGAAGGGAATCATTCGTGCTCACGGAGTCTCGTGTCACAGCATCGGTGCGCTTCGTGCCGCGGCGACTTCTTCCTGGGTCGAGCTCGATCTTGTCCGCCTCAATCCCATCGGCTCCCACATGGACGCCGATCCTGACACGGTGATCGGTGTCATCAAGCAGATGCGCGCACAAGGAAAGGCAATCGTTGGGATGAAAATTCTGGGCCAGGGAGATCTGCGTCACAAGCCCTCTGAAGCGATTCGCTACGCGCTTTCGACTGGCGTGCTCGACGCGTTCACCATCGGCGCTGAGTCCCAGAAAGAGCAGAACGACCTTGTTCAGCGCGTGGCTGCCGCCTGACGAGCATTGCGGAAGATAAGTCAGCGGTAGTGCTTCAGCTCATTCCAGTCCGCGACATAACTTTTCTTCCTGTCATGGCACAGATAAATAGAGCCATGCTCCCATGGCATGGTGTAGGGATCATCCCGTTTGCCGGCAATGATGCACGAACGATATACCGCATTCATCTCTTCGACGCTCGCGTCGTTGATGACGATCATATCTTCGCCGGTATAGCCCCGAGGTCCCCATATCCAGTAATTCTGGTGGCCGCTGATGGCCGGTGGCAGACCGTACTTTGCTCCGAGGATATCGATCGCGCCTCCCTGGCCGTAGTTCGAGACAAGAATCCCGGTCTTGGCGCGCTCCTCCGGAGGCAGTGTGTTGTAGATGCCGGACACCTGCTTCGCCAGATCTTCCCAGCCGAAGCGGTCGGCAAAGAACTGTGGTAACGGAGTCGCAGCGTGATTTTCACTCTCCCTTGGTTTGAAGTGGAGCTTCTCCGCATAAGCCACCCACTGCTGCGGCCGCAAGACGGGAACAGAGAACGGAAAAAAAATAACACCGCCAATCAGCAGGATAAGGGCATAGGCTGCTAGCACCACGTTACGCCATACAATCGTGCCGGCCCAGCCGATCAGAGCAACGGCTCCGGCGGCAAAGAACACCGGATACGCAGGAACGAGGTAGTAGTCCTTTGCGTGAAGACCCATCATCAGCGCGAGAAAGACGAGGTAAAACACTCCGAGAAAACGATAGATCTGCGTCTTTTTGGCAAAGAGCAGCCACAGTACACCAGTTCCCCACAGGAAGATATTGCTCGGCGTCAGAGTCATGATCTGAGCCAGAAAAAACTGAACGGGCCCGAGCTTCACGTCCTTATCGGAGTTCTGCACATCATGAAGCCACTGCAGCGTTGGGAAGTGGTTGTAAACCTGCCAGAGGAAGTTCGGCAGTGCGACAAAAACAATCAAAGCCACCGCAACCACGAACCAGCGATTCGCAAGAATCCGCCTTTGCGGTGTCAGCAGCAGCGCGACCAGCAAGGCGACAAGAAAAAATGCAATAGAGTCCTTGTTCTCAAAGGCCATACCGGCGCTGAGACCGAACACAACCCACCAATTGCGCGCCTCGTTTTGCGACGCTCTCTGGACAATGCGAATCAGCGCCAGCACGCAGAGCATCCAGAACACCGGATCGATGGAGTTCATCGACAGAAATCCGTCGATGCCAAGATAGACTCCTCCTGCAATGACTCCAAGCATCGCGAGTGCTGCTGCCTTACGTCCGCCGCCAAGTGCCCAGGCGAGCAGCCCCGCTAGAAAGACCTTCGTGGCGCCAGCCAAGGCCGAGATTAATCGCAGCGACCACATCGTCTCGTGTCCGAAGAGGATCTCGCTCACGCGAGCCTGCAACGCAGCCAGCGGCGGCTGATCGACATACCCAAACGCAAGCCGTCGACCACAGATCAGGTAGTACAACTCATCACGAAAGATTCCGTAGCCGGCGTGCTGCGCCAGAATATTGCCCACGATCTGAATCGCGAGCTTCACTGCCGCGAAGCCAAAACAAAGCCAAAGCACCGAGCGCAGATCCGCTTGCACTGTTGTCGGCTGTTGAGTTTCCATGACACCTGCGGAAAAGGGAAGTGGATTCCTAACCATCATGAACTACGGGAGTGAGTCACGGAAGGTTCCCGAACACATTCCTCAGTTCGTCGATGGCTTCTTCTCGGCAGGTTTTGCCTCCGGAGGCAATCCGAGATATTTTGCGTACCAGTCAAACCAGCGCTGATAGCGGTCGCGAATAAAACTCGGCCGCGTGAAGCCGTGGAATTGTCCCGGATACACAACCAACTCCGCCGTTGTTCCGACACTCTTTAGCGCCTGATACATCTGCTCGCCGCCAACCAGCGTTACGTTGAAGTCCTTATCGCCACCCATGAACATCGTCGGTGTCTTGATCTTGTCCGCGTGCAGGAAGGGATACGACAACTTCAGATAAGGCTCAACGTTTTTCCATGGCGGCTGCAGTTCGTTGTCGTACTGCAGAATGTACTGATCGACACCGTACATCCCCAGCAGATTCGCCGTGCCCGCTCCGCTTGAGGCCGCTTTGAATCGGGTCGTCGTAGCGATTGTGTAGTCCGTCAGGATGCCTCCATAGCTCCAGCCGCCAACACCCATCCGTTCCGGATCGATCCTCCCGGTAGCTACTGCGCCGTCGACTGCGCCGAGCAGATCTTTGACTTCCTTATCCCCCCAGTCGGCACTGATCGTAGCGCTGTAATCATGGCCGCGCCCGGTGCTTCCGCGATAATTGACCTGCAAGACGGCAAGCCCGCGCGCTGCGAGTAACTGCCGGTCTGCAGCAAACCGGTGCGAATCCTGCGCGGTTGGCCCACCGTGAATCCACAACAGCATCGGAGCCTTCGTTCCGGCGACATAATTCACAGGCATCGTCAGCAGAC
The DNA here is from genome assembly GCA_035570955.1 of Edaphobacter sp. Classification (GTDB taxonomy): domain Bacteria; phylum Acidobacteriota; class Terriglobia; order Terriglobales; family Acidobacteriaceae; genus Edaphobacter. The sequence continues at coordinate 8,727 of DATMKY010000056.1, read as the reverse complement.
TGTGTACGTCATTACCATCCGAAGCCTTCGCCGACAGATCCTCTGCTGGGACCAGATTCAACTGCGACATTAAGGCATCGTTGTGTGACGTCAGCTTTCTCAGCGATTTACCTTCGAGAGCAAAGATCTCCGGAGCCGCAACATCGGTCGTCCAAACCACGGCAACATGACCGCCGCCTGCCGAGAGCGTTGTCGCCGTTCCCTTGTCGGCAGTCAGCCGCTCGATCCCTTTGCCCTTCAGGGGAACCTCGGCCACATAGTCAACGCGGTCTTCTCCGATCGTCGTTAGCAGCGCTTTGCCATCTGCGGTAAAAACGGGCGAACCGGTCCCCATCTCACCTGTAGCCGCCAGAATCTCGGGCGTTCCACCGGCTGCTGGAACGACAGCGAGCCTTTGCATGTCGTAGATTGAGTAGCGCTCCGACACTCCCTGACGATACGCAATCGTCGTACCGTCTGGACTCCATGCCAGCGGACCGCTATCGACACCGGTAAAAATCGTTAGTTTCTTCGGCGTCGAATTTCCCTTGGCCTCAACGACGAACACATCGGAGTTGTTCGACCGATCAGTGTCTGGGCCTTCCTGATTGCTGACGAACGCAATCCACTTGCCATCGGGAGACCACTCTGCCTGCCGCTCGTCGAACTTGTCTTCGAATTTGTCCCCGGTCTTCTCATCACCAATCACACGTGTGAGTTTCTTCGTCGCCACATCGAAGAGAAACAGGTGGCTTTTCTTGTCCGAAAGATACCCCTGCACATCCTGCTTGAAGTGATAGCGGTCGATCACAATCGGTTTGGGCGGAGCGGGCTTCGCGCCCTCTTTTGGCTCCGGCTCGTCCTTCGCCTTTAGGGTCAGCAGCAACTGCTTCGAGTCGGGTGACCAGCGATAATCCTCAAGATCGTCCTTCACATCCGTCAGCTGAGTGGCCTCGCCTCCACGACGATCGAGCACCCACACCTGCGATCCTTTCGCTTTGCCGGGTCGCGACGAAGTGAATGACAGAAACTTCCCATCTGGACTCCAGCGAGGGGCGCCGACACCCTCCGGCCCATAGGTCAGGTGCACATCCTGTGCCCCGTCCCAGCTCACCATCCACAGTTCGGAGACGTTCTTGTCCTCCGCAACATCCACGTGCGAGGTCGTGTAAGCGATCCACTTTCCATCCGGGGAGATCTGCGGCCCACCTACATTCACGAGCTTCGCCAGGTCATCGAGCACCATCGGCCGCTTCTGTCCAAAACCAGTCGACGATACAACGCACAAAGAGAGCCCAAGACCAATAGAACGGAGTGTGAAATTTCGCATGAGAGGCAGTCTAGCAGACCGGTTTACTTCACCAGCAAAGCCACCGCCTCGGATACGCTAATGTTGTCCGCAAGCCGCTTGAACTCGCTGTGCACCACATGCTCATTCTTACCAATCTCTTTAAACAGCATCGCCTTGCCCTCGATCGCCGTATTCACTGTGGCATCCTTCCACTCGCCACCGGGCTCCTGCTCGTGCGTCGTAGCGAAACTGCTGCCTGCATGAACCGTACCTAAAATTCCATACCCCAGACTCACATCTGCGGGAATCTTTCCTTCGATGCGATGGAGCTGCAGTGTCTTTTCATCCACCAACACTGCACCCGACATCGCATGTAGCACCTTCTCCTCCATCGTCTTCGGCTGATAGGCCGGATCCGGGCGATACCCGATCCGCAGATCATTACCGTCTGGCTGGGGCTCATCAAAAAGAAACGCTTTATGGAGCAGAGCCAGCATCTGTTCTGCATGCTCCTCGTCGTTCTTCATCGCCTGTTCACGTTTCTGAAAAGCATCGGGGTGCGCGGCAATCTGCTTTAGCCGGAGCTGTTCCTGTGCCTGGCGTTCCTGACTTAGAGGTTTTCCATCTTCCGCAAGCAGCAGGCGAACCTTGCCCGACGCGGTCTCCACTACCCGTTCCATCCACAGATGCCCACCGGTACGCTCCGAGCGTTCCTCTGAAAGATACATGTACCTATAGCGATGTTCCGAGGAATTGCCCTCATGTGACAGCATCGTGTCGATAACTCGCCGCGCCTCACTCGAGGTCTGCGCCTGGATTCCACCGGTTATCAGTAGACTCAGCGACAACACCGTCCATCGTCCAACCCGCATCAACTCCAACTCCTGATGAAAAGTGACCACCCAGTTCCGCACCCAGTAAATGCTACTCAGAAACCGCTCTCGGAGATGGGTCCAAAAAAACGTAGAGCCTGAAGGCCCTTTTGTTGAGACGAAACCTAATCCTGCAGGACTCATCCAAAGATAAATTCAAAGACGGATTTGTAAATAAATTGGTGACGAAATCAAAGATTAATTAACGCCGAAATCTCCAAGTATTCGCCATAAGCCTAACGTAAACTAACTTTCAACCATCGGTTCTCCGCTTTTCACCCCGCAAACATGTCCGACTCAGCACAAAACCCGCCCCAACCGGCCGCTGATGAGCCCAATCCACTGCTTAGCGAGCCTGAACTGATTGCGCCGGAGTCCGCCCTTACCCCCCATCCTCCGAAAGGCCGCCGCGCCGCAGCTGCTTTCATTTTCTTCACCGTCACGCTGGACATGCTTGCGCTCGGCATGATCGCTCCTGTTCTTCCCCGCCTGATCGAAGGCTTTCTCCATGGCGATACTTCGAGCGCAGCTAGAATGCTCGGCCTCTTCGGCACTGTCTTCGCCGCGATGCAGTTCTTCTTCTCACCCATCGTTGGCTCGCTTTCCGACCGCTTCGGCCGCCGACCTGTCGTTCTGCTGTCCAACTTCGGCCTCGGCCTCGACTATCTTCTGATGGCTTGGGCGCCAGCGCTCAACTGGCTCTTCCTCGGCCGCGTCATCTCCGGCCTAACCTCGTCTAGCATCCCCACCGCGATGGCCTACATGGCCGATGTCACCCCACGCGAGCGCCGCGCTGCCGCCTTCGGTATCTTGAACGCAGCGTTCGGCGCCGGCTTCGTCCTAGGTCCCGCTGTTGGTGGCCTGCTTGGTAATATCAATCCGCGCCTTCCTTTCTGGGCTGCAGGTGGCCTGTCGCTGATCAACGGACTCTACGGCCTCTTCGTCCTTCCGGAGTCGCTCTCCAAGAAAAACCGAAGCTCGTTCTCGTGGGCTCGGGCCAATCCCATTGGCTCTCTCACTCTGCTGCGTCACGGCAGCAAGATCGCCATCGCTACGGTTCTCCTGCTCGGCTACATCGCTCAGCAAGTTTTAATGAACGTCTATGTCATCTATGCTGACTACCGCTATCACTGGACCAACCGCACTGTCGGTTTCTCCCTGGCGGTCGTCGGAATCTGTACTGTTGTCTACGGCGGGTTTCTTGTCAAACGCGTGGTTGCCAAGCTCGGCGAGCGCAGAACCATGAGCTTTGGCCTCATTGGCGGAGCCCTCGGTTACTGCATGATCGGCCTCTCCAAAAACGGCCTACTCCTGTGGCTCGGCATTCCCTTCCTCAACATGATGACCTTCACTTGGCCCGCCGCCCAAGCCCTTCTCTCCCGCCTGACCAGCCCCTCGGAACAAGGCCAGCTTCAGGGAGCGATCAACAGTCTTCGCGGCATCGCCGGCCTTCTCGGCCCCAGCTTCTTCACCTACATCTTCAGCAAATCCATCGGAGCCGACGCCATCCTGCACCTGCCCGGCGCTCCCTTCTTTGTAGCGGCGACAATGCTCCTTATCTCTCTTGCACTCGCCCTAAAGGCCGCGAGGGGTACTCCTGCGAATGCTTGATTTCTCGGACATCCTCTACAGTCTGTCACGGTTAGCAGGATTTCTCCACCATCCATAAAACCGGACTTCCTTCTCGCAAATCTGGGGGATGGAATAGGCAGTTCGCGCAGTTTCCGGCAGCTATAATGTTTCCGTTCACGGGACATGTTTTGATTCACGTCTTCCTGGAGGCAGCCATGGCCGGTGGAACTCGCATACGTATTCCTCTCTTCGAAGCAGGAGCTATCTGGGCACAAAGCAGTCTTGCCGGGCCAGCCCGGCCGCTGACTCCGGATGAAAAGACCCTCCTGCTGAAGATCTTCGGTTCGTCGATCAATCTCGACTCGGTGCAAACTGTCTATACAACGCTTGGAGTCGAGGGCCGGCCTTATACCTTCGGAAATACCATCAGAATTCCGCCCCACACCAAGTTCGATGCCGCAACGCTTGTCCATGAAACGACACATGTATGGCAATACCAGACCATGGGAACAGCCTACCTTTCCGACTCGGCCTTTCATCAGTTGACGCAGGGAAGTAAGGCGTACGACGTACAACTCGTTCCCGGGAAATCGTTCTTTGACTACACCGCGGAACAGCAGGCAATGATCGTACAGAAGTACTATGAGGACTCTCCTCCTGGCTGGCAGCAGAACCCGGACGTGTTGCGGATGCTGAATGAAGTCCGGGGTTTACGCCCGCTATCTCCTTCTCAGATTGAACATGAAACGTGGTTTGGACCGAACCCGAGTCCCTGGGACAACCCGATCCCAGGGAAAGACACAGATCAGGGGCAAACCGTCCCGCTCATTCGCATAGAATTCCCTTAGTCGCGTGCGGAAGTTGGACTGGATTCGACCCGCTGGATCTACCTGTGTGATTTCTATGAGACTCTCGGATCGATTCTCGCTGCTCCTGATCACTCTGGTCTTTGTGTCGGGTATGTGCGGCGCTCAGGCACAGCATCCAACCGTCCCCGACTGGGCTCAGCCCGGCTCTGCAACACACACGCAGGTAGCCCCGCCGCCGGACTTTCATCGCCCCACCCAAACCTTCAACACACCCATCGGCATCTTTGAAGGCCAGTCCGACGTTGGCGGTCCACTCGTTCCCGGGAACGCAAGCTACGATGCCGCCTCGAAGCAATACACCATCACTTCTGCTGGCTATAACGTGTGGTACACGCGCGATGAGTTCCGTTATCTCTGGAAGAAGATGTCGGGCGACGTCTCTCTCGCCGCCGATATCTCCTACCCCGACCCTAACGGCTACGGCGACCGCAAAGCCTTCATCATCATCCGCCAGAGTCTCGACGACGACTCCAAAGAAGCCATCGCCGCATTGCATGGCGCTGGCATGACTCATCTCGCGTGGCGTCCAGAGAAAAACACTCGCGTCAAAGACATGGAGTTCCGCATTGGTGGCCGTGGTCGTTCCGGCGGATCAAGCCCGGACTCGCTCGTCACGATCATTCCCAAACGCATTGGCATCGAAAAGCACGGCGACAACTTCGCCATCTTTCTTAGCCTCGACGGCGAACCAATGCACCAGTTCGGGCCGCCTATCACCGTCCACATTGACGAACCTTTCTACGTCGGTATCGGCTTCTGCTCTCATCTTCCGGACAAATCCGACACCGCCGTTCTTTCGAACGTAGTGCTGGAAAACTCCGCAGGCAAAGTTCACTAGAGAGTTGCAGTAAACTTTACACATTCCGCAGCGCGTTCAGCCGCGGTATCTAATTGGAGTGGAATGATGTCGACAAATGCTGAATTCTGGAATCGTTTCGAAGAGCGTGTTGCGCCCTATGACCTGCTGAAGCACCCGTTTTATCAGGCATGGTCTAAGGGCGAGCTTACACGCGAAGATCTGCGCGAGTACGCGGCAGAGTACTGGTACCACGTATCGGCGTTTCCAACTTATCTGAGCGCGCTGCACTCGCGTTTACCAGATGGAGAGATGCGCCGGGAGATTTTACGCAATCTGGCTGAAGAGGAAGGCGTCGATTCGCCAACAGGACGCCCCCATAGCGACCTCTGGATGGATTTTGCCAGAGGAATGGGTGCTTCGCGTACGACTGTTGAGGCGCGCGAGATCGGTCCTGAGACAGCGGCATTGATCGCTAGGTTTCGTAGCCTGATGCGGGAAGGAAATGCTTCTTCCGCAATGGCTGCGTTGTATGCGTATGAGTCAAAGGTGCCCGCAATCGCAGAAACGAAAGCAGAGGGTTTGGCGAAACACTACGGGACTGAAGGCGATGCGACCAGGTATTTCACGCTTCATCAAACGGCAGACGTAGCTCATGCGAGTATTTGGCGCGAATTGATCGACAGGGAGCTGGCGGCTTCGCCAGAATCCGCCGAGGCTGTGCTGAATGCAGGCGAGCAGGCTGCAAAGGCACTTTGGGTCGCACTGAATGGAGTGGAGCGACGGCGAACGACAATAAATTAGTTCTAACAACGAAACCACAAAAGAGGCTGGGAATCTTCCAAGCCTCTTTTTCTTTGTCCGAAACCGATCAGCGATGAATGATCGGCGACATAGACGATTGGGCCCATGAGTTAATCTGGCGAACCGCCTGGGACAGCGTGTTGACGATCACATTTGGTTTACCCGCTCCAAAACGCTCGATTGTAATCTCAGAAGGCTGCTCCGGATCTTCCCCAGGGTTCCACAAACCAATCACAATACGGTTATGCGGCAGATGCGACCGAATTCGTTGGCAGATGGCCCGGGCCTGCGAGAAGGCAAACGGCGGGAGCGCGCTGACGAAGACAACTGTGTTCGGCTCGTGCGCGAGGGTATCGAGAATCTCTCCTGAGACCGAGGCTGCCGGAAGAAGCAGCGTCTGGTGGGAGGATCGCTCCATGAGCTGGCCCAGCATCAGCGAAGTCAGCTCGTCGGCCTGATCGTTCGCTGAGATGCAGACGACAGCGAAGTCCTGCTGCTTCTCGGCCTGTGGCATCAGAAACGGTATGTCGCCGACTGGCTCGGGTTCGTGGTAATCGGTAAGTTCGGCTATGAGCTCGCTGATGCTAAGAAAGAAAAAATTGCACCGCGCATCGTCGAGCAGGCCCTGGTGCCGGTCCTGTTCGACAAGCGCGAGCGCTGGAATGAGCACCGAATCATAGAGCTGAACGAGGGAGCTGCTTTTGAGGAAGCGGTTTGCAATTGTATGCGCCTCCCGCTGGTCCATTGCAAGCAGGCGCTCGTAAAAGTGCGCCTCTGCGGAAAGCTCCGCGTCTGTGCCCAACAGCGTGTGCAGAAAGGAGAGCTGCGGAATATACCGCCCCATCACCACGATGCACACCGTGAGCGGCGTGGAAAGAATAAGGCCGGGCCATCCCCAAAGAAGAGCCCAGAAGATAGCCATCGCTAAAAGCGCAAGCGAGGAGATGCCGGTACGGGAACTGAAGAGCCATGGCTCTACGAAATTCGTCGCGGTTAGTTCAAGAACGAGAAAAAGCCCGAGGATGATAAGCGGCTGCCACCACGAGGTAAAAATAGCGACCGAAACGAGGAGCGGCACCACAAGGCCAGTTGCGGTACCGACATAGGGAATGATGCGAAGAACTCCTGCGAGAACTCCCCAAAGAGTAGCGTTCGGTAAGCCGACCAGAAAGAGACCGAAACCGAAGAGGGCCCCATAAGCTGCATTTACCGCAGCCTGAAAGATGAGGTATTGGCTGATGCGGGTAGCCGCGTCCTGCAGGGCCTGAGTCATAAGGCTGATACGGCCCATCCCGGCAAGCAAAAGAATGCGATGCCGCAGATCTTCCCGCTTCATCAGGAGATAGATCGTAAAGACAATTACCACACCACAAATCCCGATCGGACGAAGAAAACGCATCAGAAGTTCAGCCGTGGCCTGCAACTGCGAGCGATGAGGATCCACGATACGCACTGGCGCTGCATCAGCGATCGTGGGTTCCGGTGCAGGAATCTTCTTCGTTGTCGTCGCAAGATCTCCGCTGATGTCCTCCACGGCGGTGAAGGCGTTTTCGAGCGATTGTTCAGCAGGCAGATGAACCAACGCGACCTTATGTTGAATGGCAAGGCGGTAATACGGAAGATTGCGCGCGACATCCATCAACTGCCGCGCGACGATGTACGCGAACCCGCAAAGCATCGTTGAGACAACAATTCCGACGATAGCAACGGAGAAGACGCGGGGAATGCGGCGGGATTCGAGGCGGCCGACCGCAGGAGCCAGAAAAAACGCGAGAGTCAGTGCAAAGGCGAACGGGATGAGAAGATCGCGAGCGAAGTAGAGAACCAGTACGATCGCGGCAAGCACGAGAAAAGGCCCTATGTGGGAAAATTCCGTGCTTCGGCTATGGGGCATACTACCTCGCAGGTCCGGATAAAAAGACACTCGTAACGGGCCAAGAATACATCAATCCAGTGGGATGCCGACACCCGGATAGAATCGCACGCCGCCTTTCAAAAAAAGTGAATTTATAACGAGAGCCGAGAAGCGTAGGCTAAAGGCCGTGCTGGTACGGAGGAAGCGATGGCTTTGACACGGCTGCCTGACGCGAGAGAGCTTTATGCACTTGGGCAGGAGCGGCGTAAACAGATGCGTCGCATGCAACACAAGGTATGGAATGTGAAGGATCGGCGGGAGGACCCGCTGAAGCTGCTCGAGGCTTCGACGCGCGGAAGAGTGCCTGCTCTTATTGCGCTCAAAGATCAGTTGATGTCGGTCTCGCCGTTTGCGTATTTTCGCGGAGCGGTTGCGGTTATGGCGTATGACCTGTCTCTGATCGCGAATACAGGCATCACCACTCAGCTCTGCGGCGACGCGCATGTGCGGAACCTCGGCGCATTCGCAGCTCCCGATGGCCGACTTGTCTTCGACATCAACGACTTCGATGAGACCATCGCAGGGCCATTCGAATGGGACGTCAAACGCATGGCCACAAGCCTTGTGCTCGCAGGTCGAGGAGCTGGAGTGAGGAATCTCGACTGCCGTGAAGCCTCTACGGTGTTTCT
>DATMKY010000055.1:0-3903 GCA_035570955.1 Edaphobacter sp. | reverse complement strand
CCGAGCGCGGGGAGGACGTCGGTCAGGCGGTCGCCGTAGTACTGCCAGGCAAGTTCGGTCAGGGTGCCGCTTTGCGAGTGCATGCGCGTGAAATCTGGGGGTAAGGCCAGGACTTTCTGGCGTTTGCCGAGTTTATCGAGTGCGGTGAATAGGTTGGAGCGGATCTCGGCGGAGGACATCTCGGTGTCCGGGCTTCCGGCTGCGAAAAACAGGCTCATATGTCCTTGATCTTACTCCCGGTTGAGCCCGCTGGTTAGGAGCGGGAGTATTTTCGGGCGGGTGATTTTGAGGAAAAAGTTTGTGTGCGGGATCACTGGATCTACGGCTGTTTTTGAGGGGGGTTGCGGGAAAAGTGAGTGTTTTTTGATGGTAATTTGGTGGTGAAGTTGTGGTGGATTGATGGTGAAATGCTGGTTTTTGGATGGTGATTTTTTGGCCTCTAAAAATGTCACTTTTGTCAGATTTATTTTTGGCCGGACCAATTTTACATCTCTGAAAATGGAGTTTTGATGGCGAGAGATGCGGTCTGCGTTCTTTGCCGGAACCGCACTTGTCTCGTTGGGCAAGTGAGTAGATCGTGGAAGACATCGTGGTGCTAGTTGGCAGGGGCGTCGACGGCGAAGGCTCCTGCTTTACCGGCCTCCAGTACCTGCGTCCCATCGAGGCGGCCGAAGAGTTGGATGAACTTTGCAACAAGGCCGGTCCATCCGGTCTGGTGGCTGGCGCCGAGACCGGCACCGTTGTCGCCGTGGAAGTATTCGAAGAAGAGGATGTAATCCTTCCATTGGGGATCGTTCTGAAACTTCTCGGTGCCTCCATATACTGGCCGCCGGCCTGATTCGTCGAGCAGGAAGATGTGCTGGAGACGGTCGGAGAGATCCTTCGCGACCTCAAAGAGGTTCATCAATTTACCTGAGCCGGTGGGACACTCGATTTTGAAGTTGTCGCCGTAAAAGAGGTAGAAGGACAGGAGAGCGCGAAGAATGAGCGCGTTGACGGGCATCCAGATGGGGCCGCGCCAGTTGGAGTTACCGCCGAACATTCCTGTGTCGGACTCGGCCGGAAGATAATTCACGCGGTACTGCTGGCCGGCCACCTCGACGATGTAGGGATTCTTCTCGTGATAGCGGGAGAGCGCGCGGATTCCGTAGGGGCTGAGGAACTCGTTTTCGTCCAGCATGCGGGTGAGAATGCGGCGCAATCTCTTCTCATTGACCAAGGCAGCGATTCCTCGTTCGGCATAGCCATAGTGACCCTTGCCGGTGGCATGAATGCTTTCGGCAAGTTCGGGCATGCGTTTCAGGCGTGCGTGCAACAACTCGGTCACGCGTGGAACCCGTTCGCGCTGCCAAGGCTCGATGACGGTGGTGGCGCAGAGGGGCAACAGGCCCACCATGGAGCGAACCTTGAGCCGCCTGGCACTGCCATCGGGGAGTCGAAGGACGTCGTAGTAGAAGCCGTCTTCCTCGTCCCACATGCCCTCGGGGCCCGTCTGGTTCATGGCACGGGCGATCCAAAGGAAGTGGTCAGCAAACTTTGCGGCCATCGATTCATAGAATGGGTCGTTGGCGGCCAGCTCAACGCTTATGTCCGCCATGTTCTGGCAGAAGAGCGCGACCCATGCGGTGCCGTCGGCCTGCTCGAGGTGGCCACCGGTCGGCAGCGGCGCACTGCGGTCGAAGACTCCGATATTGTCGAGGCCGAGGAATCCACCTTCAAAGAGATTGTTGCCATAGCGGTCTTTGCGGTTGACCCACCAGCTGAAGTTCAGCATCAGCTTGGCAAAAGAACGCTTCAAAAATTCAATATCACCTTTTCCTTTGAGCGCTTGTTCGGTTCTGTAGAGGAAGATGGTGGCCCAGGCGTGAACGGGCGGGTTGACGTCCGAGAAGTTCCACTCGTAGGCCGGGATCTGACCGGTGGGGTGGATAAAAAGCTCCTCCAACATGAGGTCGAGCTGTTCCTTAGCGAAGTCGGTGTCGACGGTGGAGAGCGCGATGGCGTGGAAGGCGAGGTCCCACGCGGCATACCAGGGATACTCCCACTTGTCGGGCATGGAGATGATGTGATGGTTGAGCATGTGAAACCATTGGCTGTTGCGGATCACGGGCGAGTGTGGGTTCGGCTTCATAGGATCGACGCCGTGTTCTGTGAGCCACATGTCCACGTCGAAGAAGAAGAACTGCTTGCTCCAGAGCATGCCAGCAAGCGCCTGACGCATGACGCGGGCCTTATCTTCGCCGACGCCTGGGGGAGTTACCCATTTATAGAACTGGTCTGCCTCATCGCGACGGGCCTGCATGGTGGCATCGAAGGTCTTGAACGGGTCTCCGACGGTCGCGGGGGCGATTTCCGTCAGGCGCAGACGGATGGTGGCGGTCTTCCCTGCACCAACGGTCAGCATGTAGTGCGCTGCAGACTTGGTTCCCGTTTTTTCGGGATTTACCGCATTCTTATTGCCCTGGACGACGTAGTTGTTAATTCCATCTTTGACGTAAGGCGAGGCATTCTGCGTTCCGAAGATTCGTTCGTTGTTCGTTTCGTTCTCAGTGAACAGGAGCGGGGCGTCCGTGTCGCAGTAGAGATAGCGGTCGCCGAGGTCTGGGTGTGAGGCAGCGATTGCGAATTTTCCCTTCGGAGCAGCGGGGATCTGCCGCAGGGATGGCTTGGTTGTTTCCGGCCACCACGTCCAGGTGTTGCGGAACCAGAGTGTGGGTAGAACATGCAGAGGGGCGGGATCGGGGCCGCGGTTGCTTACGCTGATCTGGATAAGAAGGTCTTCCGGAGATAGCTTGGCGTATTCGACGAAGACATCGAAGTAGCGATCCTGGTTGAAGATTCCGGTGTCGAGCAGCTCGTACTCCATCTCGTTGCGTGTGCGATGGCGGTTGGTCTCGATGAGGTCGAGGTAGGGGTACTCTGCCTGAGGATACTTGTAGAGGTGCTTCATGTAGGAGTGGGTGGGCGTGCTGTCGAGGTAGAAGTAGTATTCCTTGACGTCTTCGCCGTGGTTGGCTTCGCTGTTGGTCAGGCCGAACATACGTTCTTTGAGGATTGGGTCTTTGGTGTTCCACAGGGCGATGCTGAAGCAGAGTCGCTGATTGTCATCGCTGATACCGGCGAGACCGTCTTCTCCCCAGTGATAGGCGCGGGAGCGGGCCTGGTCGTGGGTGAAGTAGTCCCAGGCGTTTCCGTCCTGGCTGTAGTCTTCGCGAACCGTGCCCCACTGCCGTTCGCTGAGGTAAGGACCCCACTTTCTCCATGGGATCTTCTTGAAGCAAGCTTCCTCGAGTCTGATTGATTCCGCGGTTTGTGCCATCACAATCTCCCTCGCAGTTAGTCCGAGCCGACAAGCGACGTCGACGACACGTTCCGCCGGCGATCCATTCGGGCAGTCCCCTCCGGACGATGCGCCATTTCATCACGCAAAGCAAGGCCGGGGAACTGCTAGTTCTGACAGTCAGTGGAAGTAGGTTTGACGGTGCTGAAAACGGATTTGTGCTCAGTTGGGTGCGCAAGCCTACTTTGAGAAATTCAAGCCGAGCCAGGAGTACTGCCAGGCGAGGGAGACGTTCTGGTAGTTTCCGCCAAACCGGACGTATGTGCCATTGCTGTAGCTGAGTTTCAGAGACTGGTGTTTGGCGAAGCGCCATGCCGCAGTGCCTCCGATGCGCGATGCTCTTTGTTCGGTGGCAAGGTTCTGTATGCCAGCGAGGCTGGTTACGCCACCCCACCAGTAATTGCCATCGACAGAGACCCAGTTGCCATTGCCGAAGTCGCGGCTGAGATGGCCTTCGAAGGAGCCGATCGGTTGTTCGGTTTGTGGTTGAGGGACTGGAGGCGAGTACGATTTCGGGTTGGTGGTGTAGAGCCAGACGCCGGCGTAGCCGTCGATCAGCCAGT
>DATMKY010000054.1:0-40168 GCA_035570955.1 Edaphobacter sp. | reverse complement strand
CATGAATGTTTATGGACGGGCAGCGATGAAGGCGAAGCAAGAAGCAAACAGCAAAGTGGTCCAGATGATCTTGCCGAAGAAGGAACTCTGCGCTTAGTGTGGGGTTCTGTGGGGTTGAGTTTTAGGAGATAGCTTGTAAGTTATTGATTTTATGGCTCCTGAGGTAGGACTCGAACCTACAACCCTTCGGTTAACAGCCGAATGCTCTGCCATTGAGCTACTCAGGAGTGTATGGAACGCGGGTGGGACTCACGCGTTCCGCTTCTATTGTTATAGCAAATACAGATAGGTGGGTCAAAGTTCGTGGTTTGCGGATCCAATGGGACACCGAGCTTTGCGCCGTTTCAGAATTTCAGGGGTAGAGCAGGACCGCTATGTTGTAGGCAGTGAACGGAGTCTTCCGGGTACTCGAGCATGCACCTACAACCGCTTGATGGTATTTCCCGGAGTTGAGGCGGCTCTTGAGTTGAGCGGGAAGTTGATTGAGGCTCGAGGCCGTGTAGCGCATGATGTACCACGGTTGACGCTGGCCCGCATAGCCGGTGCTCATCATGCAGGTCTGGCGAGCCTCTTCTGTAGTTTCATCAACTTTCATCCCCGATTGGGCAAGAATGCCTGCAACTGTCTTTTCCTGCTGATTGAGTGTGAGGGTGTGGACGGTGCTTGCGAAGTCTTCAACAGCATAAAGCTGGCCACCACGGTTCACGACGGCGATCCCGACACTATCTACGTTTGGATCCAATAAATTAGCGCGGTGTCCCGGAGAGTGCATCCAGAGGTCGTGGATGATGATAGAGGTTGGCGCTTCGCCAACGTTTTCGCTGATCTCGCTGAAATGGGCTCCGGCGCGAGCTCCACGCTCGGCAAGATCTTCTTCCCCATTGAATTGATGAGAGATAGAGGCATGATTAGCCATCTCGCGAGCGTGGGCAGAGGAAGCTGCAATGAGGACAGGATCGAGGCGGAGAGGTGCGAGTCCCTGATTCGCGCGCGCTTCATTGGCGGCCGCGAACAAATATTGCTCGGCTACAGTGAGATTGTTTTCCGGCCCCACGAGGCTCTGAGCCTGGAGAGTCGCAGCCATGAGGAACGCCAAGGCGAGCGTTTTCGCCAATGGAATCATGGACTTTCCTGCGCGTTGGGGGGAGGGCCGCATAGGGGTAAGTTTAGGTGTGGGGAGCCGAGAAAGTAATACAACTTTCAGGCAAGCGGGGAGGCCTTGTCCCACTGTATCTATCGTCAGAATACGAGGGAATAGTGAAAGGATGTCTGCTCCTTTTGTAAAAAGATTGACAGGTTGCGGACTGTGCGTTTTTACAGGGGAATTTGCGATTTTTCCCGTAAAGTTTTTTGTGTGGTAAATCCGTGGTCATTAACTTGGTTCTTGGTTGCAAAACGAAGTCGTTGCGTATCGGTGGGTTCGGTCCGAGATGGTCACTCGACCCGCGAAGGAGTAAGGCATTCAAATAGGGGAACCGGAGCAATAGGTTTTGTCCTGGTTGCCTAGGACTTAAGCTCCGGGAGGCGATCGCGGTAGCGGCGCATGAGGGAGTATAGGGCGCGGGCGTGCCAGTAGCGAGGGATGAAACGAGTAGGTTGGGAGAGAGAGCGGATGAACCAGCCGAGGTAGAACTTGTCGGCCCAGACGGGAATGTAGACCTGGTCTCCGGAGAGGAACGCAATGGCAGCGCCAATGCAGTGGATGGCTGGGCGGTAGCCGAGGTTGCGCTTCAGGTAGAGGCCTAGACGCTCCTGCGTACCGCCGCCAACGGTGATGACAATGTGTTGCGGGCGAATGCGATTGAGCCGTTCGAGTAACAACTCATCTACGATGGGGCCGTTGGCGCTGTACATCGGAGCGAGGTAGATGTTCTCGTCGGGAATGGTGATTCCCTGCCCTGCGAGCCAGTCCCGATTGCGTTGCGCGCTCAGAGGTCTCGCCATGATCCAGAGTGTGTTGCCGGGTTGGCGAACGTCGGGCTGGAGGATCAGCTCGCGAATATATTCGAGGCCGGAGAGACGCTTGATGGGACGCGACTGCATGCGATTCCAGATGAGAACCATGAAGGCGGAGTCCGTAATAGCGAGGTCGGCGTTCAGGATGGAGTCGCGGTAGTCGGTGTCGGAATCGAGATCCTTGAGGGTGGGTGCGGAAGGGACGACGAGAAGACCACCTCTGCGCATGATGTCGATGGCGTCGCGGGCGGAACCGTCGAAGAATTCGACTCCGAGTATGCGGTGCGTCAGCGGAACAGGCGGGGAAGGCTGCGTCAGAGTTTCCTGGATCATGCTGTTGGCTATTTTTTCATAATGCAGAGAACCGGTGAGGCTCATTCTGCCGCGAGACGTGCCGGAATAGGTGCACCCTGCAGGGTGATAAAGGGCATTGGTTCGCAACAAGCTTTGCTCAATCTGGCCAAATCGGACTGCATCTCGCGGTCGTCGGCGAAGGAGGCAAGGGTGACGTCGAGGATTGCAGCCGCACCGGGATTTGCCGGACGTTCCATGCGATAGTGCATCCACTTCCCCTCCCGACGCGCACTGACAATGCCGGCATTGCGTAGATAGGCGAGATGGCGCGATATTTTGGGCTGGCTTTGTTTGAGCACTTCGACAAAATAGCAGACGCAGACTTCACGGCCGTTCATCAGGTTGAGAAGACGAAGTCGGGTGCGGTCGGCGAAAGCGGCGAAGAGGCGAGGCAGATCGAAGGCGTTGGCAGCGCGGCCCATATCTTCATAATATACGTCTTGACATATATGTCTATAACTTTATATATTCGCCTTGACGTATACGAGGAGCAGCGATGAGTTCCATGGGCGAGGGTGTGAGAACAGAAGTTAAACAGAAGTATGGTGAGGCAGCGCGCTCCGTCACCGCGACAGGCAGCGTTCAGGCCTGCAGTGACCCGGGATTGCGGTGCTGCGATCCGATCACGACCAATCTTTACAGCTCAGATGAAACACGAGTCATTCCGGAAAAGGCGATTATGGCTTCGCTGGGATGCGGAAATCCGACTGCATTGATTGGATTGAAAGCAGGCGAGGTGGTACTCGATCTCGGCTCCGGCGGCGGCATCGATGTACTTCTTTCGGCGCGTCGCGTGGGACCGACGGGCAAAGCTTACGGTTTGGATATGACGGACGAGATGTTGGCGCTTGCCTGCGAGAATCAGCGAGAGAGTGGCGTGGAGAACGTCGAATTTCTGAAGGGCGAG
This sequence comes from Edaphobacter sp., assembly GCA_035570955.1. GTDB lineage: Bacteria > Acidobacteriota > Terriglobia > Terriglobales > Acidobacteriaceae > Edaphobacter. The sequence continues at coordinate 36,951 of DATMKY010000054.1, read as the reverse complement.
ATCGAGAACATTCCTCTGCCGGACAATTCGGTGGATGTGGTGATCTCGAACTGCGTGATTAATCTTTCGGCGGATAAGGACCGGGTGTTACGTGAGGCTTTTCGCGTACTGAAGCCGGGAGGGAGATTTGCGGTCTCCGATGTAGTGGTCCGAGGGACGATTCCGGAGGCAGTGCGCAGAAGCATGTTGCTCTGGGTAGGATGCATCGCGGGCGCTCTGGAAGAGCAAGATTATCGATCGAAGCTGACTGGTGCGGGATTTGGCGATGTGTCGATCGAACCGACCCGCGTCTACAACGTGGAAGATGCACGACAGTTTCTAAGTGAAGCCGGCATAGACGTGGATGCAATTGCGGGCCAGGTGGAAGGTAAGTTTGCAAGTGCATTTCTACGCGCGACGAAACCGAACCGTGCATGCTGCGAGCCGGGTTGCTGTGGCTCTAATACAGAAGGCGAGTAACTACCATGACTAATCATTACAACGTTCTTTTCTTGTGCACCGGAAATTCGGCGCGATCCATCATGGCCGAGGCTATTCTGAATCAAAAAGGCAAGGGCTTATTTACGGCTTACAGTGCGGGCAGCCATCCTTCGGGATCGCCACGCCCGGAGGCACTGAGACAAATTGAGTCTGCGGGAATGACGACTGCCGGTTTGCGGAGCAAATCGTGGGATGAGTTTGCTGCGCCAGAGGCGCCGAAGATGGACTTCGTGTTCACTGTGTGCGATAACGCGGCAAATGAAGTTTGCCCGTACTGGCCTGGGCAACCGATGACGGCTCACTGGGGTATTGCGGATCCTGCAGCTGTGCAGGGAACGCCGGAGGAGATTAGTCGTGCATTCCGGGACGCGTTTGTTGTGCTCGACCGGAGAATCGGACTGTTTCTTTCGCTTCCTTTGGCGACGCTGCAGCAGCTTACGATACAGAAAGAAATCGAGAGGATCGGCCGGTCATGAAGCCAAGCCTCTTACGACGTGCTGTCGCAGAGTTTATCGGCACGCTGCTGCTGCTCGCTGCGGTTGTAGGTTCGGGAATCATGGGAGAACGACTTTCGGGAGGCAACATTGCTCTTGCTCTGCTCGCGAATACGGTTGCGACAGGGGCGGCGCTGATTTCCATCATTCTGGCATTCGGGCCTGTGTCCGGAGCGCATTTAAATCCAGCTGTAACGCTGACAGACGCATGGCTGGGCGGCACTGCGTGGTGCGAAACTCCTGTCTATCTGTTTGCGCAGACTGCCGGAGCCTTTGCGGGAGTCGCGGCTGCCCACATGATGTTCGGTTTAACTGTTCTTTCCGTTTCAACGCACGCGAGGAGCGGATCAGCGCAGGTATTCAGTGAGTTTATCGCCACCTTCGGTTTGCTTGCAGTGATCTGGGGGTGCGCGCGGACTCGTCCGAACGCGGTGTCGTTCGCCGTGGGTGCATACATTACAGCTGCCTACTGGTTTACCGCTTCAACATCATTTGCGAATCCGGCAGTGACTGTGGCGCGTTCGTTGACCGATACATTTGCCGGAATTCGGCCGCCTGACGTTCCTGCATTCGTAGGAGCGCAACTCGCCGGAGGGTTTGGCGCGACGGTGTTGTTCCAATGGTTGGTACCACGTAGAACCCCAAGACTCAGAAGCTCTCGGGCAGCTGGCTGAGCGACACCTACGGAGTTAGGTTCTTACTCTGGGTCGGATAGCGCCTAAAATTCCTCTCTTCAGATTGTTTGTATTGCAAACAATCTGTTCGCTAATCCGAAAGTAGTTAATTCCAATGAAAAATTTGTACGAAGTTATTGACAGCGATAGCTCCAATCGCTTAGCGTCCAGACGCCTTATAAAATCAATTTTTTCCTGATGGAGCGGTCGACCCATCGCGCACTGCAGAGTTGTATTTGTTGACGGTCAGTAGGAGGGAAAGATTATGTTTGCCTTAAGGACTAATTCCATCTCATCTCTTGCCGGAAAGACTTCCCTTTCCTGCCTGCTCTCACTCTTGGTGTTCTTTTGCGCCGGTTCTCTGCGGGCGCAAACGGTCGCGACCTATGGCTTTGAAGACGGAACGGCCCAGGGCTGGACCTCCTTTAATGGCGCGACTACGCCTGTTGCAACCAACGCGACTGCGGAGGCAGGATCTTTCAGTCTGCTCACGACGACAAATTCCAGCGGGGCGAGCAGCGGACCTTCACTGGCGCTCAACAGCATCCTTCTGGCGGGGGCCCAATATACGATCACCGGTTTTGTGCAACTTACTCCAGGTGAGACTGCTACGAACGCCAACTTCACGATAAGGCGGAACGATCCAAGTTGTTCCGGAGGCACGTGCTTTGACACGGTAGGAGCGTTTCAGGTGGCGGTTTCGAGTTCGGGATGGGCGCAGATTGGCGGAACGTACACGGTGAGTGCGACCGAGACGGGCTTGCAGCTATACGCCCAGCTGGTCGGGCCGACGACCGCTCAGTCGTTTTATCTGGACAATGTTGTGATCACTGAGACTGCGCCGCCTCCCGGTGGAACTCCGATCGCGAGTTATACCTTTGTCGATGGCGGACTGGATGGGTGGGCTCCGTTCGGATCTTCGACGCTGACGAACGCTGTGCCTCCGGTGCTCGACCCAACTGGTAACCAGCGGGCGTTGCTGACAACGAACCGGACTGCGACTTTTATGGGGCCGAGCCTTAATCTGCTGACCGTGCCGAATGTTGTGGCAGGTGCGACTTACCAGGTGAGTGCGTATGTTCTGCTTGCCGCGGCTGACAGCAGCAATCCGACGGTAACGATGTCGACGAAGACGGCTGACTGCGCGACTTCGGGAGCATTCAGCAATCTTGCAACTTCGGCGGCGCTGTCGAGTACAGTGTGGACGAAGGTGCAGGGGACTTTCAGCTTCAGTAATGTACCGGGGCCGCCTACAGGGCTGACACTTTATTTCCAGTCGAGCAGCGCGACAGATTCTTTCTATATCAGCGATGTTGTGATCGGCGAGCTTGCGCCCCCACCACCGAATCCTAGCCAACAGGACAATACAGGAATTACCTCGACCTTCGAGGATGGCGGGCTGGATGGATGGAGTTCGCGAACGGGCAAAACACTGACCAACTCGACCACCGCGGCGCATAGCGGAACACATAGTTTATTGGTTACAGGAAGGAGCGCGAACTTCGATGGGCCACAGATTAATGTGAGCAACAAGATGTATCAGGGTTCGACCTACAACCTGAGCGCGTGGGTGTTGCTAACGCCGGCAGATGGCTCGAATCACGTGATCAACATGAGCCTGCAGACTACGCTGAACGGCGCTACGAGCTTCCCGAGTATTACTCCATTCCCGGGGATAACTGTGCCTGCAGATGGAAACTGGCATCAGATCAGCGTCAATGGGTACAACATGGCGAATGCTTATGATGCCGGGACAGCGTTTGTTTATCTGCAGACTGTTCCGCCGTCGGGCACAGACCTTGTGTCGTTCTACGTTGACGATTTTCAATTGAGCTACGTCGCTCCTCCGACGATTCAGACGGATATTCCTTCGATTTATAAGACCTTCTCGCAGTTCTTCCCTGTCGGAGCAGAGATTGATACGACGGATCTGTCCGGACCGCATGCGCAATTGTTGACGATGCACTTCAACAGCATCGTCTCCGGCAATGACATGAAGTGGAGTTCGGTGGAGGGCACAAAGGGGACGTTCAACTACGCCAATGCCGACAGCGAGGTTGGCCTGGCAGTGTGCAATGGCATGAAGATTCGCGGACATAATCTGGTATGGGCGACGGGAGCGCAGACTCCTGCTTACGCAACGGGCGATGGAACGAATTCACCCGCGAATCAGGCTGTCGTGACCGCGAATATTCAGGAGCATATTCAGAATGAGGTACAGCACTTTGGCACGAACGTGTATGTGTGGGATGTGGTGAATGAGCCGCTCGATCCCTCGCAGCCTGACTGCCTGGCGCATGGACCGTTCTATAACGTACTGGGGAAGAGCTATATCGATATCGCGCTGCAGGCGGCGAGGCAGTATGCCCCGGCGGGGACGAAGCTGTTCATCAATGACTACAGCACGACCGATCCGAACAAGCTGGCTTGCCTGGTGCAGGTGGTTCGGGATCTGCGTAATCGCGGGATTCCGCTGGATGGCGTTGGGCACGAGATGCATAACGCGATCAACTTCCCTTCGCCAGAATCGATGGTTACGGCGATCGATACGGTTGCAGAGAAATTTCCGGGGATCGAGCAGCAGATTACCGAGCTGGATATGAGCGTCTACAACGGAGGCGACAATACCTCGAACTACGGCAACAATATTCCTCCGGCAGTACTGGCGGAGCAGGGCTGGCTGTACGCGCAGTATTTTGAGGCGTTCCGACACCTGCGAAGAAAGCTAAGCGCCGTTACGTTTTGGGGCTTCGCGGACGATGACACGTGGCTCGACGGTTTCCCGATTGCCCGGACTGATTATCCGCTTCCGTTCAACATGGGATTGCAAGCCAAGCCCGCATACTGGGGAATCGTCGATCCGAAGGAGTTGCCGGGCTTCGGGTTGAAATTCTCTGCATCAACGAAGGAAGGAGAACACGATACTCGTACGGTGACGGTCACCGCGACTAACGGCGACGTAGGACCCGCTTATACAACTGAGCTCACCGGCTTCAAGCTGACGCAGATCTTTGGACAGCGATGCAGTCCGAAGATTGCAGCGCCGGGCAGTTTCCCGATTGCACTTGGCGACATAGCGACAAGCGGCAATGCAAGCGCTGCGTTCACTGTCGACGTCGGCAGCTGCCATCAGGATTCACTCTTCGTTTTGAGTGTGCCATGGAGTTCGGCTGTCTACCATACCGGCAGCTTCGAGACACTCGTCGATTTCAAGAAGAAAGAACGAGAGAGGTAAAGCATCACTTTTCTTCAGGCGCACTGAAGCGATCGGATTCGACGATAAAGGGTCCGATCGCTCGCGTTCATAGCGTCTGTCTACTCGACAGATTTCACAACAGCCAGCGTAAAGCCATCGTAGCCCTTGCTTCCGACAGTTTGCAGAGCCGTCGCTTCGATGTGAGTGTTGGTGGCAAGCATCTGAAAAAAGCGGCGGACTCCCTGCACTCGTGGATCGGGGTCCTGAGGGTCAATCACAGCACCATCGCGGATTACGTTGTCGGTGACGATGACCGTTCCTGGTCGCGAGAGGCGGAGCGACAGTTCGAAATATCTAGGAATGTTCTCTTTATCCGCGTCGATGAAGATGAAATCAAACGGAGGCGCTTTTTCGTCGAGCAGGCGCGAGAGTGATTCCATCGCGGGACCGAGCCGAAGTTCGACCAGAGAGGAGAGCCCTGCACGATCGATGTTCGCCAGGGCGACTTCGGCGTGTTTGGAATCAACTTCGAGCGTTACGAGTTTGCCGACAGGAGGAAGCGCTCGCGCCAGCCAGATAGTACTATAGCCGCCCAGTGTTCCGATCTCGAGGATTCTTTTGGCACCCTTAATCTGCGCTAAGAGATGGAGCAACTTCCCCTGGTTGGGCGCCACGTCGATTGTGGGAAGACCAGCGCTGATGTTTGCTTGCAATGCCTTATCCAGAACAGAGTCTGAAGGAATGAGGTTCTCGACCACGTAACGATCAACTGCCGTCCAAAGCTCCTGAGTCATTCCACAAGCGTAGTGACCGCAGATTTTTTTAGCAAGCCAGAGCATTTTGAAGAGGAGAAAATTTGAGTGAATTAGACTTATCCGACACGAGGAGGATGCACTCGATGAAATTGAATACATATCTGAACTATGGCGGGAAATGCGAAGAGGCTTTTCGGTTTTATGAGAAGAACCTTGGCGGAAAAATTCTTTTCATGATGCGCTTTGCGGATCAACCAGATCCGAAGAACGTTCCGCCAGGATTGGAGAACTACGTTCTGTACGCAAACATGGAGATCGGCGAGACCCAGTTGATGGGTAGCGATGTACCGCCAGAACGTTTTCAACCGATGCGGAGCGTCTATCTCTCGCTTGGCGTCGACAGCAGCGAGGAGGCCGAGCGGATCTTTGCGCTTCTGAAAGATGACGGCGAGATTTTTATGCCGATGGCGGAGACCTTCTTTGCGTTCAAGTTTGGAATGTTGCGAGACCGGTTCGGGACTTCGTGGATGATCCTGCATCAGAGACCGATGCCTTCCTGATCCACGGTATTGAATCGCTAAGAATTATCTCTTCGGCTGATTGACGACAATGCGAAGCAGGTGAACAGGCTCGTGCGAGGTTCCGGTTATCGAAGCCGAGTCCGAGCTTGCCAACCACTTGATACCACCGTCGGGGATTGATTCGGAGGATGCACCTGTCGTCTTGATGACAAAAGACGAGAGTGCTACGAGCAACGATGGTGAGGCAATGGGCTCGATGGTGCATGGAGCTCCAGCGTTACAGATAATGCGCTCGAGACTCAATTTTGGATTGGTGTACTCGACAGTATCTCCGCTGTGAAGAGGCGCGGCGGGAGCTTTGCCGCGGAATTCCTTGAGACCATTGTTTTCGCCGATTGAAATCTTCTTAAATTCGATGCGCAGGAAATCGGATGTTTGGCCGCCGAGGTTGTCGACACTATGTCGCTCTTTGCGCCCCGGACTGACGCGAAAGTTTCCCTTGACTGTAGGGGGGCGGGTTTGTTCGAAGGGCGGTTTCTCGTCGTGGATAAAATGCACGGGACCTGAATCACTGAGATAGACATACACGGTGGCGAAACCGGAGTGATCGTGCACGCCGACATGCTCGTGCGGACCGTAGTGGACGCGAATAACGGTGACAAGATCGTTGTCCAGGGCGATGCTGTAGTTTTTGGGAAAAACAACCACAGGGTTTTGCGCGACGGCCGCGCCGGTGGAGAGAGTTGCACAGACGAGGAGAAGTCTTGCCGTTCGGAGCATTACTCGCAGTATAAGAGACAGCTTGTAAAGAACACAGATCAGGTGGTTTTTTGTGTTTCGTTTTTGTGTAACAGATCGATGACGGTTTGATAGAGGCGGTTGCGCATCTCGAAGCGGTCGTTGGCGCGGGTGACATAGCGGACGACAATATCGACTCCCGAGGCTGCAGGGCGCATATCGACTGAGGGGGTGGCCTTGAACTGAGTGAGGCCGTCGGTGTGCGCTCCGCTCTTCCACTCGTGCTCGGCCTGACTGGCGTCTTTCTCAGTTTCCCTGGTGACCGTGTTGTGGATGGCCTCGATCGTCTTGCCTGAGTCGATGCCGGGTGGGATGTTGACAGTAATCTCATCCCACATCCACTGACCGGTGGTAGAGAAGTTGAAGTACTGACCGGTGATCGCAAAGTTGTTGATAAAGGTGACACGGCGGCCGGTGGGATGGCCCTTGTCGGTCCAGTTACCAGTTTCGAGAAGGGCGGTGCGGAAGAGACCGATCTCGATCACCTCGCCACCGACACCATTGATCTCAACCCAGTCACCAACGCGGATTCCGTTTTTACCCATGAGGATGAACCATCCAAAGAAAGCGAGGATGAAGTCCTGGAAGACGACGGTGAGTCCGGCAGCGCCGAGGCCGAGGATGGTTGGGGTTTGGCTCGGTGCTCCAAAGAGGATGAGCAGAATAAGGGCGAGCGTGATGATCTGGATGGTGAGTGTAGCGATCGTGCGAAGGGTATGGCGGCGGCGCCGATCCATTGCAGTACGCTCGAGAAGGGTCCGAACGCCGGCGGAGAGAAGCGCGCTGCAGAGAAGGATGAAGGCTATCCACGCAAAGGACTCAAGCGCGAGATGGGCGACGATGCCGTGTTGAATCTGGAGCTGCGCAAGCCATTTGGTGTAGACGGCAGAGAGCTGAGTTTGCGTTTCCAGCTGGTCTTCGACGATGTTGTGCATCTGCGCGAGAGAATGTGCCTGGGTCATGCGCGCTACGCGGTTTTTTGTGGCGTCTGACTGGGCGTCTGTTGAGTTGACGGCGGTAGTCGCAGCAGCGGCTTGCTTTTCGAAGTCGTCATGGAGTTTAGTGAGGCGAGCGACGTCAGCATCGGTGTCGGTTTTGGCCTGAGAAACAAGGGCCATGCGGGTGCGTTGATCGAACCAGGAAGAGATGCGGCCGGCCAGAGTTCCACGGCGAGTGGAAGTAAGGATGGCGATTTGTCCACCGCTGGCTTGTGAGTCGTACTTCTTCATGACAGCCTGGCGGGCGGTGAGTTCCTGTTGAATTTGAGGGCGCTTGTCGCCGCTGAGACGTGCAAGCTGTTCGTTGGCGTCCGCGAGCTCGTCGTTATCGAGCTGGAGCTGGGCTTTGGTAATGTCGAGGTCGTCAGATTGCGCGATGGTTCCGTTGGGTTGTTTCAGTTTCGCGGTGAGATCGTCCACTTTGCCCTGATCTTCTTTGGCCAGAGCCTGGAGTTGGGCGACTTTTTGCTGTGCGGCGAGAGCATCGCCCGTGAGGGTGCGGGATTGGAGGGTAGCTTGGCGCAGAGCAAGCGCGAAGGCCTGATCGATGTCATGGTCAGCAAGGCGCTCGGCTTCGCGGGCAAGGGATTGTTCTTCGGCAGAGACCGCTAGCGGGGCGAGAGACGCGATGGTGTCCCATGGCCGCTGGTCGACAAGAGTATTGTGCGCAGCAGCTCCGCGCCTGCCTTGACGGGATGGCAGATGAGCCACGGAATCACGGGTCCACCATAAGGCCACGATGCAGATGACAAGGATGGCTGCGGGAATTGCGATGGGGAGGCGGCGAAGAAAACTCATCTTTCAAGTTTAACGGGGAAACAGGGTTTCGGAGCTCTTGAGAATGGCGGGGATGTAGGATTGTGGCGTGGAAAGACTTGGTGTAACAGGAAATGTTGTTGACACAATGAGACGACAGCCGTTGGCGACTGTGGGCCTCGCCCTGCTGGTTGTATTTGCAATATGTGCTGTGTTTGCGCCATGGCTGGCACCAGAGGATCCGGCGAAGCTTGATTTGACCGGGCGATTGATGGGCCCGTCATGGGCGCATTGGTTTGGAACCGATGAGCTGGGGCGAGATATTTTGTCGCGGACTCTATTTGGGGCTCGGATTTCGCTGATTGTTGCGGTCAGCGTGGTCGGGCTTTCGCTTGCTGTCGGTCTGGTCGCGGGGGGACTGGCGGGATTTTATGGAGGGTGGACTGATACTGTCCTCAATGTTTATGTGACGAATGCATTTATGGCGCTGCCAGGAATTCTGCTAGCGATTGCGTTTGTCGCGTTCATGGGACCGGGGTTAGGGAATGTGATTCTAGCGCTGGCGATTTCGGGATGGGTGGGATATGCGCGGCTTGTGCGAGCTCAGGTTATGGCGGTGAAGGAGCGCGAGTTTGTGGAGGCGGCGCGGGCGTTGGGGGCTTCAGATCTGCGAGTGATGAGTAGACATATTCTGCCGAATATTCTGCAGCCACTGATTGTGCAGGCCGCGATTGGAATGGCCGGAGCTGTGCTGGCAGAGGCTACGTTGAGTTTTCTTGGGCTCGGGGTTCCGCCGCCGACGGCGAGCTGGGGTTCGATGCTGAATGATGCACGGTCCCATCTGTTCGACTCGCCGCATCTGGTTTTCTTTCCGGCGATGGCAGTGATGCTCTGCGTGCTTTCGTTTAATTTTATTGGCGATGCGCTGCGGGATTGGATGGATCCTCGGACTCGGATGAGCGTCGGAATTTAGGGCCAGCAGGGCTATGTTGTCTGGGATTTTCCCGTTGTTCCCCGAAGAGAGTAAGATCATCGCCACTCAGAAAAGGGTTCGAATGCGGCGCCCGATGTTGCAGCGGCGTGGGCAAGCGAACTTTCTTTTACGACCCCGTCGGGCCTTGGGAATACACAGAAAAACCCTCATGGAGATTCTATGGCACAAGGAACATTTGCGAAAGATATTCAGGACAGCGATTCCCTGCAGATCATTGGAGTAGCGGCAAATATATCCGGGATCATCTCCAGCGGACTGGCGATCTATTCCTTTATTGACGATCTGGGACAGCCTACGAATCAGGACTTGCTGAATGCGATTCAGGATTTGCAGCAGACTTTGCAGAGCGATTTTACCCAGTTAGGAAATCTGATCGCACAGCAAATTCAGATTGTTGTCGATACCGTAAACCGAGACGCGATGGCGACGGCGCTCGCCAGCTCGGATGTCGCGACTGCGAGCATTCAGGACTTTCTCAGTAGCAAGAACCAGGCGGCACTGGAGACGGCCAAGAGCGAATCGATTGCAGGAGTTCAATTCTTCATCGAACTCAATCTGAGCTCGGCTGCCGACCTGGCGTTCTTTCTTCCTGGGTTTGTGAAAGCAGGAACAATGAGGCTCTTTGTGATCGCTTCGGAGCCAGCGAGCCTACGAGAGCCGAAAAGTGTCGTCGTTAATGGCGTCACCGCGATGGTGGCGCTGCTCACCAGCATGATTAACTCCGCCATCAATACGGTCACGGCGGCTCATACCGTCAGCGTGAAGAGTCACACTATTCAATGTCCAATCCTTGCGCGGGTTGAGGAGGACGCCGCATCTCCATCGGTGGGCAAGACCAAGACGGTCACGGTTATCGATGGCTACTCCCATAGTGAGCACGGAGTGAGCCTGGCGTACTTTGACGCGCAGAAGGGAAACCCTCCATGCGAGCAGCCCTCCGGCCTTGAGAAAGGCGCGCTGGCTGCGGCTGAGCTATCGCGAACTCAGGGGATTGCTGCCGAGCTGGCCTTTATCGGCGTCCCAGGCTTCCAGCAGATTCTGCAATCGTGGAAGAATTTCGTCACGGCGCCGATCACGACGGTGATCGATCTGAACGGCAAATGGGCGAGCGGTGGTGTTACGGGGCCCGTCATCGCTGTCCACAACAACGCCATCTCGATTGATATGTCTTTCTATAAGCGGCCGTCGGCCTTTGGCTTGGTCGTCGATGGCTCCGATATTATGGTGACGTTTCCAGACGACAGTACCTATACCGCCAAGCTTGAGGCACCCAATACGATCGCCTGGTCGAATAATTCCACGTGGACGAAGGTATAGACGGTATTCGCAGAGTGAGCGGTACCGACTTCCGTTATCGGGATTTTGAGAGATTGAAGCGGAGAGCGGTGAGTTCTGGGGAGACTGAAGCCACTTTGGTGTCCATGTAGCCGAGAGAGCGCAGAGTGGAACGAATGTGTGATTCGTTGAGAGGATGGCCTGGGCCTTTGCGATAGATAAGCCAGATGGGGATGGATCGAGCGAGTTGGGCCTTTGCTTCTTTCAGGGTTGCGGCGAGTGATTCCGGCGTGTCGACGCGGGCGAGGATGAGATGGGGATTGCGTGCGGAGACTTCTGCGGCCGATGCGATGGCGGTAGAGAGCGCGCGGTCAGAAACGTCACCGATCGTTCGCACGATTTTGCCGGTAATGCCCAGCTTGTCCGCGAGAGATGGAAGTGGGGTTTTGATCTTCTTTGCCCAGCTTTCGGCGGTTTTGGCTCCAAGATGGAGTTGAAGTGGTTTTTTGTCGATTGTGAAGCAGAGGCATTCGGACTGCACTTTGACCTTTTGCAGTGCGTGGAAAGGCGCAGTAAGACGGATGTCGCCGCGGAGAATGATTTCATTCGTTTCGAGGAGCGCCTTCACTTTGGCGGTGGCTCCTGCAAATTCGCACTCGCACAGTGCTTCACGTCCCATGGATGATCTCCTCACAAAACCTTTTGGTTACAAATTGCAGATTTGCGATTCTCCGCTATTTTCTCCATACGAGACAATGTTTTGACGAAACTTTAGCAGTAACGGCAACGTTTATCTGAGAAGCGGGTTCTCCGATATGCTGGCCTTGAGTACCTGAGGTCCCATTGTGCGAAAAAGTATCGTAACACCTGAAAATACGAGGGCTGTGCCAGCCGGCGGTCAGTGGTTTGATCTGGAGCAGATCGCTCACGTGGAGATTACGTCTGAGGACTCTAATTTCCCGATCGAGAACGCGCTTGGGAGTGGTGAAACCACGGGCTGGCGAGCATCGACGCCCGGGCCACAAGTCATTCGGTTGATCTTCGATGGGCCGCAGACGATCCGACAGATTCAGGTACATTTTGTCGAGCGCACGGTGGAGCGCTCCCAGGAGTTTGCGATTTTTGCAGGTAGTGCGGGTGAGTTGCGTGAGGTAGTGCGGCAACAATGGAGTTTTTCGCCGCAGGGTTCGACAGAAGAGATTGAGGACTATTCGAAAGAGTTGGATGGGATCGGGGTGCTTGAGTTGCGAATCGACCCGGACAGGAGCCATGATCCTAAGTTGAGCAAGGCGTTTGCATCACTGCAGAGTTTAAAGGTGGCTTGACGCTTATGTTGATTGGTGTGATCTCGGACACGCACGGATTGTTGCGCCCAGAAGCGGTGGAAGCACTCCGCGGAGTGGAACATATTCTTCATGCAGGTGACGTAGGGGATATTACCGTGCTGGAGAAGCTGCGTGAGATCGCTCCGGTAACGGCGATTCGCGGAAATGTAGACATCAGCGGTGAGTGTGCCGAGCTGCCTGCAACGGATGTGGTGGAGTTAGGCGGGCAATTGTTCTATCTGGTGCACTCGGCGCACGACATGGATATCAGTCCGTGGGCTGCGGGCGTCGCAATGGTGGTGAGCGGTCATTCGCACAAGGCTTCGGTGGATGTACGAGAGGGTGTGGTGTTTTTCAACCCGGGAAGTGCCGGGCCTCGGCGGTTTTCCCTCCCTGTAACAGTGGGGTTTGTCACGGTGGAAGAGGGGGTAGAGGCCAGCGTGAAAGAGCTAGTGGTGAAGTAGAAAGATGGTTCTGTGCCGCATGAACTAAAAAGTTTGGAAGTTGACCTCTACATTGAGCTCTACGGGAACCGGTTGTCCATGTTCCATCGCCGGCTTGAATCTGTACTTCCTGACGGACTCAACCGCTTTCTCGTCCAGACCCTGCCCGATTCCCCGCACAACGCGCACATTCGTCGGATTGCCGTTCTGGTCAACGACCAGATTGACTAGAACATTGCCCGCGATGTTGGCGTTCCTCGCTTGCTGAGCGAACTCAGGTGCAACTGAGTAGATCAGCACGGGCGCTGACACGTCACCACCGATACGTCGGAGAGCGCGATCATCCCTAACGGTGAAGCCCGCGGGAATGATGAAGATCTTTGGGTCAGGCTCCGCATGCGAGGTGATCGCCAGATGAACGTCTTGAATCTCGCCGTGCGGATACTTGCGGAGTTCGGACAGATCGACTTTGAGATCCGCGGAGCGCCAAAATTCGACTATCGACGAATCATTATTCTTGTCCGTGGTTTGGGAAGGACCGGGAGCGTTGAGAATGGAAGTTTGAGTGATCCTGGTACCGGTCGCTGTGAGGCCGTCAATGACCCGGGATCCGAGGTCTTCCTTCACTGACTGCTCGGTAACAGGAGTCGTTTTAGCGACCTTGGCAGCGGGGAACGGAATGATCCTGCAACTTTTTGTCGAGAGATCGCATTCGGTGATGACGCCTGCGCCTGGGTCGTGGAGTGTGATACGCAAGGGGGTGGTCCGAGAATCTCCGGGATCGACGGTGAAGCAGTGGGTCTCGCGATAAGTACGCCCCTGACTATCGCGTGCAACTGTTCCAGTGCATCGCGTGGTGACTGCTTTATCGTTGAGCTGATGGGCCCAGACAATGGTTTCTTCGCCCGTGAAGGGCATGCCAGGAATCGCGGACATCGCAACCCCACCAACGTTCTGGGCGTACAGAGCGGCAGAGAGGATTAGAAGTAAAAGAAAGGTGCAGTGTCGCATACGAGGCCCAAAAGTCCCTTCATAGCTACCGCGGGAGGATAACATTTGTGGATCGTTTTAAGCGTGCGAGAATAAGCGCACGCAAATGGTCCTGCCCTCGACAAGTTCATGGTCAAGATGACGACGCAAACAGGCTAAGATCAGCCGGGTCGGCAAGGTGCCGCAGAGTTAGTTGTCGAAGCGGATTGTGTTGAGGATGGACTGCATGCGTTTGCGGACGTCGTCGAGTTCACGGTCGGTGATGTCGCGAACCCCGCTGACTTCACCACCGCAGAAGTTGTTGATGACTGCGTCGAAGCGATAGCACGCGTCACCGTGTTCGGTGGTATAGATCTCGTCACGGGATTCGGTGCAGATACCGCCGTGCTCGTCGTAGCCATGGGTAAAGGGGACGCCGGCGACCTGGGTGGTCGCGACGGTGTGGGGGGCGCGGGCGATGGCCTGCGCAGCGCACTGGTTTGCGGAGACGTTGGGGGTGACACTGAAGTAAAAGAGCGCTCCGCTGAAGGTCGATAGCGGGTGGGGGTTGAAACTGATGGTGGCGACGGCGCGCATCTGGGCGGTGTGTGCGGCGTTGCGGGCGTCGAGGCGGAAGGTGCTGACCGTGCCATCCCGGCGGTCGACGTTCCAGGCAGGGGGGATGGTGAAAGAAACGCCGTAGCGCGGGTCGTGGAAGGGCCGCGCAGGGGGGGTGTTCGGCTCCGGGGCCGCAGGCTTCGGTTTGAGGAAGGCAGGGACGGGCTCGGGTTTGCCGGGAACGGGCCTGGATATGGAATTATCTTGCCCGTCCTGGGCACGGGCGAGGGCAGGGATAGTGGCAGAGAGAACGATGAGCAGAGCAACGGTCAAGTAAGACAGAGTTCGAGTAAGTCGCATGCGTTCCTTCTTTGGTCGTACTACCGGCCGCGTATACGCGGATTGGCTACAGTGTAGGCGATGTCGGTCAGGAGATTCACTCCCACATAAGTCAACCCGACGGCCAGAATGCAACCTTGCACTAACGCATAGTCACGGTTCGAGATAGCCGACAATGTCAGTCGACCGATTCCAGGCCAGCTAAAGATAGTTTCGGTCACAATAGCCCCTGCAAGCAGACTGCCAAACTGTAGCCCGATGACAGTAAGGACCGGGATTAATGCATTCCGAAGAGCATGGCGGTAAACGACCTGGTTTTCGGTGAGACCTTTGGCCCGGGCAGTGCGGATGTAATCCTGGCTAAGTTCTTCGAGCATCGCGGTTCGAACCATTCGGGTCAGGATAGCGGCAAGGCTGAGTCCTAGCGTGACCGCTGGAAGAATGAGATGAAGGAAGAAGCTGATGGCTGTGCCCGTGCCTGCTCCGGAGACCGGCAGCCAGCCGAGTTGGATGGAAAAGATAACAATGAGGATGGGACCCAGGGCGAAGTTCGGAAAGGAGAGACCCACAAGGGAAACAACCCCGAGGGTGCGGTCCTGCCATTGGCTGCGATGAATCGCCGACCAGACGCCTGCGGGGATTGAAAGAGCTACTCCGATGAGAAGTGCAGCCAATGTGAGCGCGAGAGTGTACGGGTAGCGCTGCAGGATAAGGTGGGTGACGGAGTCGTGGAGGCGGAGGGACTGTCCGAGATCGGCACGAATCAAACCATGCCAGTAATGCCCATACTGCTGACTGAGGGGGGCGTCGAGTCCGTAGGAATGGCGAAGAGCGGAGATATCGGAGGCGGTCGCTCCTTCGCCGAGCATCTGAACGATGGGATCGCCCGGGACAAGGTGGATAAGAAGGAAGACAACGGAGACGACAACCCAGAGGACCGGGAGCGTGACGAGAAGACGGCGAAGGGGCTTCCAGAGAGCGATCCGAGTCATCTGCGTGCTTCCGTGCTCCCGGCTTCCCTGCTCCGAACTTCCTGGTTCATAGGCCGGCTCAACGATGTCTCCGGCGTGACGTTGACGTCCTCGGCGATGACACGGCTGATGCGCCTGCCAGCCATTTCACCGATGGTGTAGCGGCGACCTTGGTAGGTAACCGTTTCGCCAACGTTGGGAATGTGGCCAAGCTGTGCGAGGAGAAAGCCGGCGAGGGTTTCGACGCCGGTCTCGCGGGGGAAGGTCCAGTGGAGTTGGTTGCCGAGATCGCGTAGTGGCGTACTGCCGTCGAGGGTCATTGCTCCGGTAGTGCTGAGGAGCGGGGAGCGGCTGATATCGAACTCGTCTTCCAACTCGCCGACGACCTGTTCGAGGATGTCTTCGGCAGAGACGAGGCCGACTGTGGAACCGAACTCGTCGACGACGATGGCGATGTGGCGTCGCCGCTCCTGAAACTCCTGGAGGAGTTCGATAGCGAGTTTGGTCTCAGGGACGACGGTGATCTCCCGCATGACTTCGCGCAGGGTGAGGCCCGATTCTCCGTGGCCACCCATGGAGAGAGCGATAGCGCGGAAGTGCATGAGGCGGGAGATGTCCTTGGAGTAGACGATTCCGATGATGTACTCGGGACCAGTGGCGGGGTCGTAGACAGGGACGCGGGAGTGTTGCTCTTCGACGATACGGGCGGAAGCTTGCTGGAGTGGAAGGTCCGCTGGGAGGGAAAATATCTTCCCTCGGGGAGTCATAATTTCCCGTACAGTGACATGATTTAGCTCGATGGCGCGATGGATTATCTCTTCCTGGAAGACCGGCAAGAGGCCCATGCGGCGGGTCGCTGTGGCAATGAGTTTCAGCTCTTCCGGGGAGTGGACGGCACCTTCGCCACGTAACGGCGCGCGGAAGAGCCGGAGAACGACTCCAGCGGAGAGGTTGAGAAGCTTAACCAGCGGGCGCGTGATGCGGATGAAGACGTCCATCGGGCCGGCGACAGCGAGGGCAATGCGCTCGGCTCGCTGGAGGGCAAGGGATTTGGGGACGAGCTCACCCAGGAGAACTTCGAAGTAGGTGATGAGCGCGAAGGAGAGGATGACCGAAATGGTGTGGGCGTAGACGACCGCATATTCGGGCAGAGCATGCCAGGAAGACTCGAAGTTGAGGATGATCTGGGCGATGGCTGGCTCGCCGACCCAGCCGAGAGCAAGCCCGGCGACGGTGACTCCGAGCTGGACTGCGGGTAGGAACTCGTCGATAGAGTGTTTGAGCTTAAGCGCGGTACGGGCTCCGGGCCGGCCCAGGGCGATAAGCTGCTGGATGCGAGTCTCTCGAACGCTGACGAGGGCGAATTCCGCGGCTACGAAAAAGCTTGTGGCCAGGATAAAAAAGGCCACGATGAGCACGCGAAAGAGCATCCATTCAATCATTCATGCCAGTGTAACGGGTGCGTGCGGCGTATGCCGCACGTTCTCCGCTAGACAGGAAACGCTTCAATCACTGCGAATTGAGCCGCAGTCGGTACGATCCTGCTCAGCCGGAACCCCGCACTGGCCAGCAACTCGCGATACTCGTCTGGGGATCGCTCGCGGCCTCCAGTCAAAATGAGCATAACGATGTCTATGAATTTGCCGTTCGAGGGAATATTCTCTCCTCCCAGGTCCCACTCCACGAGCAAGAGCACACCATCGGCGGGAATCGCCTTCCGGCAATTGGCGAGTATGATGCGTGCCGGCTCGTCGTCCCAGTCATGGATGACGCTCTTCATCAGGTAGGCCCCGCAACCAGATGGGATGCTTTCGAAGAAGTTGCACGGTTCCATGGTGACGCGTCCGTTTAGATCACCACTGAGATATCCGCGTTCGCGGGCACGTTCGAGGACGTGCACCTGATCCGCGAGTACACCACGGAGAGCAGGGTGTGCGCGAAGAATCTTCGACAGGAGGATACCGTTGCCGCCACCTACATCCATGAGGCTTCCCCACGCTCCAAAATCGTAGGCCTCGGCAATTGCAGGGCCGACGAGCTCCGACATGTTGGTCATTGCATCGTCGAATATGCGGGCCTGTTCAGGGTCGCGACGAAGGTGTTCAAATCCATCAGTGCCTGACAGAAACGTCCGCGACGACTCCCCCGTCTGAATGCTGTGCATGATGTGGCCGAAGCTCGGGTAATGAAAGTCGCTGCCCCAAAAGATGAAGAGAGAGCGAACCGAACCAGGCACACCGGTTCGCAGAAAGTAAGACGTCTCGTTGTTCCGGAAGCAGCGGGCGTCGTTCTCTTCAAAAACTCCCTGACTCGCCAGCAGCCGGAGCACGCGATAGAGCGCGTCTTCATCCATCTTCAATTCCTGTGCAAGCTCGTCGGCGGAGCGCCAGTTCGCATCCAAGCTGTCGGCAACCCCCAACTTCGCCACGGCGTAGAGCGTTTGATGAAGGATCAGTCCGTCTCTCGCTCGCAGCAACACGGCGGGTAGAGGCTTGGAAGGGGCTGGCGGCATCTTAAATTCTCCTTGTCTTTAGAGGAAGTGGATGGTGTGGAGTTAAGCGATCTTCGGCACTTCGATGGGTTGGGTCGACTTGTCTGGCTTCGTTTCGACTCCGTAACGGTATGGTCCGAGACGGCTGAGCAGAATCAGCGCGAATACCATTGCCCCGCACAGGGCTGCGAGCGGGATAGTGTAGGAATGAAATCGGTCAAATCCCGCGCCCATCAGGAACACGCCCGCCGCTCCTGCAAGCATGAATGCTCCGAAGGCATGCCCGTACGCGGTGCCAAAGGCGCGCAGCCCGAAGTATCGGGTCATCATGTAGGCCATCGACTCTACCTCCGCACCCATGCCGAGTCCAACCAGGAACGAAGCACTGAGTGCGAGGGGGCCGGAGGTTCCGGCACACAGAATCGCGATCCCAAGCGCCGTTGCTCCATAAAAGAGAATTGCAACGCGAGGAGCAAAGAGACGATCGAGGAGATATCCAGAGCCGAGCCGACCCAGCATGACAGCGATTCCCACAAGCGAGGTGGCGATGGCAGCCCGCTCTGCGGTGACACCTCTATCCGTGAATATCGCAGACATATGAAGGGCGGCGCCATGTACGCTTGCGCCAGCCAGCGAGAAGATGCAGATGAGTATCCAAAATGCAGGCTCGTGCCAGATCTCATGCCACGTCAAACCCTCCCTGGCCGGTGGTCGCGCCGGTACAAGCTGAATCTTCTCGTCTCCATCCGGTTGCAGGCCGCGTTGTCCGGGGTCGTTCTGCAACAAAACAGCAAGAATCGGGAGCGGTAGCAGGATCACTGCACCTCCGAAGATCGCAAACGTGGTACGCCAGCCAAAGATGGTGATGAGACGCTGCGAAAGGATTGGAACAACCACGGACCCAATTCCGATTCCCATCATCGACATCCCGAGCGCCAGTCCGCGATTGCGATTGAACCAGTGGGAGATCACGACTCCATAAGTAACGGGTGCAGGCCCACTGGCCATCGTAACCCCAAGGATTATGAAGAGAAGATAGAGCTGCCACACGGCGCTCCCCACCCACAAAGCAGAACACAGACTGAGCCCATAGAGCAGAGTGAACCAAAGAATGACACGCTTTGCCCCGAAGCGGTCGATGAGCATGCCCGTACACGGAATCAGGAGCGCACCCACAGTATTGAACAGGGAAAACGCGAAGGACACGGTGGCGCGGCTGGCGTGAAAGTCCTGAACCAGCGACTTGAAAAACACGCTGAAGGAAAAGATCATGAGCGGCGGGCCAAGAAACAGGCCAACGGCACTAACGAATACGATCATCCACCCGTAGAAGATACGAGGCCGCTTGCTGGTCATTGCTGCTCCGGCCGCGAAAATGGGGAGTCTGACCGCGGCAATTCATTGATCGAAATGCTATGTGCAGCAAAGCTATACGCGGGGACCGTTGGAGTCAACGATATATCGGGGAACAATTGGTCTGGACTAATTTTGGAGAATAGGACAAACGAAAAACGGGCAATAATACAGGGTATGGGTACTCTCGCTTCAAGGAGTAGTTCCGCGGTCTCCATTCGGCGACTCACCACAGCCGATGCGGAAGCGGCTGCGGAGTTGAGCTTCCAGCTTGGCTATCCTTGCTCCGTTGACGACCTCCGCCACCGGATCGAGGAGTCAGCAAAATCGACGGATAGGGTTACCTTCGCCGCAGTGCTTGACGGTCAGGTAGTCGGCTGGATTGATGCAGCGACTGAGTGTCATTTGCAGTCGAGCGCATGCGCGGTGATCGGTGGCCTCGTGGTGCTAGATGGGGCGCGCGGATTTGGCATCGGCAGGCGTCTTTGTGCCGAGGTTGAGGAGTGGGCGCGGAGCAAGTCTATTCCGGTCGTTCGCGTCCGGTCGCAGATCAAACGCGAAGATGCTCACAGGTTCTACCTCCGCGATGGATACTCCAAAGTAAAGACCTCCTACGTCTTCGAAAAACCTGTTCTCTGAAATCGCGCCGGCAGACGGTGATTTTTCCCCATCTAAGAATTCCTGATGCGAGCGAACCAGGAAGTTTCGACTTCAACCTGGGAAGATTATCCGCATCCGAGCGGATTTTTTGCCCGAGTGCTAAGTCTCCGTGAGCACATTGTTATTGAATTCATTGCGTATTCATTTTTGGTTGTGCGATTGCACGGAGCGCGCCCATCGCAGTTGATGCAAGCGAAAGCGTCTCTCGCGCCCTCGGAACGTATCTCCGCGCCGCGTCCACGCGCTTTCCAGGCTGATCTTTTGACAATCTTCGGCATTCTACTGCCGAAGCTTGCCGATTGAGGCTCGGGACGCGTCTGTCTCCTCCGAGACGGATTGGTGCGTCTCGCCTCAATTCGTTTGCGGTCGCATGAGCGCTGCCGAGTTGTCTACGCGCGTGCTCACCCTCGTTCCCAATTGCATTGCCGTGGTCACGCGCAGGCTGGAGCTTCGTTGTTCTTCAGCGAACTCGTCGCGGCACTGCGTCATCAGGCTCCCAGGGATGCCCATGCTCTCCACCGCCTTTTCTGCGTTTGCTCAGCGATGGAGGAAAACGAAACGATCGCTAACCGCTGTTTGAGAGGTTGAAAATGGCTATGTCGATCCGGAAGGAAATGTGTTGTTACGTCGCAGTTCTCCTGCTGCTCACACCGGTTTTTAATGCTGTTGCTCAGAGTTTTCGCGGAGGGAACAATCCCGACACGAATCTTCTGCAGGAGTTTCGCCCGATTGGCGGCTCGGGCAATAACCTCGTCCACCCCACTCTGAACACTCCTCCCGGCACGCCGGAGATCGCACTCGCTCCGCTAAACTTTGCTCCGGGAACCAGCGACGGATTGATTGCTGCACCCAATCCACGCACGATCAGCAACGTCATTGCCGGAGGCACAGGCGCGAATGGTCAGAATGCGGAGACCGAAGATCCGGTAGCTTCGGCGTGGCTCTATGTCTTCGGACAGTTCGTCGATCACGATATTGATCTCGAGGAGACCCCGACGACATCAGCTCCCATCAATATCGCCGTACCCGTGGGCGACCCCGTCTTTCCGGACGGAGCGACCATCGCCATGACTCGCGATACGCGCAGCCCATTGACCAATACGATCATCAACACCGTTGCAGGATATCTGGATCTCTCGCAGCTTTATGGCTCGACGCAAGCAGTTGCAGATAGCCTGACCAATCCGGACGGCACGCTAACGAGCTCGCAGAATGGACGATACCTTCCCGTGGTAAACGATAGCTTTGTTACAGGCGATCCAAGGGTGATGGAAAATCCTGAACTCACTGCGGTGACAACACTCTTCATGCGCGAGCATAACTCCTGGGTAGCTATCCTGAAATCGCAGCATCCCAACTGGTCCGGCCAGCAGCTCTACAACATGGCCCGCTCCATCACCACAGCGGAGTACCAGAACATCATTTACAACGAATACCTTCCGGTTCTCGTCGGCAGCGCCGTGGGACCCTACAAAGGCTATGATCCGACTGTCAACGCGGAGGTGACGCAGGAGTTTTCAACCGCCGCGTTTCGTCTCGGGCACTCCGAAGTGTCCGATACGCAAACCGGGCTCGATAACAACCTGAATGTCGTCTTTACCGAGTCGCTGGCCGAAGCATTCTTCAACACTCCAGAGATCGACGAGCAAAACGGAGTCAGTTCGCTGATACGGTCCCTGGGCGTGGATTCCTCCCAGGCCACAGATGCGTACACAGTATCTGCATTGCGAAACCTTCTGTTTGCAGGACTGGTGGGAGGCGAGATCGACGAGATCGATCTAATCGCGATCGATATCCGGCGCGAGAGCGATGTTGGGCTGGGATCGCTCAATCAGACGCGGCTGGCTCTCGGATTAATGCCGTATCGCTCGTTCGTAGATCTCACCAATGACCCAGTGCTTGCAGCAAACATGCAAGCGGTTTACGGCAACATCGGCTCAGTTGACCTTTTTATGGGAGGGTTGGCTGAGAATCATGTCTCGGGTGCGGTTGTTGGTCCTACTTTTCAGACGATTATTGCAAAGCAGTTTCGGGCCTTGCGCAGCGGTGATCGCTTCTTCTGGTTGAATCAGGGCTTCAATCAGGACTTAGCCTCGGCTATTTCAAATACGAGTATGGCTGACATCATCACGCGGAATACAAATACAACACTGATTCTGCAGCCGAACGTCTTTCTGCAGGCAACGCCGGGGATTCATATAAGGCATCACATGGATCCGCCTAATCCCATCAACACGCACGGGCGCTGGCCAAGTTTTCAGAATTAGGCCCCAGGGATTGCAGTAAGCGACAAAAAGAACGGCCCGGCGATTTGTTTCCCGCCGGGCCGTTGCTATTGAGGTGCTGTTTCTTACGCAAGAACTTTGATGACTGATTTGTCGATCATGTCCTTAGGGACGAAGCCGACGATCTGATCGGCAACCTTGCCGTCCTTGAAGAGCAACAGGGCCGGGATGCCGCGAATGCCATAGCGCATGGGCGTGGCGGTGTTGGAGTCGACATCCATCTTCATGACCTTGAGTTTGCCATGGTATTGGTTGGCCACTTCGTCTACGACGGGGGCCAAGGCTCGACAAGGACCGCACCATGCAGCCCAAAAATCTACCAGTACGGGCTCTGCCGACTGAAGTACATCTTTTTCAAAGTTGGAATCGTTTACTTCTGTGACGTGCTGTCCTGCCATTTAACTTCCTCCAGATTACGCTGCACCTTGTCCCACCCATTGTGTGATGGAGCGCAGTCTCCACAATAATAGATGCATGAGGAATCCGGGGGGTTCAAAGACGAAAGTTGTACTTAAAGAGGAAACGCCCGGACCTCTATTGAAAGAGGTCAACGGGCGGCGTAGCAGCCCTCCCCAGAACTGCCCACGAGGGATAAAGTACGGGGAATTTTTGATGGCGTAAAGCAATCTTAGGTAATCCCTGTGAATGTTACCAGATTACTAATTATCCAATAGTCTTATATCTCTGCAAGATAAGCTCTTAAGCTTGAAGCACTCCTGTAGAAATGGCAGTATAGATAATTTCCAGACTAGAATCGCCTGCGGCTTGACGGATAACATCGTCAACTGACGGCGGTGCTGGATTTGCGGTAATAAGCAGAACAGAGGGCCCAGCTCCGCTGAGCGCAACTCCCAGGATCGAGGACTCTTCCGGTCGATCCATCAAAGGCAAAAGTAACGGAAGCAAAAGGCAGGCCTTCGATCGATAGGGCTGATGGATACGATCTCGCATGCCGGCGCGAAGAAGCTCCGGGCGATTCTGTGCAAAGGCAGCGACAAGAAGCGCCGTGGATTGAATATTCGCAACAGCGTCTTCACGGGAATAATGTTCAGGAAGAAGCGCCCGAGCCTTCTTGGTCGAAAGTGACGTGACTGGCACAGCAAGCAGAAGGTTCCAGTTTAGATTCTTCCCCCAAGTCGCTGTAACTACTGAGTCTTCGATAACGGCGGAGGCCGTCATGCCGCCAAGAAGACAAGCTGCGACATTGTCAGGATGTCCCTCACGATGGCAAGCCTCCTCAAGAATCTGTTGGTCGGTCCAGTTGAGACTGCCGAAGTGATTTGCAAGAAGGATTCCGGCCAGAAGAGCTGCAGCAGACGAGCCGCAACCCATCCCAAGAGGAATCTCGTTGTGAAGCTTGAGGTGGAGGCGCGAGGCGAGGATGCCCGCGTTGGCAAGGACATCCATGTACGTGGTCAGGATGAGGTTGTCTTCGATGTTGGAACAGAGATTGGCATCGCGGCCTGTGGCATCGATGAGGAAGTCTTCGGCGGGAGTAGCAACGATTGTGAGATAGAGCGACATCGCCAGGCCAAGAGCGTCGAAGCCGGGACCGAGGTTCGCGGAGGTTGCAGGCAAACGCAGGTGGAGCGGTTTGGTTTGCGTCGTGGCGCTCATGCGGGCTGAGGCTGGTTCATGTGGGACTCGAGCGTGCGGAGGACCACGTCGGGATTGGCTTCAAGGGCGATAGGCGGCTTACGCAGAGCAGCGTGTCGCGCCTGATCCCCAGAACTAAGCTGGGCTTTTTCGGCTTCGATGAAAAGCTCGTTGCGGTGGTAGTCGATGGTGTACTGCGAGTCTTTGAGGGTGTGGCCGGTGAGGATGAGGACTGCGCGCTCTTCCGGCGTGATCTTGCCGAGCGTGACGAGTTTTTTGATTCCTGCGAGAGTGACGGCTGATGCAGGCTCGCAGCCGATGCCTTCGGCGCCAATCTCGGCCTTGGCGAGGGCAATCTCCTGCTCGGAGACCTGTTCGCACCAGCCGCCCAGCTCGTCGATGACGGCTGCGGCTTTGCGCCAGGAAGCTGGATTGCCGATGCGAATGGCCGTTGCGCGGGTATCAGCGACGACGGGGCGCATGACGCGGTTCGAGTCGGTGAACCAGCGATAGAGCGGGTTAGCTCCTTCTGCCTGGATAATGCTGATCTTCGGTGTGCGGGAGATGAGGCCAAGCTGGTGCATCTCCTGGAAGCCCTTGCCGAGAGCAGCAGAGTTGGCGAGGTTGCCGCCGGGGACAACGATGTGCTCTGGAACCTGCCAGTCCATCTGCTCGAGTATCTCGAAGGCTGGAGTCTTCTGGCCTTCGAGCCTGTATGGGTTAACGGAGTTGAGCAAGTAGATCGGAAAACGCTTGACGAGGTCGGCGAGGATGTTGACGCAGCCGTCGAAGTCGGTCTTGAGCTGGATGGTCAGCGCGCCGTAGTCCATAGACTGCGAGAGCTTGCCCCAGGCGATCTTGCCTTCGGGGATGAAGACGATGCTTCGAAGGCCGGCTCGTGCGGCGTAGGCAGCCATTGCAGCGGAGGTGTTGCCGGTGGAGGCACAGGCAACCCACTCGAACTTACGCTCGGCGGCGACAGAGAGAGCAGCTGTCATGCCGGTGTCTTTGAAGGAGGCAGTGGGGTTCATCCCCTGGTGTTTAGCGAGAAGCCATTCGAGGCCCGCGGACCTGGCGCAACGGGGCAAATCGTAAAGAGGGGTGTTGCCTTCGCGGAGGGTGGCGACGTGCTGGAGGTCGTCGACGATGGGAAGCAGGTCACGAAACCGCCAGACGCCGGATTGGTCTACCGCCATCGTTGACGTCCGGCGCTCCTGCCAAAGCCAGCGGAGGGCGCTGGGGTTGGGAAGCAGGCCATGCGGTGCCGGGCTTGCGGGGTCTGCCGTGGACCAAGGGTAGACGACTTCATAAAGACCGTTGCACTCCGGGCAGCGAAAGTTGCTGCTGACGTCATCTTTGGTGATGACGGCGGCGCATTCGGTGCATCTAAGCTGATGTGTCGCTACATTCATGGTTTTCTCTAGCCTATCGTAAAGGCTGCATCGCGTCTGCCGCACTCGCTCTGGCGTTTATTGCGCTGTTCGGTTCGAGCACGCTGGCGCAGCAGAAAGAGCTGCGGGTCGCGGCAGCGGCGGATTTGCAGCCTGTGATGCCAGAGCTTTCGCAGGCCTACGAACACGCAACTGGAATCAAGCTGGTGGTGAGCTTCGGGTCTTCGTCGACGCTTGCGACGCAAATCATCAGCGGATCTCCGATGGATATCTTTCTTGGCGCCGACTTCACTTATCCGGAGAAGGTTGTCGCCGCCGGATTGGCAGATGGAGCGCCGACTGCCTATGCGAAGGGGACGTTGGTGCTCTGGACACGGAAGGACTCCGGCCTGCTGCCACTGAGCATCGAGCGGCTAACCGATCCTCGCGTGAAGACGGTGGCAATTGCGAATGAATTGCACGCCCCGTACGGATTTGCCGCAGCTCAAGCCCTCAGGAAGATGAAGATCTACGATCAGGTCTCGCCGCACTTTGTTGTAGGCGAGAACATCGCGCAGACGGCGCAGTATGTCGAGTCCGGCAATGCACAGTTAGGCCTGATCTCACTGACGACCGCGAATACTCCACATTTCCGTGAGATCGGGGAATATGTGCTCATGCCAACCTCCCAGTATCCCGAGATTCGGCAGTGTGCGGTGGTGATGAAGAACTCCGACCGCAAGGCCGACGCGCATGCTTTCCTGGATTGGCTTCTGACGCCAGCGGTCCAGCAGAACTGGGCGAAGCTGGGGTTGGCTGCGGTGAAGTGAACGTAATTGTGCGACTCGAATCGTAGAGGACTGCTGAGTGTCATAGACTCGCTTGTATGGATTTTGCAGCGCTCTGGCTGACATTGAGGTTGGCGGTAGGAACGACGGCGATTCTGCTTGTGGTGGCACTGCCGCTAGCATGGTGGATCGCTTCGGGACGCGGGGCGGGGCGAGCCCTGGTGCAGGCAGTGGTTGCGCTGCCGCTGGTCCTGCCTCCTACAGTGCTCGGGTTTTATCTGTTGGTGGTACTGGGACCGTTGAGTGCACCCGGGCGACTGCTGGTGCGGGTGTTGGGGCATCCGCTGGCATTCAGTTTTGCCGGGTTGCTGGTGGGGTCGGTGATCTACAGCTTGCCGTTCGCCGTGCAGCCGCTGGTAGCGGGGTTTGCCTCGGTGGATCGGAGTTATGTCGAGGCTGCGGCAGGACTGGGAGCATCGCCAGAAAGAATTTTTCGAAGCGTCGTGCTGCCGTTGACGCGTGGCTCGTTGCTGACGAGCGCGATCCTGACCTTCACCCATACCGTTGGCGAGTTCGGCGTGGTGCTAATGCTGGGAGGCAACATTCCCGGCGCAACGCAGACTCTTTCTATCGCACTCTTCGACCGCGTGCAGGAGTTCAACTATGCGGCTGCGAATCGGACGGCGCTGGTGCTGGTGGGATTTTCCCTGGTTGCCCTTTTGGCGATCTATCTTTCTCCTGCCGTGAGAAAGACAGATGGAAGGCAGGTCAATCTTGTCCGATAGCTCTTCCTCGAACTTCCTAAAGGTGCGAATCAAACATTACCTTGGGAGCCTGCCGCTTGATGTGAGTTTTTCTCTGACGCAGCCATGGACAGTCTTATTTGGTCCCTCAGGAAGCGGCAAAACAACGATCTTGCGATGCATCGCAGGTTTTGTGCGGCCGGATTCCGGTCAGATCGTATGCGGGCCACAGACTTTGTTCGATTCTGTGGCAAAGATCTCTGTTCCAGCGCATCGCAGACCGATTCGGAGTGCAGGGCAGGCAGCGCGGCTGTTTCCGCATATGACCGTGCGCTGGAATCTAGTTTATGGATCGAGTTCGAAAGCCGCCGATGTGATGGGCATTGCTGAAGAATTGATGGCGGCGTTTGGATTGAAGGGGCTTGAAGACAGGATGCCCGATCAATTGAGCGGGGGAGAAAGACAGCGTGCGGTGGTGATTCGCGCCGTCATGGCGGCGACTACATTTGACGGCTCCGCTAAACCGCTGCTTCTTCTGGATGAGCCATTTTCGGGCCTTGATCTTGCTATGCGCGATGAGCTTGTAGGCGTCCTGCAGTCGTGGCAGACCAGATGGAAGATACCGGTCTTTTCGGTCACTCACACCCTGGGCGAGGCGTTTCAACTTGGCGCCCAAGTGATCAAGATTGCCGATGGGCGAGTCATCGAACAAGGCGCGGTTGAGGTTGTGCTAGCGGACGAGCGGGCACGTCTGCTGGAACAACTCAAAGCTGGGGTGGAAAACCGACCATAACCGGTTCCTGTTCAAGCTTAATTCCGAATCTGGCTTGAACCGCGTTCGTCACTTCATCGCGGAGTGCGATCAATTCAACAGCAGTGGCGTTGCCGAGATTGACGAGCGCGAGGGTGTGGCGCGATGAAATCGCAACTCGCCCCAGGGAAAAACCTTTCCGAAAACCGGATCTTTCAACGAGCCAGGCCGCGGCGAGTTTCACTTTGCCTTCTCCGGCTGCGTAATGTGGCACTTCCTGCACGGGGCATCCGGCGTTCTGGGCGATCTGGGGTATGAGAGAGGACATAACAACGGGATTCTTGAAGAAGGACCCAGCGCTCTGGCCATCAGCGCCGCCGTGTCCAGCAAGCATTCCCTTTTGTTCGCGGATGGAGCGCACGGCCTCATAGACCTGGCGGAGAGTAGGCTCGTCGCCGCTCTCGATCTGGGCGGCGAAGTGACGCTTCACGTCAGCGTAGCGTAGGGCTGGCTTTCCATTGGGATGGAGCCTGTAGCTTACCGAAGTGACGATGTAGCGGCCGCGAGCATCCGCGTTGAAGAGGCTGCGCCGGTAGCCGAAACGGCAGGCTTCGTGGTCGAGATCGACAAATTTTCTGGTTTCGAGGTCGTAGACACGAACCCTGGCGATCGTCTCGGCAACCTCCTGCCCATAGGCACCGACGTTCTGGACGGGAGTACCACCGACATCGCCAGGAATACCGGCGAGACATTCGATTCCGGCGTAGTTGCGGTCAACAGCATGAAGGACGAAGTCGTTCCAGTTCTCGCCGGCACCGGCTTCGAGCAGAACCCGGTTCCCTTCCTTGCGCTCCTGCCTGGCGGATTTGACGGAAACATGCATCACAAGTCCGTCGAAGCCTGCATCGCTTACAAGAAGATTGCTGCCACCGCCCAAAACAAAGAGCGGAAGGTTTCGGGCTTGGACAAGTTCTGCGGCTTCGGCAATTTCAGCCTCGGTTTTTGCCTCGCAGAAGAAACGCGCGGGGCCGCCAATGCCTAATGTTGTGAACGGCGCGAGCGAGACCTGCTCCAGAAGCTTGATTGGGGGCACGGGTTGAGGGTACAACATCGAGGACTGTGCAACTCGGTCATTGATACTCAGATCTTTACAAAATGGATCATCGGGTCCCGTGCAACGATTTCCATATCACGTTCGATAATCCTGAAGCCCTCACGAGTAATTGCATCGCATGCGCGATCTATACCCCAGTGATACCAATCCGTTTCTGCTGTACCGCGGCTATGATTCAGGTCTTTGGCTTTGTAGACGCGACGCAGATCAGCGTTGGAACGAAGCAAATTCCAGGTCGCCATGTAGGCTAATTTAGCGGGCAGCCAAATTTTCCGTGACCCAAGAATCCTTTTGACGGAGAGCTGATCCGCATGGTCAAGACAGTAATTGCACTTGTCGTAGTCAGCAATCATTAAAAACCCACGCGCCCCGGAGCGCATTTTTTTTGCAAGCGACGCTAAATATCGCTCGCACATCTCGGGCCTCAGATGGCAAAACACGCCGAATGAAAAAAATGATCGATTGAGTCATCCGGCACTTCCGAAAGTTTTAGGTCGGTCGATGCGATGTACTTGGCTCGAGACTGATCCCCTACATAACTCCAAAAGCCTGTGTGATCATACGCTCGCCACCGAGATACTTGAGAACGGAGGCTGCTTCGAGGAGGTAGCGGACGTGCTAGGCAAAACCTCGGACGTAGTACGCAAGCATTATGCGAAATGGAGTCCTAAGCGTCAGGCGCGTATAGACGGTCTGATGGAGCGGATTCACGGTGTGGCCAGCTACGCCCCTGCGAAGCTATTGCGAGTAAAATAGGAGATGACGCGCTAGAGTTTAGGCACAATCGCGGTACAGACGAATCAAACGGCAGCTAAATATAGCAGTTACAGGGAGTTAGAAATGTATCCAGAGATTATGGTGATTCCGATGCGCGAAGAACTGACTCGCGCGGGGATTGGGGAAGTTCGTACGGCCGCCGAGGTTGACGCGGCACTGGCGCAACCGGGAACGACGATGGTGGTGGTGAACTCGATCTGCGGATGCGCCGCCGGCAAGATGCGTCCTGGAGTAAGGCTCGCGATGCAACATTCTGCAAAACCTGATCATTCCGTGACGGTATTTGCAGGACAGGATCGTGAGGCAACCGAGAAGGCGCGCAGCTACTTCGGTGGGCATCCGCCAACCTCACCGGCAATTGCGATTCTCCGCGATGGTCAGCTGGTGTATCTCATGCAGCGCTCGGCGATCGAGACTTCGACGGCTCCGGCGATTGCACAGGAGCTCACGCGGGCCTTCGATACCTACTGCGCACCAACAACTGCATAACCCAGGAAAAGATCAAAACCGTGGCCGGAGAGAAATCAACCTCTCCGGCTTTTTCACGTCTGGTGAGTCTAATCCGGCGGTGAATTCTGCCGATAGAGAGAGCAGCCATGACAAGCTATCTTTCAGCTCCATCCCGCGTTGCCGTTTTTCCATCTCAGATGCCCCGAGAAAAGCAGGGTGAAATCGAACTTGTTGGCAGCAGCACGGCGATGCAGAGGCTCCGCGTACAGGTGCGGCGAATTGGACCACACTTTCGCTCAGTCTTAGTGAGTGGCGAGGCCGGAACTGGCAAGAAGTTCGTGGCGAGAGCGCTCCACCATATGAGGCGAGGTGCGAGCGGGCCGCTTGTGGTCTGTCCTGCGACGGAGCTTGAGAATGGCCTGGTGTGCCGCTCGGAGAAAACATTTGCCGAGTCGTTCGCGCGACTGACGAAGCTATTTGGGCCGGGAACACTATTTCTCGATGGTGTCGATGAGATGAGTCTCCGGGCCCAGGACAGGTTGATCTTTGCACTGAAGTCGCTTGAACAGACACAGAGTGAAGACTCGCCACAGAGAATAATCGCGTCGACTCGTGAGGACCTGAAGGCTTTGGTATCTGCTGGACGATTTCGGCAGGAGCTTTATCTGCAGCTTGCTACGGTAGAAATCGCTCTGCCTCCGCTGCGTGATCGAATCGATGACCTTGCCGAGTTGGTGGAGTATTTTCTCGAACGCTGCAAAGACGGCCACGCGTATCAAGTGGCGGATGAAGCGATGAAGAAAATGCAGCAATATCGCTGGCCTGAGAACATGCGCGAACTGAACCGGGTTCTGCGGGACGCAACAGGACGATGCAAAGGCCAGCTAATCGAGCCCGGGGATTTGCCAGAGCTTGCTCATGAACGCGGTACCGTCAATGAAACTGCGACCATGCGGCTGCAGGATGTTGTGGACCAGTATGTGCTTCGCGTTTTGAAGGATTGTGGGGGCAACAAACTACGTGCAGCGGAAATATTGGGAATCAGCCGTTCCACACTTTACCGGATGCTGGACGCAGGGGCATGCTCAGAGGTTTGGACGGGGGCGAAGAAGCCTACTTTGCCGGTGCAGAAGCGGACTGCGTAAGCTAAGCGCGACGCGGTAGACTGACATGCATGTCGGTTATCACCAGAACGGTATTTTCTCTTCGTTATGTATGCATTTTCGTGTTGGTCGGGTATTTGAGCCTTCCTGGGGTGGCACAGGCTCAACCCCAGGGTGCAGCGCCTGAGGTTGCGGCGCGAAGCAAGGCGCTTTCTGCTTTGCTGACCGATATCTGGCAGGACCGGCTGAAACACTCGCCTGAGTTTGCTTCGATGATCGGCGACAAACGATACAACGATCAATTGACCGACTACTCGCCGAAAGAGGTGAATGCTTCGCTGGCTCGTGGTTTGGATTACATTCAACGGCTGGGCGCGATCGATACGACTGGCTTGAGCGCCCAAGAGAAACTCTCCTCCGAGCTGATGATGCGCTCGCTGATCGAAGCACAGGAGGGCGCGAAGTTCAAAGAGTGGGAGATGCCGGTGAGCCCGGTTTACGGGTTCCAGACGATGCTGCCGAACCTGGTGGGACAGCTTTCGTTCGAATCGGTGAAGGATTACGACGACTACATTGAGCGCTTGAAGAAATTTCCCGCAGCATGCTCGCAGGTGATGACCAATCTCCAGCTTGGTGTAGATGAAAAACGCATGCCGCCGAAAGATTCACTGGAAGAGGCGTTAAAGCAGACCCAGGGTATCGCTGCACAGAAGGCAGAGGAGAGTGTATTCGCGGAGCCTCTGAAGAAGTTTCCGAAAACCATCTCCGCCACAGACCAGAAACGTATCAGGACAGTCCTGATCGATTCAATTCAGACCCAGGTGTTGCCGACATATCAGCGCTTCGCAAAATTTATGGCGGTACAGTACGTGCCTTATGGCAGACCGGACCCCGGCGTGTGGGCAATTCCCAGTGGCGATGCGTACTACGCGTACCTCATCAAACAGTTCACGACCCTCGATAAAACGCCGGCCCAGATTCATCAGATCGGGCTCGACGAAGTGAAGCGCGACGAGGCTGAGATGCTGGTGATCGTGAAGCAACTTGGGTTCGCCGATCTGAAAACCTTCCGAGCGGCACTAGCTGCGAATCCCAAAGAGCATTCCCAGTCGAAGGAGGCTTTGCTCGATAGCTACAAAGGCTACATCGGACAGATGCAGCAGCGCTTGCCGGATCTCTTTGGACGGCTACCGAAAGCGCCTCTCGAAGTTGTAACGATGCCTTCCTTCGCGGAGAAGAGCTCGCCGATGGCTTACTACGATCAAGGCACCGCAGATGGCAGCCGCCCTGG
The DNA here is from genome assembly GCA_035570955.1 of Edaphobacter sp. Taxonomy (GTDB): domain Bacteria; phylum Acidobacteriota; class Terriglobia; order Terriglobales; family Acidobacteriaceae; genus Edaphobacter. Next base: position 4,633 of record DATMKY010000054.1, on the reverse strand, counting down.
CCGTGTAGATGTGAATATGTACAACTTCGCCGACCGCTCGCTGACGACGGTGGAGAGTGTGTCGTATCACGAGGGAGTGCCCGGGCACCATCTGCAGATCTCGATTGCGCAGGAGCTGACGGGGCTGCCAGAGTTTCGTAAGTATCAGGACTACACCGCGTTCGTTGAAGGGTGGGCGCTGTACAGCGAGCGACTGGGTAAGGAGATCGGATTTTACAAAGATCCTTACAGCGATTTCGGCAGACTGGACAACGATATGTGGCGGGCAATCCGGCTGGTTGTCGACACGGGTGTTCACTCGAAGCACTGGACGCGTCAACAGATGGTGGACTACTTCCGCGAACACTCCGCACTCGATGAGACGAATATTCAATCTGAAGTTGACCGCTATATTGCATGGCCAGGGCAGGCTCTCGCGTACAAGATGGGACAGCTGAAGATTCTCGAACTGCGCGACAAGGCAAAGACGGCCCTCGGACCGAAGTTCGATCTGAAGGCATTTCACGATGAAGTGCTGGACTCGGGTGCGTTGCCACTCGATGTGCTGGAGAGGCGAGTCGACGCATGGATTGCTTCGCAGAAGCCGTAGTCTGGTAGCCTTTGGGAATGAGCGACAATTTTGAGATTCCAGTTGCTGCGAATCCGGCGATGCCCGGGCTGCGCGTCGCTGTGCTCGGCACAGGCAAGATGGGCGGCATTCTGCTGCAGGCGTTTTTGAAGAACAATTTGCTATTGCCGGAGCAGATCTTTGCCACGGTGCATCATGCGGAACGAGCAAAGGCGCTATCTGCACAGTTCAGTGTTGAAGTTACGACAGATAACGTCGCAGCGGCACAACAGGCCGACGTGATTCTGCTTGGAGTCAAGCCGATTCAGGTCCCCGCTCTGGTGGAGCAGATCAAAAGCGTGCTGACGCCAAAGAAGATGGTGCTTTCGTTTGCCGCTTCAGTGAAGACGGAGGCGATTGAAGATGCCGCGGGCTGTGAGCTCGCCGTCGTTCGTGCCATGCCGAATACTCCCGCGATGCTTGCGGCGGGAATTACCGCACTTTGCGCCGGGCGATTTGTCTCGGCCGAGCAGATGGCCATCGCGCAGAAGATCTTTCAAACGGTTGGCAAGACAGTCGTCGTCGACGAAAAGCACATGGATGCGGTGACCGGGCTTTCGGGTTCGGGGCCGGCGTTCCTGTACATCATCATCGAGGCGCTGGCGGAGGCGGGTGTTAATGTCGGGTTGCCGCGTGATGTTGCGACGTTGCTGGCCGCACAAACGACGCTGGGGTCGGCGCGTATGGTGCTTGAGACGGGGTACCACCCGGCACTCCTGAAGGACGCGGTGACGACGCCTGCAGGATGCACCGTCGATGGAATTCTCGAGCTCGAAGAGGGTGGACTGCGTGTAACGCTCATCAAAGCAGTGAAGCGCGCAACACAACGGGCGAAGGAACTCGCTCGCGGCTAGCCTCGAATCCGGCTGCTAAGAGCCTGCGCGAAGCCGCGTAAAATAAAATCATGGCCACCACCGCTCGACTGACCGCGAGAGATACATCCCAACTGCTCGCGCGGTTCGCGTGGTTTGCGCTTGCATTTATGGTTCTAGTAGTGCTCGAGGGAGCCGTTGTGCGAGCGACCAGCTCCGGCGGTGGATGCGGGAATCGCTGGCCATTATGTAATGGCGATTTCTTTCCTCACCATCCGCGGCTTGCGACTGTCATCGAATACACGCACCGATCGCTGACAGGAATCTGTACGACATTGGTGATCACTCTGACAGGCTGGACCTTTTATGCAACGAGACCGGGACACAAGGCCCGCCGCGCTGTGGTCGCCTCCTGCTTCTTTCTTGTGACAGAGGCGCTGTTGGGAGCGGTTCTGGTGCTGCGCGGCTACGTCGAGAACAACATCTCGGGGGGTCGCGTCGTCATGCAGTCGATTCACTTTACAAATACGATGCTGCTACTGGGCGCGTTGTCGTTGACGGTATGGTTTCTCACACCGCGAAGAAGCGAATCCACAGTCTCGCCCCACAATGCAAACGGGCTGGTCTGGCTGACAGTCGTGACGACGATTCTGATGGGCGCTACCGGCTCCCTCGCGGCCTTGGCGGACACCCTATTTCCCTCGCCAAGTCTGCTGGCCGGACTGACCCAGGACTTTGCCACGAGCGCTCCTTTACTGGTGCGGATGCGATGGGTGCACCCGGCGGCGGCGGTGATCGGTTTCATTTGCGTTATGCAACTGGCGCTGAAGGTACGCTCAAGACTGAGCAGCACCGTGTTCTGGCTGCTGGCATCGCAGATTGTCCTGGGAGTGGCGGACGTACTTTTGCTTGCACCCGTGTGGATGCAGGTGCTTCATCTGCTGGGAGCAGATCTGTTCTGGATTGCGCTTGTAATGTTGACGGCAAATGTCGCGTGGCCGAGCGCGAGTACATCGTCACGCCCGGCCTGAATACCGGATCTCGGCTTATTGTGGAGTCGGCTTGCCCGCGATCTTGTCGCCGACCTTCCTGGTCCCGTCCGCGGTATCCTTTGCGGCGGTCTTTGTGCCGTGCGCTACATCTTTGCCCACAGTCTTGGTCCCGCTGGCGGTCTTGTCTGCGGCAACCCTGGTTCCATCTGCCGTTTTGTTGTAAGCCGTCTTTGTGCCATGCGCTACGTCTTTGCTTGCAGTTTTGGTTCCACTCACGGTTTTATCCGTGGCCGTTTTTGTGCCGTTGGAGACAGCGTGGCCGGTACTCTTCGCAGCATTCTTGGTGTCGGTACCCGCCGCCTTAATGTCCTGTTTTGGCGTGTCCTGGGCGCAAATCGGCGCTGCAACGAAGGCGCTGCACGCAAGTGCGAGGAGAACCGTTTGAAATTTGCGGATTTGCATGAAGCTCCTTCTAGTTTGAGACGAACGTGATCCATCGACCCGCAGCAACGCTGAAATTATTGCCATGAGTGAATTCATTATAGGTTCGGATAGGGTCGCCCCGGAAACCGTACGGTGTTGATCGGCATGTGAAACGATTTTGTGATTGTCTAGTTAGAAAGTCATTGTTGTATAGTTGCAACGTTCGATAGTAACTGTTTTGAGCGATTTGGGAACTTGGTTTCGAATGCCTGCAGCGATGTATTCTTGTGGTGCCGAACTTAGACTCGAGGGAGAGGGAGTAGACGAATTCCGTTCAAAAGTATAACTTTCGGATAACGTTTACTTAAGGTTGTTAGCATGCACGTTTTTGCGGCGCTGTATTTGATGAGCCAGCAGTTGACACGATTAGCGCCGGCCGACGTGCTAATCCTGGTGCTCTACTTCGTCCTGGTCGTCTTCATCGGCTTCTATGCCAAGAACAAGGCGAACACCAGTGAAGATTTCTTCCTGGCCGGGCGTGAGATGACAGCCTGGATCGCCGGACTCAGCTTTGTCTCGGCAAATCTCGGATCGCTCGAACTGATGGGATGGGCGGGCGCGGCTTATCAGTATGGAATTCTGGCCACGCACTGGTACTGGATAGGCGCAATTCCAGCAATGCTGTTTCTCGGCATCGTGATGATGCCGTTCTATTACATCTCGAAGACGCACTCGGTTCCGGGTTATCTTCATCTGCGATTCGGCGATGGGGCGCGGGCACTGTCTGCGATCTCGTTCGCTTTGATGACGATCCTGATGAGCGGCGTCAACATGTTTGCGATGGCCGTCGTCATGCAGACGATTCTCGGCTGGAACATCACCTTCTCGATTTGGGTAGGCGCAGCGACGGTGGCGCTGTATGTGATGCTCGGCGGATTGCGGTCGGCAATCATCAACGAGGTGCTGCAATTTGTATTGATCTGGGCAGGCGCGGCGATGATTCCGATTCTCGGCCTGATTGAAGCCGGAAGTTGGTCGAACCTGAAGGCACAGATTGCAACTAACGTCGGGAGAACGGATTACACCCATCTTTGGAGCACGCTAGGCCACTTCGGTGACAATCCGATGGGCGTGCACTGGACGGGAATCGTCTTCGGCTTGGGATTTGTCATCAGCTTCGGATACTGGACGACGGACTTCCTTGTCGTGCAGCGCGTGTTGAGCGCCCATAATCTGCGTGCGGCAAAGATGGCTCCTGTGATCGGCGCTGCGTTCAAGATGGCGGTGCCGTTCATCGTGATTCTTCCCGGCCTCTTGGCACTTTCCGTTCTGAAGAATCCTGATGGCAGCAGCATGCACCTCGTGGCAGAAGGCACGGCCATAGCGGGTCAGCACACTTACAACGAGGTGCTGCCGCTGATGCTGATTCGATATTGTGGACCGGGTCTGCTGGGGCTCGGAATTACAGCGCTCGTCGCTGGATTCATGAGTGGCATGGCCGGCAATGTGAGCGCGTTCTCGACCGTGTGGACCTACGATATTTACGGCGCCTTCATGAACAAGAAGGCTAGCGACAAGCACTATGTCGCTATGGGCCGTTGGTCGACCGTAATTGGAATGCTGGTGTCGATCGGCACGGCGTATCTGGTGATGAATGCAGCCAGCATCATGGATTATGTGCAGGCTCTATTCAGCTTCTTCATCGCACCGTTGTTCGGCACAGTAATTCTTGGGATGCTGTGGAAACGCGCGACGCACTGGGGCGGATTTCTGGGATTGCTCGCCGGAACTATGGCATC
>DATMKY010000053.1:0-10888 GCA_035570955.1 Edaphobacter sp. | reverse complement strand
AGGATGCGAAGGATGTCGAAGGCACGATCACTCATCGGGATGAAGCCCCGACCCCCTCGGCAATCGCCATCGCCAAGAAAAACTGGACCAATGCCGTCAACTGCTCGGCATGGCTATTCCGGAACTGGCTTCAGACCTGTGCCTCGTCAAAACTCTGAATCACAACTGAATCAAGCATTTAAAACGCGCATTGTCTCGGTGGGTTTCGACCAGACAGCCGACGTATAATACACCCGGCAGATCCCTTCGGGCGATCAGCTTCTGCCTAGGATCGCATTTTGGCGTGGGACAGGGCCGCGACTCCAGCCATGAGTTCCCTTCCTGAGTGGCATCGTTATAAGCAGCCCGGATCTTCGGCGGCTGGATCTACGATTACCTGCTGCCGCATGCCGTGCAAATCAAGGTAGCTCACCCGTTGATGCTGCGTGCGAATAAGGAACGACAACTCTTGCAGGCGAACAACATAAGATCAAAATTTAATTACGAATAAGTAATTTATTCACTTTTAATAAATAAATGTGACCTCATGGTCAAGCGGTGAGAGATCGAATCGCCACGTTGGCAACTGCAAGCGTCTCTTCTTTTTGGCTTTTGCCGGCCTGTCTTAAGAGAGTCGGATGGAAGAACAACTCCGTCATACGCGCGATGGCTCGACAAGTTTCTTCCAGGGGTGTCTTGCGCTCAAATTCACTCGACTCTCGTCCCTGAACGACAATCTTGCGGATCATCTCGAAGATACCTTCTTTGAACCAGCCCACAGATCCCCACCCCTCTTCGAATGATGCGCAGACGAGGTCGTGCATCTTTGGTTCTTCGTTCAATACTCGCCAGCCTTGCTGCTCTAAACCAACGAAAACACGGCGCAACTTCTCAACTGGAGAATTTGTAGCCGCAACAGATTCCTCTACCTCGGAGAGGACCGCACCAAGGCAGTGCGAACATATCGCCTCGCCGATGGCCTGCTTAGAATCGAAGAATTTGTAGAGATATGGGGTCGAAAGATTGATTGCTTTAGCGATATCGGCAAGAGTCGTTTTCCGGTAGCCATAGAGTCGAAAATGCTCAGCGGCTGCCTGAAGAATCTGCTGTCGACGCTTGTGGTCCGTTGGTCCTCTCTGCCCGGAAGCCCCACTCGCATCGATGGTGATCTCTTGATCCATAGATGGATGATAGCTTACGAATCAGCTTGACACCAAGTTACGAGTTACGATATTAATAATTCGTAAATGAATCTGCTAAGCTCAAAAGCTTCGCTGCCAGATGGAACCAAAACGAAGATGATGGTCGCTGGATTTGGCTTCCACTCACGAGAATGCACCTCGCGCGGCAGTCGCTTCGTTTCGTGCGCTGGGCGGCGGTTGGACTCCGTAATAACTTCCACGGAGTGCGTAGCATCGGCGAACTGAAGCGAAGAGCTCTTGAACGAGGAACCAATCAAACAAGGAGAATACCCATGTCCATCGTTATCAATACCCCAACCTCCAACATTGGCCGCGCCCTCGCGACGCGCCTCCTCGACGCCGGTGAACGCATCACGATCCTGAGCCGCGACAAGAACAAGATCGGCGAGCTGGCGCGTCGCGGTGCGCGCGTCGTCGAAGGCTCCTTCGAGGAGCCAGCCCTCCTTGCCGAAGCGCTTGAGGGAGCGGAGGCGCTGTTCTGGCTCACTCCACCGCCCGCGCGGCCGGACTACCACGATTGGGCCGTGAAGTGCGCAAGGCAGGCTGCCACGGTCGCTAAGATGGCGGGCACGCGCCGAGCAGTCGTGATCTCGAGCATGGGTGCCCACACCGGCCCCGGTACGGGGGCGGTCGGCCCTGCGCGAGAGATTGAGAGCGAATTTGAGGCCAGGCTCCCTGCGGTCGTCTCGCTTCGCCCCGGGATCTTCATGGAAAACTTCCTCCTCTCCGCAGACATGATCGCGAAGGCCGGCCAGATCTTCGTTCCGATTCAACCGGGCAAGAAGTGGCCTCTGGTGGCTACGGCGGACATCGCCGCCAGGGCCGCATGCTGGTTCCTTGATCGCGGCTGGACCGGGCATTATCGGGTCGGCGTCCACGGCCCCCAGGACCTCTCGACCGACGAGGCGGCTGCAATCATCGGTTCGGCGGTTGGCAAGCGCGTGCAGTGCATCGATGCCACGCTCGCCCAGGCCGGCGGTGCCTTGACGGGCATGGGAATGCCCGATTTTGTCGTCGACCTCATTCTCGAACAGTACGTCGCGTTCCGCGACGGCCGCCTGGATCCTGCCGAGCCGCGTACGCCCGACACGACGACCCCCACGACGCTCGCCGAGTTCGCGCGGACCACGCTCGTGCCCGCGATCCAGAACGTGTCCTCAGCACCTGCTCATTCGTAATAGAGACCGCAATCTTTCAAGAAAGGGCTCGCACATGAAATTCAGATTTATGGAAAGAGCAGCGCTTGGCGCGGTGGTTGCCCTTTGTCTGTTCACCGGGAGTCCGAGCCCGGGTCAGTTAGGCCCGAAGAAGCACGAGCCTAAAGGGCCATGGGAGAACAAGAGCCTGTCTCCTGATGAGCGAGCTGACCTGGTGATTGACAAGATGACACTGGACGAGAAGATCCAGCTTCTGCATGGACTGGGTTGGGAGGCTCTGTTTGGTCCACCGCCAGAATCCCGACCAGGAACAAGAGCCATTAGACCTTCCGGATTCATCCCCGGCGTTCCACGGCTTGGGATTCCCGATCTGCAGATGACTGACGCAGCCATGGGCGTTGCAGGAGGGGGAGACAAGAGCCGTTACGCAACTGCGCTGCCTTCCGCCGCGGCGATGGCTGCGGGTTGGGATCCTGCGCTCTCTTATGAGACAGGCGCGCTGATAGGGAGTGAGATTCGAGCGCAGGGCTTCAACTTGTCGCTCGGGTCCGCCATCAATCTGACCCGCGAACCTCGCGATGGGCGCATCTTCGAGTACATGGGAGAGGATCCGCTGCTGGCGGGAACTTTAGCTGGGCAAGCACTCAAGGCCGTGAAGGCGCAGAACGTGGTCACGGACGTAAAACATTACGTTGTGAACGATCAGGAAGCTGGACGCTTCTTTGTCAATTCAGTTATCGACAAGCGGCCAATGCGGGAAAGCGACCTGCTTGCCTTTGAGATCGTACTGCGGGAGTCGAACCCGGGTGCGGTGATGTGCGCCTACAACAAGATTAACGGCATATATGCCTGCGAAGACGATTACACGCTGAACGAGGTGTTGAAGAAGGAACTCGGATTCAAGGGCTTTGTGATCTCAGATTGGGGCGGTACGCATAGCACGGTGAAGGCGGTACTTGCCGGTCTGGACATCGAAATGCCGGGCTACAGCTTCCTTGGCGAGCCACTGAAGAAGGCTGTCGAGAGCGGCGAAGTGCCAATAGCTCGTCTCAATGAGATGGTGCATCGCATTCTAAGAACCGCGTTCGATTCCGGCATCGTCGACAATCCGCCGCAAATACATGTGGTTGACGTGTTCCGCGGCTTCGAAGTGGCGCAGAAGATCGAAGAAAAAGGCGCCGTGCTGCTGAAGAATGACCACGGACAGTTGCCCTTGAGCGCTGCCGAAGTAAAGTCGATTGCCGTGATCGGAGGACACGCGGATGTAGGGGTGATGTCTGGCGGTGGCTCGGGCCAGGTGTCGCCGGCTGGGGGCAGCGCAGTTCCGCCATCGCTTGACCGGGCACCCGGTGACCCCCTGGGGATCTTCAGCATAACGGTATACCACCGTTCGGCTCCGTTGAAGGGGATCACGGAGAGGGCTAAGGGAGCAGTGGTTAAGTTCGATCCAGGTACGGATCCGGCTGCGCCGCAGCACTGGCCAGGGCTTCGGACGTGGCCATCGTGTTCGCAGTCCAGCACACGCATGAAAATATGGACCTGCCAAACCTATCCCTGCCTGAAAATCAGGACGCCCTGATCGAAGCAGTGGCCGCAGCCAATCCTCATACGATTGTGGTGCTGGAAACGGGAGGGCCAGTTACGATGCCCTGGATCAACAGGGTTAGCGCGGTCATTGAAGCATGGTATCCGGGTATACGCGGGTCTGAGGCGCTGGTCAATATTCTATTCGGCGATGTGAACCCTTCCGGCAAGCTGCCCTTGACGTTTGCCCGCACTGAAGCCGACCTGCCGCACCCCAAGCACGTTGATCAACCTGCGTTGGATCCTAACCACCCAGTCACTCCCCTGCCAAACCTCCCGGTAGTTCCGGGAATCTCGACGAACCAGACGCCATTTGACGCGGTATACGACGAAGGTCTCAAGGTTGGGTACAAGTGGTACGACGCGGAGAAGAAGGAACCACTTTTCCCATTCGGATTCGGGCTGTCCTACACGACGTATTCCTATTCCGAATTGAAGACAACATCAGACAACGGGCTGACCGTGACATTCAAGGTGAAAAACACCGGAAACCGCGCGGGTGAAGAGACTGCCCAGGTCTATCTCACACTGCCGGCCAGCACACACGAACCGCCAAGGCGTCTCGTAGGCTGGAGTAAGACCGCGCTCGGCCCGGGTGAGCAGAAAGATGTCGCAGTGAAAGTAGACCCTCAGATGGTCTCGATTTTCAACCCCGACAAGAATTCGTGGGAGGTTGTGCCCGGTGAATACAAGGTCTGGGTTGGCCGATCGTCACGCAACCTCCCGCTGAGCGCAACCATCGCTCTTGGCAGCGAAGTTGCGGAGGCAGCAGAAGTCGAGGTCCAGCGATGAAGATACTGTCCCTCGGCGCGAATGGTGCAGTCGGGCAACTCGCGCTCGATGATCTATTGAAGGCGAATCACGAAGTCACCGCTCTGGTGCGAAACCCGTCCGCGATACCAAGGAAAGACCCGCGTCTCACCGTCGTGCGGGGCGAGCCGACCAATGCAGCCGACCTTGAGAATGTCCTTGACGGACAAGACGTGGTTGCTAAGCACCCTCGGAGCTCGCACGAACAAGAGGACTACCCTCCGCGCCGACGTCGCCCGAAACCTTGTCGCCGGGATGAAGAAGCACGGCGTCCGCAAGCTGGTCTGTCTCGACGCTGCCGGTGTTGGTTCGAGCAAGGAATTCGTGCAGCGCTCGTCGTTCTTCTTTGGGAGGATCATCATGCCATTCTTTCTCGATCGCATGTACGAAGATGCCACTGTGGCTGACGATCTTATCGAGACGAGCAGCTGCAGTTGGGTGATCGTGCGTCCGATGTCGTTCACCAATGGCGCGAAGACGGGGGACATCTCCGTCATCACCGACATGAGCCTCATAGTCCGGTTGCGCCTCAGGATCGCACGTTCGGACCTCGCGGCATTCCTTGTCGAGCAAGTGGTCAGGGATGATTACGTCGGACAGATGCCCGTCATATTCACTTGACGTGGTGTGTTCCTTAGGACAACCAGCTACTTTAAGGAGAGACCATGCGGAAACGAATTGCCTTTGTCATTGGCATGATTTTCACCCTCACCCTCTTCACTGCCTGTCAGAAGAGACCGAGTCCACCCGCTTCGGCGACATGTGATCTCGGCGGGGGCAAGACCATCAGGACGAACTATTCCAGCCCCCGTATGAAGGGTCGCAGGATCTATGGAGACCTCGTACCCTTCGGCCAGGTCTGGCGCGCCGGTGCGAACGAAGCGACCACTTTCGTTACCAGCAGCGATGTAGTCGTTGGCGGTAAGACAGTGGCGGCCGGAAGCTACACAATCTTCACCATCCCGGCGGCCGACAAGTGGACTCTTATTGTCAACAAGAAGACTGGGGAATGGGGAATTCCTTACAAGTATGAGAGCGACGAACTGGCGCGCGTAGACATGAGAGTGTCGAAGCTGCCCGCGTCTATAGAGAACTTCGCTATCGGATACGACAAGTCCGCAAGTGGCTGCACGTTGCGGATGGACTGGGAAACAACCCGCGCCTCGGTGGACCTCACTGCGAAATAAGGTGCAGAATTGATGATTGTCGGGTCGCTGATCGGTAATGAAAAGCGGAACGAGACCCAAAGATTTCCGCATGCGCTGAGGGCCATCTGAGACGGCTAATTGGCACCCTGAGAGGCGCCCACACACCGATGTCTCATCCCACGTATCCCAACAGTGCCGGATTACGTAGTTAAGAGTATGCAAACAGATTTGGATTTAACAGGTCCGTTCGAGGCCCGGTATCTGGCCTTTCTTGAGACTGTCTCCCAGATTCGCCCGCGCCTGCACCGTTACTGTGCACGGATGACCGGCTCGGTTCTTGATGGCGAGGACATTGTTCAAGACGCGCTATTCGAGGCATATCGGAAGCTGGACCAATTCGATGACACTCGTCCGTTGTCACCTTGGCTCTTTCGCATCGCGCACAACCGATGCATCGACTTTCTGCGTCACCGTCGTGCAGGAAGAGAAGCCGTGGCAAGTGTCGCCGCGTCCGAAGTTACGATGCCAACCGAGCCAGCGATTCTGGGAATCGGAAAGGCGGTTGAGCGTCTGGTATTGACACTCCCGCCAAAGGAGCGCGCCTGCGTACTTCTGAAGGATGTGTTCGACTACACGCTCGAAGAGATCGCCGACCTCGTCGAATCTACTGTGGGCGGGGTCAAGGCTGCGTTAAAGCGCGGCCGATCGAAGTTGGCGGCATCTCCGGGCCCCGTGAAATCGTCACGAACGGTAGACCCGGATTTGGCGCGTGTTCTGCACCTTTATGTCGAGCGCTTCAACGACCGCGACTGGAACAGCTTGCGCGAGTTGATCAGCGCCGACGCGCGCCTGAGGGTAACCGACGCCTTTGCTGGCAAGCTGGCAGATGCGCCTTATTTCCGCAATTACGAGCGGTGGTCGATGCCCTGGAGGATGGCGGAGGGCGAAGTCGATGGCGAACCGGTGGTGATCATATTGCAGCGCGGCGCTGATACCTGGACGCCTTACTCGATGGTCCGCCTTTATGTGATTGAAAACCACATCGACTCGATTGTGGATTACGCGCACTGCCCATGGGTGATCGAGGCAGCTACTTCTGTAACCGTCAGCGCAAGCGCCTAATTCTCTCGCGAGACGTATCCTCGCTTCGGCGGAAACCGTAATAGAGATGAATGGAGGCGCCAATGACGAAGTACATCCGCATCGATTACACCGTGAAAGCAGACGTTGATCTCGACAATCTCAAGGCTGCCATTACCGAGTTTGTTGCTGGGATTCGCAGCCATCACCCAGAGCACCGATACGCCTCATTTCAACACCCAGCCGATCCCTTTCGGTTCATCCACATTGGCGAGGTCGTGGAGGAAGTGATCCCGGACCTCCAGAAGCAACCCTTTTTTCGGCATTTCACGGAATATTTGCCGGGACAGTGCTCCGCCGGACCCGAAGTGACACAGCTGGATCGAGTAGCTTCGACGGCCGCTCACCAGGCGGCGACGCCCCATTGACCGGCATGCAAACACTCGGCCACAGCCTGAGGAATTTTGGACAACGTATCCTCAGCGGCGGCTGGATCGTAACAGAGAGTGTACTTAGAAATCCAAGTAACTTCAGAATGGATATTCACATGGCAATGAAAAGATATCAATATGCGTTGTTTTTGCTGCTGATCGGCCTGGGTGTGACCGGCATGAAGGCTCAGGAAACGAAATACCCGCCGCTCAGCGAATACATGATGGATCGAGACGCCGAAATCGCGTTGGCGAAGAGCGCGGCTCCGGACTACGTTTCCGACCACGCGACGATAAAGGTCTTTACGGCGTCCGGATTTCAAACCGCGCACGAGGGGGACAACGGTTTTGTGTGCATTGTCATGCGGGGATTTACCGGAGCTCCGACATTCACTCCGGTTCAAGTCCGGGCCTACATCAATTACGACGCAAAAACCCGGGCTCCCATTTGTCTCGACCCACTAGCCGCGCGAACCTTACTGCCTTATTACGAACTTCGGACAAAACTGGGGTTGGAAGGCAAGACAGCCGAGCAAATTGCCGAGGGGGTACAAGCCGCTTACGCCAAAGGCGAGATCCCAAAGCGCCCCGAAGTGTGTTTTGCCTACATGTGGTCGGCGGACCAAGTGCTTGGACCGGCGGGCCATTGGCATCCACACATAATGGTTTACCTTCCCTACTACGCGACCCTACTCGGCACGAAACACCCCCAAAACCCTCTTCCCGCCATCGGGGACGATGAGGGAACACCGTTTGCCGTCGGGACCATCCCTGTCGACGATAAACTAGCTATAAAGGCACGGCCATAGCCAGGCAAAGCGCGTTGGTCTCACTCTCGACGAGATTTCGGGCGAGTTGGCCAAGTTGCCGCATGACCACGTTCTCGAGTGAGAAGACTGGACCAAGCTCTCCACTGGGTGGACCGGTCGCGACGAAGGCATCGCGGTCCTTCCTTCTTACATTCTGCACATATGCAGGAACAGAAAGGTGGTGATGAGCCGGCTGATCAATCCCATCGCAGAAATGGAGTTCAGTCTGATTAGCAATCTGGGGAAGAAACTCCCGCTCGATGCTGGCAGCCTTATCGAATTCCTGAAGAGGTTTTTCGATCGATCGGCTGGACTCTCTGTCGCTGTGATCCAATCGATAGAAATTCGCAGTGAGCCGAATCCGCGGACAACGGACCTTAGACGCAACGCTTGACAATGGGGTCTCGGGGTCCATCTATGGCATCTCTCGCTCTACGCTAGCAGATACAACTCATTCGGCTCGTGGCCACCAACTCTGAAATCTAGCCATCGGACAACCTGATTTGATGCCAGATCTCTGATATGGAGTGACCGTGTCCATCCCTGCGAATCTGTGGGGTTGGTTTTTTGTCGTTGCGGTTGCTTTTGCTGTTTCTCGAGGACAGGGCAAGCAGCAGTCGAAGCATGTTTGAGCGACGATTGATCAGTCGGATATTCGAGGGTCGAAACCGCATAATCTTGATCCGTCGGGAGCTGCCTCTGACTAGTGTCGCGAGTCCGGCTAAGCCTGTCGCATAGAGATTCCGAGGGTTCTCCTTCGTGCGTGCTCGGGCTGCTGCTGGCTCTGTCCTCGAATTTGGTGGAGTTGTTCATTCTTTAGGATGTTTTGCTTTTTCATTCTTTGGAAAGGTTTTTGCTTTTGCCTTTGCTTTTCGTCAGGCGGCTATCCGCTGCCTGGCTGCTGTTTCCGCCTTGATTCCGATTGCCCAGATGAAGCCCAACAGTTCGCATCCCAGTGCAGTGATGATCTTTCTCTGATCCTTTCGGGTGGCTGCCAGCCTGCAGTAGCGCTTGTGCAACCGGTGTTGTGCCTTCCAGGCTATCTCCTTGATCTCTTCCGCAACTCCCTCTTGCCGCTTCCGCAACGCCGGTCCGACGCATATTCGGAGGAAGGACCGTCATGCACTGCTTACGCGAACCCCATCCCCGGCGCCGACGCATAGGGCTATCGTTCTGCAATTCACCCCGGGCGGAGCCATCTCGGGTCTGCCCGATGGGGTTACTCCTCTCGTTCTCGAATCCAGATTCGCAGGAACCGATCTGAAATGAGATACGAACGGGCATCACGGTCGATCACATCGCGCTTGATAAGCGCGCTGCTCAGACGCTGAATAGAAGAGGGGTGCCCGAGCCCGTACTTTTGCAGGAAGGCGGAACTGTAGGGAGAGACATGGTGATCTTCAACAGCGAGCCCTCGCAGGAACCTGCGCTGGTTGATGGTGAGAGATTCCCACAGCGCAGTGTAAGCGCTGGCTTCCCGCGCCAGCACAACCTGCACGCCTTTCCTGATGTCATCGCGCGTGACTTCCTTGCCCGGCTCGCAGCGCTCCCATATCGCATGGCAGAGGTGCTGCGTATAGAACGGGTGCCCCTGGGTGAGTTCGCAGATTTGCTCAATCACCTGAGTACCGATCTTCCTGTCCGAAGCCTCAAACTTCTCGCGGATGAACGGCCGCCAGTGTTTGACCTCAATCGGCCCGATAGGGAAGTGATCCGCTGCACTGTAGAGCGGTCGCTTACGATTCAGGAACATGTCAGATATCAAGTGTTTCTGGCTTCCGAGAAAGATGTAGGCCACATTGTTCTGCCTTTGGATGATGCTCCGAAGCAGACGTTCCACATGGTCGTCGTCGTATTCGAGGATTCGCTGCAACTCATCGAACACAATAGCAACCCTTTTCCCGGTTTCACTTGCAATGTGTTGCGGCACGGCAAGGACTTCTTCTAGACTCTTCTTCGCCTGCTCAACCGTTGGGTTGTATTCAAAGCTGATCTTGGGCAGTCCGTCATCTCCAAGAGACACTTTCGGCGCCAACCGCGAGAAGAACTTCTTAGACGCGGCGATTACGTCGCCTGCCGTCGTCCCCATCGCCTGAGAGATGCCCTTGGCAGTCGCTGTTATAAAGGACGCTTCATCGTCCGTAGGCCAGAGGTCGATATATGCCCCGATGTACTTTTCTCGGTCCAGATTCTTGAGTACACGAAGAAGGAGTGACGTCTTGCCCATCATCCTTTCCGAGTAAAGAAAGGCGCGCTTTGAGTTGTTGATGGTGTTTACGAGATCGGCGGTTTCCTTCGTGCGGTTGCAGAAGGACGCGCCGGTAACAGCGATGCCGTATTCAAAGGGGTTGTTCATGGCGAGCCCTCCAGACTACACAAGACCGCTATAGCGGCGATGTGTAGCCTCGATTATACGTGACAGGAGAAAACTACACACAACCGCTATAGCGGCGATGTGTATGATAAATAAGACGCTTGTATGACGATGATAAAAAAGAAGATGCAACAGGGCTGCAACTCAAACGCTGATCACACCGGCAGTCCTGTGTGCGCCGGCTCTGGTGCAAATATTGGAGGCAATGCTCCATTTGACATAGGGCCTCGGCAACTCGGTGGGGTGTGAGGAGGCGAGAAACGGATCGTAAGGCAGGATGGAACGCGCCTGTTGGCCAGCCGTGATCACCATAG
>DATMKY010000052.1:0-5848 GCA_035570955.1 Edaphobacter sp. | reverse complement strand
CCTGGAGTCGATTTCCCGGCATCCAAACGTTATGGAACCGGTGAACCCATTGCCGGAGAAGAGGACGGGCATTGCAAGCCCTTTTCTGTTCTACGTCATCCTCGGAGTCATCGTTGCGGCGATCGCGCTGTTCCTGATCCTGCGACCTTCTTGACGGTCGGCACAGATCGAAGAGTGTCTCCTCGCCAGGACAAAAGAAGACAAAAGAAAGAGCAGCCCCGAACAGGACTGCCTTCAAGTGTTTCTTAGTTTTGAGCCCGAAGGAGGGAACTCCGCCGTCGTGCAATTTCCGAAGCGTTAATTTAGCGAGCCGGGTTGTGCAGCGTGACTTCGAGATTTACCTGAATCTTTGTCGGGGCGCCATCCAGCATAGCGGGTTTGAAGCGATACTGGCTTACCGCCGCCAGAACGTTCTTGTCCATCGTGGGGCCAACCGACTTGATGACCTTCAGGTCAGAGGGCACGCCAGCTTTATCGACGGTCATCAAAACGATAGCTGTCTTATCGTTGAGGAATCCGTCCACGGCATAGTCGGAGGTTGCTTCGACGCTAACGGTGTGGATCAGCTTAGGGGCAGTAACGCCGGTCGAAATTCGGATTGGAGTTGTGGTGGCGGCAGCGGTTTCGGAGCTGAACTCGTTCGGCGTAACCAGCTTTGACTGAAGCGTCACAGGGGCTGACGTCTGGGGTTGGACAGGGGAATTTGCCTGTGCGTGAAGAAGCATCGGGGTCAGGGCGAGGGTGGCCACAATTACTTTACGCATAACATCTAATCTCCAGGGCAGGAGTGCCCATCACCACCATAATCTGTGCATGGTACGATTGTCAATAAAAATCCTTTGATGCAAGATAAACCACCTGTTTACAATCAGTTGATTTGTGACGGCTGATGAGAAATCGCAAAATATCAAGGATGCGCGTCGAAAATCGCACAACCGAAAAGGGTAGGAAGTACTCTGAAACGAATGACATTCCTGCTCCTGCTCCTGCTGGCCCTACCCTTCGGGCATCACAAAGCACCCGATGTCTTCCGCGTAAAATTCGAGACCACCGCCGGAAACTTCATCCTCGAGGCCCATCGCGACTGGGCTCCTCATGGAGTCGATCGCTTGTACGATCTGGTTCGCATCCGCTACTACGATGACTCGCGTTTCTTTCGCGTCGTCCCCGGTCGCTGGGTACAATTCGGCATCAACGGAGACCCGAAGATCGCGCAACAGCAGCGCCAACACACCATCCCCGATGACGTCCTCAAACAGCACAACACCCGCGGCTATGTTGCGTTTTCCAATACCGGACCGAACACGCGATCGACCCAGGTCTATATCAATCTCGGCGACAACTCTGCCCGCAACGACGTAGAAGCAGGCTTCGCTCCGTTCGGCCAGATCGTCGAAGGCATGGACGTGGTTGAAAAAATTTACAGCGGGTATGGAGAAAACTCAGGCGGCGGTATGCGTGCCGGCCATCAGGCCAAAATGTTTGAGGAAGGCAATGCGTATCTCGATCGAGAATTTCCAAAACTCGACAAACTCATTCGCGCCACAATCGTGCCGGACAAAGATTTTGCCGGCAACTAGATAGCGCGCTGTTCCGGTCCGTCGGCACTATGCATGAAACTCCAGTAATAGTATGCTTCTCCCCAACAATCGAGACGCGCCCCGGAGGCCCGGGGAACCAAATACGGAGGAAGAGCTATGCTGCATCTGCTTTGGACGGCTCTCATCGGTCTTGTCGTCGGTGCAATCGCCAAACTCATCATGCCAGGCAAAGATCCCGGCGGCATATGGGTCACCATGCTCATCGGCATCGCAGGCTCGTTTGTGGGAACGTGGATTGGCCGGATGGTCGGCCACTATGGAGAGAACGACTCCGCCGGGTTCCTGATGTCGCTCGTCGGCGCCCTTATTCTGCTGGGTATCTACCACTTGATCAGACGCGCTCGCAGCACCACCTAGGTCAATCGGGATGGAATCCGCAGTGGATCTTATCTGACCAAACCGCTCAACGGCTCGATGGATCGAAGAGTCACCTGGTTATTGCCGGAACGCACCACATCGCAAAACTCCTCGGGAGCCACGGGACGTCCAATAAAATGTCCTTGCGCCTCATCGCATTTTCTTCGCAGCAGGAAGCGTAGTTGTTCCTCGGTCTCGACACCCTCGGCCACAACCTTGATGTTCAGGCCGTGAGACATTGCGATGATCGTCCGCACCACCGCGGCAGCGTTCGCGTCCGTTCCTGCCTTCTTCACAAAGCTCTGATCGATCTTCAACTGGTCGACTTGATACTGCAGCAGGTACGAGAAGCTACAGAACCCCGTGCCGAAGTCGTCAATCGAAATTCTCACGCCGAGTTCCCGAATCTTTTCGAGCCGGCGCAAAACGTCTTCGGAGTTCGACATCAACATGCTTTCGGTAATTTCAATCTGGAGCCGGTCCGCACGCAGCCCGCTCTTCGCCAGGGAATTTTCGACGACATGCAACAGGTTCTTCTGTTGAAACTGGCGCGGCGACAGATTCACCGACACGGTCAGGTCCATCCCAAGTTCGTCCTGCAAGCCTCTTGCCTCGCAGCAAGCCGTCATGAAGGCCCATTCGCCGATCTGCACAATCAGTCCGGTCTCTTCCGCCAGCGGAATGAACTGCGCCGGCGAAACCTGTCCCAGCCTCGGATGATTCCAGCGCAGCAGCGCCTCCATGCCGGTGACCGCCCCGGTGTTCAATGAGATCTGCGGTTGATAATGCACAGTCAATTCGCCATTCCTCAGCGCATGGCGCAGTGCGTGCTCCATCGTCAGGCGCTCGGCCGTCTCCTGCAGCATGCTCTCGCTGAAGACCTGATACTGATTCCGGCCATTGTCTTTTGCAACATACATCGCCGAATCCGCGCGCTTCAGCAAGTGCTTGGCATCGGTTGCAAAATCCGGGAAGATGCAAACACCCACGCTAGCGGTCATCTGCACCTGATGCTCATCGATCGAAATCTCCGGAGCCAGTTTCATCACCAGGTTCGCCGCGCACTGTTCGACATCGTCGACGGATGTGATGTCCGGCATTACTACCACGAACTCATCGCCTCCCACGCGAGCCACGACATCCGTGCTGCGCACTGAGCGAGTCAGCCGTCTCGCAGCTTCGACAAGAAGCTGATCTCCCGACCCGTGCCCCAGCGAGTCGTTGATTCTCTTGAAGTGGTCCAGGTCGATCACGAAGACCGCAACCTTGGTTCCCGACCGCCGCGCTACTTCTACCGCCTGGATCGTTTTGTCCTGCAGCAGCGCGCGCCCGGCGAGTCCTGTCAGTTGATCGTGTGTCGCCAGATGAGTCACGTAGTCCAGCATCTGTCTGCGCTCGGTGATGTCAAACGCGATGCTGACAAATCCGGTCACGCCACCAGCGTCGGTGGTCACGGCTCGCACGGCCAGGTTGATCGGCGTGCGCTCTCCGTCTCGCCGGATCAGCGTCCACTCCTGCTCCTCCATCTCTCCCAGCGTCGCTCCGGACGTCAAAACCTGAAAGCCGAACTGTTCCAGCGTCGCTGCGGGATCGATGCTGAGCACCTTGCCGAGCAGCTCGCGCTCATCGTGCAGCAGCGTGAGCGGAGCCTTGCCTACCAGCTCTTCGCGCTTGTAGCCGGTCAATTTCTCGGCAGCAACGTTCATCGCCGTGATCATGCCTTTCGTGTCGGTCGCGACGATGCTGAACGGGGCATTCTGAAAGACGGAATCGGTAAACTCCGCCAGATGCGCATAGCGTTGCTGCGTCTCCTTCGCTTCGCTGATATCGCTGAAGGTGACCGCAAGGCCGTCTCCCAACTTCACCACCTGGCTCCGCAGCCATGAGGCCTTGACGACTGGATTCTTCACCCTGAATTCTTCGTTCAGCGGCTCTCCGGTTTCGACCACCCTGCAGAACCGGCCAAACATCGGGCCCGACGCGCGAATCGGCGCCACCGAGCATAGCCTGTGGCCCAGGAGTTCGGACCGCATCCGCCCAATCAGCCGTTCCGCATTCGCATTCACATAAAGAATGCGGAAGTCCACAATCTCGCCCGCATCGTTTCGCACCGACTCGAAGAGTCCGAACGCGTCCAGGCTGCTCTCGGCCGCAGCATGAAACTGCGAGTGCGCCTCTCTCGCGCCTCTCAATTGAGCCGCACGGCCATACCCGCGCCACAACGCCCACACTCCGGCTAATGTACCTGCCAGCGCCAGAAAAACCGCCATCAACACTCCCGCCGTTAGCGTTTCCAAGTGAGCACCATGACTCATCCGCCAGAACGGAATGAATGCCAGCCAAACTAGCAACACCAGGAGCACACTCTTCCAAACCCGCGATCGGGGAAGGTCGAACGTAAAGGACTTCAAGATCTACCTCGGAATATACTGCCCGATTGTGCCAATGTCACTATGGATTCCCTCTGCCGGGCCTAACCGGGCAACTGTTTCAGTCGCTACGACAAATCCAGAACCACGTGTTCCTGCAACAATCCAGTCGATACTCAATTCCGATTTACGCTTCCCGGAACAGATCCCATTTTCTTCACGAAACTCACTTGTTCCGGAGTCATCCATCCGTGTACTTCCATCCAGTTAGCCAGGAGTGTCGGGTAGATTGCCAACTCCTGAAGATCCTTCAATCCCTGCGCCATGCCCGTCCCGTGCGGTCCGCGCTCAAAAATATGCAACTCCGCAGGAACACCGACGCGCCTCAAGGCGTCGTATAGTGCCGTCGCATTCATCGGGTTCACCGTCTGGTCAGCAGTAGTCGAGTAAATAAAACACGGCGGCGCGTCCTTTGTCACCAGCTTGACTACTGATACCGAATCCAGCATCGCCTGCGTCGGATGATCTCCCAGTAACCCTTCCATATTTGTCCTGCGCGGGATCGACTCATCAAGACTGAACCGTCCATAAGACACAACAACAAAGTCCGGCCGGTCGCTCACCCGGTCGATTATGTCCGCCGCAGCGGGCTCGCCCGCATCATGCACCGCAGCCAGATACCCCGCCAGATGCGCACCCGCCGAAAAACCCCACAGCCCGACTCTGTCCTTCGCGACACCAAGCTCTGCCGCATGACTGCGGACATAACGGATCGCCCTCCCGCCATCCAGCATTGGGGAAGGGAAGTGATACCGCGGCCCAAGCCTGTACTCCAACACAAACGCCGTCACTCCATGCTCGTTCAGCCACCGGGCCTCGGCTCCGCCCTCTTTTTCAGTGACCAGATGCGTGTACCCACCGCCCGGCATTACGATCACTGCCGTATGAACCCCCGCTCCTGCAGCCGGATAGGTAAACATCTTTGGCACGTCTCCGTCGCCGGTCCCAAGAGCCCCCGGAGCGCCCTTCGGCCACAGCACGATCTCCTTCGTATATCCCGCCGGCGGATTCGTCGAGGTCGCCTGCGGCGCCTTAGCCCCAGAGATGGCTGCAGTCGCGGTTACCGGTGCGCATCCAAGCCCAAAGGACGCGGCGATGCACCCGGCGACCAGAAAACAGAGTTGTTTCATCGTCCCGCCAGCATAACGCTCCACGAGCGGCGCAACCAGCAAAAAGCGTTACCAACTTAGCAATTTCTCTCCCACCCGGACCGCTCAGGCCGCCCACAGCTTGAATGCGGCTTCCGAACTGAAACCCCTCCCTCCCAACCTCGTCTAAAACCACATGATCGTCCTCCGCTCGTTCAGGCCCCTCCCTTTGGCCATTTTTCTCCTCGCGGCTCACCTGCCTGCCCACTTAACCGCCCAGGAGCCCGCTTCAAAACCCGAATCGACCCCCACCACGACAGCTCCCACCCTCTCTGTGGACGCCCGCCTCGTCAATCTCCCCGTCATCGTGCGC
>DATMKY010000051.1:0-3155 GCA_035570955.1 Edaphobacter sp. | reverse complement strand
ACATCCGAGACGCGGCGATGCCTCCACCGTATCCCGACCCTATTACGACTACATCGTAGTCGCTCTGAATCGCGTCGATAGACAGCGACAGCCTGGACATAGTTATCCTCACAGAAGCCTTGCAGGGGACGATCAGGTATCAGACGCAAGTATGCGCATGTATAGACCAAACCTACTTCTGGAGTCAAGAGGATTATCCAGGTTGAACATCAGTCTTTGGCAAGAATCGGGCCGGCGACGAATGACCCGGGCCAGACTGGAAATACAGTATCCTGGGGCATTTAGGCTGACCGTTCCCACCTGACAGTTCAAGACTTCCCCGTCAGCTTCCTCCTTTTACTTGTCATCAAAATCCGTCTCAGCGAACGGACTACTCCCAAAGCGGCCGTTCGCAGCATCCCACACCTCTGATCCCCAGACCTCGTTGTCTTCATCGATATATTGAATGAGAAGTTCGGGGCTTGTGTCTGAAAAGTAAAGCATGACGAACATGGAAGTGGCTGCTCCCGAATTCGCGTCGGTTTGACGCCTGTTCACCTTATCAAACGGTGTGCACCCCGTATCGGCCTCGTTTTCAGTTTGTACCAGGTGGGGAATGCACCCATTGCCGATCAGGCGGGCATTGAATTGGGTTTCGCTGTCTTTGTATAGGGCGCATCGATGCTCGTGGCCAAAGAACCAGCCGAAGATCGTATCCGAACTGACGCCTTCCGTGGCCGGAATTGCGGCGACGTCATCGCGGAGAACGCACGGACTTCATCGCCAACGGGAACTCCAACATCCTGTTCCAAGCATCCAACTCCGCACCTGCGCCGGACGTGTTTGTTGTTGAAACCTCCCGATGGGAAAAGGCTATAGAAAAACAAACGTATATCGACGTACCTCCGCTCCTGGTGGTCGAAGTTCTGTCACCGTCAGAGGACGTGAGCGAGAAGATCGGCATTTATCTGGACGCCGGTGTGGTGTCGATATGGGTTGTCGATCCCAAAAGACGCATCGCGTTGGTTTACGGCGGCTCAGAAAAGCGTCAATACGGCGAGCGCACAAAAATCAACCTCCCCTTTCGTCTCAACGGTTCTGTCGGAATAGACGACATCTTTTTCGGGCTCTGCGCAGGAAACTGTAACCCGGCTTGATTTTGGCGGGTTTTGCCGGATGGGCGATATCGTCTATTCTCGGCAGGATGCGCGACAACGACTGGACGCGGGTGTTGGGTTGGCCGGGGTACAAGGTATACCGGCATGAGATCGATGAAGCCGGCAAACGGCTGAAGCTGTGGGTTCGGCACAGGCGGGCCAACAAGCTATTGGTCTGTTCAGGGTGCGGCAAACTGAGGGGCGAAATCGTCGCCAGCTATGAACGGGAAGTGCGCGATCTGCCGTGGTCGGAATACAAGACGACAGTGGTAATCGAACTGTACCGGGTGCATTGCCCGGATTGCGGCGTACGAGCGGAGAAGGTGCCGCTATTGCCCTCCAAGGCTCCCTTCAGCAAGCGTTTCGAGGACGCGGTGGGCCAAGCCTGTGAGAGCGCCGCGGGGAGCCGAGTGGCGAAGCAATTCGGATTGGCGGCGAGTACGGTGCGGACTATCGATCAGCGTTATCTGGCACGGTGGGCAGAGACGCGGCGCAAGCCGGCGCTGCGCCAGCTGGGTGTTGACGAGATCTTTCTGGGTAAGAAGCAGAAGTTCGTCACCGTGGTGAGCAACTTGGATACGGGTGAGCCATTGTGGTTTGGCCAAGAGCGCAAGAAGGAAACACTGGATGAGTTCTTCCGCACGCAGTTGAGCGCTTTCCAGCGCAGCGCGGTACGAGCGGCCTGCGTGGACATGTGGGATCCTTTCCGGCAGAGCATCGAAGAGTGGCTGCCGCAATGCCGCATTGTGTACGACAAGTTCCACATCATGAAGCACGCCGGTGCGGCCGTCGATGAAGTGCGCCGCCAGGAATTCTTCCGCAAAGGTGGTCCGGCACGGGAACTGGTCAAGGGCAAGCGGTGGTTGCTGTTGACGCGCTGGGTGCATCTGACGGCTCGCAAGAAGCAGCAACTCAATGCCTTGTTTGCGTTGAATCGTCGGCTATTGAAGGCTTATCTGCTCAAAGAGAGTCTCGATCGGCTGTGGACCTACCGCTACGAAGGGGCCATGATGCGTTATCTCCATAGCTGGATCGATCAGCTGCGTTGGCAGCGGCTCAAGCCCATGGAAAAGCTGGCCGACATGCTCATCAACCATCTCGACGGCATCCTAAACTACTGCCGGACCAAAGTGCCGCTGGGAGTTGTAGAAGCGGTAAATGGAAACATCAAAGCTCTGTTGCGGAGGGGAAGAGGATATCGCAATCTCGACTACCTGTTGCTCAAAGCCCAGCGTCTGGCCGCCACCAAGACCCAACTCGTCGCTTTTCAAAAAGCCGCGTAAATCGGCCCCTCTTACAGATTCTCGTCAAGAGCCCTTTTTCGGACTCCCGGAATCTATTTTCTACAACGATTAAGTAGACATTCTTCTGATCAAGGTACGGTTCAACCAATACAGATGCAAAGCGGCCTAAGCGGCTTTAGTGTCGCGCCCCACGCGGGCGCGTGGATTGAAACTCATGGTCTTGCTCCGTATCGTGCTGGTTCCACACTGTGCGTTCCCACGTCCGAAGTTCTATAGCACCCTAGTAGATGGACCCGAGGGCTTTGGGGAGCGCGAAAAGCTTGAGCTTTGCAGCGCGAAGGACAATGAACTCTCCGGTGTCAGATACCTAACGATAAGTCGGCGAGTGTTGAGGAGTCCGGGAATGCTGACGTGCGTATCTGCGAACTCCATGAGTTTGACAGGTGGCTCCTGTGGGCACGTCGGTAACGCCCCTGACCAACTGCTGTGAACCCGCGGGCATACCAAGGAGGCCCTCCGCTCCCAAATTTAATTTACTACGTACTCTCAATGCATTATGAGAGGGCGCCCGTGCTTCAGAAGGAAGCATTTGTGGCCGGCGCAACCTGCAGGGGCTTTGCCCCCGCACCCCCAGGATTTAGCGCTTTAGTGCCTCTCCCGATAAGGACTCTCTGCGAGCAAATAGCGGAAGGGGGATGCCGTAGCATCCCCCCTGGATCGGTCGAGGCCACTGAGTCGGCGCTCGGGTTGCCTCCTGGCATTGCCCTACCCTCCG
>DATMKY010000050.1:0-99491 GCA_035570955.1 Edaphobacter sp. | reverse complement strand
GATCGAGACCGGGACCTTCCGCGGCGGTGCCATCTACGCATTAAAAAGCCGTTTCAAAAAGCTCTACTCCATCGAGTTAAGCCCCGAACTCGCAGCCAACGCTCAGCACCGATTTCGCGCCAGTCCACATATCCAAATTTTGCAGGGCAATAGCGGACAGGTGTTGCCCCAACTCCTGAGCGGGATTTCTCAACCGTGTCTTCTCTGGCTGGACGGCCACTACTCTGGAGGTATCACTGCGCAAGGCGATCTCGACACGCCGATCCTCAAAGAAATGCGAACCATTTTCAATCATCACTGCAAGGACCATGTCATCGTCATCGACGATGCCAGGCTCTTCGATGGGACGGACGATTATCCGACAATCGACGGCCTGCGCACGCTCTGCATGCAGGAGCGACCCAACTATGACTTCTCAGTCATCAACGACATGATACGGATTACCCCGGCCCGTTCAGTCAAGACAACCTACTGACGCCAGCTATGTGGGCGATGACGACGCTCTCTAGTTGGACACCACTGACCTTAAGCTCGTGAACAATTTTGCCCTGTGGGCTTTTTTCAATTTACGAAAGCCTCGATAGACCCGCACACCAACCCTATGTTTTAAATCCTGTCACGCTTTTCTGCGCAACAAGCTAGCTTTTCTGCGCAACAAGCTAATTGACCGCTATATACTCCGGTCGGTGCTGGGCCATAGCAATTGGCTGTTTTGGGACAAGATCACACGATTGGGATCGGGCTTGATCGTCGGTCCACATCAAGTCCAGGCACGGATTGACTGCTATAATCGGCGATAGTCCAAAACATCTTCTGGAGCTAGCCGCGAAGGCTTCAAGCGAGCAGTCAAAAGGTGAGATTTGAAACGCCTGAGCACCATCACGAGAGTCATCCTACATAGACAGATACCGCTCACAGGCTTTGATCCCCGGGTCTTGTTTAAGAGTTTGAGAGGAATACCAGCATATATTGCCGATTGGCTTCGGTATCGCAAACTCAATCCCCCGCCCACATTTCCAATCAGACTGCGCTACGCCACTCCAATACTCACGGATCGCTATGCCAGTGCAGGCTCCGCCAGCGGACACTACTTCCATCAGGATTTGTGGGCAGCAAGAAAAATTTATCACCGTCACCCGACAGAGCATCTAGACATTGGATCACGTGTTGATGGCTTCGTAGCGCACTTATTGACGTTCATGCCTGTAACTATCGTGGACATCAGGCCACTGGTAAGCAATATCCAAGGACTCACTTTTCTGCAGGACGACGCGACGAAGTTATCCAAGTTGCCGTCCAACAGTATCCAATCCCTATCCAGCCTGCACGTAGCAGAACACTTTGGTCTCGGACGGTATTCCGATCCGATTGATCCCGAAGCATGCTTTAGATTCATGGAATCGCTCGATAGAGTTCTCGCCCCCGGCGGACGCCTCTATTTTTCTGTGCCCGTCGGTAAAGAAAGAGTTGAATTCAACGCACACCGCGTTTTCAGTCCTAAGACGATTCTCGATAGGTTCTCCAACTTGTGCCTTGAGTCGTTTTCTTATGTGGGCGATGACGATGCACTCTATCTGGACACGACTCCTGACCTTATGCCCTCGAGCAATTTTGCCTGTGGACTTTTTGAATTTACGAAAGCTTAGTATGGCCATCTTTTCTTCTTTCACACGCACCAACGCCGGCGGCGGTGCCCAAATCTGTCGTTTGAGGTATATCCGGATTGCACAATGCTGATCCCCATGAAGGTTCGACAGAGCTAGAGGTGGCTGCGACATTAGGCCTAGAGACGGACCCTCGCACCAACTCTGCGTTTTTGAAGATCCTGCCGCGCTTTCTGCGCGATAAGCTAACTGGGAGCCTTACTCTCCAGTCGGTGCTG
Organism: Edaphobacter sp.; assembly: GCA_035570955.1. Lineage (GTDB taxonomy): Bacteria > Acidobacteriota > Terriglobia > Terriglobales > Acidobacteriaceae > Edaphobacter. The sequence continues at coordinate 97,609 of DATMKY010000050.1, read as the reverse complement.
GGCAATAGCAATTGGCTGTTTTGGGACAAGATCATACGATTGGGATCAGGCTTGATCATCGGTCTCTGGATAGCCCGCTATCTAGGAGCGGGACAATTTGGTCTCCTCAATTTCACCATCGCGTTCACAGGCCTTTTCGGCGCGATTGCCACCCTTGGAATGGATGGCATCGTCGTCCGGGAATTGGTCAGTTTCCCTGAGAAGAGAGATGAGATTCTGGGGAGCGCCTTCGTCTTGAGGGTCTTGGCCGCGCTCATCAGCTTTGTCGTCGTGATGGGCACGATATTCATATTGCGGCGTGGCGAAACTTTTACCATATGGCTCGTAGCGATTACTGCGGGGCAATTTTTTTTTCAATCGCTGAATGTCATCGATCTTTACTTTCAATCCAAAGTTCAATCCAAGTATTCGGTTTATGCAACGAACGCCGCCTTTTTGGTGATGGCCGTGGTGAAGGCAGTATTACTGCTGACTGCAGCGCCACTGATTGCTTTTGTCTGGGCAGGATTGGGTGAATTTGTTCTTGCGTCCGTTTTTCTGCTCATCGTCTATCGGACCAGAAACCTTAGAGTGGTGGCATGGCGACCGAAACTCGGTGTAATGCGCGATCTGCTTCGAGATAGCTGGCCGCTGATTCTGAGCGGTATTTCTGTTATGATTTCCGTTCGAATCGACCAGGTACTGATCGGCCAGATGCTGAACGACAAGCAGGTAGGCATTTATTCGGCGGCCGCACGGATTTCGGAGGTATGGTATTTCATTCCCTTTGCTATCACAAGTTCCTTCTTGCCGCTGCTTGTAGAAAGCAAGAAAATAAGCGAAGCCCTTTACTACGATAGGCTGCAGAAGTTTTGCAACGTTCAAACGCTCATTGCGATTGCATTTGCCTTGTTCATTACAATTGCAGCTGGTCCCCTAATGAGATTGCTGTTCGGGCCCGCATACGCGGGTTCTGCAGGAATACTCAGGATCTTGATAGGGGGTGGCGTCCTGATGCCCATTGCCGGCGGCTGGACGAACTGGATGCTGCTGGAGAACCGCACAAAAACAATGTTCTACTTTCAAGTCTTTGGAGCAGCCGTGAACGTAATCCTGAACCTGGTGCTAATTCCCCACTTTGGCATTGCGGGTTCGGCCTATGCAACATTGATCTCATACAATGCCTGGTTTTTTGTGCTTTGCCCGTTTATGAAGTCACAGCGCAAAATACTGGCCATGATGTTGAAGTCTTTATCACTTTTTTGGGTATTCAGCTTGCGAAAGAAGTAGCGACCCATCGCATGCTGAGCAGGGTTATCGGGAGTGAAGTAATGCCAGATACATCTCTACGACGCCTAATCGTTGGTTGTCATGGCGGATTGGGCAACCAGATCTTTCAATACGCAGCAGGCTTGTACTTTGCTGAACGCGCTTCTGTGCCGATCGAGATCGTGCGTCCTCTGGGCCCTCCGGAGGCCCTGCGTTCCAAGGGATTTGCACGGCCATTTCAATTGGACGAATTTTCTCTCAAAGCAAAGAGCCACCCGGCCGGACGGGTCGACCGATTTTATCTATCGACGAAACCTCTTTTTCGATCTATGCAGAATACGTTTTGCGGCGTCACTAGGACACAATCCATTGAAGAGCCGTCGACCAACCGATTTTTGCCCACGCTGCTCGATCAAGTGCAAGCTCGCACCATCTATCTCACCGGATATTGGCAAGCTGCGGGGTATGCTGAAGCGATTGCTGATCGGCTCAGGGAATCTCTGAGGATACGGAACGAGCTTCACCAGCGGAACCGGCATTATGCCGAAGTAATCCGTGCGCTGAAGTGCCCGGTGTCTGTGCATGTGCGAGTCGGAGACTTCGCGCTACACTCCACTACCGAATCGAACAGCGGCAGGCAGGTGACCTGGGTTCTGCGCAAATCGTATTACCGCGAGGCAATCGCTCGCATACGAACTCTGCTTCCGGAAGCCGACCTGGTTGTCTTTTCCGATGATCCCGCAGGAGCTCAAGCAATGATGGACGGTGAGCCAGCAAGTCTTTGGGTAAAGGGAAACACCCCAGCCAGCGCCTTTGAGGAGCTGTGGCTGATGTCATGCTGCAAGCATCACGTGATTGCGAATAGTAGTTTCTCGTGGTGGGGAGGTTGGATGAATCCCGATCCAAACAAGATCATTCTAGCGCCCAAGTATTGGGTCAATACGCAGGACTCTTATTATCCCGAGCTCTTTCCTGCAAGCTGGAACGTCATCGACAACTTGGCCTAAGAGAGCAAGTACCGCGCTATGGGCAAACGAGGATCCAGGAGTACGTCTGAGTAAGCCTGACCGGAGCGCGGCCAGCACGCGGCATCCGATATTCTCGACCAGTCGCTTCTCCAGCCGGCGCGATGAGAACTGCGCGAACAGCAGCTTGCCAGCGTTCACCGCCGCCTCCCAGAGAGCATCTCTGGAATCAGCTCCGAGTCAATTCGACACGACACAAAAACGTCTGCAAATTGCCGCAGATCAGAAATTGCAAAACCTGAGCTGTCCGTTAACTGGACAGCGGCGATGCCGGTAACATTTCCGAATGAGGCACCACGGTCGGGAATTCTGGATTGTTTGGTAAATTCGCTTATACTACTGTCAACGGCAGACGCCACCGGTGTGCGAGAGTAATTCGAATAAGTGATTAGGTCTGCCTACGTATAATGGGGTTTAGCATGGCCCGACTTCCCCAGATAGCATGCGCGGTCTGCTAAACAGCAACGAAGGCTAAAGGAATGGCTGAGAGCGTAATAGATCAGGCGGAAACGGCTGAGCCTTACACAAGTGTATCGCCGGTGGCAGAAGACGAAGAAAGGCGCATCGACCTTTTCGAATTGCTTCGAACCCTTTACCGTGGAAGGCGGACGATTTTGGCGACGTCCGTGGTTATCTTGATAGTCGTCACGATCATCGCATTCCTTCTCCCTCTTCAATACACTTCAACCGTCTCTTTTATTCCTCCAAGTTCGAGTAGTGGAGGTTCCATGGCCGCCGCACTTGCCGGACAGCTTTCAGCATTCGGCGGCGATGCGTTCGGTATGGGGAAATCATCAGTCGAACAGTACGCCGGGATTCTTAAGAGTAGGTCGATCGCCAGTCAACTTGTGAAGCGATTCGATCTAATGCGCGTCTATGGGGTCAAAAAGGAGAGTCAGGCAGAGAAGCGCCTAACTTCCTCTACTACCGTTGCAACCGACCTGAAGTCTTCCATCATCAGCGTGAGCGTAGAGGCGAAGAGCCCGGCGTTTGCGCGAGATCTCGCGAACGCCTACATGGATGCTTTGCGAGAAACCAACGGGCGATTGGCTCTTAGTCAATCCTCACAGCGTCGGCTGTTTTTCGAGCAACAGCTCGCAAAGGAGAAGGATGATCTAGCAGACGCCGAGGTTCATTTGAAAGAGACCGAGGAACAGTCCGGCTTAATAGCTCCGATCGGACAAACACAAAGCCAGATCATGACTATCGCGGATATACGAGCCCAGATCGCTGCCCGCCAAGTTCAACTCGCTGCGCTCCGCCAATCTGCCACCGACGAGAACCCGGAACTCATCAGGCTAAAGACCGAAATAGAGAACCTTCAGGGTCAGCTTTCGCGTCTCTACAAAGGCGGCGGCAACGAGTCTACCGCAGCCATTCCGAATTCAAAGGTACCTGCTCTGCAGCTGGAGTTTGTCCGCAAAACACGCGAAGTAAAGTATCACGAAGCGCTATTCGAGATGCTCTCGAAGCAATATGAATCCGCCCGCTTGGATGAATCGCGGGACGCGCCCGTGTTGCAGGTGCTTGACCCTGCTTCATATCCGGATATGAAGTCTGCGCCGAAGCGAATGTATATCATGCTTGGCGGTTTGATTTTCGGACTCATCGCAGGATGTGTCTGGGTACTTGTACGCGATCCTCTCCAGAAACTTTGTTCTTCTCTCACTCAGGACGAGACCGACTGAAGGCCTCTGCGGCTCAGGCGTCCGTCGAAGCATAACGTACAATCACTGAAGTCTATTTGGTGGACAAAGAAGAAGCTGGTTCTTTGAAGAGAGCGATCATTACAGGGGTTACTGGTCAGGACGGAGCCTACCTTGCCCAATTCCTCCTTGCCAAAGGCTATGAAGTTCACGGATTAAGCGTCGCAGCTCCCTGTTTAATACTGCTCGCATTGACCACATCTACGAGGACCCTCGAACTTCGATCTCCAGGATTTTTTTGGCCGCTACCCTCGTCTTCGACAGTCTTCACATCGCGGAACTGAAGACGCATCGCTTCATCAGGGCGGAGTCCGGCATTAGCGGAAAACAGAACGTTGTCGTGAAGCTGCTCCGCTTCCCAGCGGAAACGCGCTTGCTTGGGATGCTGTGCCCGCTTTCGAGTAGCTTCGTAAAGCTGCTTGTAGTCTTCCGGCGAGAACCATGCTCTATGAGAAATCTTGGCCGACGCCTGATAGGAGGCTGACATATCCGGTAGATGATCAATCGATCCGTGCCGCAAAGCCGTCTTAAAAATCTGGCGCAACGTCACGATCTCCTGGTGCATGGTGTTATGCGCTGGAGGCGTGCCGCGTAGCGCCTTAGATTCCTCAAGGCGATGGATACGATATTTATTGATCTTGCCGGCAGAGATCTCAGGGAGAATCATGCTCCCGAAGAACGGCACGAGATGACCATTGGTGCGCGCGTGCTGTCCACGCGCGTAGGTTGCATTCCCTGTCCCTGAGTCATGATGTCGAATTCACGCAGATACAGTTTCGCGGCTTCGCGGAACGGCTTGCCGCTCTTCAACTCACCGTCGCGGAGTTTTCCGCGTAACTGCAAATACCAGTCTTCAGCGAAATCCTTCGTTTTCGAGAGACTGTCTTCTTTGGCGGTTGTGCGCCGATTCCTTCCAACCAGATAGGTTGCGCATTGCCAGCTTGAACTGTTCGGACACTTGTAAATGTGAACCTTGCCACCAAGGATGGTGTGGTTTTCGGACATGCGAAAGCACCTCCAGACTCTCCCTAGAGAATGCTAAAGTGTGGAAGAGTTGTGTAAGGATAGCGCTTGTCTTTAGGTTCAGTCCAACTATATTTATTTTCAGTAGTTTAGGTGATTTACTGGAGGAGTCCTAGACGATTTCGAGTCAACTCCGGATTCCAGGTGATCTGTAGCCAGCCACTGGTATTGTGGTGCGAGCCGGGCATGTAAGAAGGTATGAGGAACCGCTCGTACTGAGTAAAAAGCTGTGCCTGCCAGTGTCGATTGATGGCGTAGGAAGCATTGACGAAACCATCCGTGATCGTGCCTCCACCGGGAAGAAAGAGCGTACCCCCCTTATTTTGGCGATAGCCCGCTTCTACTCGCGTACGGGCTGAAAACCAGTAGCTGGTGCGGCCTTCGATAGCCCGAGAATCTCGGCCAATGGCGTTTCCGACCATAAAACCCTTGTTCGTATTTCCATCAAGGTATTGATTGTTGGTGAAATAGTGCTGACCGCCGAAGTCTACGGCAAGCCCTTGAGAACTGACTGCCTCAACACGTAGATCCATGTGAGGCAGAAATGGTAGGCGTGCAAAATAGATGCCTGGGTTCCAGACCGCCCGCCGGGGCGCGTCGATTGGGCTCGGATCATCATCTGAATAGGCGTCGGCGTAAAGAGTGACGAGCTTGTTCAGATATGGCAACCGCCAGGTGAAATCGAAGTTGCTCTTGCGATCTCCCGGATCATCCCGGTCTCCGTATCCCGTGCTTCCGCCACCGCCTCCCGGGCCTCCCCCAGTCGAATTGAAGCTGAACACGTTGGCTTTGAAGCTATGGAATGTGATCGGATGGCCGACGCCCCAGAAGATCGACCAGCGGGTGAAGCTGAGTTCCAGCGCGTCCCAGAAGTTGAACGACATTTTCTGACCGTTGTACCACGGTCGCGCAGGGTAATTGTGCCCTGACAGCTTTCCGAGCACGATGTCGAAGCGATAGCTTCCAATCGATGGGATGAGCGGCAGAGGATGTGGACGGGTCGAGACGAAGCGGAAGTTGTAGGTTGGCTCTGCGTTGCTTGAGAAGGCGAGCGGACCCATGGTCGTTGGCCCCCAATAGATTTCCTGTTTGCCAAGTGAAAGGGCATTTCCGGCGAACGCCACGCCCGCGTAGAGTTCCATAGCTCCGATATGGTCGAATGCCGCTTTGGCGGGCACCGGCTCGATGTGCGGATCAGACTCAGGTTGGATTTGATCCAGCATATTAATGAGCTGATTTTGCTCGGCGGTCTCGGCACGATTCCCAGGGCTATGCTGAAACTCCGTGCGATCGTAGAAGAAGAAACGTCCATCGTGTGCGCGGAGGGAGAATCCGGCAATCGCGCTGCTGCCTCGTCCGAGCGGGCGCCCCAAGTCATTCCACCAGGTCTGGCCAAAGTGGAAGCTGTCCTGCAATGCCGGGCCTACAATGGTTCCGTATCGTGCGTAAGCAGACTCCAGGCTGATCGATTCGTAATACAGAGGCTCGGAATCCAACTCAGCGTGAAGATCGGTTGTTAGACGTTTGGCTTCGCTAAGCAGTGAGGCACTGTATCCATCTTTCTGGCCGGCAAAATTTTCCGCTTCCCGCAATTGTCGCAGGCATTCCTGACGCGTCCACGGGCGGATCGAAGAGTTCTGATCTGGAATGAAGCCCATCGCAGCCAGTCTCTCGAGTGCCGGATAGATCCAACTGTCCATAGGAACATTGGTCGAGCCTATGGTGTCTGGGTCTACGTCGTCACCTAGAGGACGTGACTGGACTGGATGAATCCCGACGGGATCAGGCGGAAAGTGCAGGCTTGATGGCTGTCGATTACGAGGTACGCCGAGGTCGCCCGGCATCGGGCGTGTGTCGAACGGGTTGAGACTGTAGTTGTGGTGGGCGCGGTAGACATAGTGGCCGATAAGCCATCCGGCCGTGCTGCCGATCAGGACATCCGAGGGAAAGTGCTGCTCAGCGAGGACGCGGCTGGCGCTCACTCCGGCAGCGAGCCCATAGACAGCGGTGCGGCTGAGCCAACCGGGGTACTCATCGCCGATAACCGAGGCAATGGCCCATGCTGCCGCGGCATGGTTCGAGGGGAAGGAGCCATCGAGCGGGGCAGAGCTGAAGAAGTTACCCTTCGCACTGCTAACAGTGGGACGGTCGCGGAGAGTAACAAGTTGAACCGCTTCGCTGAAAGCAAGGCTGTCGATCGCAGCTTCGAGGCTGAGCAGGCTGGTCTCGCGGGCTTGCGGAGCTTCGCGCTGAAGGCTCCAGAGATACATTCCAGCAGGTAGCGCGCCCAAGGCAGCAACTCCGGCATTCGAAAGATCCTTGAAGTGGTTCTGATCGTTGGCGTTGATGTGGACCAGCGCGTTCATCGTATGCTGATCGCTGCCAATCATCGTGCCCGTGATCGCGGATAGCGGAAGAAGCCAGGTTGCATCGATCGGCTTGATATGCAGCGGGCTCGTCCAGATCGCCTTCTGGTCAAGGAGAATTCTTTTCGGAGTGCCAAGCAGGGTGATTGGCTCAGGTTTTGTCGGGGGCGCAGGGGTGGCCGGGTTAGAAGCCTGACCGTTATGCGGTTCAGGCGCGTCAGGCAGTGAACTCTGCGTTTCGACGAGAGCGGGCGGCTGGGTTTGGACGCTTTGTGCGGAGCAAAACCGGGTCGCAAGTAGTACGAACGAAACGGTGAGGCATAAAGATCCGCTCAATTTAGGGTGAATCACGGGCATCGGCTGGTTCGGGCAACTGCAGACTGCAATCCTTAGTGGAGGCTACCATAGTTCGCCGTGAGAGCCTCTCCCTTAGAGACGCTAGTGCCGCGTGAAATCTCTTCGTGTTGCAAAAAACCAGAGAAGAATGGAAAGCACGAGCCTTAAGCGAGGGGTGGAGGAGCGAAGTTGCTCTCTTGCGATGTCGCTTGCTATGGCGGAAGAACAAGAGCCTCGCTAAACAAGAAGACCCACCCTTCGCATTGATACGGCAAAGGGTGGGTCACGGGTATTCGGGATTCTTACAGGTGGTAGAAGTGGTTTGCAGTAAGTACAAGTGCGAGAGTAATCGCCGCAATGGCGATCTCCCCAAGCGCTCCGACGACGAATGGCCGAGCCCCTTGCTTGAAGAGATCCTTGAGATTCGTGCGAAGACCGACTCCCGCGAAGGTCAGCAGGAAGGCCCAGCGGCTCAGGTTGCCCAAAGCTACAAGCTGCGGTTTGCTGAATCCCAGAGCGGCGATAGTTAGATTCGAAGAAGCTCCAAGCGTAGCCAGCAGAGAAACGGCTAGAAACCCTAAAACGAACTTCGGAAATTTCTTCCAAAGAAACGCGCCTTTGTTGTCGATCTGCTTTGTCGCGGCACGGCTCGCGAGGCCTTTGCGCACCCACTGAATCGCATAGCCAAGCACGACGAAACCGATCAGCGCGTTGCGGCAGGTCTTGGCCAGCACGGCAAACTTGCCAGCGGCATCGGAGTAGAGTGCTCCCGCGGCGGTTGCCTCGGCTGTGTTATCAACCGCAAGCCCAGCCCAGAGACCATACGCGCGGTCGCTCATATGCAGCGCATGGCCGATCAGTGGGAACGTAAACAACGAAAGCGCCCCAAGAGCAAGAATCGCCGCGATAGCGGTCGACGAATCCTCTTCGTCGGCATCGATCGCGCCCTGCGTGGCGATGATGGCGGACACTCCGCAGACAGAAGAACCAACTGCGAGCAGCGTTGTCAGTTGTGGACCTAGGTTGAATGTCCGGCCCAGCCACGTCATGAACGTCAGCGAAAACGCAAACGCAATGAAGACGAGAATGAGCGAGATGCCACCAAGCTTCAGGATGTCGCCGAGAATAAAACGCGCACCCAGCAAAATAATTCCCGCTTTGAGCCAGAACTCATACGTAGCGACACCAGCGCGGAAGATGCGCGGCACGCCGACGGTATTCGCGATAATAATGCCGAAGAGAATCGCCCACAGAACGTATTCGATGTTCGGAAAAGTAATGTGATGTGCCTTGGTCCAGGTGTTCAGGAAGCGCTCAACGAACTTGCCGGCGAGGCCGACAACGGCCAGAAGTGCAATTCCCGGAAGTAGGCCAAGTAGGGAGGCACGTTCCGCGGGAGCAAGGCCAGGAGCGTGTGGCGGGTATTCAGTACGGAGGTCGGGCAGATTGACTGACGCGGCCATGAAGGTCTCCTTCGTGCAGGATCTTTGCTGGCAAAGCCGGCGGCTTACCAGGCGATGGATTTGAGCAAGCCGAATCGGATAACAAGGCCAAGAGCAGTGGCGAGAAGGATGGCCCAGGCATCGGTGGAGAGGCGAAAGGTACGGGTCTGAGGGGTCGACATTGTTGGAGTCTCCTTGGGAGAGAGCAGAAAGCGCACACGAGAAAGACGTGAGGGCGAAATCTGCTGTGAATTTTTAAAGAAGGACTACGGCGCAGGAGGGGTTAACAACAACAGCGGGTGCACATGAGGTGCAAGGACGCGGATTGGCGGAGGACCATCATGTGGAGGTTAGTGTACACCAGATCGGTACGGAATAGAGCAGATTGTGACGAGAAGATGCTTTGCCGCGGAATTAGCCTCCTGGCGGAGTGTAACGGCCCTCTGCTGAATCTGCTCGATAGCCGGGCTTTGTGCCGGGAGAACCGCCCGGGCCTCCTCAAGCAGTAGCAGATGATCGTGCCAGGCGCCAAGAGTCTCCTGTGCTCGTTCGAACCGTGATGCGAGCGCCGCAGTAACTTTTGAAGTCTCAACGCCGGACTCGGCGATGTAGCGAGCGGTCTTTCCCGCTTTCCGGATGGAGTGGAGTTCATCATCTTCCTGCGGATCCAGATCACATGCTTTCTTCGCAAACCAACTTCTTGTGAGTCGAACTAGATCCTTGCCATTTACCTCAAGACCGAAGGTCGGTTTCAATGCCGTTTCGAGGTCGTGCAGCAATTCACCAATTTTCTTCTCACTTTTTTTGAGGTGATCGCCAAGGACCTTGGCTGCCTTTTCTCTTTGGCTGGCAAGATCGTGGTCAAGGCGGACAATGTCCGCCCCTTTCTTGAAAGATTTGAGGAGATAGCGGTGTACATCGAGATCCCGTACACTTCCGGCTGCACGGCGAATCTTGCGGAGCGCTTTACGCAATGGCCTCGATTTACGACGGACAGCTAGGTCCGTGGAGAAATTGAGAAGCTCCAGCGTCGCTTCGAGCCTGCGAGTTGAGGAGCGAAGTTTGTGAACAGGCTTCTGCGCGGGTTCCTTAAGACAGGAGGCAATTGCGGTTTTGAGCGCCAGCGATTGGCGAAGAAAAACTGTAACCGGCTGCGGCATAAGCAAGTACTTCCCGTAAGTGATGCATTCTACCGGTTTTGCACCGTTCAGGGACCGAAGGACACAAGTGTGCGGAAATAGTTGCGCGCAACCGGCGTGTCGAAGAGGTGTTTTCTGAAGTGTAAGCAGGAGGTTGTTATGACATTCTCAAACATAAAGTCAATGTTGATGAAGGGCTCAATCGTTGGTCTTCTTGCAGGTGCAGTCGCCATGGCTGCCCCGAAAGCAAATGCAGAGGTTGTCGTAGGTATTGGAGTTCGCGCTCCTTACCACAACCGCGCCGGATATTATGAGCGCCTGCGCATCGAAGAGGCCCGGCGCCACGAAGCCTGGGTCCGCGCCCATGAGCGCTTCAACTATGGCTATCGCAGAGGCTGGTAATAGCCGCCTCGTTCGAACGGGTTGAACGTCAGCAATGTTCGCAGGCCGGTTGCGGGGAAGATCCCTCGCCGGCCTTGCCGTTTGCATCGGCAAGCTCCTTTGCAGAAAGAGACTTGTAGTAGCGCGTCTTCGGCGAAGCGCAGGCTTCACAAAATATCTTTCCATCGCGCAGAACCTGCCGGTCGTAATTAATTCCTTCGCCGCAGATCTCGCAACTGATGCGTCCTGACTTGTAGCCCGGCATCTCGCGCGGATGAATTGGCACAGCGACCCATTCCTCGCTGAAGAGCTCTGCGTCAGGCATCTCGCGGTAGGCGAGCATCTGCTGCTGGTTCTTGTTCTCGATATCCGGGTAAAGCGCTCTCGCCCGTTGTTTTGAGGATTCCAGCGCAGCGATCCTCACCCCTTTGTAGACGGGTGTCTCACCTTCCGGCGCAAGCGGCGCACTCAGGTCAACGAAAGTCGCCGCCATCTTGCCCCAGTCTCGAAACTTGATGGCACGCTTGCCCAGGCGGCATCCTGTTACCACACCTATCGCATCTGTAGCGCAGCGGTCGATCTCGATAAAAGTGACCAGGCGCTTCCGGTCGGCCCCTTTGGGCTCGCTGATTCCAAGGCGTTCGCAACCCAGCATGGCAAGGCGTACACCGAGAATCTGACCTGCACAGAGGTGGCCATGGGCGATCTCGGCTTCTCGGAGCAGGGCGTCGAAGGTCTGCATAGATTGATGATACTGCTGGGATAGGTGTGGGCGTACCGGTTTCGATTGCGCGTTCTTGCGCCGGAGGGGTACTATTGCGACTTTCGAGGTGCGCGATGACTGATTTTGCGACGACGGTCGGCATACTTTTGAAGCAAAAGAACGGCACAATCGCATCCATAAAACCCGATGCTTCGGTCTATCAGGCGATTGAGCTGATGGCCGAAAAGCGAGTAGGCGCCCTGCTCGTCATCGAGGAAGACGTTCTACTCGGCATAATCTCTGAGCGCGACTACGCCCGCAAGGTGATACTCCAGGGCCGGTCGTCCAAAGAGACGCAGGTCGCCCAGATCATGAGCAGTCCTGTTATTGCCGTAACCCGTCAGCATTCGGTGGGGGAATGCATGCGCATCATCACGAACAACCGAATCCGCCATCTTCCTGTCGTCGAGAACGGAGTTGTCCTCGGAATGGTTTCAATCGGCGATTTGGTGAACTGGGTCATCTCGGAGCAGGAGATGACAATTCGCCACCTCGAGGCGTACATCTCCGGCTCAGCCACAACATAAATCGCCGATATTTACCGGATGTGATTCTTGTTCTTCAGCTCATCCTGATGCGGGTCAACCAGCGGTGATCTCCGAGTGCCTCGCGCAGGCAGGAAAGCCTCAAAAGCATCGTGAAGGCGATTGAAGATCCACGAAGAGCCTATACATTCTGTGAGATGGTGTCGGTCAAAGTCTCCGCGGGTACTCCACGGAAGACGAGCGAAGCCGAAGGAGACCCCAGCTTCTGCGAGATTTTTTTTAACCTCTTCAATCATTCGGGCAGCACTATAATCCACATTCGTAATGGCCTCCGCGTCAACAATCAGCCACTGGACCGGACTTGGCGAAGGCCCAACGATTGCGCGAATCTCATCTGCAAATCGACTGGCGTTCGCATAGTAGAGAGCGGCACCGAAACGGTACATGGCGAGGCCCGGCAATGTCATGGTGCCCGCGACGGGTGCGGCTAACTTCCACGTATCGTCGCTTTCGTCGATGAGCACGCCGCTTCGCGGATGGTAACTGTGGTGCACAATGCGCAGCAGCGACATAACCATCGCGAGCACAATGCCCTCTTCAACCCCGACAAGAATAACGAAGGCTGCTGTAATCAGAGCCAGAGCGAATTCCTGGGGGCTCTCCTTTCGAATGGTGTACAGCGTCCGAAGTTTGATCATGTGGACGGCGACCAGAAACACCAGGGCGCCGAGTACGCAGTGGGGAAGATACTCAATCGGTTTGGTAAAAAAAAGCAGAACAAGCGCGGCGACCGCCGCAGTAGTGACCTGTGCAATCTGGCTTCTGCTGCCCGCACCGTCGATCATCGCCGTCTGGGTAGGGCTCCCGTTGACGACGAAGGTTCCACTTACCCCCGCAGCCGCATTCGCTGCCGCCAGGCCGACGAGATCCTGGTTCGAGTCAAGCCGCTCATGGTGACGCGCAGCATAGATGCGGCTGGTGGCCGCACTCTGCGTGAGAATCATGATTGCGCACGAAGCGGCTACTTGTAGCACAGGCACGATGTCTTTCCAATGAACGTCGGGAAGGCCGAAATGCGGCATACCCCCTGCGACCGGGCCGATCGTGGAGATTCCGTGTCCTGCAAAGTTGAAGACCGCGCTGGCCGCGGTTGCTCCGACGACGGCCAGCAGAGCTCCGGGCACCCTTGGTGCGAAACGCCGTAAGACAAAAACAGTGACGAGCACTGCGACGGTTACGAATAAAGTCGGCAGATTCACTGCGCCAAGATTGCGGCAGACCTGGTAAAACTGGACGACTGTTTTATGAGAATCGACCGGGATGTCGAGCATCTGCCCGAGAACTCCGATTCCCACCTGAAAGCCAACCCCGGTCAGAAAGCCATCGAGTACCGTCCGGGAGAGGAAATCGGCGATAAAGCCGAGTTTTAGTAAACGCGCGCCTAGCAGAAATCCAGCGGTGAGGAGCGCGACTAGGCTTGCAAGAGCCACATAACGCACACTCGCAGTCGGAGCCATTTCTCCAAGTCCGCTGCTGAGAATGGCGGCTGTGGCAGAATCCGCCGCGACAACGAGGTATCGCGACGAGCCGAAGGTGGCGAAGGCAAGCAGCGGTAACAGGAGTGAATAGAGTCCGGTTTCGACCGGCATCCCCGCGATTCGCGTATAGCCAAGCGCTTGCGGGATGTCCTGTGCCGCGAAGACAACCCCGGCCAATGAATCGCGGACAGCCTGGGCGCGCTTCACCGGTTTGATCCCTTGGAACAGATTCAACAAATTCGGGACTCCTGCGCTACAGACGGCGGCGCAGCGCTTCAAAGCCCGCAGCGCTTTTCGTAATGCGAATCGAGCTTGATGCTAAATCAAAATTTCGCAAATTTTCAGAGAATGCGACGTGACGGATCAGTTGTCGTCCGGGCCTTCGCTCTCGTCCAAAATCGAGGCGTAACCCACAACGTCGTTAGTTGCCGCTTCTCCTCCCGTTGGCTTCACTGTGAGCCGCGTTGGCAGGCGTTGCCACTGCGCGTGTCGGCAGACCGGATAAGGTGGTTCTCCTCGGGCCACGCGCCAATCTGTTTCTGAACCACCGGCTTACACGCTCCGAGTTGAGCCACAATTGCAAATAGCCCATTCGGAGTAGCGGCTGACAGCGAGCGACGAGAAGAACACCGCTCAACGCTAAGAAAAATAAGGTGGAGATGCGGCTAACAACAGCCAAAATCGGGCGAAACTAGCGCGGCGTCAAACTCAAGAGATAGGGCTCGCATTTTGAAAAAAAACAGTTGCAGCCATGCCAATCGATAAGATGAGTTTTTTGAGCAGAGAACTTATCAAGCCGTAACACATTCGAGGGAGGAATAAAGGGTGCAATCTATGGAAGAATTTTCGAATAGGAAGGAAAGATGTACGGGGTATTGAGAAAGGTACGAAAAGTCGCAAATAGATTGTGGATATAAGGTAATTTCAATGCTCGCCCAGAGTAGTATCTTGGAAAGAATACGTGCTGCCGTCGTGGTGGCGCGTTGTACGCGGACCGCGGCGGGACCATTTGGCAGTACGAAAGGATAGGAACAAGATATGTGGAAACCGAATCAGACTGGAAGCAACACTCCCTCAACTCCTGAACCGGTACGTCCGGCGACGCCTGCGACTAGCTTTGAAGCTGCCCCCACGCGTCCGGCAACGGTTGGAGGTGGTGCCGCAGCCGGCGCCGTCCCCACAGGAGAGCAGGCGACCATCGGCAAATCTCTGATCGTCAAAGGAGAGTTGACCGGTTCCGAATCGCTTTACATCGACGGCAAGGTCGAAGGTGCCATCAACCTCCCCGGCAATCGCGTCACCGTTGGCCGCAATGGCCAAGTCGCTGCCAACATCGTCGCGCGCGAGATCGTCGTCCTCGGCAAAGTTCGTGGCAACTGCCAGGCCAGCGACCGGGTAGACATTCGCAGTGAAGGCTCGCTGACCGGCGACGTCATCGCTGCGCGCATCTCCATTGAAGATGGTGCGTTCTTCAAGGGCGGTATCGACATCCGCAAGCCCGGCGGCACCGACCTCAAGGGAGGCCCTGCAACTCCGGCAGCCGAACCAGTCGCCGTCGAAGCATAAGCCTGGACCGCGAAGATTGTTGCGAAGTGAGAACGGCCCCGGTCAATACCGGGGCTGTTTGCGCTTGTCAGAAGAGAGAATGCGGTAGATTGCGAATAACGACAAAGATCGTGACAACTGCAAGCGTCGTATAAACTCCGGCCGGCGGCAGCTGAGGCCAGCTCAAAGGCTGTCGGACGACGATTCTGTAATAGCAAACGGCTCCATAGACTCCAGCAAACGGCATCAACAACACGGTCAACATGTTCAAGCGGAGTGCCTCCGAAAGCTGCCCGTGAAGAAGCGCTGCCAGCGCCCGGGTAGCTCCACAGCCCGGGCATAGGAGATGAAAGATCTCACGAAACGGGCACTGCGGATAAAACCCATACTTCGCTGGCGGAAAGAGAAGCAGGATAGAAACGGCAAACGCAATGGCTGCCGGAGGACCAGAGATGCGCAGCATCCAACCGGTTCGGTTGCGTCCATCACTCATCGCGGATAGGCTCCGTACCGAATCCCCTGTTTAATCCGATTAATTTCGTTCAGTTTGTACTGAAAATAAATTCCGCCGAAGAAGAAAGTCATAACAGGATTGAGGCGAAGCCCCAGCGGCTCAGCTCCGTTGAAGTGCTGCTCCAGCGTGTCGCGAAGAGTAAATCGTGCAATCAGTCGAACAATCCAGCTCGCAATCCAAAGGAGATCTTTCAGAGATTTGTGGTGGGCCGGGCTGTACGGATGATGATGAAGCAACGAGACGTAAATGCCCCACGATCCGCCGAAGTGGAGCACGATCAACACCGTTGCCGCAATATAAAAGATCAGCGCTTTGCTCATCGGCTGCACCCGGTTCGCCCACGCCGCAATCACGAGATTCCACACAATGACAAAAATTCCGCACGTGCAGAAGCCCAGCAGAAGTTCGAGTCCCCAGTTCAGGTTCGGTGGATCCGGGAAAGCATTCGCCGCAGAATGCCCGTAACCGCCAGGCACCGGGTAAGGAGGAGCAGAGGCAGGAGCCGCAGTGCCGAGAATCTGCGACACAGGCACCCAATCGGAGGCGCCTTCCGCACGTGCAAGGTCGGTCAACGTTACATTGCCCGAGGCAACGTAACGTTGCAAATCCTCAAAAGTATAGGGGCCATATAGTTGGCCATTGCGTGAAACTTGATAAGTCATTCGAGGCTCCGATGGGTAGTTACGAAATACACAGTCTTCTCGTTCCGTATAGCCCCGATGAGACCACGGACCGTCGTTTCACACAATACTTGAAATGAAACCCGTAAAACAGCGAAGTCAGGCGCTATCATCCAGCAACCACAAGAAGGAGTCAAAGTTAGAGAATTTTGCTCTCGACGTTCTCCAGTTGCGTATCTTTGGCAGCGCGGCTTAGCAGTATCCGCAGGTCGGTGACCTTGTTCAGTGAAAAAGCGGGCGGCGTAGTGGGTGCGGTGACCGCGATGAAGTCGGCACGGTTGACGCTCTCGACGTAGAAACTTGGCCGTTGGTCTGGTGTCGCGGGTTGAACCTCGACGTGGCTCATCTCGATCCGATCGACGTGGCGAAGGAAGAACCCTTGCGAAGGTGTCGTCGGGCCGAACATGCCAGGATCAGGATAGCGTTCGATATTTTCCGGCATAAAGATCTTAGCGTCGTCGGCTGAACCCCCGCCTTTATGCTGAATATAAACATTCGATATCTTCACGTCCTGAATGATGTGATCAGGAATCCCGCTGAGAATCGATGAGATGTGCGAGCCCGTGTTGTAGCTCACAAGATTATCCACGACAACGCGCTGCAACGTGCCGACCCTTGTGGTTTCTTTCGGCCCGCGCAGGCGAGCGCCAAGCCGCCAGAACAACGGTGCGCTCACAACATCGCGCATCGTGATATTTGAGATGACAATGTCTTCACAGAGTGCACCATCTTCGCTCTCAAGCGCAAGACCCATGCAACCGTCGAAGACGCAGTTGGAGATAGCAATATTCTTAAACCCGCCGTTGGATTCGGTGCCGCACTTGATGCGTCCGTTGCGCGCAAGGCGTGGAACGTCGGGAGCGAACTTCTTGTAGGTGCCGTCAAGCATCGTACCAAGTTCGTATGATCCCGCGACGTAACAGTTGGTGATGGTTACATTTTCTGTCGCGCGATTGTAGCCAAGCGCATAGCTGGATTTAGGACAGATAGCATCGTCCCACGGAGAGTTGACGAAACAATTGGACACGCGCACATTGCGGCAGCAGTCAATGTCGATGCCATCGCGGTCGGTATCAATGGTGATGTTGTCGATTGTCAGGTTGTCGACGCCTGTTAGCAGAAAGCCGAAGTGGCCGCCCTTCAGAATCGAGAAATCACGGAAGAGAACGTTGCGGCAGTTCTTCAGCGCGATAGCTTTGTTGCCGACTCCCGGCTGCTCTGCCTGGAATATGGTGTAGTTGCCGCGAGGCGGACGGACGGGAGCGGCTGCGTTTGGGTTTGGTGCAGGTTGTGGGTTGCCAAAACCTTCGCGCGGAGGTCCCACCCGTCCCGGCCCGGCCCCATAACTGAGACCTTTGCCAAAGATAAGCCCGGGTCCGGTAATTGAGACATCGTTAATGCCTTCGCCCCAGATCAGAGAGTTGTGCCAGTGATTGTGTCCATAATCCTGGTACGGATCCCACTCGCCGTTAGGCTCGGCTGCATCATAGGTCCCGCCGTTGTACCCGGAGGTTTGGCCAGGCAGTGGCGAATCCGCGGCAAGAATCGTCGCGCCTTGTGCGAGAAAGAGTGCAACATGACTCTTCAGTCGAATCGAAAAGGACAGCCATGTTCCGGCAGGGAAGAGCACGGTCCCTCCTCCTGCGGCTGCCGCAGCTTCAATCGCTCTATTAATCGCCGGTGAGTCGACAGCCTTGCCGTCGCCAACTGCACCATAGGTGCGAATGTCGAAAAAGCCAAGCGTCGCGCTAGGCGCTGGCGTCTTTGCAGCGGCGTAGGCAACGGCAGGGGCGGAGGTGATGGCGGCAGCGGCGAATCCCATGCCGCTAAAACGGAGAAGTTCACGACGCGCGGAGTTAAAAGAGTCCATAGGCACGCCATGCTAGCAGAATTGGTTCTACCAATGAAAACGGGTTCATATATTGAAACATTCACGCCGGAGCGGCCTCAAAAGTTGTCATTCCCGCTCGGACGAAACCGATAGCCGATCCAAGGCTCGGTCACGATATAAGTGGGCTCCTCCGAGAGTTCGATCTTCTTTCGCAGCTGGCCAATCGTCACGCGTAGATATTCCGGCTGATCGGCATTCGTGCCCCATACCGCATGCAGCAGCGCGCGATGCGTAAAGACCTGTCCGGGCCGCTGCGCCATCGCAACCAATAGATCGAACTGCTTCGGTGTCAGATGAACATCCTGCCCGCGAACAACGACGCGATGCTGTGGAATATCGATTATGAAATCGCCTGCCGAGATGATCTGCGGTGACTCTCCGCCCGCTGCGTGATTGCGCCGCAATTGAGCACGAACGCGGGCCTGCAACTCCTGAATGCTGAAAGGCTTCGTAACATAGTCATCCGCGCCAGCATCCAGTGCCTCCACCTTCATTAGTTCCTGATTCCGCACTGAAAGAACAATAATCGGTACCTGCGAGACTGCCCGAATTTCACGGCACAACTCGACACCTCCCATCTCCGGCATCGCAAGATCCGTAATTACTAGATCAGGCTTCCAGTTATGCACAGCTTCAATCCCTTCCACGCCGTTAGCGGCAATCTGCAACGAGTAGCCTTGTGTGGAAAGCGCTGTGCGCAGAACGCGCGTAATTTGGGGCTCGTCATCTACGATAAGAATCTTTGCGGGTTGATCGTGTTGCTTCATTCGCGCTCCGAGTGCTGCGTAACGATGTGAACGTCTACGTTAGGCGACTCCGTCAGGAAGTGTTGAATCGCCCAGTAGTACAGATACTTTCGAAATCCGTGAACTGCGCTTCGCCCAAATACAATATGCGTAATACGTTTCTCGCGAACGAAGCTCGCCGCTGCATGGGCAATGCTCTTGCCTTTGAGAACGGAAACTTCAGCATTCAGATTTCGCGCGAACTGCATATTCGCCGCAAGCGTACTTTTTTCTTCACTCGAAAGATCCTCGCCCGTATCGATATGCAGCACAAAAAGCTCTCCGCCCACTCCCTCGGCAACACGGGCACCACGAGCGATTAACATCTGTGAGGCACTATTGGCGCTGATGCACACGGCAATCCGCTCGCGAACCGCCCACTGCTCCTCGATCCGTTTCGCATCCATGTACGCCGTCAGCGTGCGATCCACGGCCTTCGTTACATGCTGCAGTGCAAGCTCACGCAGCGCAATTAGATTTCCGCGGCGGAAAAAATTGGCCAGAGCCTTTTCCGCTCGATCAACGCCGTAGATATCCCCGCGCTTCATGCGGGTCTGCAGAGCCTCTGGTGTCAGATCGGCCATGACAATCTCGTCGGCTCGCTGCACCACCCAGTCAGGAACGGTCTCGCGAATCGGTACACCCGTAATACTCTGCACTGTAGGCGCGACGCTCTCAATGTGCTGCACGTTCATCGTCGCTAGCACATCAATGTTCGCTGCGAGCACATCGAGCACATCTTCATAGCGCTTTCGATGCTTGCTTCCCTCAATGTTGGTGTGAGCAAGCTCATCGATCAGAACAATCTGCGGTTTCCGCGCCAGAATCGCGTCGACGTCCATCTCTTCAAAATGAACGCCCTTATAATCGATCTCTCTGCGTGGAATTTTTTCCAGTTGCTCCGCCAGTTCCGCCGTCCGCGGTCGGCCGTGCGTCTCGACCACGCCGATCACGATATCTTCGCCGCGCTGGTGCCGGCGGATCGCCTCGCTCAGCATGTTGTACGTCTTGCCGACGCCCGGAGCGTACCCAAGAAAAAGTTTGAAAGTGCCCTGCGTCTTCTCTGGCGCAACCTTCTCCAGCCACTCTTCCGGGCTCTTTGCAACTGCGTTCGAGTTTTCGCGAGCGGGCATCAGGATAAGATAGTTTCGTGCAGCGCAAGGTCATCCGCAGTATTGTTCGCTACAGCATCTCAACGGCGACCGCCGCTGTTATTGTAGCTGTCTACTTCCGTTGGCTGCATGTTAACGAGACCACCGTCGCCATGACCTTCATGGTTGGCATCCTTCTGGTCGCGGCAAACTGGGGTCTCCGCCATTCCATCTACCTCTCGTTACTCTCGGCGGCTGCATTTAACTTCTTCTTCCTGCCGCCTGTGATGACCTTCACCATCGGCGACAGCCGGAACTGGATCGCGCTCCTTGCATTCCTCGTCACCGGTATCGTTGCCAGTCAGCTTGCCGAACGGGCACGTCGTGAAGCCAAGATCTCTCGCCGCCGCCAGCGCGAAGCCGAGCGCCTTTATGAGTTCAGCCAACAGATGCTCGTCACCGGCAACGTTATTGACCTGCTCAACGTCCTGCCACAGATGATCGCTGCCACCTTCAATCTCGCCGGAGCTGCCGTCTATCTTCGCGAAAAGGACCGTATCTACCGTTCCAGCCCCAACTATATGGACGTAACTGCCTCCGAGCTTCGCGATGCCGCCTACACACGCGATCATCGCCGTGACGAAGAACGAGGGGTAACCCTAGTGCCTATCCTGCTTGGCACACGCCCTATTGGAGCCGTCGGGATCACCGGCGAAGGAACCTCCCCCGAAGCACTCGATGCTGTCTGCGGTCTCGCAGCCATCGCCATCGAGCGAGCCGGCGCAGTCGAATCCCTTGCCCGCGTCCAGGCCTCCCGCGAAAGCGAGCGTCTCCGCAACGCGCTCCTCGACTCCGTAGCCCACGAGCTGCGAACTCCGCTGACCTCAATCACCGCCGCCATCACCACGCTGCAGACCGATCCTCTCCTCGACAAGGAACAGACGGCAGAGTTGATGCAGGTCATCGAAGAAGAGGCAGCACGTCTCGACCGGCTCGTAGGTCAAGCGATGGAGATGGCCGAGCTCGACGCGAACGACATCAAGCTCGATCTTCGCCTGCACCCCATGCGCGAGGCAGTCGACATCGCACTCGAAGCAGTCCAGTTACAGCTCAAGACACACCCGGTTGAGCTGCGCCTGCCGGAGACCCTGCCGCTCGTGCAGATGGACCTTGAGCGCATCGCTAAGGTTCTCCAGCATCTCTTCGAAAACGCGGCAAAGTACTCTGCAGAAGGCAGCCCAATCTTTGTTAGCGCCGAAGTCTCTAAGGGGCAGCTTGTCACTAGCGTGGCCGATCGAGGCGCAGGTGTCGACGACTTCGAGCGCATGATGATCTTCGACAAGTTCTACCGCGGCCAGGGCCAGCGTTATCGAGTGCAGGGAACAGGTATGGGACTTGCCATCGCCAAAGCCATCGTCGAAGCGCACGGTGGCACCATCGACGTCACCAGCCAGCCATCGCAGGGCTCAGTTTTTTCGTTCTATCTCCCGCTGCCAATGTCAGGTTCGTAGGCTAGAGCTTCGGCAGATCGGTAACATTCCATCCGCCGCCAAGAGCCTTGATCAGCAGCACACTGGCATCCATCTGCCGCCGCATGATGTCGATATCGTTCCGTTCGTTCGTCAGTGCTGTGGTCTGCGCCGTAACGACCTGCAAGTACGTATCCAGTCCGCCGACGTACCGGTTGTTGAAGATCTGTTCTGCTGATTGGGCAGCAAGTGTAGCCTGATGCTGGTTTTCCGCTTCCTGTTGCAGCACTCGCAAAGCGACAAGATTGTCTTCCACCTGCTGAAACGCTGTCAGTGTCGTCTGCCGGTAGCTCGCAACCGTCTCATCGTAGCTGGCGTTAGCCTGTTCCGAGACGGCAGCTCTCCGTCCCGCATCGAAGACCGTCTGCGACAGCGTTGGCCCGATCGACCACAACAAACTTGCTGGATTGAAGAGACTCGCAAAAGAAGTGCCTTCAATCCCCACGGTTCCATTCAGCGAAATCGTCGGATAAAAAGCGGCTCGCGCAATCCCGATCCGGTCGTTCGCCTCGGCGACACGCCGTTCTGCGGCGGCAATATCCGGCCTCCGTTCTAGAAGCTCCGAGGGCAACCCCGGCGGAATCAAAGGAGGCCGCGCATTCAGCGGAGTATTCGGCAGTGTGAACGACGCTGGTGGCTCACCAAGCAGAATCGCGATCGCATGTTCAAACTGCGCGCGCTGCAACGTAATTTCGCGGGCCTGCACGCGAGCCGCTTCAAGCTGTGTCTGCGCCTGATCCACGTCGGACTTTGGCGCAACCCCACCTTCAAAACGATTATTTGTGATCCGGTAAGCCTCTTCGTAGTACTTTACCGTATCGTTCAGAAGCTTTTCCTGGGCATCAGCGCTCCGAGCCTCGAAGTAATCCACCGCAAGCTCAGCCTGCAGACTCAGCAGCACAGTCTGCCGATCGCCCGCACTAGCTTGCGCCTCTTCCCGCGCAGCACTCACGGTCCGGCGCACACGTCCCCAAGTGTCGATCTCATAGGTCATATCCACCGGAATCAGAATGTCGCCCACTCCATTGCCGCGTGCAGAGGAGGCACTGAAGTAAGGACGATTCGTCGACTCGCGAAGGCCTCCAGCAAACGGCGCAACCCCTACAGCCGGATACATCGAAGCACGATTGAACCGGATCAGCGCACGCGCCTCGCGAAACCGCGCATCCGCAACCTTCAGGTTCTGATTGTTCATGGCCACCTGTGGCTCAAGCATATTCAGCCCATCGTCGCCGAATACCTTCCACCACTCTCCACGCTGCGCTGTGTCAGCAGGCTTGGCCACCTGCCAGTTGGAACTCTCTTTATATGCATCGGGTTCGGCTTCCTTGAACGCAGGGGCCATCGGAACCGAAGGCTTCACATACTTGGGCCCAACCATGCAGCCGCTCAACATCGCCGCGGAGGCAGTTGCGAAGATTGCGAGCCTTAACCTCACTGAGCCCCTGCCTTTTGGGTGGCGGGCGTATTGGTCTGGTTCGCAATCTGGACCTCCTGCCCGCTTGCCAGAGAATCCGACGGATCCAGAATCACAGCATCATGCGATGTCAGCCCGGAAGAGATCTCCACGCTTGCACCCGCATCCCTCCCAATCTTCACTGGAACAAGCTGCACCCGGCCGTTGCGAACCACGCCAACGCGCAACCCCTCCGCGCGGAACAGCAGCGTGTTAGACGGAATCATCAGGTTCGCCGCATGCTCCGGGACTTTGAAGTGCACAAAGACATAAGCGCCGGGAAGAAGTTCGCCCTTCGGATTGTCAATATCGACTTCGACATTTAGCGTGCGCGACGCCTGATCGATCGCATTGGAGTTACGCGCAATCGTACCCTCAAAAACTCTGCCCGGATACTCATCGAGTGTCAACGTCGCCTTGCCTCCAACTTTAATCGCAGAGCTGTATGCCTCGGGAACCGCAACATAAACACGAAGCTGGCCGATCGCCGCAAGATGAAACAATTCCTGCGCCGTCGTATTCTGGCCGGCTTGAATCAGCCTGCCCACATCGGTATTGCGAGCGGTAACGATGCCATCGAAAGGGGCATACACGTTCTCGAACGACTGTAGCTGCTCGAGCCGCCGCACATTTGCCATCGAAGCATCTACCGCAGCCTTTTTTGCGGCAGCGTCGCTCACAGCAACATCGGTCTCCTGTTTTGAAACCGAGTTGGTCTTCAATAGATTTTGATAGCGGGTCGAAGTTGTATTCGCCAGATCGAGATTCGCCTGCGCACTCTTCAGGTCCGCCTGCGCAACCTGCAACTGCTGGTCCACCTCCGGCGTCTCAATCTGAGCCATTAACTGCCCCTTGCGAACGTGCGTGCCAATATCGAAATACCAGCTCTTCAGATAACCATTCGTGCGCGAGTAGATCGGCGTATCCATAAACGCCTGCGTGTTACCCGGCAGAGCGATCTCCGAAGAAAGCGTCGAAGATGTGGGATAGACAACATTCACCGAAGGAATAGCTGACGCAATCGTCTCTTTCTGCAGTGCGCGCTCGCTGCCACGACGAATTGAAATGCCGAAGTAGACAACCGCTGCAACAATTACCGCCACAACGGCCAAGCCAATCCATGATCCCCGAGTCAGCCGTGGTTCTTCATCCGGAATCAGCGGCTCGGGAGTGTACTCGCCGGACGGATGGGTCTCCGTGGGCTTGGTCTCGGTAGCGCTCGTCATGCCTGCTCCTTGAATACTCATAAAGATCTCTACGCTCCTGCGGTCATGTGTCGATCGGCTGGCTCAGTCACGGTCCGCTTCTCATTGTGCCGTCCATGCAGAAGAGCAAAAACCGCCGGAACAAAGATCAGCGTCGCCACTGTGGCAAGCAGAAGGCCGCCGATTACCGCGCGTCCCAGCGGCGCATTCTGCTCCCCGCCTTCGCCTGCGCCTAACGCCATCGGAATCATGCCGATGATCATCGCAAGCGCCGTCATGCACACTGGCCGGAACCGCGTAGCGCCTGCTTCAACTGCCGACAGAACCGCATTTCCATGGTGCAGCAGCCGTTCTTTGGCGAACGACACCACCAGAATACTGTTTGCCGTGGCTACGCCCATACACATAATCGCACCCATCAGCGCAGGCACGCTGAGCGTAGTCCGCGTGGCGAAAAGGAACAGCACAATCCCCGCGAGCGCCGCAGGCAGAGCCGTAATAATGATGAAAGGATCAAGCCAAGACTGGAAGTTCACCACAATCAGGAGATAGACCAGCACAATAGCAAACGCCAGGCCGAATAACAGCCCAAGGTAGGAGCTCTGCATCGTCTCCACCTGGCCGCGAACATGCACAAAGGTCCCACGTGGCAACGATTTTTCATTGTCCGCTACAATTCTGGCAACATCCTTGCTCACAGCACCCAGATCGCGTCCCTGGACCGCGCCGTAAATATCCAGCGTGCGTCGGATGTTGTAGTGATTGATCACCTGCATCTCGGTTGTACGGCTGATGTTGGCGACATCCGCAAGAATCTCCGGCTGTTTCGCATTGGGCGACGACAGCGGCACATTTTGCAGGTCATTCAAGGACTGGATGTCATATTGTGGCGCCTGCGCCACGATGCTGTAGTTCACGCCGTTCTTGTAGTTTAGAAAAAACATCGGCGAAAGCTGCGTGCTTCCGCTCAGAAGGTTCTGCAGACTACCCCCAACATCACGCAGCGAGTATCCTCCCTGCACGGCCTTCGTCCGATCCACATCGACTGAGAGCACGGGATAATCGTCCGGTTGCTGAATCCGCAGATCCACCAGCCCAGGTACACGTCGCAGCTGATCGATCACAGTATTTGCAACCTTACGCGTATCGGCAATGTCCGATCCCTCAAACTGCACGTCGATCGGCGCGGGCAGGCCAAAATTCAGAATCTGGGTCACGATATCCGACGGGAGAAAATAAAAAGTCACCCCCGGAAAATCCCGTGGCAAACTCTGGCGCAGCGCGGCTACATACTCTGCCGTAGGCCGATGATCCTCTTTCAGCGAGACAAGAATATCTGCATCCCCTGCCCCAATCAGGCCCGAAGTAGCATGCTGCGTATTCAATACGCTGTAAGGCAGTCCAATATTGTCGAGGATGTTGTCGACTTGATCAGGCGGAACTGTCTTGCGAATATTTTGCTCCACCAGATCGCAGAGTCTCGCTGTCTCCTCAATACGCGTGCCACTCTTTGCGCGCAAATGGAGAATGAACGAACCAGTATCGCTGCTCGGAAAGAAGTTTCTGCCGAGAAAAGGCACTAGTAGAAATGCGCAGGTACATGCCAGAAGGAAGACGGGGACGAAGACCATTCGCGCCGCTACAAGCCGGCCCAATAGACTCTCATAGCTGCTCCGCACTCGTTCGAATCCGCGTTCAAACCAACGCTGAAACCGTGCCAGCACATTTCGTGAAGGCACGGCAAAGTGGTCGTGTGCCTTCAGCAGATACATCGCCAGCGTCGGCACCAGGGTTCGCGACAGCACATACGACGCAAGCATCGCAAACACGACCGCCTCAGCCAACGGTACAAAGAGGAACCGCGAAACGCCGCTCAAAAAGAACATCGGCAGAAACACGATGCAGATACATAGCGTTGAAACCAGTGCCGGGACAGCAATCTGCGCTGCCCCCTCGAGAATCGCATTGTGCAGGTCGTGTCCTTCTTCGAGATAGCGCTCGATATTCTCAATCGTTACGGTCGCATCGTCGACAAGAATGCCAACCGCCAGCGCCAATCCACCCAACGTCATGATGTTGATTGTTTGTCCGATCAGCCCGAGCACAATAATCGAAGTCAGAATCGACAGCGGGATCGAGATCGCAATAATGATCGTGCTTCGCCAGCTTCCCAGAAACAGCAGAATCATCAACCCGGTCAGTACTGCTGCAATCACGGCCTCGCGCACCACTCCCGTGATCGAGGCCCGCACAAAGATCGACTGGTCCCCGATCGGCTTGATCTGCAACTCTGGCGGTACCGTCTGCTTGATCCGCGGCAGCGCCACATTGCGAATTCCGCTCACAACCGAAAGCGTTGAAGCATTGCCTGACTTCAGAACCACCAGCAGCACACCGCGGCGCCCATCCTGCCGAACAACATTTGTCTGCGGAATACTTCCATCGCTGACCGTCGCAACATCGTGCAGATAAATCGTGGTTCCATTTACCTGCCGCAGCGGCAGGTTGCTGATCCCCGCCAGCGTTACCGGAGATGAATTGATACGAATGTCGTACTCATCGGGTCCAATCTTTGCTGTACCGCCCGGCAGCACAACGTTCTGCGCGCCCATTGCGTTCAGCACATCGATCGGCGAAAGCCCCTTCGCCTGCAGGAGCTTCGGATCCAGATTCAGCATGATGGAACGCTGTTTGCCGCCATAGACATTGGGTACGACTGCACCCTGAACCGTTACCAACTGTGGCCGAATAAAGTTCAGACCCAGATCATTGAGCTGCTGTTCCGACAGTCCACGCCCCGAAAGTCCAAGTTGGATAATCGGCACCGTCGATGCGCTGAAATTAATAATCTGTGGCGGCAGAATTCCCGGCGGCAGTTGTCGCAAGATAAACTGCGAAGCCGCCGACACCTGCGCATTCGCTGTATCGATGCTCGCACCCGGTTGCAGGTAAAGCTTCACGATCACCTGTCCGGCAATCGTCATCGACTCCGTATGCTCAATATTGTCGACCAGCGTCGTCAGCGCCTTCTCATACGGCGTCGTCAATCGGCCTTCAAGCTCTTCCGGATTCAGCCCCGTGTACTGCCACGCAATCGAGATCACCGGAATATCGATATTCGGGAAGATGTCCGTCGGCGTACGCACGATCATCACTGGTGCGGCGATCAGAATTAGGATCGCCAGAACGATAAACGTGTACGGCCGATTCAGAGCAACTTTTACGATCCACATGGGGAACGAGGCCTTTTTCCTGCGTGAAAGACTATCTTCTTATAGACATTTTACGCGGGTCGTTGGTTTCACAGTTATTTCCGGCACTAGCCATCGGTTTTACCGATATTCTCAGAGCGGGATCAAAGTTATGGAGTTGCGTCACCTCCGTTATTTCTGTGCCGTCGCCGATCACGGCAGCTTCAGCGAAGCTGGCCGACAGCTTCACGTCTCACAGTCTGCCATCAGCGAACAGATCGCCGATCTCGAGCGCGAAGTTGGAGGTACTCTGCTCAAACGAACCTCAGGCCGTACTCGCCTGACGCCGCATGGCCAGCTCTTTCTCGCCGAGGCCCGCAAAACGCTGCTCGCCGCCGATCGGGCCGTCGAAGTCACCAGTCGATCCCTTCGTGGTGAAGTCGGCTCCCTCAGTATCGGCTTCTTTCTCTGGGGTGCGGGAGGCTTCTTCGCCCGCATCATCCGCGACTATCGCAAGCTCCACCCCGGCATCAAGCTCTCGCTCCATGAGATGCGCACACCGGAACAGATGGAAGCTCTCGCCACGGGCAAGATCGACGTCGCCTTTGCCCGTCCGCTCGAGGCTCCCTTCGATCGAACCCTCCGCGCGGATCTTCTTTATCGCGATCCCGTCGTCGTCGCGCTCCCGCGAAACCATCCTCTCGCCGGAAAGCCGGTCTCCATCGCCTCCCTCGCCGCCGAACGCTTCGTCCTCTGCGATCGCCCCTTGACTCCGGCGCTCTTTGATGGAATTCTCGCTCTTTGCTCTGCCTCTGGCTTCTCTCCCAACATCGTCAACACGCCCGAAACCTGGTCCAGCGTTCTTACTCTCATTGAATCCGGCGAAGGTGTCGGTCTGGTTCCCTCCGGCGTGCGGCATTTTCGGCCCACCGGAGTCGTTTTCTCTCCACTCGTTCCCCAAACTCTTCACATGGGTCTCGTTGTCGCGTGGAACCCAGAGAATCAGGGCCCTATTCTCCAGGACTTTCTCCGCCTTGTCCACGATAACAAAGAACGTATTCAGCGCACCCACGGCAACTAGGCTCCGATTTTAAGGCAAGAAAAAACCACCCTCCGCGATCGTGAGCAGAAGGTGGTCTCTGCATCTTCCTTACTGGTTCGCTTCGACATCGATGGTGATCTTCACCTCGTCGCCAAGTGCCATGCTGGGCATCTTGGGCGCGAAGTTGAAGTCGCTCCGCTTGATCATTCCAGTGGCAGAGAGACCGATGACCTGCTTGCCGCCCATTCCCTTCTGTGGAGGAGTAGGTCCGTCCACGTCGAGGGTAACGCTCTTCGTCACTCCCGCCAGGGTAAGGTCGCCAATAACCTGCAGCTTGCCATCCACCCGCTTTACTGAGGTGGACTTGAACGTCATGGTCGGGAATTTCTCCACATCGAAATAATTGGCGGACTTCAGATCCTTGTCGCGTCCCGCGTTGTTCGTGTTTACAGTGGCTGTATCGATTGTGGCCTCGACGCCCGACTTGCTGAGATCTTTATCATCCCAAACGATCGTGCCGGTGATACCGCTGATCGAGCCGCGAACCGTACTGACTCCCATGTGGCGAATCTGAAAGTTGGTCTGGGCGTGGTTCTTGTCGATGGTCCATGTTGAATTCTGGGCGAACGCACTAACTCCAGTGAGGAGCAGAGCAGAGAGAGCGGCTGTAAAAATACGGCGATTCATTGGTTGTGGTCTCCTTGTAGAAAACTCGGGTTTCAAAATCTCTTCGCAAAATTCTCGTCGCGAGATGTCGTGGTTGGAATGACCGGCCGGAAATACGTACCGGTCACCGTTTCATTGGTCCAAATTCCTTTATGCGAGGTCGAACAGCACAATCTCGCTGTTACCGGAGCCCTGTGCAACAATTTCAAGCTTCGCTTCTTGGTCAGCGGCAACAGCATCGCCCGTGTGCAGCGCCTTGCCGTTGACAGTCACATTGCCGTCAATCACATGCAGCCACGCATGCCGATCGTTGCCCAAAGGATAGGTCAGCGACTTACCCGGTGTCATCTCTGCGACCGAAACCGTTGCATCCTGGTTGATCGTCGCCACGCCGTCAATCTTCTCCTGTGAAGCAAGAAGTTTGAACCGGTCCAGCTTCTCCGATGGGTCGAACTTCAACTGCTCATAACTAGGCTTGGTTCCCGTAGTCTTCGGCTCAATCCATATCTGCAGAAAATGTACCGGCTCTTCCGTCGATCCGTTGAACTCGCTGTGCGTTACGCCAGTCCCAGCCGACATCTTCTGAATCTCATTCGGCCCAAGAACCTCGATGTGTCCCATGCTGTCCTTATGTGCCAGCTTGCCCTTCAACACATAGCTCAGAATCTCCATATCGCGATGCGGATGTGCTCCAAACCCTCGCCCTTCAGCCACACGGTCTTCATTGATCACCCGAAGCGAGCGATAGCCCATGTGCTTCGGGTCGTAGTAGTTTGCAAACGAAAACGTGTGATGAGAATCCAGCCATCCATGGTCTGCA
The DNA here is from genome assembly GCA_035570955.1 of Edaphobacter sp. GTDB lineage: Bacteria > Acidobacteriota > Terriglobia > Terriglobales > Acidobacteriaceae > Edaphobacter. The sequence goes on along the minus strand of DATMKY010000050.1, from coordinate 67,742 downwards.
TGGCCTCTCTCGTTACTCTTTCGTACGGTCAGCATACTGCTTCCTTTCTTTCACTCCGCCGAGTCCTCAGGCCAGAGTGCCCTGCTCCAACACCGTCTTGCTTGTTTCCTTCCTTGCTTCTTTACCAGCCGTAACAGCCGCCTGTGCCGCGCGTCCCAGCTTCTTTAATCCCTCATACATCACCGCGCGTTCTTCGCTACTCAGCTCAGCCGAAATCTTCTCCAGGTCTGCCTCATGTCGCGCATAAATCCCTTCAATCGAAGCCCTGCCGCAGTCTGTCAATTCAACAATCCTGATCCGGCGGTCCGAGCTACAGTTCGTTCGCCTCACCAGCCCGCGCTTCTCAAGCCGGTCAATCGCCGACGTCATCGAAGCGCTCGCCAGTAACACCTTCTCTCCAATCGCGGAAATGGTCAGCGGCCCTTTATGCAGCAGAATCTCCAGGACCATAAAGTCGCTAAGGCCAAGTCCTTCCGCCGTAATCGCGCTCTCGATGTAATCCACAATCGACCCATGCGCTCGCGCCAGGACCAGCCATAGGCGGGCTGCCGAAACGCATTCTGCTTGAGTCATCATTGCGGCCTCTCTAACTCTTACGATATAAGATATCTCGATATCGAGAAAAGATTCAAGGTCGAGCTTTGAATCGATGATCCTTATTATTATCAATAAGATATCAAGATCCGATGCGCCGCGCCGATTTTCCGGGCCATGTTTCCCGCAGGTCGTGACCGACCGCGTTCCGGCGCAGGGAGAGACGAAACGCATTTTCTCTTCCGCCGAAATTAGGACATCAAAAACGAATCCGCTTACTGGCGCTAGACACCGAACTGACGCAGATGATGGTCGAGGTGCTGATACATCAACGCCGCCCATTCCACCGAGGTCAACGGGCCGAAAAAGAAGTGCGGGTGCTTGGTGCATATCCCGGGCCCGCCCGATACAAAGCGGTCGATCGATTCATGCAACCGCTGACGCTCGACCGTGAAATCCCGTTCGTCGGTCACCAGCACACTCTTCTCTGCCATGGAATTTCGGCGCATCGGTTCGCCATTCACGATGAGTGACCTCTTCGCCAACGGTCCCAGCAATCTTCCAAGCAGGATTCGCGGTGGTGTCACCTTGCCCTCGGCCATCGCTATTGCCGCGGAGCAATGCGCCATCATCTGCGCTGCATTCATCTTGCCCCACTGCCGTTCGCTATCAGGCCGGAGGTGGGCAATGCGGTCCGTTATCTCGTTGACAGCGGCAGGTTCAAAAAGATTCTTCATTCCCATGCACCTCTCTAGACCGCGAAAAAACTTCGGAACAGCTTCGAACTTACCCGGTATGCCAATAATTTACTGTGAAAACTTGCGAAATACCCCTCCTATTGAGTTGGCATTCTGCATGGCGCGATCTAAAATCGCGGCATAAATAAGGGATAGAACAGGTGCCGATTGGCGGCGCCAGGAAGCAGTAAAGCAATGCCGATTCTTATCGTTGTCCTTCTCTTTGTGGGGTTCACCTGGTTCCTGTTTCGCTTTCCTATAAAAAGTTCGTCCTCAGCGACGACCAGAAACCTGATCCCCGAGGAACTCGAACTCAATTCCATTCGCGATGCACTAATCGAAAAGCAGGGTTTGTCTCTTGAAAGGGCCGAAGCCGCCCGGACGGAGTACGTCCGCTTTCTAACCCTGTTGCAGAAAAGGCCCGGCTTCATGTTGGTCCCGTGGTCCGACAAGGAAGGCCGGGACGATCTTGATCAGTTCTGGCATCAGCACATACTCGACACGGCGAAGTACGCAGCAGACTGCAACGCTCTCTTTGGCAAAATGATTCACCATAATCCCCATGTCGTTCGAGGCTCTGACAACGAGAGGGACGGGGTTGAGAAGACGCAAAGACTCTATGCCCGAACCTTCGGATCGAAGAACGATGGCAGCGCAGCAGATCCGGTATTGCTGGCGAGTTGCAGCGCGTGCGCTACGGCAGACTCATACTGCTCTTCACATGGAGGACATGGTCACAACGGCGACGGAGGACACGGAAGCCACAGTTGTGGTGGTCACAGTTGCGGCGGTCACGGGTGTGGCCACGGCTGCGGCGGTCATTGATCGAGCTAATTGAAGTTCAATTTGCCGGCTAGAGCACGCTGTCCGATCACGCATCCCGCAAACCCAGACTCTGCGGAAACTCATCCGCCTCGTCCGGAGCCGTGTCGATCACAGATCGCTCCACAGACTGCACCTGCGCATCCCGCAACAGAAGATGCGCCACCGCAAAGACCAACACGGACTGCACCATATGCCGCGGGCTCGCCTCAATCCACGGCTCATTGCCGACCACGATCATCACCATAATCGGAAACAAGACAAAATAGCGAACGATCGCCAGCGGCACATCAGTAATCACGCTCTTATGCAGATGAGTGAAGGGAAGTGTCCGCACGTGAAACAGAAAGATATCCGGCAGTAGCAGGCTAAGCCCGAACGCAACAACCAGTTGCCCTATTAGCACCCGGTTACTCTGCAAACTCTCCGGCGAAAGTCGGTGAAGCACCAGCACCGCGGCAACGCTCAGCGTCATCGCCCACATCGTGATCCACAGCCGCGCTCCCGAAAGTGGGACAGCGCGCGGCCGTCCCAGAATCGTACTGAACAGCCACGTTCCCCTCCGGTCCGCGGCAGCCGAAAGTACCGACCCGAGTCCGGCAACCGTGCAGAAGATCAAAATCGGAATCGCCGCCCTCACTCCTCCCGTCAGCAATGCCGGCCGAATCCCTCCCGGTGTAACCCGCACCACCACCAACTCTGCCAGCACCAGAGCAAGGCTCAGTCCACTGATCAACGCCACCATCACCCGCTGCCGCTGATACCGCAGAATCGTCTGGCTCACAAAGTGAAACACAGCCCGCTGCTGTGGCCGTCGCAACCAGGTCGCATGCAGCACTTTGTCGACCGGCAAAGAAATCCGCTGCCCCGACCTGGCCGCCCGTGCCCCTTCAATCAATTGCTTCACGCGCCGCCGGTAAGCCAGCGGATAAGTCAGCACCGTCAACGCAATCACAACAACCAACGCCAAACACCCCATCCACGCCAGGGAATGAAACACTGGCAGCGCTGCAGGCCCCACCATAATCCGCTCATAAACCCCCAAAAACCAGAAAGGCGGAAACCACCGCACCGCGGGACTTCCCGAGTTGATCAACGCGGCGAGAGACTGCGTAAAAGTAGGCTCCAGCAACAGAATCGCCAGCAGCACCATCATCGATCCGCCCTGTAGTACCGGAGTAATCCGCCGAAAAATATTCTCCCCAACCACATTCAACAAAATCCCCTGCAAAGCGAGAAAAGTCCCCGCAGCAAAAGCCCCACTCATCAGAACAGCAATGGCGTGTCCAAAAATATGCCAGAAAAAACTGTGCTGCTCCGCCACAAGTGGCAAGAAAATCATTCCCAGAATGCTCGTCCCCACCAGCACGAGCGACAAAAAGATCACCAGTGCCAACACCCTCGCAAAAAACAATCGCTCCTTTGCAATCGGCAGTGGAGAAAGCACAAAAACATCCAGCAGATCCGGAAACAGCAAGTCCCACTCATACACCGTAGCCGCACCCATAATCACAAACGAATACATCACATAAAAATAGTGATCGCACGCCTGTGGCCAGTACGGGCGCGGATAAGGATTCGGAGGAAACGCGTGATAAGCCGGATACAAAAACAGCGCAACCAGCAAACCCGGCAGAGCAACCGCATACCCCATTAGCATCACGCGCTTCGTCTCATCGTCCGAAGCCAGCAGCTCATTATGAAAAAACCGATACAAAAGATGCCCCACCAGCACCCCAAACTGGTTCTGTCGTCGTCTTGGTCTCGCAACCGCTCCAGCCTGCACCGCCAACGACTGAACCGGATTCTTCGGCGTTCCAAACAAGCCCACCCAGCTAGACATGGTGCACCCCCATTACATCTACCATCTCCTGCGCCACACTCTGCGTATCTTCCTGCTGCACCAGTTGCGCAAAGACGCTCTCGAGGTTCGCCAGCGCCAGCGAGCTCTTCAGCTCCGCCGGTGGAGCATCCGCTAGAATTCTCCCCTTCGCAATCACGATTACGCGATCGCACACCACCTCCACCACCTCCAGCACATGCGAGATATACAAAATCGCCTTTCCCTGGGCCGCCAGCTGCTGCAACAAATCCTTGAACAGCCGCGCCGAAACCACATCCAGCCCCGATAGCGGCTCATCGAACACCAGCAGCTTCGGATCATGCAGCAGCGCTGCCGCAATCAGCACCCGTTGTTTCATCCCTTTCGAATAAAGCGAGATCGGGGAGTGCCTCCACGACTCCAGCCCCAGCAGCGCCAACAGCCGGTTCGCTTTGAACTCAATCACTCCCTCGGTCATATTTCGCAGCCGCCCAACCAGCTGTAGATATTCCAGTCCCGAGAGATGGGTGTACACATGCGCCTCCTCCGGCACATACCCAAACGAGGCACGATACCCCAGCATCTTCGTCCGGATGCTCTCGCCCTCAAACAACACCTGCCCCACATTCGCCTCCAGCAGACCGGTAATAATCTTTACCGTGGTCGATTTGCCCGACCCATTTGGCCCCACATACCCAACAATCTCCCCGGCTCCGACGCGAAAACTTACATTCTCAATTGCCGGAATTCCGCGATAGCTTTTGCAAAGCGACCTAACCTCGAGCATGGCGAGTACCTCTCTCACCCTATGTAGCATTCAGTATAGGGACTAGTCAAGTAGATTGCTACATAGGTAAAATTTCACGCATGGTACCCGAGGCCAAACTCTCCCACACCGCCGCCCTCATCCTTCAGGCTGTCAGTGCTGGCTGCCTCTATGGATTCAGTGTTATGGAGATGACCGGCTTGCCAAGCGGCACCGTCTACCCTGCCATGCGCCGCCTCGAGCGCGACGAGTTCATTCGCTCCCAGTGGGAACAGCAGTTCATCGCGGACGCCGAGCAGCGGCCTCCACGCAAATACTACAAACTCACACGTACCGGGAAACTCGCCCTCGAATCCTCGCGAAAACGCTATCCGCTCCTCACTAAACTTATTCCCATTCCCGAGGAGGAGCGAGTATGACCCTTCATCCCGCAATCCACTTACTGCATCTCGCAGTCCTTCGCACTGCATCGTTACTCATCCCGCGGCACCAGCGCGCAGAGTGGTGGCGCGAGTGGAGCTCCGAGCTCTGGCACGTCCGTCAGGCCCGTGCGCCGCACCGCGAAATCTCAATTCCCGTCGAGCGTGAGATCGCAGAATTCTGCTTCGGGGCCTTCCAGGATGCACGTTGCCTCAGAGCACAATCCGGCAGAATTCGCCTGCCACGCGCAACCACCATGGGGTCGGCCACTCAATGCCTCCTCCTTCTCGCAGGCATCGTCGCTGCAAGCCTCGTCGTCGCGGTCTCATTACCGGGAGTGCGCGAGCAGTTCGATCAACTCCGCTATCGCGTCGCTCCATCCAGCATCGTACTTATCCGAAGCGTCCACTCTACCGACGATTCCGCGCCGACGATCTCCGCCGACCAGTTCCGCCTCTGGAAAGGTCGCCGCCAGCAGCTCTTCAAGGACTTTGCATACTACCAGGTTGTGAAGGAGTTCGAGTGGAAGGAAACTAGCGCTCACTCCACCATTAACGTTGCTCACGCCAGCGCGAATCTCTTCCAGCTTCTGAGGCTGCCCATCCAGTTTGCCGGGCCCGATGCGAATATCAAGGCCAACCTGTCAGGCACAATCCCGGAAGTGATCCTCAGCCACACGCTCTGGGAGAGGGAGTTCAACGCCGATCCGCAAATCGCCGGACAGACTGTGCACGTCGGCAAGCACATCGCTGTCGTCGCCGGTGTTGCACCGAAAGGCTCCTGGAGATTCCCCGGCAAGATCGATGCCTGGCTGCTCCAACCCGACTCCGCGATGTCCTCCAGCCACGATGGAATCGTTATAGCCGAAATGAGTCCGTCCTCCTTGCAGGAAAAGTTCGGCGACCACTGGCGCATGACCGCACCGACCCCAGACGGCACACCGGACGACTTCCTCTGCCTCGCTCTCGCTGAGCGAACCTACAGCTCATTCGGCATCTTCCTATTTGCTGTCATCATCGCCTTCCTCGCCTTGCCTGCCACCACATCGCTTCCGCTTGGCGAGTACCGGATCGGCTTGCAAAAACTGTCGTGGCCTACCAGGTTTCGTCGCTGGACGTTCCTATCCGGCAAATTCGCACTGCTTCTCCCCGTCGTCTATCTGGTCTCGATCGACCTCGCTCACCTGCGTCCCTCGCTCGATCAGGACACATCGGACTACATCCAGCTCATCTGCTCCTTCTCGATCTGCCTCTTCGGCCTGCGTTGGGCTTTGCGCGACCAGCGGCAGCGCTGCCCGGTCTGTCTCGGAAAGCTTACCCACCCGGCCCGCGTGGGCCAGCCCTCACGAAGCTTCCTCGCATGGAACGGAACTGAGCTGATGTGCATGGGCGGCCATGGCCTGCTTCACGTTCCGGAGATGCCCACTAGTTGGTTCAGCACACAACGCTGGCTCTACCTTGACCCCTCCTGGCAAGTCCTCTTCGCCGACTCAGCCCTTACCTCCGCCTACTTCTAAAAATCGAATCGTTTGGGCTACGAATAAGTAGCGCATCCTTCGGCTTCATCGAAGAGGTGGGCCATCGAGCGCCACAAAGTACCATTGAATTCAATGCGTCTTCTGACCAAACCGCTCCCATTGCTCCTACTGGTCACGGCTCTCTTCACCTTCCTCATCCAATCCGGCGAATTAGGCACCTCCGACACCACCCACCGTCTGCAGGTAGCCCATTCTTTTTGGACTGGCGAGCCACAAGTTTTTCCAAATGAATACCCCGAGTTCGGCCTCCACGGTCGCGGGGGCCGCCTCTACGCCTGGTACGGCATAGGCCAGTCCCTCCTCCTGCTCCCATCCGACATTGCGGGCACCGCAATCAGCCATTTATCTCTTTGGCAGGAGTACACAAGCAACGGTACCGATCCCGCCATCCGCAGCATCGTAGTCACGTTCAGCACGAACATCCTGCTCAACATTCTCACAGCGCTAGTCGCCTTCAAATTCCTTACTCTGCTTGGATTCAAAACGAAAGAATCCATCGCTGGAACTCTGGCACTCCTTCTGGCAACCACCCATCTTCATTACTCCCAGAACATGCAGGAGAACAATTACATCTTTCTGCTCACCCTCACCGGAATAACACTGCAATATCAATGGTTCACAACAGGAAACAAACAAGCACTCTTCTTGGGATCAGCCGCACTCGGCCTCAACCTCCTCACCCGCATCACTACTGTCTTCGACATCTTCGCCGTAGTCACCTTCCTCTTCCTGACCACCCGCTTCAACCACAAAGAAGAACTAATCCATCGAGGGGCTTTCAAAACCTACCTGCAGTTCACTGTCCCTACGTACGCCTTCTTCGTCACGCTCGACCGCCTTTATCAATACATTAGGTTCGACTCATGGACCACCACTTACATGACCTACTTCGCCATCGAGGGCCGAAAACTAGACCCATCCCTTCCTGCAAACTACCCCTTCAGCGGCTCCATCATTCATGGCATGTATTCCGGAATCCTAGGTCCCCTCTTCTCTCCGGAAAAATCGATCTTCCTCTACGATCCGTTGTTTCCATTAACTCTGATGCTCGCAGCACTCTTGTGGAAACGCCTTCAACCTCCCATCCGGTCGTTTCTCCTGACCACACTCACGCTACTGGTCGTATACATCGTCTTCTATTCCCGCTTCCTCTGGTGGCCCGGCGACTTCGCCTGGGGTGCCCGCTACATCTCCAGCATCGTCCAACTCGCGAGTCTGCTCGCCATTCCACTACTTCTCCGCTATCGAGAAGACCTGAGCAAAACCATCTACCGTTTCGGACTCGCCGTCACTGCCGTCAGCGTGATCATTCAATGCGCCTCACTAGCTTTCTGGGTTCCGCTCGAAATCTACCAGATCGAAACCTTCGGTCATCCCACATGGCTCATCCTCCTCCGCTTCAAGAACATCATTGCCTTCGCGCTTGGCAAACGCGAAGCCTGGCATCTGAATACCCCCGCCATGTTCGAAGATTCCTGGGACGCGGCACACATCACTGCATGGAACTTCCTGCCTTCACTCTTACGTCACATCGGCGCAACCCCACTCTGGGTAGTCCATCTCTTATACGCATTGTGGTTCGCGGCGCTTCTCGCGCTTCTCTTCACCTCAGTTCAACTCATGTGTGCCGCGCGAAGATGTAACAATAAGGAATAGCAAGCGCTACAAATTCTTATGCACTCCACAACCTCCAAGGAGCTCCGAGCTTTGGCCGATCCGCGTATTCTTTCCGTTCGTGTCGTCGATCTCCGTTTCCCAACCTCACGCGAAAGCATAGGCTCCGACGCCGTTAACAAGGACCCCGATTACTCCGCCGCTTATTGCATCCTTTCGACTGACAGCGGTCTCGAAGGCCACGGCCTCACCTTTACCCTCGGTCGCGGAACCGAACTTTGCGTCATGGCCCTCGAATACGTCGCTCGCTTCGTCAAAGGCCGCACTCTAAGCTCCATCACGGAGGACTTTGTCGCTTTCTCTCGCGAGCTCACTGATGAAAGTCAGTTCCGCTGGCTCGGTCCGGAAAAAGGTGTCATTCACCTGGCCTGCGCCGCTCTCATCAATGCAGTTTGGGACCTTTACGCCAAAGCTGAAGGCAAACCCGTGTGGCGGCTCCTCGCGGAACTCCCCGCTGAAAAACTCGTTTCGATGGTCGACTTCCGTTACATCGACGATGCCATCACCAAAGAAGAAGCTTTAGCCATCCTCAGCGCAAGCCAAGCCACCATGCCCGAGCGACTTCGCCACCTCGAAGAGGAAGGCTACCCAGCCTACACCACCTCCGTCGGCTGGTTCGGCTACTCGGAAGAAAAAATTCGTCGTCTCGCTCGCGAAGGCCTCGCCGAAGGCTGGACTCACTTCAAACTCAAAGTCGGCGGCGTCCCTGCAGATGATCTTCGCCGCGGTCAAATCGTCCGTGAGGAGATCGGCCCCAACAATCGCCTCATGGTCGATGCCAATCAAAAATGGGGCGTTCTCGAAGCCATCGAGCGCACTCGTGCTCTCGGTTCTCTCAATCCATGGTGGATGGAAGAGCCCACCAACCCAGACGATATCCTTGGCCACGCGCGCATTCGCCGCGATGTCGCCCCTATCCGTATCGCCACGGGCGAACACTGCCACAATCGCGTCATGTTCAAGCAGCTCATGCAAGCCGGGTCCATCGACGTCTGCCAGATCGACAGTTGCCGCGTCGCCGGAGTCAACGAAAACCTCGCCATCATTCTTCTCGCCGCAAAATTCGACATCCCCGTCTGTCCGCACGCGGGCGGGGTGGGTCTTTGCGAATACGTCCAGCACCTTGCCATGTTCGACTATCTTCGCGTCTCCACAACGCTGAAAGATCGCGTCATCGAATACGTCGATCATCTCCACGAGCACTTTGTCGATCCAGTGGTTATCCGCAGAGGCCGATACATGTTGCCGAAAAAATCCGGCTACAGCATCGAGATTTATCCAGAGTCGTTGGCCCGCTACAGTTTTCCAAACGGGGAGGTTTGGTCGGGAAGATAAGTCGCCGGACGTTACGTCTTCTTCGGTGATGTCTCCAGATGCTGCATAAACTGGCGAAGGACCTCCGGCCCAGTACCCGAGTAGGCTGCGCCGGGATCAGCACCGCTCTTCATCCAGGCAAATAAGAACACGAGCGGAATCCACCCACGGCGATCATGCTCCAGTTCGCTGCCCATTCTGTAGAGTGCCTGGGAGAGTTTCAGCGGCAGCTCAACGCCTGCCACCATATTCTTCGCAGGGTCCTTGCATCGTTCGGGCGAAGACGTTACCAGATACTCCCGGCAGCTCAGCGGCCTCCGTGGGTGAATGCTGCACGACTCATCCACAAGAAAAGGGCAGGGAATACCTAGCCGGAAGTAGTCGATTGCCATCTTCTCTGCTGTCTCGCCATCGAAGAGCCAGTCCTCGTGCACCAGCCGATCAATCATGCCTTTGTCCTTCAGCGCCAGCAGGGTCTGGTGAAATCTCGCTTCGAGCGCCTTCTGCTCTTCCGTCGGCAAAGACCGTATCCACTCGCTCAATCCCTGCGCCTCGAAGATGCTTACCGGAACCATCTGCCGGCAACACGCACCGCACCCAGCCTTGCAAGAAACAGGAAAGCCAGCCTCTTCCGAACGTTGCGCGACAGTGCCGATGATCGCGTTCTCAAGCGACTGAATAATCGGTAGCATCTCCGTTACATTGGTGTGGCCCGCAGGAACCTCCACCTTTGCATTCAACCGCCCTTCGCCCACCTTCAGCGAAAACTCGACTACGACGGTTTCGACCGATTCACCAGACATAGCGGTCATCTCTCAGGAAAAAAACAACCCGGGACATCCACCGGCGCCCACCGCGGGATATCCCGGGCCATTCGACGATCTTACTTCGCCTGCTGTTCCGCAAAGTTTCCAATAAAGGGAATCTTGAAGCGCTCTCCCTTGCTTGCCTTGATGATCACGATGACCCACAGAATCAGAAACCCAAGACCCACAGGGAGCATAAGGAGCCATCCGATAATGGGAATAACACCCAGAATCAGGTTGAGAGCAACGGCAGCTACCCCAAGGAAAATCGACTGCCATGCGTGAAAGCGCACAAAAGAGCTACGGTTGTAGGGCTCCATCGCCAGAAAAATAATGGCAGGAATAATCGTGATGTAGGCAATCGCACCCGCGGCAGTCTCCGACAAACCGCCTGCCGGAGTCGCGGCTGCAGCAGGAGCCCCGGTCGCTGTGTTCGCGCCGCAGTGCGGGCAAAAGGTGGAAGTTCCTGTCTCGGCATTGCAGGCTGGGCAAACCATAACGCGCTCCTTGACTTATTATTGTGGCGACTTTTGCTTCGAATCCAGCCCCAAAGTCGCGGTAGGTGGTTCTGGAAGAACGACGTGTCTCTACCTGTTCTTCCCCGATTTTCAGTCCATCTATTCCAGTTCGTCGCAGCAGAAGTACAGGTCAGTCGGTGGCTGATAGCGTAGCACCTTCCAGCGAAAATCCGCCCAATTTTCATAAGGCCGGCATTTCGCTTATCCCGACCGGTCGTGGCGCGCCGTTCGGAAATGCTCCTTTCACGTAACTTGGATCGATTATGCTATCTACTGATCGCCGCCAGCGCTTGCCATCTCTGTCATGAGCTTCGTGATGTGATCGTGATTCTTCCGAATGTAGTCCACATTCGCAGCCGAAATGATCGGCGACGGCTTGAACTTCTGCCCTTCGCGCTCCATGTCGACCATCGCCAGCCCCGGAACCAGAATCATAAACGTATCAACATACTGGCGCGTCGTAAGCCCGTTGCTCTTCATCAGTGCATCGAACTGTGGAAACTTCGAGAAGTGTGCCACCATGTCGCTGATCGTCGTATCCGAGGCATCCTTGTTCTCATCGTCATCGTGGAACTTCGTATTCGGATGCGCCTTCGCCCACGTTCCAACCGCCATCGTCGCTTTGTAGTAGTTTTCAACTCCCTGGTCCGTGAGCTTAAACGCGAGCAACTCTTGAGTATCGGCAGCGGTAAAGAGCGGCTTCTGGGCAACACCCCTGGAAGTTCCAGTCGCCATCAATGCAAATAAAACTAAAGCGGCACAAACAATTCGCTTCATATCGGTCTCCTCTTTTCGTGTCTTCCAATCTGTCACCGAAAATCACATTTCGATCTTGCGTAAGCCGAGGATTGCCTGCATCGCTGGTTTACGCGAAGGGTAATTGCACTTCAAACAGTTCATCGGAAAGCAACTCAGTATAGGCAGCTATCTCTCATCCAGTCCACAAAAAATCTTCATGGGTTACCGTTAGTCTGCCGCCGCGGATTAGGGCGATCCCCACAGTTATCTTCCGAGACGCGAAATACCCAGGAAGGTAAACTGTTTTCACGCCACCATTGCACCTTGGCCCACAAAGGCCGCCCCCGAACGGAGAAGAGCAGCACATGAACAACCGCCGTTGCCTGAAGAATCTAGCCTTCCTTCTCATCTTTGCGTCTTCACCCTTCGCTTCTCCGCAAGTGGCGGGAAATCCCGACCTCGCGCGCTGGGAAAAAGAGGCCGCCAATGTGACCATCACTCGCGACGACTGGGGCATTGCCCACATCCACGGCAAAACTGATGCCGACGCCGTCTTCGGAGTGGAATACGCGCAGGCCGAAGATGACTTCAACCGGGTCGAGACCAACTACATCAACGCCATGGGCCGCCTTGCCGAAGCCGAAGGCGAGTCACGCATCTATCTCGATCTTCGGATGAAGCTCTTCATCGACCCCACGGACATGAAGTCGCAATACGCCGCCAGTCCCGCATGGCTCAGGGCCCTGATGGATTCCTTCGCCGACGGCCTCAACTACTACCTCTACAAACATCCCGAAGTAAAACCGCGAGTCATTCAGCACTTCGAGCCCTGGATGGCCCTCTCCTTCACCGAAGGCAGCATCGGCGGCGACATCGAGCGCGTCAACCTCAAAGATCTCGAAGCCTTCTACAGCAAAGTTCCCGTCATTCAGGCAACAAACTCCGCTCCCGCAACAAACGAGGTCGCCTACATCTACAACTCCGACCCCGAAGAGCCAACTGGCTCCAATGGCATGGCCATCGCGCCTTCGAATACCATCAACCATCGCGCGCTTCTTCTCATCAACCCGCACACCTCATTCTTCTTCCGCTCCGAACTGCAGATGGCCAGCGATGAGGGCCTCGACGCCTATGGAGCCGTCACATGGGGCCAGTTCTTTATCTACCAAGGGTTCAACGAGCACACCGGATGGATGCATACCTCCAGCGGCGTCGATGCAGTCGACGAGTTCCTCGAAACCGTCTCCAAAAAGGACAATACCTTTCTTTATAAATACGGGACCGAAGAACGGGCTCTTCGTTCAAAGCAGATCAGCGTCCCATACAAGACCGAAACAGGCATGGCCGAGAAGAAGTTCACCGTCTACTTCACGCACCACGGCCCCGTCATCCGCCAGCAGAACGGCAAATGGGTCAGCATAGCCCTGATGCAGAAGCCCATCGAGGCGCTCACGCAGTCTTACGTCCGCACGAAAACCAAAGACTACAAATCTTTCCGCCAGACCCTCGAGCTCAAAGCTAACTCCTCGAACAACACCATCTTCGCCGACACCGATGGCGACATCGCCTACTTCCACGGCAACTTCATCCCGCGTCGCGACACCAGCTTCGACTTCACCAAACCAGTCGACGGCAGCAATCCTGCAACCGACTGGAAGGGCCTCCTCAACGTCGACGAACTCCCGCAACTCCACAATCCAAAGAGCGGCTGGCTCTACAACAGCAACAACTCGCCTTGGTCTGGAGCTGGTGTCAGCAGCCTTCACAAACAGGACTTCCCCGCCTACGTCGAATCCGGCACTGAAAGCGCCCGCGGCCTGCATGCCGTCCGCGTCCTCGAAAATAAAAAAGACTTCACCCTCGACTCATTAATCAGCGCAGCCTACGACAGCTATCTTCCGTGGTTCGAGAAGACCATCCCGGCTCTCATCAAAGCGTGGGACGACGCTCCGTCCTCCAATCCGCTCGCGGGCAAACTTACGAATCAGATTGCGCGGCTTCGTAAATGGGACTATCGCTGGGGCGTAGACTCAGTCCCAACGTCACTTGCCGTATTTTGGGGCGAAGATATACGTCGTCACACCTCTGAAGAAGCACGCAAAACGGGAATCTCTGTCGAGGAATACATCGTCACAAAAGCCCCTCCGCAACAACTCCTTGAGTCACTCGATGCAGCATCCATCCGACTCACCGGCGACTTCGGAACATGGGATACACACTGGGGCAACATCAACCGTTTCCAGCGAATCAACGGCGATATCGTTCAGCCCTTCAACGATGCCGCACCAAGCATCCCGGTAGGCTTCACCTCATCGCTTTGGGGCTCTCTCGCATCCTTCGGAGCGCGCCCCTATCCCAACACAAAAAAATGGTACGGAACCAGCGGCAACAGCTTTGTAGCAGTAGTCGAATTCGGCGACAAGGTCCACGCCAAGGCAGTCACAGCTGGCGGAGAAAGCGGCCACCCGTCCTCACCGAACTTCGACGATGAAGCAGAACGTTACAGCACCGGCAACCTGCGCGAAGTCTACTTCTACCCGTCCGATCTCAAAGGGCACATCAAACGCGAGTACCATCCCGGCACCTGATTTACTCTCGCCAAGACCAAACGCGGCTGCGGTCTGCGGACTGAAAGAGATAAACACCCAGCACGCAGATCAGCGGCTCCAGCGGACTCCGCATCCGCGCCCAAACCGTTACGCCGTAATACACAATCGGCACCAGTAAAAACGCGCTCGCATAGAGCGGCGCCCCCGGCTGTCGCCGCCGAATCGCCAGACCCAACCCCAGCAATCCGCTCAAACTCAAAAACGAATAATTAAGCTCCCGAAAAACCTCCGTCATAAGCTTTCCGTCGATCGGATGCGGCACACTAACCCAGAAAAAATAAACTCGTTTCAACGCATACCGCTCAAACCGCCCGGGATTCGCTCGAAAGATCGCCTTCGCCATCTCTCCGCGCTCTTTCGAAAATGCAACCTCCCCAAGTTCACGGTAACGACGCTGGTCCGGAGTTGCAGCAAAGATGGAAATCGTCCCACCCCACGGAAACCCGTCGTTCGTCTCCAGCGACGAGGCATATAACTCCGCACCAAAGTTCGACCGCATCGGAATGAAAGCATGAAACGCAACCCAGTTCCGCCAGATCCACGGTGCAAGGCAAGCCGCGCAGAGAACCGCTGCTAAAGTAACCCGCGCCACGTTCGCCAATATGTCGTGCCACTCGCCCCACAACATCCAAAGCCCGCAAGCTGGAAGAAAAACCATCAGCGATGGATTGAGCAAGCCGATCAACCCCCACAACAGTCCAAACGCAGCCCAAAGCGCAGTTCTCTTCTGATCTGAAGGCTGCGAAGCCTCTCCAACCCCACGCACCCGTAGTGCGACAGCGATAACGACCGCTAACAGACTCGTCGAAATCGCTGTTTCCCAGATCCAGTGCACCGCATACTGCATCGCCGCCGGATAAAGCGCCCAGATCCACCCGGACCACAGAGCCACCTTGCCACGAAAGCTCCGCTTGCCAATTTCATAAACCGCAACAGCAGTCAGCGCCGAGAAAATACTATTGATCGTCAGAATCACCCATCCCGACAGCGCCGAATAGATTCCAAAGATCTTGAACACCCCAGCCATCATTAGCGGATAAAGCGGAGGACACCATGCTGTCGGCCCCGAGCTCGTCACAAAAGGATCGGAAAACCCGCGCCCCGTCGCAACCGCACGAGCAATTCGCCCCATCTCCCACCCAAACTGAAAGTGATCCTGAATGCCACTAAACCGGTAACTATGACCGAACGTAATAAATAGAACCCGAATGGCAAAGCCCGTCCAGAACATACGCCAGGGAAGCCGTACCTCCGCGTTCTTGCCCTCCATCCATGCAAGCAGACGGCTGATCATGTTCGTTCGATTTTAGCCTCAAGCCCTCATCTACTCGTCACCTTCTGTGGCGCCGTATATCCTCTGAGTCTTTGCAGACAAAGTTTTCGTATTAAACAATAATTTTCGAATTAGAAGGTCATCGAACTATATGCGGAGCTTTGCACTATCGATCATCAACGGATGCTCCCGCCACTCCTTGTCTTCAGTGCTCTGGGGCGAATACCATGCCGCGACCAGGCGGCAATTTCTACCGAAACGATTTAGCTCTATTGAAATCCATTCTTTTAGTCTCCAGAAAAAAGTCAGCACACACTTTCAAGTCGTGTAGAATCCACGAAACCTGCACACATCATGATTAAGTTAGCGAAAATTCCCAACCTGACCGAACTGACCTATCGCAGCATTAAACAGAACCTGCTCGATGGGACCTTAGGTGAACTATCCCGTCTGACCGAAGAGTCACTCGCAACTCAACTTGGTATCAGCAAATCGCCCGTGCGCGAAGCCCTGAATCGCCTCGAAGCCGAAGGCCTCGTCTGTATCGAGCCGCGCCGCGGAGCCTACGTCCGCCAGTTTTCGCAGAAAGAGATTCGCGATCTCTATGAGCTTCGCGAGATTCTCGAAGTTCATTCCATCGACGCCGCTAATGTCACGCCGAAACTTCTCAGCGACCTCGCCGCCAGCATCAACCGCACCAAGCAGTTCCTCAAGGAAGGCAATAAACTCGAACATATTGAAGAAGACATGCGCTTTCACGCCATGATTACAGCCGCAACAGGCAATGACGAGCTCTGCCGGGTGGTCGAAAACATTCAGCAAAAGACCCTCCTCTGCCGCTCTCGATCTTACGAACTCTCCGCAACCACGGCACCTGTTGCCCACACCCGCATCTATCAGGCCCTCAAAAAAGAGACAAAGCGTGAAGCCCGCCAGGCCATGCGCGACCACATCGTCTTCGTTCGCGACCGCCTCCTTGCCTCATTTACTCTTGCGAGCTGATTTCATCGAAGAATAAAACGTCGTCGCTGGAACAGTTTTTCGCACATCGATCCTGCCCAAAACACCTGTTACTGGGAAAACCACGCTTCCAGCGACGCAGGTCTAACTCACTGATTAGAAGCTGAATCAGCAGATAACCCCTTAGGTCCTGGTCTTTCGCTCACAACCCACACTGCCTGCTTTGAAGTGGGATAAAAAATAATTTTCATGGCTCCACTTGCATCTCAGTACAGTTGTCTATACTATTCGGCAATCAAGCAAGCAATGCTTATTTGAGATTTCCGGGCTAGAGAAAGCCGCAGGCAGTCTCACTCAACCCGATTCGCCACGACCCGAATTGCAGCCGAACGCAGTGTCGGGCAAAGACTTAAACAAAGATCGAGAAATTTGCCCCATCCGAGAAACCCAACCTGAAGAAGCATTTCAGCAGAGATGGACAAAGAAATACGTGGAGGCCTTCCCAATGAGAGTACGTATCATCCTGAGTAGTCTGCTCGCTTTCCTCATAGGTTCTGCCGCTTTCGGGCAGGACATCAGCGCTAAAATCACCGGCACGGTTACCGATGCATCCGGAGCAGTCATCTCCGGGGCCTCAGTCACCGCTCGCGAAACTTCTCGAGGCACCCTCTATCCCACCCAGACAAACTCAGCGGGCGTCTACTATCTTTCCCCGCTTCCCATCGGCGATTACACCATCAAGGTAACTGCAGCCGGCTTCACTTCGATCGAGCGGCCGGCCTTCTCGCTCGCGATGAATCAGACTGCTCGCGTCGACATTGCGATGACTGTCGGTCAAGCCTCGCAGACTGTCGAAGTCTCAAGTGCTCCTCCGTTGCTGCAAACTGACCAGACCTTTCTCGGCACTGTGCTCGATGCCCACGCCAACGTTAATCTGCCCCTCGCAACGCGCAACTACAACCAGCTCACGCTCCTCTCGCCCGGGGCGGTCAGCCTCAATCCCGGTTCTTTCACCGGCTCTCAGCAGAGCTTCCAGGTCGGCCGTCCTTACATCAATGGCAACCGCGAGCAGACGAACAACTACGTTCTTGATGGCATGGATAACAATCAGATCGACAATAATGATGTCGCCTTTGCGCCCAGCGTCGATGCCATTCAGGAGTTCAACCTAATCTCGCAGAACGCCCCCGCTTCTTATGGAAACTATCTGGGGGGCATCGTCAGTGTCACGCTGAAGTCGGGCAGCAATCAGTTCCACGGTAGCGTCTTTGAGTTCATCCGCAATGATGCCCTCAACGCCAATACATGGGCTGCCGGACTCAACAAGGGAGTCTCGCCCTACATTCCCGGTGCCACCTATCGCGACGGCTCAACTGTCAAGCCGGTTCTTCGTTGGAACGAGTTCGGTGCCTCTGTCGGCGGTCCAATCGTCAAGGATAAGCTCTTCTTCTTTGTCGACTATCAGGGGTCACGCTTCGATCAACCCGCTACCACGAAGTCCTACACCGTTTTCACGGTCGCAGAGCGTCAGGGAGACTTTTCCGATGTCTGCACCTCTGGCTTCACCGCAGCCGGACTCTGCAAAAATCCCGCCCAACAGCTCTACAATCCATTCTCCGCAGGTACACCGGGCGCGCGTCAGCCATATCTGAATAACAAAATCACCAGCCCCTTTAGCGCGGCCGCAACAAAGATTCTTAGTTCGACGCTTTATCCCGCGCCCATCAACAACCTCACCACCGGCAATCAGTTCAACGTTGTGCACACTTACACTAACAGCGATCAGGGCGACCTTAAGCTCGACTGGATCGCTAGCCAGAAAGACCACGTTTACGGTCGCTACTCGCAGCAGCACATCACCAACCCAACCACCAACAGTCAGCTATTGATCGGCGACGGCGACAACGAGTTCCCGCTCTATAACGGCGTCATCGACTACGCTCACACCTTCAGCTCAACCTTGCTGAACGACGCGCGCATCGGAGCAAGCTACTTCCCGGTCACCGAGGGCTTCACCAATCCAACAGGTCAAAACCTCGCTAGCAACTTCGGCATTGCCGGAGCAGCACCCGGTCAGACCTTCCTGCCTGGACAGATCTTCACCGGCTCCAGCTTCGTCACCAACGGTACCAGCGCAGCCTTTGGCAACAACAACCTCATCTCGCTTTTCCATGACACCGTGATTGAGGCACAAGACACCCTTACTGTGATCCATGGCAAGCACACCATCAATCTTGGGTTTGAGTTCTTCAACTACCGGACCAACATTAACTACGTTGGCAACGCCGGTCTCGCTGG
The DNA here is from genome assembly GCA_035570955.1 of Edaphobacter sp. Lineage (GTDB taxonomy): Bacteria > Acidobacteriota > Terriglobia > Terriglobales > Acidobacteriaceae > Edaphobacter. The sequence continues at coordinate 48,914 of DATMKY010000050.1, read as the reverse complement.
CCAGTTCACCTACGACGGATCCTTTACCTCCAATCCGTCTGCCATAGGCACACCAACCGGCTTTGCAGAGGCTGATTTTCTTCTGGGTCTGCCCCAGAACGTAGCCATTGGAAACGGCGGTGGTCGCAGCATGCGCAACAGTCTCTATTCTGCCTTCGTGGCGGACGACTGGCACCTCCACCCTAATCTGACCCTGAACCTCGGGCTGCGTTACGAGGTCACAACACCGCGCGGCGAAGCTCACAACCAGGCCACCAACTACAACCTCCAGACAGGCGCAGTCGAAATCGCCGGCCTCAATGGAAACTCCAGCGCGCTTTACAACCAGTACAACGGACCCACCAACTTCCAGCCACGTGTGGGATTCTCTTGGCAGCCTGAATTCGCCAAAGCTACTGTCGTTCGCGGTGCTTATGGCATCTCCAACTTCACCGAGAGCACCGGAACCGGAAACCTTCTCTTCCAGAATCCGCCATTCGCAATTCAACCCAACGTCACCTACGCAGGTGGCACGCAGGCCCTCCCCAACACAACCCTCGATCAGGGATTCTCCAGCTTCCCTGCTTCAGGCTGCACCGTCGCCGCCGCGCTCGCGCAATCGCCCGTCTGCTTCTCCGGAGCCGGTATTCACGCCTTCGATCCAAACCATGTTCGTCCTGCTGTCTCGCAGCAGTACAATCTCGTAGTCCAGCATCAGTTCGGCAATTCCTCTACCTTCCAGATCGGCTACGTCGGTCAGAAGACCGATCACCTCATGGCGATCGAACTCATCAATCAAAAAGTGCTCGGAGCGAATGGCGTCATCTCACCCAGCCCTTACCTCAACCCAACACTTCAGGGCTTGATCGGTCAGGCTCGCCTCACGACTTCGGTCGGTTACTCCAACTACAACGCACTGCAAACCAGTTTCCAGAAGCGTCTCTCCCACGGACTTGAGTTCCAGGCCAACTACACCTGGGCCAAGTGCATGGGGAACTCCTCCGGCTTCTATGCGCAGTACGGGGACACCAATCCTGGTCTCACGCAGGCCGGCAACAATCACTTCTTCTTCCAGAACACCTACAACCCCGAAGCCGACTATGGACGCTGCGATCAGAACGTGACCAACTCTTTCAACGGATTCGTGACCTACGATCTTCCCTTCGGCCGTGGTCGCCAATTCGGCTCCAACATCAACCGTGTCGCCGATCTCGTTGCCGGTGGCTGGCAGGTCAATTCCATCCTCCAGTTCCACGATGGGTTCCCGTTCACGCCGCAAGCCAGCGACAACTCCGGTACCACCTCCGGCTTCCCTCGGGCCAACTGCAACGGGGCGCCAATCGAAACACCCGGTGCAAACTCTACTATCCCAGGCAGCCCCGGCAAGGTATGGTTTAGTGGCGCTAACGTCTCGCAACCTACCAAAGGATTCGGTAACTGCCAGGTTGGCAGCTACACCGGCCCTGGTCTGCAAGCCGTCGACTTTAGTGTCTCGAAGAACTTCACCATCGTAGAACACCAGAGTCTGCAGTTCCGCGCCGAGGCCATCAACGTTCTCAACCACCCGATCCTTGCTGGCCCCAACTCAGGCATCGGAACAACCTTTGGTCTGATCAACAACGCACAGGGCGAGCGCAACCTTCAGTTCGCCTTGAAGTACCTCTTCTAACCAATCTGCAAACAGCCCAGGGGCATGCGGCGTAAGCTGCATGCCCATTGCTTTTCACCGAAGTCACCCCGTCGAAGCCTCAAAGCAAGTAGGCGATAATAACCCTTGTGCAACCGTCGAACCTCTCCCCGTCTGAGGAATATAACAAGCGGCTCCAAACACGCGAGCAACGTGTCGCTCACTTCGAACAACTGCACATCCGCTACGGCAACCTGCGCCTGTCGATCGTTGTTGCGACGGTCGTCGCCGCGTGGTTCTCTCTTCATCGCGAAGCCTTCTCGCCATGGTGGCTTCTTCTCAGCCCAGCAATCTTCATCGCCATCGCCATCGTCCACGCAAAGATCCTCCGCGACCGCGCCTGCGCCGAGCGCGCCGTCGACTTCTACCGCAAAGGTCTCGCCCGCATTGAAGACCGCTGGAGGGGAACCGGCGCCCCCACTACGCCGATCGATACTCACACCAGCCTCTACGCGAGCGACCTCGATCTCTTCGGTGAAGCTAGCCTCTTCCAACTTCTGTCCCTAGCACGTACGCGCATGGGCGAAGAAACCCTCGCCGCGTGGCTCCTCGCCCCCGCGCCGATCGCAGAGATTACCCAACGCCACGCAGCCCTCACCGAGCTCCGCCCGTGCCTCGATCTCCGCGAAGACATAGCCATCCTTGGCCCAATCTCCGGAGAAGACCTCAAAGTAGGGATCCACCCCAAAGCTCTCACCCAATGGGCGGAGGCCCCCAATTTGCTAACACGCCCGTGGCTTCGATGGGTTTCACTGCTTCTCGCCATCGCAGCAATCGCCGGAGCCATCATCTGGGCGCAACTCGGCACCAAAACCCCATTCTTCGCCATCGTCATTATCGAAACCATCATTACTGCATCGGTCCGCAATCAGATCGCCGCAGTCTTCAACGATACCGACCGTGCCCTCGCAGATCTGCAACTTCTCTCCTCACTCCTCGCCCGCCTCGAGCGCGAACCCTTCCAATCCTCACGGCTTCAAACCCTCAAAGCCCAAATCACTTCGCACCATCTACCCGGCTCTCAAGCCATTGCACGCCTGCGCAACATCGTCGAATACATTCGTTCCCGCGACAACGTCTTCACACGCCTCCTCGACATTCCTCTGCTCTACTCCGTCCAGGTCGCCTACGCCGCAGAGGCATGGCGCGCCGCCCACGGAGCCGCGGTCCGCTCCTGGCTCAACGCCATCGGCGACGCCGAAGCTCTGCTCTCCCTTTCCGCCTACAGCTACGAGCACCCAGCCGACCCCTTCCCCGAATTCGTCACCAGTGCACCCTGCCTCATCGCGCAACAACTCGGTCACCCACTCATCCCTGCGGCAAAATGTATTCGCAATAACGTAGAGATCTCCGACAAAACCCGCCTCCTTATCATCAGCGGCTCCAACATGTCTGGCAAAAGCACGCTGCTCCGCGCCGTAGGCATCAACACGGTCCTTGCAATGGCAGGAGCTCCCGTTCGCGCAGATAAAATGAAACTCACGCCGTTACAAATCGGCGCAAGCATCCTTATCAATGACTCCCTTCAGGATGGCAGCTCTCGTTTCTATGCCGAGATCACTCGTCTCCAGCACATCTGCGAACTCGCGGAAAAAAATCCTCCCGTCCTCTTTCTCCTCGACGAACTCCTTCAAGGTACGAACTCCAACGACCGCCTCACCGGAGCCGAGGGCGTAGTCTGTGCTCTCCTTGCAGCCGGAGCCGTCGGAATCATTACCACTCACGACTTAGCCCTCACCAACATCGGCAACCAAAGCAACTCCCGCAACGCCCACTTCCAGGACCACATAGAAGATGGAAAAATGAAGTTCGACTACAAGCTCCAGGAAGGCGTCGTCACCAAAAGTAACGGCATCGAACTCATGCGCCTCATCGGCCTCAAAGTCTAATAACGAAAAGCCCTTGCCCCATCCGCAACATCTGAGACAATCGGTGACATGAAAGATGCGGCACGGCGCAATCACGAACCATGGAAGGCCTTTCAGGCCCGCCAACGCAATCAGGACGTCAAGCGCGACGCTGTCCTCCAGACCGCCGCCCATATGTTTCTCGAAGAAGGCTATCGCCGCACCTCCATGAGCGATCTCGCCAAGCGTCTTCAGATCACCAAACCCGCGCTCTACTACTACTTCCGAAACAAAGAAGAGATCCTCGTCGAGTGCTATCACGCGGGCATCGCTCTCATCGAGGAGCTCCTCGACAAAGCCATCGTCAGCCGCGGCACCGGCCTCGAAAAGGTCAGCGCATATATCGAGGCCTACGCGAAATCCGTTGTTCTTCACGAGTTCGGCCGCTGCGTCTCCATGCTCGACGAGAGCGAACTCTCCTCCGAAACTCGCAAGCAAGTTCGCGCCCTCAAACGTCGGATCGACGCATCCATCCGCGCTTACATTGAAGAGGGAATTGCGGACAAATCCATCGCTCCCTGCAACCCGATGCTCGCCTCCTTCGCCATGTCCGGAGCCATCAACTGGATCGGTACCTGGTACAAACCCGCAGGCCCGCTCAGCGGTCAGGAGATCGCCAGCCACTTCACTTGCCTGCTCACCGAAGGCCTTCGTGCTCGCGTCACGACCTCAGCGAAACGCTCTGCCAGTTCATCCAAAGCCGCAAAGAAGCCGCGTTGACTTTCTTACCCACCGTTCAGTATTCTGCAAGCGTTACAGGCCGGGAGAAATCATGTCGCTTAAGGCACGTCATTCGCCGTGCCGCAGATTCGCTGCCCGCAATGGGACTTTAGCCCTTGAGGTACGCTTATCAAGGAGATAATTTTCTCAGCCGTGTCGCACGAAAGATCAACCACGGAACGGAGATCAGACCCATGCGCATACTGACCTACATTCGCCAGGTTCTCGATGCCGAGGAGAGCGTACGCGTCGCCAACAACACCGTCGCACTCGAAAGCAGCAAGCTGGTCATGGACACCATGGACGAGTACGGAGTTGAAGAAGCGCTGCGTCTTCGCGAGAGTGGTGTGGAAGCCGAAATCATCGCCATTGCCGTAGGCCCCGCACGTATGCAGGAAGCTCTACGCACCGCACTTGCCATGGGAGCCGACCGCGCCATTCACGTCGAAACCGACACCCGCCTCGACGCCATCGCACTTAGCAAAATCCTCGCAGAGATCGCGCAAAAAGAGGAAGCCACGCTCATCTTCTCCGGCGGCCAACAAGCCGACTGGGACAGCCACGCCCTTGGCGCCGCCACAGCCGAACGTCTCAACTGGCCGCAAGCCACCTGGACCAGCGCCCTCGAACTCAAAGGCACCACGCTCACCGGCAAACACGACGTCGATGAAGGCAGCGAAACCTTCACCGTGGAACTCCCCGCGGTCATCACCACGCAACAAGGACTCAACGAGCCCCGCTACCCAACCCTTCCCAACATCATGAAGTCCAAGAAAAAAGAGCTACGCAAAGAATCACTCGACCAATTCAACATCACACCTAAAATCAAATTCGCCGGTGCAGAAATTCAGGTAAAAGCACGCCTCAACAAAATCCTCAACGGCAAAGACGCTCTCGCTGCAGCCGCAGAGCTAGTCGCCCTCTTGCGCGACGAGGCCAAGGTGATCGCATGATTCTCATCGTCGTTGAACACGCCAACGGAAAAGTCAGCAAAAGCACCTGGGAGATGGTCACCGTCGCACGCGAGCTTGCTCAACAGCAGGGAAGCGATACTCCGGTCGCCGCGCTCGTTCTCGGCTCAAACGTCGCCGCTATAGCCACAGAGGTCGCCCGCGCGGCGGACCAAGTTCTCGTCGCAGATCTCCCCGCACTGGCCCAGTACGATCCCGAGCTCTGGTCCGCAGCCGTTGCTCAAATCGCCCGCGAAGGCGAAGCCTCTGTCATCCTCATCGGCGGCAGCCGCAGCGGCCGCGAATACAGCCCACGCGTCGCCATCAAGCTCGACGCCCCACTCCTCGAAGACGTCATCAGCCTCAAAGCCATCGGCGGCGCCATAACCGCCCAGCGCTACACCTTCCTCGCACGAGTTACCGAAACCATCGAAGCCACCGGTCCCGTCGCCGTCGTCACCATCAAGCCCGGCATCTTCAATCCCGCCACTCCACGCACAGAATCCGCCGAACAGTTCGACGTCGACCTCGATCTCCCAGCGTCACGCCTCAACATCACCGGCAAAACCGCCGAGCGTAACTCTCGCGTCTCTCTCACGGAAGCCGACATCGTCGTCAGCGGAGGTCGTGGCGTAGGCAGCGCCGAAGGCTTCACTCAATACGTCGAAGCTCTCGCCGACCAGCTAGGAGCCGCAGTCGGAGCCACTCGCGCCATAGTCGACGCCGGCTGGCGCGCCTACTCCGAACAAGTCGGCCAGACCGGAAAAACCGTGCAACCCAAGCTCTACATCGCGGTCGGCATCTCCGGAGCAGTTCAGCATCTCTCCGGTATGAACAAAAGCAAAACCATTGTTGCCATCAACCGCGACGCGGAAGCTCCCATCTTCAAAATCTCCGATTATGGCATCGTAGGCGACGTCCCCCAACTCCTTCCAGCCATCCTCGCCGAACTAAAAAAATAATTACAACAAGGTAAGATCAAACGCGAGCGGTGACGGCCATGCTTCCTCTTCCCCAAAAGATCGCCTTCCTCCTCTTCGCACTCCTCACGCTTGCCTTTGCCTTTGAAGGCTTCTACCGCCTCTATCTCCGCATCCGTCGCGGCACGCCCGACCCCGAATCCCGCTTCAACCATCTCCCTCGTCGCCTGATCTACGCTCTCACCACCACCCTCCTGCAAACCCGCACCTTCAAAAAACGCCCCACGATCGGCCTCCTCCACTCATTCATCTTCTACGGATTCGTCTTGTATGGCCTCGTCAATTTAGTCGATGCGATCGAGGGCTACATCCCCTTCACCATCTCCTCCGCCAACCCCGTCGGCGCCACCTACAACCTCCTCTCCGACATCTTCAGTTTCCTCGTCCTCATCGCAGTCATCGCCCTCATCATCCGCCGGTTCGCTCTCCCGAGCCGTCGGGACTTCCGCTTCAACCCGCGCACTCTCCTTCACCCTGACGTCCAGCACGCCAAAATCCCTCGCGACTCGCTCATCGTCTCTACTTTCATCCTCTTTCACGTAGGCAGCAGAGCCATCGGAGCCGGCGCCAAACTCGCCATCGAGGGGCCCGACGGTGTCCAGCCCTTCGCCACTGCCCTGTCGCATCTCTTCGCTCCTGGCAACGTCGAAGCCTTCCGCGTCTTCGGCTACTGGGGAGCGCTCGGCAGCGTCCTCGCCTTTCTCGCCTATTTCCCCTACACCAAACATATCCACATCTTCATGGCTCCGGTAAAGTACTTCGTCGCCCGAGAGCCCAAGTCAGGAACACTCCCACCCGTCACGCTCGACCTCGAAGCCGAATCGGATTCCGAACCCCAATCCGATTTCAAGATCGGAGCTAACAAACTCGAAGACCTCTCCTGGCCTCGCCTCCTCGACGCCTATGCCTGCATCCAGTGCAACCGCTGTCAGGACGTCTGCCCCGCCACCGCCACCGGCAAATCCCTCTCGCCCGCAGCACTCGAGATCAACAAGCGTATGGAGCTCAACGATCTAGCCGCGCAGCAAAATCCATTCGCCTTCACCCCTGCCCGGTTCGAAAAAGGAACTCCAAGCCCGAACCCACTCCTCAAATTCGCCATCACCCCCGAAGCCGCATGGGCCTGCACTACCTGCGGAGCCTGCATCGAAGTCTGCCCCACGCAAAACGAGCAGATGCTTGACATCATCGACATCCGTCGCGACCAGGTCATGATCGAAGGCGAGTTCCCTCAGCAACTTCAGTCTGCCTTCCGCGGCATGGAGCGCGCACAAAACCCCTGGGGCATCAACCACGAGCAGCGTCTCGCCTGGGCCGACGGCCTCACCGTCACAACCATCGACGAAAACCCCACACCCGACGTCCTCTATTGGGTAGGCTGCGCCGCCAGTTACGATCCGGTCGCGCAAAAAACCGCCCGCGCCTTCGTCGAACTCCTCGCTCACGCCGAAGTCAACTTCGCCGTCCTCGGCAAGCGCGAGTGCTGCACCGGAGATTCCGCCCGCCGCGCCGGCAACGAATACCTCTATCGCCAGCTCGCCGACAAGAACGTCGAAACCCTCAACACCATCCGCCCCAAACTCATCGTAGCCAGCTGTCCTCACTGTATGAACTCCCTCGGCCACGAGTACCAACAGATCGGCGGCGACTACAAAGTCCTCCACCACACCGAGTACCTCGAAACCCTCGTCGCCGGCAAAAAGCTCCAGCCCGCGCCCAGCGAAGCCACCATCACCTACCACGACCCCTGCTACCTCGGCCGCCATAACGACGTCTACGACGCCCCGCGCAACCTCCTCAAGGTCCTCTCAAACAACACACCCGAGCTTCCCCGCAACCGCGAAAACTCCTTCTGCTGCGGAGCCGGCGGCGCGCAGTTCTGGAAAGAAGAAGAATCCGGCGACGACCGCATCTCTGACAACCGCTTCCGCGAGGCCCAACAAACCCTCACAACGGCCACAGGAGAAACATCAGAAAAAGTCCTGGCCGTAGGCTGCCCTTTCTGCAAGAGCATGCTCGGCAGCACGCCCACCAAAGCCGAGCGAGAAGACATCGTCATCAAAGACGTAGCCGAACTTCTCCTCGAAGGAGTCCGCCGCGCCAAAGGTCTTACCACCTCAACCATCGACACCAAACCAACCGCACCAGCCGAAACAAAACCCACTGTCACAGCATCCGCTGCGCCACCCACTACCCAAAACTCCGTCATTCTGAACGAAGCCCCAGAGCGAGCCGCAGGCGAGTCGAACGGGGCGCGGTCGAAGGACCCTGAGAGCGCCATTCCAGCCTCAATCGCTGAGAACCTCTCAGGCACAACCACCAACCCTCCGCCATCCGCTCTAGAACGCAAAAAATGGCAGCCGAAATCCACTACACCTGCCGCCGAAAAGACTCTCACACAATCTGAAGCTCAAGAGACTAACCAACCCAAAACACCAAATCCCATCGATACGCAACCACCGGCCACAACCCCCGAACGAAAAAAGTGGCAACCCAAAACGGCCGTCTCGGAACAAACACCAACATCCTCACCTGAAGTCGCTTCAAAACCCGAGCCCCAAGCCTCCGCGCGTAAAAAGTGGCAACCCAAAAAACCAGACTGATCTCAAGCTTCCGAAAACTGCGTCTTCAGGCAGTTCACTCTTGAGCCAAAATAAACTCAATTTTTGAAGGAAGCGACAACCCGCAGGTCAAGAAAAGACCGCAACACGCATACCACCATCTCAACTTTGCTTGGAACGTCAGACGCATCTCCTCCTCTGAATATGCACGCCTTACAGCCGCAAAACTCAACGAATGGAGAAAATACCCGGCCGAAATCGAACTACTTCAGGTGACCGAGTGAAGTTGGTTTCCCTAAAGCCCGGTTTTCAGGGCGCTGCGCGTAGACCGCGAAGGGCGGTCATTTCGGACTTAGCGGTAAGGCGGATTTCGGGAACGTATCGAGCAATTTTGAGAACGGAAGCTGCCTTACCCGCGGATACAATGCTCCGGAATTGTAGGCCGTCAAGACAAAGAAGACCGCAAAGTCATTAGCCGTATTATCCGCCCGGGTTTGTCAACTGAGACTGTCAGATCGAACCGCACGCATTATCGGCAAGTTCGCGACTCAAGCGGCCCTACCGCAACCGTTTTCTTTGCTTTTCAGAAATTGAGATAGATGGGATTGCCGATGACAAGGAGTAAACCATTGGTCGATCGAATATTGACTCTAAACCAATGTCTATGGCCATCGCTTGTATAGTCAAATCCCTTTGTTTCGTCTGGCTCCGCACAAACTGTTTTGTCCATCAATGTAGTCGACTGGCCATCTTCAATCACCTCTGGATACGCACCTTGAAGTGCAATCATTCTGAGATTGAAATGCGCCTTCTGCCCTGCGGCGGCATGGATTGAATCGCCCATTGCCGCAGTATCCGAATCGGTCTTTGCCTCAAATTCCACTGTGCGGTTCTTTGTACCCTCCGCATCAATGAAGACATGGCCGGCCTTGATCCCGTCGAGGAGCGCCCGATCGGAAAGCTCTCGCGCATGAATAACGGTAGTCGGCCGCCCGATTGCCGACCTGCCATCGCGAGCAATATCTGCGTTGTGGTTGTCACTGCCGCCAATCCCGGTCAGCCGGAAACCCTTATTGAGTTCCTCTTCCCACAGAGGAATACCAGAGCCCGGCCCTTCCCCCAGGTCTCCATTAATAACCTCAATCGCATTGATCATCCTGAAGTCTGTATTCGGTGCAGTCCAACCGCATCCCATACAAATCTCCCCCGAAGGCAAGCCAGGATGATTGAGAGAGATCAGCCCATGCAAATCCTGAACCTGCTTTAGCAGGTGATTGATGTCAGGAACATACGAACTGGTCAGGCGAAAATCGATGAACTCGGTTGTTCCAAACACGTTCGCGTGCCCATAAAAAGTCGTAATCTCGCGCGCGGGCAACAGCAACAGATGATCGAAGTAAGGTTGTAACTCCCGCATGGCGTCAAATTGCGAGATTGTGTTGTGGTCGCTAATAGCAATAAAGTCGAGGCCCCGTTGCGCCGCGGTCTCCACCGTCTTATAGAGTGGACAAGGAACCTTCTTGCCCGACTGACTGAGGCACGAGCCATCGCTGTGAGCATCGTGCATATGCAGGTCACCTCGATACCAGGCGGGACCGCCACGCAAAGGAACCTCGCTGAAGGTCGACACCCCAGGCGAATCTCCTGCCCACGCGAAGTAGACCTTCGCCGTGAATTCGGAACGAACTCCCTCTCGAATACTCGGAACACCCAGAACAAGCTTCCACCTTCCACCCCGAACCGGCCCGGGAAGATAGGACGGCGTGGCACCTGTCTCTGAGACCGTAAACGAGGACTTGTTGCCTCCGCTCCATCCCCGAAAGCGTTCGCTATCAAATAATCCAAGATCGATCGTCGTGTGCTTCTCTCGCTCGGTGTACGAAGTTTCGATCGAAACACGAGTTACTCCCTCAGGCACTTCAAAAGGAAGTTCAATATAGCTCTGACGATCGGCAAAAGTAACCGTGCGATGCAACACCAAAGCCGAAGCTTGTTCCGCCCAGGCCAAGGCAGGGTTCAAGAACGCACAACTAGCAACAACCATCGAGGTGATCACAAATCGCAGTAAAGATCCCGCGCGTCGAAGAAGAAATAAAAAAGACTGACGTTTCATGCACAACCTCACATCATCCACCCGCGACCCGAGCCTTCCCCAACGGCAAGAACGGAAACTCATCCGCCGAAGCTGCAAACGCATGCGGCATTCTTAGCAATTTCGGAATCCGAGTCCGACCGCATTTGCCGAAACCGTCACCCCACCGCGGTTCATGTACTTCCACCCGTGCGTGGTCGACGCATTCAGCTTAGCGAAACGCAAGTTAACTGGCGCGTTTTCGTAGAAGAGTCGGCGTTCCCGTCTCTTGCAGCATAACTTTAACAACATCCAGGAATGCCTGCATTGCGGGTGATAACCATCGATCTTTATGCCAGACAACAGACGTTTCGATGCTCATCTTTGCACCTTGCCAGTTAAGGATGGCGAACTGTCTCTTCTTTAGTTCGTTGGCGATGACAATCTCCGGCAGAAGTCCTACCCCCATTCCTGCGGCCACACACTGTTTGATGGCTTCAATGCTGGAGAATTCGGTGATGTTTTGCGGTCTCACCTGTGCTGACGCCAGTTGCATTTCCAGCATCATGCGATAGCCGCATCCGGTCTCAGTCAAAAGCAGGGTTTGGTCCATCAGATCCTTCGGATAGACCTTCTTCGCCTTTAAGAGCGGATGGTCCGGCACACTGAAAAGGTAGATGTCTTCGGTCCGCATGCTCAGCGCGCTGAGTTGCGGGCCCCCAAATCGCCTCGACATACTGATGGCCAGATCCAATTTGCCACTCTCGAGCGCGTCTGCCAGTCTCTCCTGCGAATCGGGGTGGAAGAAAAGATTCACTTTAGGATATTGCTTCCGAAAAAACTTCAAAACTTCGGGCAGCCGATACGTTAAAACGCTTTCGGGTGTACCGATATGCAAGGGTCCAGCGGGCTCTTTACCAAACCTAACGGCGCGATGACCCTGGTCCATTGCAGCAAGCGCTCTCTCAGCATATGGCCGCAAGCGACGACCAGCCTCTGTAAGAACAACACGCTTTCCCAACCGATCAAACAAGGGAGCTCCCAGTTCGGCTTCAAGTGACTTGATCTGCGAGGTCACATTGGACTGCACTGTATTCACGCGTTCCGCCGTTCGTGTGAAGTTCAACTCTTCCGCGAGGGTGCAAAAGGTTTGAAGCTGTCGGACTTCCAAGATGCATCTCCTTTCGAGATCATTCTCATCATAACAATCTATTGGACGAATGTGCAGGGGGAGAGGACACTCAGTCCAAAAGGAGAAATAGCGAAATGAACGCAATACACCCCCCTGTAATTGACGTAAGAACAAGGCAATTTGAGAAGCTATTGAAGTCTTTCATCATCTTTATCGCTGTGATGAGCATCTTCCCGATGTTCGCGATCAGCCAGACGCAAGAGGAGCACTCGCACACGACGTCATCGTCATTGATTCAAAGCCAACAGGGCGCGCTTATCAAAGCTGTCCGAGATGCGACTGCACGCTACCAAAATGTTCGGTCGGCAGAATACGACGGGTATCATCTCGAATTCGGCTGTGTGAGTGGATCTGACTCCGGTGCCATGGGTCTTCACTATGTGAATGACACGTTAGTTGGCGGCGGTATCGTAGACGTCACGCGGCCGCAGATCGTGCTCTACGAGGCACAGCCCAACGGAAACCTCAAACTTACTGGCGCCGACTATCTGGTTCTCGCGGCGGCGTGGGATGCGAAACATCCTGGCACACCGCCGCAGCTTATGGGACAGATTTTTCATTATTTTGAAGCTCCCAACCGCTTCGGTTTGCCGGCCTTTTACACGTTGCACGTCTGGGCGTGGAAAGACAATCCCAATGGGGCCTTCGTGAATTGGCATCCCGATGTATCTTGCCAATCATTCGTTGGACAGACCACACCTTAAGACACTCGAAGGGATATAACCGGAAACCAGTCTCGGAATGGAGAGTACAGAAAATGCCTCTGATTCAAGTGAAGTTGATTGAAAAAGTCTTATCACCGTCTCAGAAAGCCGAGCTCATCACCAAGCTCACCGATTTCATTCTGTCGGTTGAGGGAGAGAACTTCCGTCCAGTCACTTGGCTGACGATTCAAGAAGCTCGCAGTGGTGAACTGCGTAGGCACCCTATGTCAACCGAGGCCGTTCAAGCCGTTCTCGCCAGGAAACGCTAAGCCGCGACGAGGACCGTCTCATTCCGTTGGTGCGATCGTAAAAATAAATGCGGTCGCACCGTTTTCCGTTTTCTCCCCAGTCTTCCTCTTCAACCTCTACGGAGCGTCTTTAAAGACAGGTCTGATCACGACAAGTCATCCTTTCGGCCAGTTCGAGACCGGGAGTGGCCGACCCAACCCTATCCCGCCATCCACCCCGCCACTCTCCGCAACAACTCCTTCGCCTGAGGCAAAAACGGAAACTCATTCGCCGAGGCCGCAAACCCATGGTTCATTCCCTGTGCGAACTCATGCGTCACATCCACCCCCTCAGCCTCCAAGCGCCGAGCGTAAGCCTGCCCCTCATCCCGCAGCACGTCATACTCCGCCGTCACCACAAACGCCCGCGGCAAACCCGCAAGCGACGCCGCCATCAACGGAGCAGCTCGAAAATCTTTAGCCTCGCTTGGATCGTTCAAATAGTGCCCCCAAAGCCACTCCATCCCTTTCCGCGTCAGCCCATAACCCGCCGCCATCTCCACATACGACACCGTCGGCGGATCACAATAGCCCGCCACCGGATAGAGCAGAATCTGCCCCGCCAACCGCCCAGCCTCCCCGCGATCCCTCATCATCAAAGCCGTAACCGTAGCCAACGTCGCTCCGGCGCTATCCCCCGCAACAAACACCCGAGACATATCGCCATCGAACGCTCCGGCATGCGCAAGCACCCACTCCGTCGCGGCAAAACTATCCTCTACCCCGGCCGGAAACTTATGCTCCGGAGCCAGCCGGTAGTCCACCGACACAACGATCACTCCGGCTTCCGCCGCCAGCGCCCTGCAGTAAGGTCCATGCGTATCCAGCGTCCCCATCACAAATCCGCCGCCATGAAAAAACACCACCACCGGCAACATCCTCTTCGCGCCCGCAGGTCGGTAGATTCGTACGCCAATCTCGCGCCCGTCACTCCCGCCGGCAAGAGGGATGGTGCGTTCCTCAACCTGCACTCCGGCGTACTCCGGCATCGGTACAAACCGCCGCATCATCTCCGCTCGCTCGGCCCGCGCCTCTTCGACCGTCATCTGTTCAAGCGGCGGTAGACCAAAAGCCTTGCCCGCATTCAGAATCGTCTGTACCTTTGCATCGACTGGCATACACGCATCTTAACGCCATTTGCGTTCTTCCATCATGAATCCATCCACCAAATCCCGCCGCGTCACTGTCATGGGCAGCTACGTCGCTGACCTCGCTTTTCGCATCGACCGGCTCCCTACCTGGAGCGAGACCCGCATGGGCGAGTCTTTCCAGCTCGGCCCCGGAGGCAAAGGCTCCAACCAGGCCGTAGCCGCTGCCCGCGCCGGTGCCAGCGTGTCCTTCATTAGCAAACTAGGCCCGGACGCCTTCGGCGAGATCGCCCGGACCCTCTACCGCGAAGAAAAAATCGACACCCAATTCATCTTTTCCACCCCAAACCCTACTGGAGCCGCCGCCATCCTGATCGACGCCGCCAAAGGCGAGAACGCCATCGTGGTTGTCCCCGGTGCCTGCTTCGAACTCACCCCCGCCGAGGTCGATCAGGCCACGGAACTCATCGCCAGTTCAACCGTCTTCGTCACTCAGCTCGAACTCCCACTCCCCACGGTCGAGCACGGACTCCACCTCGCCCATTCCAAAGGGGTCCCGACCATCCTCAACCCAGCACCCGCGGCCTCACTTCCCGAAACCATCTACCCTCTTTGCGACTACCTCACTCCCAACGAGTTCGAAGCAACTGCTCTAACAGGAATCCGAGTTACAGACTTGGCCTCAGCCGAAAAAGCCGCCATCGCCCTTCTCAACCGAGGCGTCGGCAGTGTAATCCTCACCCTCGGCGCCCAGGGTGCTCTTATCAAGACCCCGACCCTCACCCATCACGTCCCGGCCATCGACGCTGGCCCGGTCGTCGAAACCACCGGAGCAGGCGACGCCTTCAACGGAGGACTCGCTACCTCCCTAGCCGAAGGCCGCAACCTCACCGAGGCCACTAGATTCGCATGCGCTGTAGCCGGAGTCTCCGTCACCCGTCCCGGCACGGCCCCCTCTATGCCCCGCCGCTCGGAGGTCGATGCCCTTCTCCGCGGGTCACTCCAAAAATAGTTTTCAAAAAAAAAAGGGGAAATCGTCCGCGTCCCAAAACGTGTGCTTATCACCACGTAACGACCATGAAAATGCGCGAAATTGCCCTGTGGGAATCTGCAAATCCTCAATAAAGACGCCAGGCCCACCACGAATAAAAAAATAAGAACAGCCGCAAGCTTAAAGGGAAAGGGCCTCAACCTTGGATGTCTCCAGCAGCCAGAACCCCGACTTCCTCGAACTAGCTCCGATCTGTAATCAGCTCCAACCGCACCGGGTCGACACCCATCTTCACCATGTGCAGCTCAGCCGCTGCTGCCCACGACAGGTCGATCACCTTCTCTGGGTCCAGAACCCCCCGATCCGTAATCGTCACCACAACCGACCGGTGGTTTCGGAGGTCGGTCACCTTCACCTTACTCCCAAACGGCAGAGTCCGGTGGGCCGCCGTCAACTCGAACATATTGAATCTACGGCCACTTGCGGTCCTGTGGCCTTGCAGCACCGAGCCATACCAGCTCGCCATGCCGCTCTTGATTCGGGTTAAAACAGTTCGCTTGGGTGGCTGGACCGTCGTCACAATCTCCGACGAAGGTACAACGTTCGTCACCATCGCCGAATCGCTCGCATGCGCGGAGACCGGAGTTGCGGTATCCGTCGCAAAGGCTGACAAGACAACTACGGCTGCAATAATTAATGCAGCTTTCATCCCTCCTGCTAGTGTTGCCTTACGTTCGTTTCCGGGTCTCGTTTCCATCCCTTAAGTATAAGAAATTCAAGGGAGATAGTGAACTTTTTTCAAGTAAAAAATGGCCTCCGTTCACCACACCAGAAGCCCTTTGTCAACGGTTTTTAACGTTGCCTGACGGCATCAAAATGCCCAAAAAAAATCAGTCCTCCGTAACTGACCGTATTCAAGCAGTTAATACCTATCTATACAGGTAGACTATTACCCAACCGAATACATTTTTCCTTTTTTTTCTTTCCTGCCGCCGTGCCGTTCGGCCTCGTGTCACGATGAGTCTGGAAAAGGGGAAGTCCAAGACTTCCTGAAAGTGGCCTTTCCACCCGCCAAGCGTCTTATTCTGAGCCAGCCGGCCGGTAGCTGCCACCCGTTCCCCCGACCTGCACTAACGGAGTCTGTACCATGTCTCCCCTCAGCCCTGCCTACTTCGGCTTCGCAGCAATAGCGATAACCCTTTATTGGGTCTGCTATCGCTGGCAGTCGGCGCGGATCGCAATCTTATTGATTGCAAATATCTTTTTCCTCGCTCGGCTCGCGTGGTTTTACCCGGTTCTCCTGCTGACGGCCGCCAGCATCGACTTCCTCGTCGGCTGGGATCTCCAGCGCCTTCCCCGCGAGAAGAAAACCCAACGTCTGGCGCTCGTCTCCGTTAGCGTCATATTAAATGTCGGACTCCTCGCCCTAACCAAACTGATCCCAGTCGTCGTCGGTGAACTCTACCGCTGGGTCTTTCCATTAAGCCTCTCCTTTTACTGTTTCCAATCAATGACTTACACCATTGACCTCTACCGCAACACCCGCCCGGGAACCAAGAGGTACCTCACCCATCTGGCCTCCACCTCTCTCTTCACGGTAGTAGTCGCTGGACCTATCAACAGAGTCTCCGATCTCATCAAGCAATTCGAGCAACCTTTCAATCTCACCCCAACTCAAGGCGGCCGGGCCTTTCTTCTTATCGCATCCGGTCTGGCCAAGAAGCTTCTTATCGCTGACTACCTCTCCAACAACATAGCCAACCGCATCTTCGACACCCCTACCCTCTACAGCGGAGTTGAAGTCCTCATCGGCATTTACGCCTACGCCCTCCAGATCTACTTTGACTTCTCCGGCTACACCGACATCGCCATGGGCCTCTGCCTTCTTCTCGGTCTCACGGTCCCTGACAACTTCAACCGTCCTTACCAATCCCTCAACCTCGCAGATTTCTGGCGTCGCTGGCATATCACCTTCTCCAACTGGCTGCGTGATTATGTCTACTTTTCCCTTCCGAACGCCGCTCGCTGGAAGGGTGCTGGCTACGTCTACCCAATCATTGTCTTTCTCCTTGGAGGCCTCTGGCACGGCATTGGCTGGCCCTTTGTCCTATGGGGTTTGCTCCACGGCGTCGGACTCACCCTTCTCCGTATTTTCCAGACCCTCCGCCAGAAGATCCAAGGGAGACGCCCAGCAACCCAATGGGGGCGATACCTCTCAATCGCCTTCACCTTCCACTTCGTCTGTCTTACCTGGATATTCTTCCGCTCCCCTGATCTCGCCACTGCCGTTGCAATCTTGGGCCGCCTCGGGTCCATGACTTTCACTGTGGCCAACATCACCCTCCCAATGCTCGGCGTGATACTCGCCGGAGTGGCTCTCCACGCCACCCCACCAAAATGGTTCGATAAAACCGTGGAAATCTTCGGTCGCGCCCCATTCCTCCTTCAGGGCGCAGGTCTAGCCACCGCCGTCCTGCTCATCGAATTCTTAGCAGGCCGCGGTTCCACCTCCTTTGTCTATAGCAGCTTCTAGCCATGCCTAAGTTCCCCACTAAGACGATGTTGGCCACAGCGACCTTTGCTGCGATCCTCCTCGCCGTCCACTATGCCGTGAGCGCCACCAAAGGCTTTGACCCAGCCGCCCTCCGTCCCATCACAGCCTTCCCCTCCACCAAGGCTTCGATACTTCCCATAGCTAAAGTCCCGCCACCGCCGGTACCTGCTATCCTCGCAGTTCCCAAACCCAAAATCCGCAACAACGCAGCCGTAGCCGCCAACCCCACTCTCGACTCGCAATTTCTCAACGACGGCAATGGTGTCCTCGACCACTTCTATCAGGCCCTTGCCGATCTCCGCGCTGGTAGATTCCGCAGCACTGTACGAATCGTGCACTACGGCGACTCGCCGACCACCGCCGATCTCATTACAGGCGACACGCGCGAGCTCCTCCAGGAGCGCTTCGGCAACGCCGGCCCCGGCTTCATTCTCATCGCCAAGCCATGGGCCTGGTACGGCCATCGCAATGTGGATGTCTCAGCCACTGGATGGAAGATCGACACAGCCGTCGGTTCCATGCGTGAAGCCAATTACGGCCTGGGAGGAGCCATCTTCACCGGCCCGGTCGGTGCAACTAGTACCATCCATCTCGCCGCGCAGGACTCCACTGCCATCGAGGTCGAATACCTCGCCGAACCTAACGGCGGCAATCTCGAGATCGAAGCTGACGGCACGACCGCGGGCGCGATCAATACGGCCTCCGACATCAAAAAGAACGACGCAGCCACTGTCCTCATTCCTGCAGGAACCAAACAAGTCAAACTCATCGTCACCGGCAGTTCCGTCCAACTCTTTGGAGTCGTCTTCAGTCGCGACGGCCGCGGTCTTACCTACGACAGCATCGGTCTCAACGGAGCCTCTACCACGGTTATGTCCCGAGCCTTCAATCCCGATACCTTCTCCGCCGCCCTCGAGCATCGCAACCCCGATCTCGTGGTCATCAACTATGGCACCAACGAATCCGGCTTCCCCTCTTACGTCGAAAAACAATATGAAGGCGAGCTGATCCGCGCTATCGGCCGCGTCCGCGCTGCACTTCCCGACGCTTCCATCCTCATTATGAGCCCGATGGATCGCGGCGAACGCTCTGGCGACCAGATCACCACTATGCGAGCCATCCCCGAGATCGTCGCCATCCAGCAGCGCGTCGCCCAGCAGACCGGCTGCGGCTTCTTCAACACCTACCAGGCCATGGGAGGCAGCGGAACCATGTCGCGCTGGTACAACCATCATCCCGCTATGGTTGGAGCCGATCTCATCCACCCCTCCCCTCAGGGCGCGCGCATCGTTGCGCAACTCCTCACCGGCCAACTCCTGATAGGCTACGAGAGATACATGCAAACGCATCCGGTTCCCCAGCCGGGCTCAACGCCGGCCATCTCCGATACCTCCACCCAGCCGGATAAGGTCAAGCCGATGGGGGTCCAATAGATGCTGCTCCGCCGTCTCCACCTCGCGCTACCGATCCTCATCCTCACCGCCGGCCTTTCGCTGGCGATCGAACCCGCAGCAGCAACAAAAACCCACAAGATCACCAAGCCTGCAACCAACCCGGACGGATCCGTCAAAAAAGCCCCAGCAGCCAAACCCTACAAGACCAAATCCACCAAAAGCCGAAAGATGAAGTCCTCCAAGTCCACCTCGGCAAAGTCCATAGCACCGAAATCCACCTCGGACTCCTACTCCACAACTCCGCGAACTACAGCAGTCTCACTTCGCACGCCAGTACCCTCCACGAGCCGTGAGGCTCTTCTCGACCGCATCCAGCATTCGCTCTCCACGCCGCGAATTGCCATCGAAAACCCGCGCGCGCTGCGTCCTTTTTTTGAGCAGCTCCACCAGTTAGAGCTCGATCCTAAATCCGAGCTTGTCCGCGTCATCCAGTTCGGCGACTCTCACACTGCTGCCGATCTCTTTACCGGAGCTCTCCGCACGCTTTTCCAACAGAAGTTCGGCGACGGCGGAGCTGGCTTCTCCTACGCCGGCTATCCCTTCGCCGGATATAAGATTCACGGCACCCACCGGGCCCAATCCACTGGCTGGCTCGCTTTAGGCACTCACCTTAAAGACATCGGCGACGGCATGGTCGGTATGGGGGGCGTCAGCCTCTCTACCGACGCAGCAGGGAACTGGGTCTCGCTCGACGCCGACGCCACTTCGCTCCAGGTGCAGTACCTCATCCAACCCAACGGCGGCAACATCGAGATCCGCGACAATGACACTCTCATCGCCACCGTCCCCACTGCGAGCTCCGATACCGCCGCGCCGGACACCGCAGGCCATTTCGACGCCCTCGTAGAACCCGGCCCGCATCACTTTGAAGTCCTCACCGTCAATCAGGCTCCTGTCCGTCTCCTAGGCCTCTCTACTGAGAACGCTGCTGGCATCACCTACGAGGCTGCTGGCATCAACGGCGCGGAAGCCTCGCTCTTCCTCCGCTGGAACGAAGCCCTCCAGCAGACCCTGATGCTCGAAACCAACCCGGCCCTCATTGTTCTTTCCTACGGCACAAACGAAGCGAGCGATCACAACTGGACTGAAGAGGGATACGCTTCCATGTTCCAGCGCATCATCGAGCGCTGCCATCGCCTCGCTCCCAAGGCGGCAATCCTAGTCGTCGGCCCCCCCGACCGTGCTCTCCGCGCTAGTCGTCGCGCCTGGAAGCCTTTCAACGGAGTCGACCGCATAGTCGCCGCTCAGCGTAGCGTCTGCCGTCAGATGAATTGTGCCTACTGGGATCAGCGGTCGCGCATGGGAGGCCTTGGCTCCATGCGCGACTGGGTCTCTATCTCCTGGGCCCAGCCCGATCACACTCACTTCACCGGCGAAGGCTACACCGAGCTTGCCAGTGCTCTCTTCTCTGACATCACCGACCAGTACGACAAGTACGAACCAGCCATCACACGCGCTCAAGGCGAAACGAAATAAATATCACTACGTCAAAAGCAACGCGGTCAGTTACAAATCTTGCGCAAAGCAGGTTAAGATGAGCACCCAGGCAGGCATCCTCAGAGTTATCCACGCAGTTGCTGACATTTCCAACGACCCCGCCCCCGACGAATCCCTCTTCGACTCCGGCACCCTCGACTCTTTCACCCTTCCTGACCTCGTCACCGGACTCGAAAAAGAATTCAACGTCAAAATTCCCGATGCTGACCTGGTCCCTGAGCGCTTCGATACCGTCACCAAGATTGAAGCCTACCTCAACACCCACAAAAGCTGACCTCATCGCATAATTAACAACGGCGTCATTCAGGGCGAGGACGGGCACCTCGCTCGAACCGCCATAACTCTCCGAAAGAGAGCCTCCCCATGCCGTACGTCCGAGCTTTTGGCCACTACGTTCCCTCCCGCATCGTTACCAACGCCGACCTCGAAGCGCGCACGGGCCGCGATGCCTCTACTATCGAAAAATCCTCTGGGATCCTGGAACGCCGTTACGCTGACGAGGGAGTCACAGTAGCGGACCTCGGCCTCACCGCAGCACAAGCCTGCCTTGCCAGCGCCAATCTCGCCCCGCAAGATATAGGCCTCATCCTCTTCTCCTCAGGCTCGTCCGAACGAACCTTTCCCGGCCCAGCCTCCCAACTGGCGGCAAAACTCGGCTTTACGTCGACCCCGGCCATCGACATTCCCATTGCCAGCGCGGGCTCTCTCATTGCTATCGCTTTCGCCGCTGACCTCGCACCCCGTTACGGTAATATCCTCGTCGTTGCCTCCGAGATCATGTCCCGCCGCATCTCGGACGCTGACCCCGACACCGCCATCCTCTTCGGCGATGGGGCGGGAGCCTGCGT
This sequence comes from Edaphobacter sp., assembly GCA_035570955.1. Classification (GTDB taxonomy): domain Bacteria; phylum Acidobacteriota; class Terriglobia; order Terriglobales; family Acidobacteriaceae; genus Edaphobacter. Next base: position 27,444 of record DATMKY010000050.1, on the reverse strand, counting down.
CGTTAGCAATCAGTCCGCGCCCAACAGCTTTCGCATCGCCGACACCTCCTTCTTCACTGACGGCAACTACGCCGAAGCCCTCAAACTCGACCATAACGGTGCCATCCAGATGAAAGGCCTCGATGTCATTGTGCAGGCGTCGCGCAAAATTCCTCGCGCCATCGAAGACCTGCTCACCAAAAACAATCTCAAGCCCGCAGACATCCCCCTCTACCTCATGCATCAGGCCAACCTCAACCTCATCCGCAAAGTGGCCGCCGCCCTGCAGATCCCTGAAGACCGCTTCTTCCGCAATATCTCTCACTACGGCAACACCTCCTCTGCCTCCCTCCTCATCGCCGCATCCGAGTGGCGAGCCGCCAACCCCGTTCCATCTGATGCGCCCATCGTCTTTGCCACCTTCGGGGCAGGCTTTAACTGGGGTTCCATCCTAGTGTTTCCCTCCTAGCCGCGTGGCCACGACCAAAAATAAGATCTGCTTCTGTTCTCGCTATAAGACAAACGTTTATCTAAAATGATCGCGTCCGCAGCAGATTCTTCTGCCGCGCTAAAGATCGGCCCGTCAGGAGACCCAATGAAGCCAAAAACCCATAGCCTATTCTTACTTTTCTTCTTCACCTTGGCTTTCTTCCCCGCCCACGCGCAGAGTGATGTCTCGCTTTGGCTGACAAACCCCGATCGCTCAAGCCTCTTCCAGCCTCAGTCGCCTATCCCCCTGACCAAGGCTGCGGCCACGAATCAAATCATCGACATTGACTCCGCGAAAATCTATCAAACCATCGACGGCTTCGGCTTCGCTCTCACCGGCGGCAGCGCGCAACTTATCCAGCACATGGAGCCGGCAGCTCGCGCCGAACTTCTTCAGCAACTCTTCGGCACGGATGGCAATCACATCGGTGTCAGCTATCTTCGCCTCTCTGTCGGAGCCTCAGATATGAATGACCACGTCTTCTCCTACGACGATCTGCCCGAAGGTCAGACCGACACCGCAATGGCGAAGTTCAGCCTCGGTCCCGACCTCGACGATGTCGTTCCCGTTATGAAGCAGATTCTCGCAATCAATCCTCAAATTCAGACCCTCGCCTCGCCCTGGTCCGCTCCTCTGTGGATGAAGACCAGCGGTGTCGCCCGAGGGGGAGTGCTCAAACCCGAATACTTCAACGCCTACGCCACCTACTTCGTGAAATACATCCAGGCAATGAAAGCCGAAGGCGTCACCATCGACACTCTCACCATCCAGAACGAACCTTTGAACGAAAAAAACACGCCCAGCATGTTGATGCTCGAATCCGAGCAGGGCGAATTCATCAAAAACAGCCTCGGGCCGGCCTTCAAAAAAGCCGGTATCAAAACAAAAATCGTTCTCTACGACCACAACCTCGACCACCCACTCTATCCGCTCACCATCCTGAGAGATTCTGCAGCAAACAAATATATCGACGGCACCGGATTTCACCTCTACGGTGGAACCATCGACGCGATGACGCAGGTGCACGACGCCTTTCCGCGAAAAAACCTCTACTTCACCGAGCAGTCCGTCACCGGTCACAACGATAGTGAAACCATTAATCTCAGCAAACCTGTGGCGCGCATCATTATCGGCTCAACCCGAAACTGGAGCCGTAACGTTCTACTCTGGAATCTCGCCGCTGACCCGAACTCGGGACCGCACACCAACGACGGAGGTTGTACCGGCTGTCGCGGAGCAGTAACCATCGATGGCAGTAAGACTACATTTTTGCTCGCCTACTACACCCTCGCCCATGTATCCAAGTTCGTTCGGCCGGGATCAGTTCGCATCGGCTCCAACATTTCGGAATCGCTTCCCAACGTCGCCTTCAAAACCCCCGGCGGTAAGAGGGTCCTCATCGTCTCAAACACCAGTGACTCCGTTCAAAAGTTCGACGTTCGCAGCGGAAACGAAATCTTCACGGCATCGCTGAACGCAGGATCGGTCGGAACCTATATCTGGTAGACACGCGGGAGGGTAGCTCAAAGAAGGCTAAGCAAACACGAGGCACTGCGGTTTGGATAAGGCAAAACTTGAACTGCCCGCCAATTGTCCAGTATGAACATTGCGCCGGAAGACCGCAATATTGTCTGAAACCTGATTCGCCACCAGCAACCACCGCCCGCTCGGGTCAAGGGCCAAATGCCGCGGAACTTTACCTTCGCAAGGTGTTCTGTTTAGTACCGTCAGCTTTCCACCATCCGGCGATATTGCCAAAGTGACAATGATGTCGTCGAACCGATCCGCCGCATAAGCAAACCGAGCCTCGCGATCAATCACAATGTCGTCGCCACCCGTAAGACCCTGGAAATCCGGAGGCCGCATGCCAACCTCCCGCACTGTCTCAAGCGCACCATACGCCGAATCCCATCGCAACACCAGGACGCCGGAAGCCATCTCCGTAACGCAATAAGCAAACTTACCGTTCGGATGAAACTGCAGTGCTCGAGGCCCCGTCCCCGGCAGAGATCGCCAAACCGCCGGCTCATTCTGAATCAGCTCAGCGGTCGCCGAATTCAACCGGTAGATATGGATCGAATCCAAGCCCAAGTCATTGACTAGCAGGAACCTGTTATCCGGCGACACTGTCACGCGATGCGCATGAGGCCCCTTCTGTCGCACAGTATCCGGCCCGTGTCCACTGTACTGCAGGAAGGAGACGGCGGTACTCAATCGTCCATCCTCACCAACCGCAAACGAAGCCGCACTCCCCCCACCATAATTCGCTGCAAATGCCGCCCTCCCTGTGTGGTCAAAGGCGACATGACAGGTTCCTCCACCGCCAGACGCCGTCTCATTAATCTTGCTTAGCCGAGCGTGAGCGCGATCAAGACTATAGGTTGAGACCGCGCCGCTACTCTGACCCTCGTAAGTGTCGAGCTCATTTGCAACCAGTACCGTCTGGTGATTCGGAGCCAACGCCAGAAACGTAGGATTCTTCGCCTCTGCGGCCAAACCAAGTGGCTTCAACTCCCCAGTCGTCCCGTTAAAGGAGTACGCATAGATTCCCTTGCTCGAACCAGCCGTCTGCGTCCCAACCAACAGCAGCTCGCCAGGTGATGCTCCTTGCGCCGATGCAGCACTCCGTCCCAGCGCTGCCAACGCTGTAGAACCAAAAACAAAATCACGCCGTGTAATCCGATTCAATCCCGTCTCCTCCATCAACTCATCCACAATAGCGCGATTTACAGATAAGCTGTTCCCAATAGCGCTCCCAACAATCACCGCGCAAAAGAGAAGACCTAAGGTGACTCGAAGTTCAAACGCATCCCGAAACTCGCCGATAGACGCCCTGCGCGGAAGCCTCATCGTCTCCTGCCAAGCATCTGAGGGCGATCCGTTGGACAATCTTGACACGCTCATTCGCATCGCAACGTCAGTTCTGCTTGGCGGAGCGTGTGGACTTCGCGCTGAAGGGGTGTCTCGTATTGCGGCTTTCCGCAATCTCACGCAACTCCCGATCATTGGGATCATCAAGACATATGACACAAGCGGTGAGGTCTACATCACTCCCGATTTCTGCTCTGCTCAAGCCATCAGCAACGCCTCAGCCGACATAATCGCCCTCGACTGCACTGAACGACGAATCACCGCTGCAGAACCCTGGCCCGAGCTCATCCGTCGCATCCACACCGAGCTGAATCGGCCCGTCCTCGCTGACATTGCAACCCTCGAAGATGCTGTCGCCGCCGAACACGCTGGAGCAGATGCAGTTGCCACTACACTCTATGGTTACACTGCTGAGACTGCAGGCCAGCGAGCAGTCTCCTGGCCTCTCGTCAGGTCCATCCTGACGCAAGTGACAATACCTCTCTTCGTAGAAGGCCATATTAACGACCCAGTTGAAGCAGGCAGAGCCCTGACCCTCGGTGCCCATGCCGTAGTGGTTGGTTCCGCAATTACTCGACCCGAAACAATCACTGCCCGTTTCGCGGAAGCTGCCCGCATTGCGCAAAACAAAGTTTGATTAATCAGATTTGGAATTAGTATAGTCATCTATACAATGACATTTTGTTGAGGTAAGAAAAATGGCACTTGGAGTCGCTGCAGAAGGATCAACTACCACCGTTCAAGCGCCACAGAAGAGCTACACTATCCCGCTGATGCTGATGGTTTCGCTCTACTTCGGCATTGGCTTCATCACTGCCTTGAATGACATTCTGATCCCTCATTTCAAGGATCTCTTCCATCTCAACAACGTCACGGCGCTTCTCGTCCAGTTCTGCTTCTTCGGCGCCTACTTCGTTATGTCGCTGCCTTCCGGTTGGATCGTGGGCAAGATCGGCTACAAACGAGGCATTATTGCCGCGTTATCGGTAATGGGCCTTGGACTTCTCCTCTTCCTGCCCGCTTCGGTGATTATTCTGTATCCTCTCTTCCTCTTCGCACTCTTCGTCGTCGGCAGTGGACTCGCCCTCCTTCAAGTAGCCATTAATCCGTACGTTGGTGCGCTTGGACCGCCGGAGACAGCGGCCTCTCGCCTTAATTTGGCTGGCTTCCTAAATTCCACAGCGACAACGATTGCACCGAAGATTGGAGCAGCCTTTATCTTTATCGCGGCAGGCGCAACCGCCGCGCAGCTTGCCCGATCGGTAAGAATGCCATACCTGATCCTTGCGGCCTGCGCTTTTTCCATGGCCACTCTTGTCGCCTTCGTCCATCTACCCGACGTAATCGAAAGAGGCGAAGTCAATTCCAGTGCCGGTGGGAGCGCCTGGCGCTTCAACCACCTCCGACTCGGCGCCCTCGCAATCTTTTTCTACGTTGGTGCCGAAGTCGCCATCGGCAGTATTCTCATCAATTTTTTGGGACAACCCTCCATGGGAAGCCTCAGCCACAGTACCGCCGCGACCTACGTCTCCCTTTACTGGGGTGGCACAGGAGTAGGCCGTCTCATAGGCTTCTTCGCACTGCAACGGATCAGGGCCCACCGAGCCCTCGCGTTCGTCTCCCTGATCGCTTCTCTGCTGGTGATAACCACTCTCGCAACCCACGGACATGTTGCCATGTGGGCCATCGTCTCATGCGGCCTCTTCAACTCGATTATGTGGCCGTGCATTTTTCCCTTGTCGCTCGAGGGCCTCGGTCGATTCACCAGCCATGGTTCAGGAATTCTTGTCACCATGGTCGTAGGCGGTGCAGTTATACCAGAGATTCAAGGATTCCTCGCGGACAGGTTCGGTTATCAGCCCAGCTTTGCAATTGTTCTACTCTGTTACGTCTACATCCTCTTCTTCGCACTCAGAGGACACCGCAATCTCAATGCAGTTGAGCCACCGAACTCCCTTAATCCGGGAGTCATTCAATAGTTGTGGTCGGGACACGAATCGAAGCCTTGTAACGATCGCCGCGGTAACGCGACCACGCGACCTCAATCGGCGTCTCCTCTGTCGTCATGATCGTGCGGGAGATAGACAGAATGCTGGCTTTTTTCGGAATTGTCAGCAGTTCTGACTCTTCTCGTGTGGCCGGCAACGCCTCGATCACCTCATCAGCCCAGGCAACTCGCACTCCGTAGCTCTCGCGAAGAACAAAGTATAAGGATTGCTTGGCAAAACTGATCTTATCCAGTCCTGGAAACTGCTTCAGGGGAATATTCGATTCCTCCAACGCCATCGGAATTCCATCAGCCAGGCGCAATCGACGCAGCCGCATGACAATCTCTCCCGGTTCAACCTTCAACTTTTCCGCGAGTTCTTCACTTGCGTTAACCACCGTTTGTTCCAGTAGTTTCGAGCTTGGCACCATTCCGAGATGCTTCATATCCTCGGTGAAGCCACGGAGATGCATGATGTTCTTCTCGAGTTTCGGACGAGTCACAAACGTCCCGCGGCCCTTCTGACTGAAGGCAAAGCCGCTCGTCTTAAGACCATGCAGAGCCTGTCGCGCCGTCATCCGGCTTACTTGATATATACGTGCCAGTTCCTCTTCAGAGGCCAGCGAATCTCCGGTCGCTAATTCGCCGGATTGAATCTTCTCCATCAGTGCGCGCTGAATCTGGTAGTACAGCGGAATGAATCCGCTCTTATCTAAAGGACGTACGGTTGAAACAGGCTGAACCTGAGACTTAGTCACTCTATCTCCTGGGACTTTCCATTCCATTGGGTGCACCCAAAATCGACCTTACGCGGCAGATTCAGGGAAGGAAGGGATATGCAGATTGATATCTATAACTTTTAGTCGCATCTTCAATGGTTGTCTATACATTGCCGTCAAAAAGGTTTTAACGGAAACGAATAGACCCTGCGATAACTGCAAACCGGGTTATGCGTTCACGCGCTCTGCAGTAAATCTGGTCTGCCCCGACAGAAAAGTTTCGATGACCTTTCCGGAAGACGAAAGAACTGTAATGTTGGCCGAGCGACCAACTTCGAGAATTCCCCACTCGTCGCCGATTCCCATTAACTGACAGGGGTTTCTCGAAGCCGCGTTCACTGCTGTCTCCAGACTCGCTCCGGCAAATTTCATAAGGTTTTGCACCCCATGGTCCAGGGTCAACACGCTGCCCGCCAGTGTGCCATCTGAGGTACAACGTCCATCCCTGACTTCAACTTCCATATCGCCAAGCATGTAGACGCCGTCCGGCATCCCGGTAGCGCTCATTCCATCCGTTACCAGAATGATGCGGCTCTCATCTTTTGCTTTAAAGTACAGACGCACGATCATCGGATCGACATGAATGCCGTCGCAGATAATTTCAGCGAAAAGAGGACGCTTGTCGAGCACATACGCAGCTAGTCCTGGTTCACGATGATCGATGGCGCGCATTGCATTGAAAGTATGTGTGGCCGAACGCGCTCCAGCCGAATAACCAGCCTCCGCCTCGCTCACGCGGGCATCGCTGTGACCCATGCTGCACCGCACACCCAACCCAGTTGCGTGAGCAATCAGATCAGTCGCTCCTGGAAGTTCGGGCGCGATGGTCATCAAGCTGATTCTGCCCTCTGCGGCTTCCCAGAAGCGATCGAACAAAGCAACTGACGGGGGCTCCAAAAGTGCATCGGTATGAACGCCACGCTTCAAATGGGAAAGAAACGGCCCTTCCAGATGAATTCCGAGCGGAATTGCGCCGCGGTTTCCTGCGCCTCGTCCAATCTCCTTCGCCAGTGCGGCCAGCGACCTTAGGATTTCGTCTCTTCGAGAGGTAACAGTCGTCGGATAATAGGCTCCAACTCCCCGGCTGGCAAGATAATCGCCAATTGCCCCAAGCGCCTTCGGTGTCGCTTCCATCACGTCGTGTCCAGCACATCCGTGAATATGAATATCAACATAAGCGGGAACGAGGGTAGCTTCCGGAAAACGATGCGTGGCTTCAATCCTTTTGTGGTCCACCGGGCTAAGACTTTCGATCTTGTGGACGCGGCCGTCCTCTATGCTTACTATCGGATACTCCACTACATGGTCTGCACTAATGAGTCGTCGAGCCGCTATTGTAGTTCCGATCATTACTATCCCTTCATTGAATCCACTTCGTCGCAAAGTAAAGTTAACCATGTTCTCAATCGAACATGACTAATGGAACAAGGACTTTTTTTCCCGGTTCCGACTTTGGTTAGCCAGGCGGAGAGGCATAACGAAATATCTTGCTCCATTAAACTCAAATCCAGTATAGTCGTACATACAGGTTCAAAGGAAAAGAATTTCAGAAATTGGCCAGGACCTTCCGACGCATGATTGAACCAAAGCCACACGCCGACGAGAGTCGTAGCTTTCCACACGCAATGTTGCGCGAAATCTACGAACAGCCGCAAGCACTCACATCAACCATAGAAAAGTATGCTCCCGGCAGGGAACTGGCAGCGGAGATATTTCAGCCGGTTCTCGGAGCTCTCGGGCGTCGGGAACGTCTTGTCATTGCTGCGAGTGGATCGAGTCGTCACGCGGGTTTAGCCGGTGAAATCATGTTGGAGGACCTCGCCGGAATCCCTGTCGACGTTGAGTATGCCAGTGAGTATACATATCGATCAACACATACCCTGCATAATCCAGGGGTCCTTGTGATCTCCCAATCGGGGGAGACGGCCGATACTCTCGCTGCCCTTCGAGAAGCGCAAGGGCGCGGGCTTGCCACGGTCGCCATCACTAACAATCCTAATTCAACGATGGCAAAAGAGGCGGATGCCTCCCTTTCAACCCTCGCAGGAGCTGAAAGGGCTATCCCCGCAACGAAGAGCTTCACTACGCAACTTGCTGTACTTTACTCCCTTGCTCTTCATCTTGCTCGTTTTCGTGGGCGTATGACCTTACAAGCCGCCGAGGCACGCGGTCGCGAGTTGCAAGAGATTCCATCATTGATTGAGGCCTCGCTGCCCGATTGGCAAAGACAAGTGGAAGAACTTACACCGCAGCTCGAAAATTCCACGACATTGCTCTATCTTGGCAGAGCAGCTCATTATGCAATTGCACGCGAAGGCGCACTTAAACTCAAAGAAGCGGCATACCTCAATGCCGAAGGCTATCCCGCCGGTGAGTTGAAGCACGGACCCAATGCGCTAGTCAGCAAAGAGGCCCCATTGATTGTGATTGCCACGGCTGATGCCGGTGATGCGGACTCCCTTCTTCGTTATTCAAAAGTGCTTCAACTATCGAAAGAATTGCGAGAACAGGGAGCACGTATTATCTCCATCGCCACCGAAGGGGACCACGAAATGCCTCGTTACAGCGATTCGTGCCTTTTCGTTCCGGCATGCAACGATCTTTTGTCGACCATTCTTGAGGTTGTGCCTCTTCAATTGCTGGCATACACCCTGGCCGTTAGTCGTGGCATCGATGTCGATCGGCCAAGAAATCTGGTCAAAGCCGTCATCCATGAATAAGTAGCCACGGATCAACCTGCTCGTTGAATAAATTTTTCTGATTGTTCCGCAAACCTTCCTTAGATTGCCTAAAAACCTATGTCTGCGCCTTACTCGCGCGGCCAGAACTCTGTCTGTCGATTTTTAGCCTTCTTCGAAGGAACGCTTTTAGTAGAAATTGCGCGAAGAACAGACTCTTTAGTAATCAGCATTACTTACATCGCGATAAATCCAACTAGATAAATCCAGTAGATGCAACTTTTGTGCAATAGGTCTCCCTTCCGGTGGGAGGTTACCGTGGGTACTAAAGTTTCGGCCTGTAGTAGCGAGCCAAAGAAGGAAACCTATGACACGCTCGGCACACAGTTCATCTTGCCCTACGGTAAATTCTTTAATTGCTACATTTCGCGCAAAAGCTTCTCTAGTGCTGGCGATGTTGATCGCGCTGGCTTCCGTCGCCTTCGCGGCACCATCGCCCACATCAATATCGCTGGCTATCTCAGCAACCTCTGTTCCCTATCAAACTCCCATTACCTTGACCGCAACTGTTACCTCGAGCGGTTCGCCAGTAAGCGCGGGAATCGTTCTTTTCTGCGAAGCGACTGCCATATTTTGCGAAAACAATTCGGCTTTGGGAATCGCCCAACTGACACATCCAGGCGCAACTGCGTCAGTGAAGCTCGGTAGCGGTCCGATAGGAAACCATAGTTACAAAGCGGTCTACAGAGCAAACAATCTTTACTCAAGCAGTCTGTCGAATACTGTTACGTACGCAGTGACCGGAACTCATCAATCTACGACGTCGTTGGCATCTACGGGCACTCCTGGCAGCTACAACCTCACTGGAACAGTCAATGGACTCGGGATGCTTTCTACAGGACCGACTGGCAGCATTTCGTTCCTTGACACCAGCAATGGCAACAATCTGCTCGGAACAGAGAATCTTGTTGTCTCGACGCTAGCCACAACTTTCAGTCAGAAGAGCCCATTTGCTATTGGCGGCCCCGGCGCAACCCAAAGATCCGCGGCAATTGCATCGGCATATCTTGATACGGACAACAATCTCGACGTAGTAACTGGAGATGCTGCTCAGACTATCTCCGTTCTTCTAGGCAACGGTGACGGCTCCTTCAAGCCGAAAGTAAATTATCCCGGCTGCACCGTTGGAAAGGTATTGCAGATTGTTCTTGCCGATTTCAATCGAGACGGTAACACGGATATTGCTCTCGGTTGTTCCAACGGCGCGACCGGCGGCCTCCTTATTCTTTTAGGCAACGGTGATGGTTCATTTCAAAACCCTGTCCTCTATTCAACTGGCGATGTCGCCAGCATCGCAATGGGAGATTTCAATCGGGATGGTCTCCTGGATTTTGCAGTTACCAACAATTCGCAACAGAACGTGACCATCCTTCTTGGCAACGGCGATGGCACCTTCACTAAAGAAGCGACCACACTTTCAACTCATCGAATTACCCGCGGCATCGTCGTTGCTGATTTCAATCAGGATGGCAAGGATGACATCGCCTATGCGCTCTCCACTTCCGTATCCGGTAGTAGCCTTTTTGATCTTTTTGTGGCGCTCGGTAACGGAGATGGAACCTTTCAACAGCAGACCACACCAATTGCCCAACAAATTGGAGAGTTCTTAACCGCTGGCGATACGAACGGCGACAATAAAACCGACATCATCGCCGCTACAATTACAGAGCCCGGAGGAACCCTCGTTGGCCAGAGCCTTTTCGTTCTTCTAGGTAACGGAGATGGCACCTTCCAGACTCCGGTATCTTACCTTTCCGATATCCCGTCAGATCCTCATCTTGCCGATGTGAACGGCGATGGCATCCCCGACATCATCGCTGGAGGCAGCACGGGAGCTCTCGTCTATCAAGGCGTTGGCGATGGAACCTTCCAACCGTATCAGGAACCCACGATTGGCGGATTCGCTCTGACATATGCAGTCAATGCTGGAGACTTCAATAATGATGGCAATGCTGACCTGATCGGAACAGACGCCGATACACCCCGGGCGGCCGTTGCGCTGAGCCAGGTCGCGCAGACGTCGACTGCTTCTGCTCTTACCAATGTCGCAGTCTTTCCATTAGGCAGTGGCATTCATAACGTCGACGCCAGTTATCCGGGTGATTCGATCTATTCGGGAAGCGTATCCACAACAGTCCCACTTTTGGCCGCGCCTGTAAATACGTCGCTGGCTCTAAGTACTTCGCCGGTATTATCAAGTCTGGCGGGGCAACCCGTAACGTTGACAGCAACGTTATCTCCTTACACCGTTGGACCTCCGTTTACGACGACGAACGGTGACCTTGTCAACTTCTACAGTGGTGTAACACCAATCGGTTCGGGGACTCTGTCAAATGGAGTCGCTACCCTGACGACGACGCTGCTTACAACTGGTTCGGATTCACTCACTGCCGTATTCCCCGGTGATACGAACTACAACCTGAGTAACTCCAGCGCTGTTTCCTTTACAGTCGCCGATATCCTGTTGACCTCATCGGTGAATCCCTCAACTTATAAGCAGACAGTTACGTTCACCGCGACGATTGGATCCGGTAAGACCGGGAATGTGAATTTCTTTGATGGTGGAACTTTGATTGGATCAGCGGTGGTCAACGGTCCAACCGTACCCTTCACTACCTCCAGTCTCTCTGTCGGATCCCACAACATCACTGCACAATTTAGTTCCAGCACCTCGCCAGTGCTCGTCCAGGTAGTCAATAAGGCAACCCCGACTGTGACCGTTACAACATCCGGACCCAGTACGTTTGGCGGCACGGTCACGATCACGGCTACCGTTCCCCCGGACGTAACGGGCACGATTACCTTCAGCAATGGCAGCCTTCCACTCGGGTCCGGAACCATCGTGAACGGTACAGTATCTATTACCACCACGGTGTTGGGGTCTGGCAGCGATGTCATCACTGCCGCATACAGCGGAGATAACAATTACACTCCGGCAAGCGGGACAGTGACTCAAACTGTAGGGAAGGCGACGCCGACCAGCACGCTGACTTCGTCGGTAAACCCATCCCTGCCTGGGGCTTCGGTTACCTTCACGGACACGCTGCTGCCAAATACTGTAACCGGAACCGTTACATTCAAAAATGGGTCTACCACGATTGGTACGGGCACTGTAAGCGGAGGCATTGCAACCGTCTCTACCTCAACGCTGCCGCTAGGTAGTGACACCATTACCGCGACGTATGGTGGAGATACAAACTTTTCCTCCTCAGTTGCAACGATGACTCAGAACGTTGCGAAGCTTACGCCGACACTCAATGTAAGTACTTCCGGCCCCAGCATCTTCGGCCAGACAGTTACCATTACAGCCTCACTGCCAGCAGGACCGACCGGAACGATCACAATTACGAGCGGTGGCACGACACTGGGAACTGGAACAGTCACCTCATCGAACGGAACTGTGACAGTTACAACGTCTACGCTTCCTGTGGGATCGGATCTGATCACTGCAGTGTATGGTGGCGACGCGACGAACGCCACTGCGACCGCAACAACGACGCAGGTTGTATCGAAGGCTTCGCCTACAGAGACCCTTACCTCTTCGCTGAACCCCTCCACGTTTGGCCAGTCGGTGACGCTAACTGCGACTCTTCCGACAAATGTTACTGGTACGGTGACCTTCAAAAACGGAACAACAAGTCTTAGCACTTCACCTGTGACCAACGGAGTTGCGACATTTGCAACATCGACGCTTCCGGCCGGTACCGATTCGATTTCAGCGATTTACAGCGGTGATTCGAATAACAGCGGCGCAACTGCATCCCTGACGCAGACAGTCGACAAAACAACTCCGGCTGTGACAGTTACTACCTCTGGTCCGAGCAACTACGGTGATCCTGTCACCATTACGGTGACTCTGCCTGCAGGCACCACTGGCACAGTTACGGTTACCAGCGGTACTACGACGCTGGGATCGGGAACTGTCAATCCAACCACGGGGACGGTAACGATCACGACATCGAGCCTTCCCGTTGGCACGGATCCGATCACCGGCTCCTACAGCGGCGATTCGAATAACAACCCGGCCATCGGAACGACGAACCAAGTCGTAGCCAAAGCAACTCCTGTTGTAGCGCTGACGTCTTCGGCAAACCCCTCCGCAACAGGACAGTCGGTTACATTCACCGCTATGCTTCCCTCTGGCGCAACTGGAACCGTAACCTTTGCTAACGGAGCTACGGCTTTAGGTACATCCACCTTGTCTGCCGGAAAGGCGACCGTCACGACGACCACTCTTCCGGTCGGCGCCGATCCAATTACCGCAACTTATAACGGAGACGGCAACTACAACTCCGCCACAGGAACCCTGACGCAAAATGTAGGCAAGAACGTCACAACGATCACGCTGATTTCGTCTGTAAATCCATCCAACCTCAATCAGTCAGTAACCTTCACGGCAACCATCCCAACAGCCGCTACGGGTACGATTACTTTCCTCGATGGTTCTACGACGCTTGGTTCCGGAACCCTTAATAACGGCGTCTCGACCTTCACCACTTCCACTCTCACGGGCGGAGCCCATACCATCACTGCGAGCTACGCTGGAGACGCGAATTACAGCCCGGTTGTCTCGTCCCCGCTCACCCAAACTGTCAATAAGAATGCAGCGACTGTAACGCTCATTTCGTCTGTGAATCCATCTAATGTCGGCCAGTCTGTAACATTCACTGCAACCGTCACGACAGGAGCAACCGGAACGGTTACTTTCCTCGATGGCGCTGCAACTCTCGGCACCGGAACCATCGCCAGCGGTGTGGCCACGTACACGACTTCGACGCTGACAGGTGGAACACATACCATTACAGCGAGCTACGGAGGAGACACAACCTATAACTCGGCAGTTTCGGCGCCGCTTACCCAGACTGTCAATAAGAACACGCCGGTACTGCCCCCACCAGCAGTGTCAACGAACAATCCAACCTACGGCACTCCAGTAACGATTACTGAAACCGTGCCACCAGGTGTGACTGGTCCGGTTACATTCTCAAATGGCACGAATCCGATTGGGACCGCACCTATTGTTGGTGGTGTTGCGACTATAACGATAAGCAATCTCCCGCTCGGCACTGATCCCATTACGGCCAGCACTCCCGGAGACTCCAATAACAATCCTGCAACCTCAGCACCAACAACAGTAACGGTCACCAAGGCATCTCCAACAGTATCCGTCTCGTCTTCCCTCAACCCATCAGTCTTCAATCAGGCAGTTACTTTTACCGCCACGACTGCAACCAGCGCCACTGGCACGATTACGTTCACGGATGGTGCCATCGTGCTCGGAACTAGTGTTTTGACTAACGGCCAGGCAGCTTTCACAACGAGCACGCTGTCAGTCGGTTCTCATGGAATCACCGCAAGCTACGGCGGCGATACGAATAACAACGCGGCGACTTCGGCTCCGTTGAATCAGGTCGTCAACAAAGCGACGCCAGTAATACCGCCGCCGGTCGCCACCCCGAACAACCCGACACCGAACACGCCAGTGACAATTACTGAAACAGTTCCTCCGGGGGTAACGGGAACAGTCACCTTCTCAAACGGAAACAATCCGATTGGTACTGCCCCCATCGTGGGCGGGACCGCGACGATCACAGTCCCTAGCTTGCCAGTTGGAACAAATCCCATCACGGCAACTACGTCCGGTGATTCAAATAACAATCCTGCAACCTCGGCGCCAACCAATGTCACGGTCTCCGCTGTGAACCCGGTCCTGGTTGCACCAATCGTGTCGTCCAACAACCCGGCACCGAACACGCCGGTTACGATCACGGAACCTATTCCAACCGGCGTTACCGGACCGGTCACTTTCTATAACGGCACGAATCCACTGGGAACCGCACCGATTGTGAATGGACAGGCGACATTGACTGTTCCTTCTCTGCCGGTGGGAACAGATCAGATCACGGTGACAGCCATCAATTCAGCGACGAGCGGCACGATCACCTCACCGGCGACGACTGTGACCGTTGCAAAAGCAACAGTTATCGTAACGCTGGCGTCCTCGGTCAATCCTGCCGCACCTGGCCAGGCCATTACGTTCTCCGCAACGGTGCCCGCAGGCGCAACCGGTTCCATAACTTTCCTTGATGGCACAACGGTCCTGGGCGTCGGTACGATCGCTGCCGGAGTCGCGACCTTTACAACGCCCACCCTCTCCATCGGGTCCCATTCAATTACTGCGTCGTATGACGGTGACTCCTCCAATAGCGCTGCTATCTCAGCAGTTCTCACCGAGGTAGTTGGCAAGATCCCAACCGTAACGACAATCGTGGTGAGTGCACCCGCTCAACTGCTTCACACGGGAGTTACGTTTACAGCAAATGTAACGGCGACAAGCCCGAATGCGACAGGAACTGTGACCTTCATGGAAGGCACTACGGTTCTGGGAAGCTCTCCGCTGAGTGCAAACGGTGGCGTGATTGTATCTCTCACCACCAACGCAAATGCCGCCTATGCAACAACGAATCTTGTTACTGGCAATCACCAGATCGTTGCGGTCTATTCCGGGGATAGCACCTTTGCCCCAAGCACATCCGCTCCGGTCCCGAACACCGTGGAAGACTTCACCAATACAAACACTGGTGCGGCAAGCCAGAACATGTTCCCGGGAGGAAGCACCACTTATAAATTCACGCTGACTCCTGTCGGTGCAACCACCTTCCTCGATGACGTGACCGTGGCGATCGATGGCCTGCCCGCCGGTTCGACCTACACCTTCACACCATCGAAGATCGCAGCAGGCAGCGGCTCCACAGAGATCACCGTCAATGTTCAAACGAGCAGCTCTCTGAACGCACAGAATCACGCTCCGCAAAATGGCCCATCCCCGCGCAATGAGTTGCCGATTGCGTTGGGAATGCTCGGTATTGTTGGTCTCGGCGCAGCCCGTAAGCTAAGACGCAAATTACCGCGAACACTGCTGCTTCTCGTGCTGGCCCTTGGATCAATTCTGCCGATCGCCGCTCTCAGCGGCTGCGCTGGCGGCTACTTTACGCTTACCCCGACCACCTATTCTCTAACGGTCACTGGTACAGAAAGTGCAATTCAGCACGCTGCTACCGCAACCCTGGTTGTGCAATAGGAAAAGAGACAGAAATGACGAACATTCGCAGCGCTTTGCTCCTGGTTCTTATCCTTGCTCTTCCCTGGGCCGTTCACGCCCAGGCGCTAATATCGAGCGGCAGCGGCTATGGCGATATTCCGCGGCTGGAATATGGCGCCGCTTACAACTACTTCCATGCCAACGC
Source organism: Edaphobacter sp. (assembly GCA_035570955.1). GTDB lineage: Bacteria > Acidobacteriota > Terriglobia > Terriglobales > Acidobacteriaceae > Edaphobacter. Next base: position 11,353 of record DATMKY010000050.1, on the reverse strand, counting down.
GCCTCCCGGCAAGTGCGGTTGTTTCATGATGAACGGCGGCAATGGCATCATTGTTTATAACCTGACGCCTAAGTGGTCCGCGATCGCCGACCTGACTGTAGGTCACGCAACCAATGTGGCCGGCAGCTTCCAGAACATCACAATCTTCGACTACATGTTTGGCCCACGCTACACTCGCCGCAGCTCAAGCCGCTACGTTCCCTATGGAGAGGTCTTGCTCGGTGGTGCGAAGGAAGACGTCAACTTCGAGTTCACAATCAATCGAAACTCTTTCGCTTTTCTGGCAGGTGGGGGGGTTACAACTCAACTAAAACCAAGGCTCGGCTTGACGATAGGCGAGGTCGACTGGATCTACAGCCGCATCCCCAACGCCGTAAACAATCGTCAGAACAATCTCCGTATCGTCACTGGCGTCACATTCAATTTCAGCCACAGTAGTTATTAATTCCGGTTGTTGAGACGAAGTTTTACTGCTTCAGGATCTTTGTAAGATATTCAAGAGCGCGAGGATCGCTAGACTGGCCCAGCCAGAAGATGGCTTGTTTGCGAACTGCTGGGTCTTTGCTCGAATCAGCGACTGCAATCAGCTGTGTAGCAGCCTCCTCGCTGGGCAGTCGTGACAAGGCAAATACTGCAGATTTCCGGATCTGTTCGTTTGGATCAGTCGTAGCCAGAGTGCGCAGATCTTCGGTGACTTTCTTTCCACCTTTTGTCGCCATCCAGAACTGGGCTTGTTTGCGCACCTGGGGGGAGGCGTCATCGTGCGCCATACGAATAAGCTCGTTGAGCGCATCAGGCTCCTTCGACAACGTGAGGTCAAAGGTGAGTTTTTCGCGGAACTTCGGATCGTTATCCTCGCGAGCCAGCCGCTGAATCGCAGTAAATCCCTCATGGCCGCGTTCATTGGCAAGCCAGAACGCTGCCTTTTCTCGAAGACCAAGGTCATTGCCTGCCCCAGCAAGACCTACAAGAGCCGTTGTTGCTGAACTCGACTGATGAATAGAGATCGCAAAGACGGCGCTATCACGAAGACGACGGGCGTCGCCTTGCCTGGCAAGATCTGTCAGGACACGAACACTATCGTCCGCACTAACATTGTTTAGCCAAACAAACTTCAATCCACCTGCATCGAGCTCACGATCTGGACTCTCGACGCGAATCTTCATCACGCCACCATCCGCTACCCGCATCAATATGATTGCGTGGTCGAAAGCCGGAGTATTTCCTTCGGAATCGCTGACTGTGGAGTTGTTGCCCTCCAGATACGCCGTGCGGTTCGAATTCCATCCCGAAGAAAAATGGTTTACAACCGGGATAGAATAGCCAATCCATGCAGGGTCTTTCTGTTGCTTAAGCCGATCGATAGGTCCGTTGAGCCCATGATCCGCAGCCTCAGTCACAGTTTGGCCATGAACAATCGTAGGCTGCTGCTGCGCAAAGAAGGCAGGCGTTCCGAATAAAACTGTCGCGGCTACAAGAATCTGGGCAAAATTTCGCATGGTTCTTCTCCTGGCTTTCTGGTTGGAAGACGTGTTGATGAAAAGACGCGAAGGCGATCTATTTAAGGAGCTCGAGCATGTAGTCTGTCGCCGCCTTATCGTTCATCAGAGCAAGCTGGGAGACGATAGTGCGCTTCAGTTCCAGATCTTTCTCACTTTTTGCCATCTCAACCATACGAGGTGCATCCTTTGTAATGAACATGGCGGAGACGATGGACTTCTTGATCTTAGGATCGGTCGTTGTGCGGTAGGCTTCGGCCAGCGTATCGTTGGCTCGCTTGCCTTGAAAGACTGCCATCGAACGAATCGCCTCTCCTTGTAATTGAGGATCGAGCTTGCCGAGCGCCGCATCATGCAAAATTCCATCGGCTTCAGGAGATTTACTTTGCGCGAGAATGAACAACGCATGTTTCTTCACATTGATTGACTGATTGCCGCTAAGAATGCCACGCAACAAAGGAATAGCTGTAGCAGGGTCCTTATTGAGCAGTGAATTTATCGCAAGAATCTTCAGGTCCTCATCCGATCCTCTCTCGACTCTGCCATCGGGTCCATCGGCCCAGACGGCGAAAGGAGCAATCCTCACCTTGGGGCGAATATCCGTATCCCCCTTCATTTGCTCCGCCATTCGTCTTGGATCGGCTTTTCCATCCATCGAAATAACGGCACAATCCTTGTTCCACGGGCTATCGGCGAATTGCGAGCGGAGCTGGTCGCAGGTAGCAATCGCGAGCGGCGTCTTACCGAGCTTGTTGAGCGAATAAGCCTTCCAGTAGAATGCCGCGTCAACCCGCTTACCCTTTTCGTTGATCACGCGATCGAAGGCTGAAACCGCATCCGGCCACCGATTTTCGTCCATCGCACGAGTTCCAACGGTGTAGGCATCATCATCCAGAACAACAACAACAGGGCCGGAAGAAGGTTCAAGCGCCAACGCATGAATAGGTTGCATTGATAAGGAAACAACTAAAGCCGTCAGGCCAAGTTTGGTACGAATCAGATTTGTCATTGTGAAACTCCTTGGGAAAGATCGTCATTTTGCCGCAAAACCCTGATATCGAGTAGCAATCCACTCGTGTTCATCTCCAATCGGAGGCGCCAGGTGCCATGCGACGTTGGTGGCTCGTTGTCGAGCGTGGTTAACACACGCCCAAAATTCTCTAAAACTGCTGCCGAAGCTAAGTCTCCGCTTTCCCGCGCATCGTGAACATAAACTGCATTCTTCAAAAGGAGCGTATGCGCTTGTTCCCGCGTAGCATCATCCAACGGACCAGAGGAATTGTTGACCTCGGTCAGGAGCCGCTCTGCAGCATCCAGATGATTAGCGATGGCAGGATTGGCGGGTTCCGTTGTGATAGGTCCATGACCGTTCACAGCCATATTGTGTTTCGGATCGTTGCCGTGATGAGCATGCACGCCGAAGAATGTCAGCAATATCAGAGCTGCAGTAGCCAGTCCAACCGCGGGCCACGCCCATCGCCAGGACCCACGACTCTCCGGAGTGAGTACACTCAAATTGCCACGAAGGCGCTGCCAATTGATTTCCAGATCAGGTGGTGGGGTCGGATCAGCAGAAAAGACGCGAAGTGTCTCTGCAATCGACTCCGAGATATCGGCGCATTCAGAACAATCTTCAAGATGTCTGCCGATTGCAGCTCCTTCGGAACTCTCTTGAAGCTGATACGCAATCAGTTCCTCTTCAGTGAAATGCCTCATCGCAGACCTCCTGCAACCGGAGTAAGAGAACGGCGAAGCTTGCTAACTGCTCGAAATACGGCCTGCTTGGCCGAATTCGTCGTGACATTGAGTGCGGCTGCGATTTCTGTCATCGGAACGTCTTCCATATGCCGTAGGGTGAACGCTGTCCGTTCCATCGGCGTCAATTCCGCCATGGCCGCGCGTCGCATACTTGAAGCTTCGCGGTTCAAAAGAATGCTCTCGGGTCCGGCCTGTCTGTCCGCAACTCGAACCGTGTGATCGGCCGCCGAGGTCTCCTCCGCTACCCGTGGCGCATGGTAGGAGAGATCGCGATTGCGCCGTTCCACGAGATTGATTGCAGTATTCATAACAATTCGCATAATCCATGTAGAAAACTTTGAGTCCTGCCGAAAGTTTGGCAGCTTGTTGTAGGCCCGCAGAAACGCTTCCTGAGCCGCCTCTTCCGCATCGTCTTGATTCCCCGTAATTCGAAATGCGACACGAGCGACAGCGCAGAAGTGCCGGTCCATCAGTACGCGGTACGCGTCTCGATCTCCGGCAAGTACGGCTCGGATAGCTTCTGTCTCCGCCTTATCCATTCGCCGATTAGACAATGGGTTTTGCCTCCGGTTAGGTTCTTTTGAGAAGTTTTACCAGGATTCGCAAACCACAGAAGTGAAATGAGATATCTGCGTGTCAGACGAAAGAATTTCTCTTAATTCAACTGACGGGCTTTTCGCCGCACTCTCAAATGACGAAGCCCATACACGACAGTTCCCCCCAACAAGATGAGCCCTGCGGTTCCCAACTCTCGGAGGAAATTGGGCCGCGAAACCAGAATGAAGACAAACCCGCTCAGCGCCGCAAGAACCGGCAATGGATAAAGCGGCATCCGAAATCCACGCCTCCGGCGTTCCCGTCGATGCTTGGGTAATAAGGTAGCAATTCCTTGGAGAAGAAACTGAAACAGGATCCGGACTATCACCAGTGTCGTGATGACTTCCTGCAGGCGAAAGACACAACACAACAACGTCACCGCGCCGAGAGTCAATAGTGAGTGAGTAGGGATATGGAGTCTGGGATGCAGAACGCCGAACCATCCTGGAAAGTTACCGTCCCGCGCTGCAGCAAACGGAATTCGCGAATATCCCAACAGCAGAGCAAACACTGATGCTAGCGAAGCGAGGGCAATCAGTACGACAATAACGCTCGCCGCGGTGTGCCCATAGAGCCGTTCCATAAATACAGCCATGGTGAACATCCGCGTATGGCTGTCGACGTTCTGTGCCATGTCTCGCCACGGCAGAACACCTAAAACGCTAATATTCATTAACAGATAGAGAGTTCCAACGAGAACGATCGCGCCGAGCACAGCACGGGGAATCGTCCGCTGAGGATCTCGAACCTCTGCCCCAAGGAAACACACGTTGTAATAACCCCAGTAGTCATATGCTGAGATCAGCATGCCGGCGCCTAACCCGGCGAAGAACGCTCCATTTAAGTGAAAGGCCCCAGCAGGGAAGTCGAACGCAAGATGCGCGTTAAAGTGGCCAAAGCCTACTGCGATGATGAGCACAAGCGTGAGGCAAACAGCCAGACCAAGCCATCGCACGATGCGATCGATGGCGAAGATACTGCGATAGAGAACGGCAATCGCGACTCCACATGCTGCCATTGCAATTAGTGTTTGTTCACTCATTACAAGAGGCACGCCGAGCAGCGACGTGGCAGCGAAGGCACGATTCGCGTGCGGCATGAAAAAAGAAAGATATTGCGAAAATCCAATACACCCGGATGCTATGGAGAGAGGCGCGCTGATCAGCAACTGCCATGCATACAGAAACGAGAACGCCCGCCCCCAGGTTCTCCCACCGTAGAGATGCTTCAAATAGGCATAGGAGCCTCCAGCCTCAGGATACGCAGTCCCCAACTCACTCCAGATCAGGCCGTCGCATAGCGAAAGTAGGGCCCCCATTAACCAGCCAAGGATCGCCTGTGGTCCTCCCATGACTCCAACAATAAGTGGCAAGGTCACAAACGGACCCACACCGACCATGTCGATGACATTTAGGCCTAGTGCGGAAGCCGTCGAAAGGCCACGCCGGAGTTCATTTGTTTCTGTTTGTGTTGTCTTCACCGATTCAGAAGGCTTAGATCGATAACTCATTGCAGTGCTTTCACTAACGTGCACCTTAGTCTATCTGGGTCGATACTGCACCTCGACATGGAACCGCACCAACTTCAAGATTTTTGGGAAGAGTGTGCGTGGTATGACCAATTGCAGGTAATATTTCGTTGGGCCGCCAGTGCGCCCTTGGAGAGACAATGAATCCCCCGACGCTTCGATTTGCGGTAGTGGCAACAGTAGTCGCTGTTATGGCAGTTCCCGCGCTGGCAGCGACCAAAGTTTGCGATACACGCACTTATGGAGCCAAAGCCGACGGCGTAACCAAAGATACGAAGGCTATTCAGGCTGCGATCGACGATTGCTCCAAGGCCGGTGGTGGAACCGTCAAACTCACCGGAGGTACTTTCCTCTCGGCGCCGATTGCACTCAAGAGCAACATCACGCTCGACATTGCCAAGGATGCGATCTTGATGGGCTCTCCCGATCATGCAGACTATCCTGCCAAGACCGAGTTTCGCGCCGAAGGAACGCAATCTCTGGTAAGCGCAACGAACGCCGAGAATATTACGATCATCGGCGCTGGCACGATTGACGGCAACGGTGAGACCTGGTGGGCACAGGCGCGGGCGACGCATAACGCGGGCGTTGTGGGACAGGTGCAGTTTCGTCCGCGGTTGGTTGTTTTCGACCATTGCAAACACATCCTGATGGCAGGCATCACCGTGCAGAACTCGCCAAGCTGGCAGATTGTTCCGTATTACACAGACGATATGACGATCCGCAACGTGCGCATTCTCGCTCCGCAGCACTCACCCAACACTGACGCGATCGATCCCTTCAGTTCGTCGAATATGGTGATTGACCACGTGTACGCTGACGTGGGAGACGACAATATCGCTATCAAGAGCGGGATCATCAACTCTCCGGGACCCGACGCGCCGAGCAAGAACATCACGATTACGGACTGCGAGTTCATGCATGGACATGGTCTCTCGATTGGCAGCGAGATCGCTGGCGGCGCCCAGAATATTCACGCTGAGAGGATTCACTTCAAGGGAACCGATCAGGGAATCCGCATCAAAGCCAATCGCGACCGGGGCAACGATGTCAGCAACATCTCGTTCAAGGACATCACGATGGAGGAAGTGAAGACGTCAATCCTCATCAGCGAGTATTACCCGAAGGCGATGCCTGAAGGAGATGTAAAGGCCGAGCCGGTGCAACGTCTGACTCCGTTCTTTCACAACATCACGATCGAGAATGTGAAGTCTGTGAACAGTCCTTGGGCAGGAGTAATTGTGGGTCTGCCTGAATCGCCGGTGAAGGATATAGTCCTGAAGAACGTCAATATCCAATCCCAGAAGGGATTCCAGATCGCCTATGCAATGGTGACGGCTTCGAACTTCAAGGTCACTACAACGGAGGGCCAGAGCATTACTGTTGCTCCGAATGCGAAGCTGACTGTGAAGTAAAAATCAGCCGACTTCTTATCGAGGAAGATCATCTCTCGCTGGACTTCGGAATGCGGCGGCCGAAAATCGCGGTGCCTACCCGGATGCAAGTGCTACCCTCCTCGATCGCCACCGTGAAGTCGTTCGACATTCCCATTGAGAGCTGAGTTACCGAAGGGAAGCGTGCTGCTGACTCGTCACGAAGACGGCGCAGTTCGCGGAAGTATGGCCTTGCTGTCTCTGCGTCTTCCGACCATGGCGGAACAGTCATCAAGCCGGCTGTCTCGATCGATTCCAATTCCTGCATCGCAGCGAGGAGTGATTGCAGTTCGTCAGGAGCGAGGCCATGCTTGGACTCTTCGTGGCTGAGTTTCACCTCGACCAGCACTGGCAGTTTCTTTCCGAGTGCGGTTGCCGTTGTGTTCAGGCGTTGCGCGATTTTCAGCGAGTCGACTGCATCGATAGCATCGAACAGTTCCGCGGCCTTGCTAGTCTTGTTCGACTGCAGCGGACCGATGAGGTGAAACTTTGCGCCTGCAAGGTTTTTCACTCTCGGCGATTTTTCCTGAAACTCCTGCACGCGGTTCTCGCCGAAGAGCCGTTGACCGGCGGTGTAGGCTTCGAAGATCATCTCCGCCGGATGGACCTTGCTAACGGCCATCAGGGCCACTTCGGATTCTGGCCGATTGGCTCGGCGGCAGGCTTCGGTAATCTGTTCGTGCAGGTGGGCGAGGTTGTCTGCGATCGACATGCTCTCTGCATCTTATCGTTTTGACCTATCTTCTTTTGGAGGCGACACCTGAATGTGGACGATTCTGCTGCTGATTGGCTCGAATATTTTCATGACCTTCGCCTGGTACGGGCACCTGAAATTTCGCGAGGTCCCGCTGTGGAAGGTTATTGTGGTGAGCTGGTCGATTGCGTTTTTTGAGTACTGCCTTCAGGTGCCTGCTAACCGAATCGGGGCGAAGACCTTCTCACCGGACCAGCTGAAGGTGATTCAGGAGGTCATTACCTTGACGGTCTTCGGCGTCTTCTCGACGTTTTACCTTGGCGACAAGCTGCATTGGAACCACCTTGCTGCGTTCGCCTGCCTTGTTGCCGGGGCGTTCTTTATGTTCCACAAGTTCTAAGGCGCACGTTACACTCCCGTACGTCTTTGCGCAAATATTCATAAGGCTAGGTTTAGCTTTGGAATTCCCTGCAACTTACTGTTAAGTATAAGAGCCCTGTACGCAAAAATATTCTTTCTAAGTCACTTAGCCACGAAGATTGCCCAGCTTTTTTGGGTGGAACTCAGCTTACACGATAACTCCATGGTTCAGCGTGGCTTAGGAGCTTTCGTTCGCAGAATTGTTCGATGAAATTTGCTTTCTTTTTCTTCTTCGAATAGTGATGGAGTTTCCTGAAAAAGCTCGTTCAGGAAGCTTTCGCGGTAGTTAAGGAAGCGGCGGACGATCTGTAGCGGAACGCTATCCTCGTAGGCGATCTCGCGCAGGTGACCGTCATCGAAGGAGAGAATCTGCGCGCCGGGGTAGCCTAGCAAGACTGGGGAGTGGGAGGAGATCAGAAACTGCGCATCCTTGAAGCGGCGGAGCGTGTCGTTGAGGAGGATGAGGAAGGAGAGCTGTCGCTGGGCTGAGAGGGCGGCCTCGGGTTCGTCGAGAAGGAAGAGGCCGTTACGAGTGAATTTGCGCTCGAGAAGAGTGAAGAAGGTTTCGCCGTGAGAGCGGGAGTGAAGGCTTTGGCCACCGTAGCTGGGAAGAATCGGAGCGCCTCGTCCGGCGTTCTCCCGTGGATCGTCCAGATCGTCGAGCCGGGTGGCGGTGTTGAAGAAGCTTTCGGCGCGGAGAAAGAAGCCTGCGCCGGTGCGCTTGTCGAAGGAGAGGCGGAGGGCTTTGACGAGCGCGTCGATTGAATGATTGCTCGGTGTGGTGTCGCTCGAAAAACTGCGGTTGCCGCCTTCGGGGCCGAATCCGTAGTGGGCGGCGATGGCTTCGAGGAGTGTGGATTTTCCGGAGCCGTTTTCTCCGGCGAAGAAGACGATGCGGGAGTGGAGATTGATCTCTGGAAGCGTGGCAATCGTTGGGACTGTGAATGGATACGCGGTCCAGTCTTCGACGCGTTCGCGGAGGAGGGTGATCTTTTTGAGCATGATGATCCGAGCGAATTGCTATCGATTTATTCTGCGCCATTCCTCGGCGGTGAGCTCCCATATTTCGGTGGGAAGGCGGCCGGAGACATAATTGGCCTCAGTCTGCTCGATGCAGCGCATGCCCTGGCGAAGGGAGATTGCGCGTGAGGCGGCATTGTCGCGAGCCTTTTTTATGCAAAGGACCGGCTGTCTGAGATCTTCAAACCAAAAACGCGTTACTTCTTTGGCGGCCTCGGTCATCAGGCCGCAGCCTTGCCACTCGCGTGCGATCCAGAAGCCGCGATTGTTGTTGCCCTCGCGCACTAAGCAGATGGAGCCGATGACCTTCGCCTCGGGATCGTTTTTGAAACGAAGCATCCAATGCCATTCGTCTCCGCGTTCGATGGCGGGAAGGGCGTCATCGCGATAATAGGACTCGGCGCCGTTTTCTGGAAAGGGCCACGGAACGCGGGCGTTAAGTTGTTTGACGATCTCCCATTGCGCAAAGAGCGGTTGTACTTCGGCTGCATCAGCAAGAGTGAGCGGACGCAGGATGAGGCGTGAAGTTTCGAGTGATGGAGTGGTCATGAATGATCTTTCAACTGAGATTTAGGTGAACAGCTTATCCATCATCGCCATGGCCTGTTCTGATTTTTCTATTTTCGAGTGCCGCTATGTGACCACTGTAACGTCGGGTAGAAATTGTTGCGCGTTTGGTAAGAACAAGGAACTGTGGGAGAACTTTTGCCGTGGAGCCGGTTTTGAACCTATACTGACCGCTTACTAAGCTGTCGCGTAGACCCCCAGGGCCTTTTCCGATCTAATTTCAACGACCGGGGCACCCTTTTGGCAACCAACCGAGTCTGTGAGCCCGTACTTATCCATCGGAGAAGCGAATGTAGCTTCGCCAGCGACGTCGGGAAGAATTGGATCTTCTGCCTCGCCGCACTCTGGCTCCTTGCAGCGCAACCTGCGCAATCCCAGGAAACGGGGAACCCTGCGTTGGTGGATGCCCCGCAGGCAACGAATCCCATTCCAAAAACAGACACTCCGATGGCGGCGAATGCAGTCGTGATTCCGAAGCCGGAGAAACAGCCTGTGAGAAGTGAGATTGCCGTGATGGGCATGATTCCGGATGGCGACTATCGGCTCTTCAGCGCCACGGTTCGGTGCAATGCGTGGACGGTCGCAGTGGAGTATGACCGCCACAGCTGGGGCCATTTTCTGGGTTCCCAAATGGACTATGTCGTGGAGGTTATTCCGGTTCTTATTCTCAGTGAACCGGCGGTATCCGATTTTTGGGGGAATCCATACAGTCCGAACCAGAAGCTGGTGCCTGGTCTATCGATTTCGCCGTTCGGCTTTCGTTTTTTGTGGCGCGGTGACAGGGCCATCAAGCCGTACGTGGTTGGCAAACTGGGCGCGGCAGTCTTTACCGAGAAGGTGCTTTCGAACGCCGCGAGCTATGCGAATTTCAACGTTCAGGCTGCTTTTGGAGTTCAGATCAAAATGACGGACCGGATGGATCTGCGCATAGAACCGTTCCAGTTTTTTCATGTCTCGAACGGTTATCTGGCCGCGAGCAATCCTGGAATGGATGAACTGGCGACAAGGATCGGGATCAGTTACTACGTGCGAAAGCCGAGTCGTACGCGCTGAAGGGTTTTCTGCATGGAAGTTGCCTGTGTTTTCAGCGGCCGTGATCTTCCAGGAATTTTTCGACTTCGAGGGCGGCCATGCAGCCTGACCCGGCGGCGGTGATTGCCTGGCGGTAGCGGCGGTCCTGGATGTCTCCGCAGGCAAAGACGCCGGGGATGATTTCGCCGTTGAGCGTGGGGAAGACATTGTTGCGGGTGAGGATGTAGCCGTCCGGGTCGAGGTCCATCATTCCCTTAAAGGCGATGGCGTTGGGGATGTGGCCAATGCCCAGGAACATGAAGCTGACAGGAAGCACGTACTGGTCGCCGGAGGTGGTGTTTTTGAGACGGAGACCTTTGACCTCTTTTTCCTCGACGCCGAGAACCTCTTCGACAGTGGTGCTAGTGAGGAACTTGATGTTGGGGTGGGCCATGGCGCGTTCCAGCATGATTTTGGAGGCGCGGAATTTTTCAGTGCGGTTGATGAGCGTGACTTTGGAGGCGAAGCGCGTGAGAAAGAGAGCCTCTTCCATGGCAGAGTCGCCGCCGCCGATAACGGCGATTTCTTTGCCGGAGGAGAAGAAACCGTCGCAGGTGGCGCAAGAGCTGACGCCGTAGCCGATGAGAGCCTGCTCGGACGGGAGATTAAGCCAGCGCGCGGAGGCTCCAGAGGCGATGATGAGCGTGCGAGTATGGATCATCTCGCTGCCGATGGTGAGTGCGATGGGCCGCTTGGTGAGATCGACGGAGCTGAGGTGAGCCATCTTGAGCTCGGCGCCGAAGCGGACGGCCTGCTTCTTCATGTT
>DATMKY010000049.1:0-29312 GCA_035570955.1 Edaphobacter sp. | reverse complement strand
AGCGTGCATCTAATTGCGCGGCACTACACGCGTGAGGCTGGTGTTCGCAAGCTCGAGCAGCAGATTGGAACCGTGTGCAGGAAGGTTGCGCGCAAGATCGCCGAAGGTGCGACTCAGATGGTTGTGATTACTCCTGAGATCGTGCATGAGTTCCTTGGCGGGATCAAAGTGCGCGTGGATACGGAGATTGCAGAGCGGACGAAGCGGGCCGGAGTTGCCGTCGGGCTTGCGTGGACGCCGGCAGGCGGCGATGTGTTGTTCATTGAAGCGAACCGGATGAAGGGCAAAGGCGGATTCACGATGACCGGTCAGATTGGCGACGTGATGAAGGAGAGCATGCAAGCTGCGTTGACTTGGGTACGCTCAAATGCCGCGTCGTTAGGGATTGACGAAGACTTTTTAAAGGAGTCGGACCTGCATATCCATGTGCCTGCAGGGGCGATTCCGAAGGATGGTCCTTCGGCCGGCGTAACGATGGCGACTGCACTGGTGAGTTTGTTGACGAATACTCCGGTGCATCCACTGACGGCGATGACGGGTGAGATTACGCTGAGCGGCAATGTTTTGCCGGTCGGTGGAATCAAAGAGAAGTTCCTTGCGGCGAAGCGGGCCGGCGTGCGGGATGTCGTTCTGCCGACTGACTGCAAGCAGCAGGTGGATGAGGACTTAACGCCTGATCAGACCGAAGGTGTGAAGATTCACTACGCATCCCGGATCGAAGATGTGTTGGCAGTGACGCTGCCGTCAACCCCTCGCGAGAAGGTGATGGATGAAGAAGTGCGGGAAGAGGTTCTTCACGCTACCGTGTAAGTGCCGGTCGAGAACGTTGCCCGGGTACACGGATTTCGTACTGAATGGCGGCTTGGCTTCGGCTTAGCCGCCTTTTCTTTAATTTCGCGGCGGCGAAGGAGCTTTCACAAGGAAGTTCGCGATTTCCATAGGACAAAAACGTGGCTTTTGCATGGTTGTCAGGTGCATTTTTGTGGTCGTAACGTCATGCTTACGTGAACGTTTTTGGAAGCTGAAGATTTTCCTCAGTTTTGAAGTTTATTGATGAGGATTTCCGGAATGATGACGATTGGACATTCGACGCTCGCCATTGAATCGTTTTTGCGAGCATTGCGGGAGAACGGAGTGACGACGCTGGTTGATGTGCGACGGTTTCCGGGTTCGCGGCGACATCCTCAGTACAGTCAGGAGCGATTGTTTTCCTCGTTGCAGGAGGCGGGGATTCGTCCGATCTGGCGCGAGGGATTGGGTGGGCGCCGCGAGCCTCTGCTGGACAGCATTAATACAGGGTGGAGGCATGAGAGCTTTCGCGGGTATGCAGACTATATGCAGACGGATCACTTCTCGAATGAGATCGGGTGGCTGCTGTCGTTGGCGGATTTCGATTCGACGGTGGTGATGTGTGCGGAGGCGGTGCCGTGGCGATGCCATCGGTCCTTGATTGGGGATGCGGTGCTGGCTCGGGGTGGAGTGGTGGAGGATATTTTTGTCGAGGCTGATGGAAGAAGTTCGCGACGAGCGCGCAAGATAACGGAGTTTGCTCGAGTGGATGGAGAGAGGGTCTGGTATCCGGGCGAGGCCAGTTTGTTTTTATAGTGCGTGGCGAGGATGCGGGTGATCGGGACTATCTCCGTTCGACTGCGGAGCAACGGTAGGTTATCCTTGGCCTCTCAATTGGGCCCATTCTTCAGCAGGTTTCAAGGAGAGCGTCTGTTATGGCACATGGTGACCAATCAGTCGATCCACACTGCCCAAAACCACCTGCGTATTTCGCTACGACCGTCGAGAAGTCTGAGCGGCTTCTTCAATACGCAGCCGAAGTCGGCATCGATGTTGATCCTGCGACACGTGAGGCAATTCTGCGTGCGCGAACCGCCTGCACGGAGGGATGGAACGAGGAGACCGCTGCCAATCTGCTTGCCGCCCAGACGAAGCTTGCGGCGCGACTAAAGCCGGTTACGGCCGAGAGCTTGAGGGCCTACCACGACGATACTCGGCCTACGATCCGCACTTACTTCATCGCGGCGATCGTGCTGGCTTTGATTATTGTTCCTGCGTCTCTGTGCACGTTCATTACTTCTGCTCTTTCCACCTCGATCACGAATGACATTGCGCGGGCGAACGCGCTGGCCCTGACACTTCGAGCGGACCTGGGGCCGAATGTCGCTTTCGCTGGGCCGCCCGCCATGGCGCCGCGTGCCCAGACACGATGGTGGCCGCTCCCGTGCGGGACTCCGAAGACGGAAGTCGTTTCGGAACCACCTGTGGCCTCTTCCACCACGAACAATTCTGTGAACGGATCCTCGAACCTCTCGAATACATCTTCGGTTGGAGCCACTGCTGCCGGCGTTGCCCGCAATGAAACCAATTCCAAGGACACGCACGCTGATGTTATCGCCGACCTTCAGGAGTATGCCTCGCTTGTGCGGCTGATTAACTATCGTGCGCGGAAGTTGGACTGGTTTGTCTTTTGTGTCGAAACTGTTCCTTCAGAAGATATCCTGCCGTGGGATCAGCGGAGGAATTATTTCGAATTGACTGCGGGTATTCCAGACCCGATGTCGGACCGAGACCGCATTACCGAGACCTTCCAGCACGTTCGCTACTTTGCGCAGACGATTCTTTCGGATATCGCGGTGTTTTATGGTGCGCTTTCGGCCTGCATCTTGCCTGTTCTCTATGCGCTGTTGGGGACGTGCGCTTATCTGCTGCGAACGTTCGAAGACCAGATGAGCTCGCGGACGTTTACGCCCTCGGCAGCTAACACTGCGCGGTTTGTGATTGCCGCCATAGGAGGCGCTGTTGTTGGTCTGTTCAACAATTTCACCATTACGCAGGCGGCTACGATTCCACCGCTGGCGATTGCCTTCCTTGTCGGCTATGCGGTGGATGTCTTTTTTGCTTTTCTCGAGGGACTTCTGAAGGCTTTTACCAAAACTGTTCCGGCTCCGGAGCAACCAGTACACCCTCAACCTCAACCACCAAAGTGAGAGGCACAAGGAGTACCGAAAAGGTCGGGCTCGGCATAGGAGATTCCCTCAGTGGCTAAAGAAGGCTGCTGAACGGTGCCCCTTACGAAACGGAAACGTACCTCAGTGGCTAAAGCCATCTCTAAGCAGACTCTTCGGCACCGCTGAAGGCGTGCCCTTAAACAGAGCGTTCTTGGCATACTCCAAGCTAGCTTGCTTTCCTTGGGGCACCCTTTGGGCTTCGTTCAGCGCAGACTCGGAAGCCGCGCTTTTTGAGTCAACGATCCTTTAGTGAGTGTGTACGTCCAGCGTGGCCTTCATTTGAAAGTCGGCGGCGGACTGGCAGGTGGAATATTCGGCAAAATCAGTTGCGTCGGAGGCTGGATTGTCACGGCGCAAGCGATAGCTCCGCATTGCGTAGCAGCGCGAATTCTTCTGCGGCAATAGCCGATTCTGGGGGAGATTCGGAGACAAAAGGCGAAGGTAAGTATGAGGCTCACTGTCTTGTTCCGGGTTGAGGGTGAGGCGCGGGAGAGTCTTTCCATGCAACAGATTGGATTGTGCATCATGAAAGACGTACTGCGGGAGCGTGAACATATTCGCGGAGGGAAGGAATGAGAATGTTCCGAGTTTTGCAGGGATGGTGTTGTTGTCCAGGGAAGACTGTGACAGGGTCGACGATGTTGAAGCAGCTAACAAGGCGAGAACCAACACGCGGAGGATCTGCATGGCAGGACTCCTTTTGTAGGGGATTATAATTCCGGCCCTATGTCGTCTTGCAATGTTGGATTTGTGCTTTTGAAAAAGTTTTGGGTCTTCAGTGGTGTTTAAGGCGGTGAGCGCAGAGTGAAGGGATGATAAATCCGAGTGTTGCTCGTGCGCTTTTTCTAATACTTGTGTTGGTCTTCAGCGGTCGTGCATTTGCTGTGGAGCATAAGGTGGCATGTAATTCGTTGCCTTCTGCGGTTCAACAGGAGAGCAAAACATTTCTGGGAGGCGGAACAACTCTTCGAGGGTGTGTGAAAGATGTTTCGGCTGGCGAAACTACTTACGAGGTCGAACTTCTAACGAGCACCGGAAGCAAGGATGTGACGTTCAGTGCCACCGGGGATGTTCTGGAGATCGAGCAAGAGGTACAGGAGTCGGCGTTGCCGCCGGTTGTTGCAGCAGCGTTTGAGAAGGCGGCGCGGGGTGGCGCCCTGGGAAAGATCGAGTCGTTGACTCGCAAAGGGCAGCTTGCTGGTTATGAATCGACCATCTCTCAAGGCGGCAAGCGGCGCGAGGTGGCGTTTCGTCCTGATGGCAGCGCGATGAAAGCAGATTAATGATCTTGTTCCTCCTGGATGAATGGTTGAAGAAGGCACGCTGCTTTGTGTCGTGGCGCAGCGTTGTGCTGTTGGCGCTAACTGTACCTGCAACCGCGTGGTCACAGAGCGCGGACTTAATTTCGAGGATGGCGGCGAATGAAGTTGCGGCGCGGCAGCAACGTGCTCACTTTGCGTATATGTCGGAGGAGCGTTCGACTAGGACGGGCGATCGGTTGTGGAAGGAGAAAGTGGTTGAGACGGCCGATGGACCGCTTCGCCGATTGATTGCAATTGATGGCAGGGCACTGACGGCGGGGGAAACGGAGGCTGAACGTCGTCGTATCGACAGCCTGGTGGCGCATCCCGATGATTTTCGCAGTATGAATCGTGCCCACAAAGATGATGAGGATCAGGCAACGCGACTGCTGCAGATGCTACCGAAGGCATTTGTTCTTTCTGAAGACGGTGAGATGAATGGATGCAATCGCATCCGTTTCCGGCCTGATCCGGCTTTTCAGCCATCGACTTACCAGGAACGTGTGGCGCATGAGATGGAGGGTAGCATCTCGGTGAAGCAGCCGGAAGACAGGCTGTGTAGCCTGGAAGCGACCATCATGCATCCGGTTGAGTTCGGCTTTGGCGTGCTGGGACGTATCGATCAGGGTGGACATTTCAGTCTGGAGCGCAAGGAGTTCGATCCGGCGAATTGGAAGACGGATCGGATCAGTGTGCATGTGAATGGGCGAATTCTGCTGTTGAAGAGTCTCGCTCAAAGTCAGGAGATTGTGCGGACAGAGATACGGGTGGCTCCGCAAAATCTTTCGTTGGTGCAGGCGGCACAGATGATTCGCGAGTAGTGCGAGTGGCTTATGGCGAAATTTGGAGGGATGTTAGTTTGCGACGGATGTCTTCGCTCTTTGAACCGAGGTCGATGGATTTCTGGAATGCGCGCCGGGCGTCGGCGCGATCGCTTTTCTGGAGATAGGCTTCACCGAGATTCTCCCAGGCTTCGGGCGAGTTTGGGTTTTCGGTGATGATCTGGTTGAAGACGAGCAACGCATGGTCGTATTTGTCGACCTTAAGGAGTTCATAGCCCAGCCAGTTCATATCGTAGGCGACGTCGGCGGTTTTGCCTTCAGGGGATGCGCGGTAGGTGGAGTATTCGGTGAACATCTGCTGTGGCGAATCGGTGTCGGCTTGCTTGAGCATTTGAAGGACGATCGCAGTGATTCCTGTCGGGTGCACTGTGGGGGCTTGAAAGATTTTAGGGTCGGTGAGAGTGTCAGGCTCGATGGACGTCCATTGGCTTCCGCCGAGGACCTCGCCGGTGGCGAGATTGATCTCTTCGGAGCGCGATGGAAGGCGAACGCCATTGACGGATTTGAATTCCGGATAGACGGCGACGGTTGGGATGAGGTCTCCGCGAGCGTGGATGGGGATGGTGAGCTGGCTCATGAGGAGTTCGTAGGTTTCGGGTTGGAAGTAGTAGATGGCTGATGAACAGCCGGGCTGATCGACCTGGATCGCTTCGGCATCCTTACCGAGGATGGATTTGCGTCCGAGATAGCTTGCGGTGAGACCTCGCTGTGTGTAGTCGATGAAGAGGAAGTCGAATTCGGCCCCGCAGCGGAGAGCTTGCTCTGCCTTGTTAACGGTGCGAACGAGTCGCTGTTTTGGCCAGTTGAGCTCCCAACCATGCTGGCCGTCGAAGGATTCTACGATGCGGCTCCATAGGCCATCGCATTCTGGGATCTCAGGACGGCAGCCGACGAGACGCAAGCGGGGTCTCATCCGAACGAGAACGGCGCTGGAGGATTTGCTGCCCGCGTATTCCTGTTTGTAGACGCCTTCGAAGTGAAATCCGCGATAGACGAGACTGTGAAGGGCGTGGATGCGCTCGATGCCACCCATTGCGGCGATAGCTTTTTGAATGACTTGGTTGGTCTTGTCAGTCGTATCGGACCTGGTTGAGTGCGCTGTTGCCAGCGTTGTGAGGAGCGCAAACGCGAGCATGACAGTCAGCATTTTGAAGCTCCGGCGGAGGTTTCCGTCGGTTAGACAAGCTAACTAGCGGCCGGTTAGGTTCGGTGCACGGTTTTGGCGTGAGTATGAATCGAGTTTTTTATAAGGAAAGGACGCTCGGCAGCAGCGTTCTTTTGATTGCGACGGCGCTCGAGGAAGCGGGAGCACGACGGGCAGATAACGTTGAGGAATGGCACCCATGCGAAGAAGATGCCGGCGATGACGATGGTGAGGATGATGCAAAAGGTGGATTCAGACATTTTATCTCTCCGATTGCCTGAGGGGAGGCGGTTCGAAGGAGAAGGTATGAACGGGGTTGGCCTTCTCCTTTGGTTCATTGAGTGGTGGAAGGCTGGAGTCGTGGGAAAGCGCCGGGCTGGAGCGCATTTCTATGACCTGCCAGCCAATATACGGTGGCTTCGGCGATGGTGTAAGCCTGCCGTGCGATCTGGCTGAGGCTGTTGGTGATCGCTAGTTGAAGCGCGGCGGGTATGGCGGTGCGACGTGTGGCGTCGCTCCGGAGGTCGCTGGCGGCTTGTCCGGCGAGGCGTGCGATGACTTCGTGGTTCTGAAGAACGGTCTCAGCATGGTGATTCTGATTTTTGAAGAGGGCGACGATCGAGAGGCACATCATGCGATTCGCGAGATAGCAGAGTCTTTCGAGGGCTTCACAGGCAGGGCTGCAGGCACTCTCGATAAGCATCATAGTGTGGTGAGCGATCTCAAAGGCCGCAGTGCAGGTGGCATGGAGAGCGTCGCAGATAAGGAGGGCGGAGATGGTGAAACGGACATCGGGGTCTGTAACCATTTCGTTCATGAGAGATTGGGGATCGACGACATCTTTCATGAGGATTCTGCGGCAGAGGGCATTGACCCTCCGGCGAAGTTCGCCGAGTTGAAGATCGCTGCGACGGACGAAGCGGCAAAACTCGGGGCTGCCGAGGCGATAGCCCTTGATGGCGTAATCGACGGCGCGATGGGTTAGTTTGGACATGTCAAGAAGATGGTGACGCAGGATCAGGATCTGTTTCTGGGTTTCCATTGCTTGCTTATTCCTTGTGGCTTGAAGGGAGGTCAGGCCCCTGTGGAACTCGGCTTAGGGACGGCATTATTGCTTATAGTGGCCGTAGTTCGGAAAACGTTACTGATTAATTGCGGCAACGGAAGAATTTTTTGAAGTGATTCTTCATGGTCTTTCTCTAACATTGATTGAGCAGGATTGGTAATTGCGCTTTGAAGGTGAAGCAATTTTTCCAATGGCTGTACGGCGTCGCAGAATTTGCGGCGATAACCGGAGCTAATTCTTGCCTTCGGTAAAAGAGATAATTTTTATGGAATTCGGGCCCGATATTTTTGTATCTCATATATTAGACCTGTCCATACATACATACATAAAAGTGCAAAATTTTTACATTTGACGAAGGGTGGTTGCTTTCGGTAGCTGACATGTGTCGAGACACTGATTGAAAATCGTCCGTTCGAGCTTGCCTGCGGGTTCGTGCGGTGCTTCAATGAAGGTGTGCGACGACTTCTCGCCATTTCGCTGCTGCTTGTTTTCGGCTTGCCGCTGGTGTCTCCGCTTTTTGCGCTGGGCGCTATTGGGGCCAGCTTGCCGGCTTGCTGCAGACGCGCTGGGAAGCATCAGTGCGAGATGAGTGCGGAGGATCGTGCAGCGCTTTCGCAGCATGGGCCAAGGTTTAGTGCTCAGTGTGAAAAGTGTCCTTACTGTCCGGCTTCGGTGAGTGTGAGGACAGGCAATACCCTGGCGACTCCTGTAGGTCAGGCAATGTATGCGGCGCTTGTGGGGCATCCGTCGGGTGTGGTACAGACGGAGTCGAAGTTGCGTGTTTCGCGTGGGCGGTCGCGGCAGAAACGCGGGCCTCCGGTGATTTCTCTCTAGTTTTTCCTCGAAGCAGTTCCTACGAAATCTTTATTCCTTTTCCCTTTCGAAACCCCTGGGTATTTCTGCCTTTGTGTTTTCGGGAGTGGTTTCTACAGGCAAGGCAATGCGGCTTTTGGAAGTCGCTTGATTCGTCTTCTTTGGAGATACCGTGTTTGGATTTGTACGACGTGGGCGTTTTGTCGCGCTGATGCTGTTTTTTGCAGCGCCTCCAGCGATGCGTGCGCAGGAGACTCTGACGCACGCATCGGTGACGGGGCGCGTAGTCGATCCTACGGGCGCGGTTGTGGCACACTCGTCGGTCACGGCTCTCGCGGTAGCTACAAACCAGAGCCAATTTGCGGAGACGGATGGACAAGGGCGTTTTCGTCTGCCATATCTGCCTGCGGGAGAGTATCGCATCAGCGCGCAGGCGAAGGGTTTTGGAGAGAGCTCGCGGATGGTGGAGCTGACGGTCGGATCGGCGTTCGATGTTACGTTGCAGCTTTCGATTACGAGTGCGACAGCTACGGTTGATGTGACGGGTGCGGCTTCCGTGATTGAAGAGGACCGAAGCCAGATTGCGCAGACGGTGTCGCAGCAGGAGGTGGCGAACCTTCCTTATGAAGGGAGGAACTACCTGGATTTGGCGCTGCTTCTGCCGGGTGTTTCGCCAACGAATACAGCGAGCACGCAGACGCTGGCGGAGACTTCGGAGGTGGTTGGCCAGGGGTATTCGGTAAACAGCCAGAGGAATTTTTCGAACAGCTTTGTGGTGGATGGGCTTTCGGATAACGACGATGCGGCGGGCGTTGCGGGGAATGTCTTCAGCATGGATGTGGTGCGGGAATTTCAGGTAGTGACTTCAGGTGGGCAGGCGGAGTTCGGTCGAGCTCTGGGTGGGTACTTCAATGTGATTACGAAGAGCGGGATGAATCAGTTGCATGGGGCGGCATATGGTTTTCTGCGGAATCAGCGGATGAATGCAGATAATGCACTATCGAGGAGCAGACTTCCGCTGACGCAGGGACTGTATGGGGCGAGTCTGTCGGGGCCGGTGCAGAGGGATCATACTTTTCTGTTTGGAAATTTTGAAGAGGGAAGGTTGAACACGGCTGGCGTGACAACGGTGACGCCTGCAAGTGCTGCGGCGATCAACGCCCGGCTGTTGGCCGTGGGCTATGCGGCTCCATTTCTTCCGGTGGGAACGAGTGCGACGAGTCTTTATCCGACTACGCTGCATACGGATACTTTTTTCCTGCGCGGGGATCATCGGTTTGGGCAGAACGATCAGTTCAATGCACGGTACAGCCTGTACAAGCTGAGCAGCACGAATGCGAGGGGCGTGGGCGGATTGAATGAGGTGAGCAACGGGACCTCGGTTTATGACACAAACCATACGATTGCCGCGAGCAATGTGGCGGCGGTTTCGTCACGGACCTTCAATGAGACGCGTGTACAGTTCAGCTATGACGATCTGAGCGCGCCGCCGAACGATTTGATGGGGCCGGCGGTGACGATCTCGGGGCTGGCGGTGTTTGGGAGGTCGACGAACTCACCTACAGCGCGGCTGAATTATCTCGGCGAGGCAGTGGACAACGTGATGATGCAGCGTGGGGAGCACACACTGAAGATGGGTGTGGATTTTCTTTATAACGACAACACAATTACGTATCCGCAGTCGCTGCGCGGATCGTACAGTTTTGCTTCGCTGGCAGCGTTTCTCACGGGGATTTATAACTCACAGGGATATACGCAAAACTTCGGGACGCCTACGATCAATCAGCACAACCCGAATCTTGGGTTTTATGCGCAGGATGAGTGGAAGGTAGGACGGGCGCTTACGGTGAATGCGGGCCTGCGGTATGACCTCGAGTGGCTACAAACGATTCACACGGATACAAATAATGTTTCGCCGCGAATTGGAGTGGCTTGGTCGCCGTTTGCTGGACAAGGAATGGTAGTGCGGGCGAGTTATGGACTGTTTTACGACCGGTTACCGTTGAGGCCGTTGGCGAATGCTCTGCTCTCGGCGAACAACACGATCGATCCGGCTCAGGCGCGGTTTTTCAGCTATTCGTTCTCGCCGACGGATGTTGGTGCTCCGGTGTTTCCTGCGGTGGCGAATGCTCCGCAGGTGGGAGCGAAGCCGAACTACGCGACGATGGACCAGGGAATTCAGAATCCGTATTCGCAGCAGGCGAGTTTGGAAGTGGAGCAGCAGATTTTGAAAACGGGCACACTGGGAGTGAGTTATCAGCATGTGCGCGGGCTGCATCTGATCAGCTCGATCAATACGAATATCAATGTGGATGGGACGCGGCCTGATGCTACGCGGGGAAATATCAAGCCCTATAGCTCGAAGTTCGATTCTTATTACGATGGGCTGGGGGTCTCCTATCTGCAGCGGCCGGCAGCGTGGAGTTCGATGCGGATCTCGTATACGTGGTCGAAAGCGATTGACGATGTTGGGGAGTTCTTCTTCAGCTCGCCGATTAATAATTTCGACTTGCGCATGGACCGGAGTCGTTCGGATGATGATCAACGGCATCGCGTGGTCTTTAATGCGACGGTGAATACGCCTACGACTCCAGCTCGCGGGGTGGGCGAGTATCTGATGCATGGGTGGAGGCTGGGCGTGATTCTGCAGTACTATTCGCGGCTGCCGTTCAACGTGACGACGGGGACAACGACGAAGCAGTCGACGACGCAACGGCCTTGCGCTCCGGGATTCAGTTTGACAGTGAGCGGAGGATTGAATCCCTGCACGGAAGCTCTGCCGGGCGCGGTGATTGGAAGGAATGCCGGGATTGGGTTTGATTTTTTCAGTTTGAATGCGCGGCTGAGCCGGACGTTTGCAGTTACTGAGCGGGTGAAGGTGGAGGGGATGGGGGAAGCGTTCAATGCTTTGAATCACCGGAATGACATGATTCCGAATGCGACTTGGGGGGCGGGAGCATATCCTGCCACGCCGAATGCTACGTTTGGGCAGGCTACCGCTGTGGGCGATGCACGGAGTGTGCAGCTCGCGGTGCGGATTAATTTCTAATTGTTGGTTGCGGCGATTTCTTCAGCCGGTTGCGGTTGAGTATTGGCGCAGGGCCGCGTCGGCTTCTTCGTAGCCTGTGGGGACGGTGACGTTTTTGATGGTGGCTCCGGCTTCGAGGAGCGCGCGGATTGAGTCTGGGGTGCGGCGGTACTTCCAGTAGGAGTCGACTGCGGCTTTGATGGCGAGTTGGAGGGCGGTGCGGCCATTGCCGTCAACGGCGTTGATGGGCACCCCGCGGGCGATGAGGAGTTTGACGACGTCGGGCCACCCTCGCCAAGCGGCTACGTGGAGGGCGGTGCTGTTGGAGGCGATGTCGAAGTAGCCGTCGCCTGGATAGAGGACGTCGGGTGGGATGCCTAGGTCAAGGAGGTTGCGAACGCCCTCGGTGTTGTTGTTACCGGCGAATTGAGCCAGAAGGATTCCGCCAAAGGCGATGAGTTTGGAGACGAGGTTGGGTTCGAAAGCGGTGAGCCCGCGGATGATTTCGGTCTTGTCTTGTGCGCATGCTGCGATGAGGGGGTCTGGGCCAGGAAGCAGGTCGAGGAAGATGTTGCGGTGTTCGAGTTCATCGAGAACGTCGCCGCGGCCGCGATGAATGGCGATGTCGATTGCGGACTTGTTCTCGCGTGTGCTTCTGAGGAAGGGGTCGGCTCCGTGATCGAGTAGAAGTTTGATAATGACGAGGCCGTTGTCGCGGCGAAGGGACTGATGGAGCGAGGTGAACCCCCAGTGGGTCATGAAGTTGGGGTTCGCACCGTTTTCGAGGGCTAGCTGGATGCCTTTCTCGTCGTGCCAGTCGGCTTTTCGGAGCAGGACGGTGTTGAGGCATGACTCGTTGAACTTGCCACTGGTGAGAATGATTTTAAGGACGGTGTTGTCGTAGGTTTCGGGGACGTGGTACGGAGTTTCCTCGTCGTTGGGGTCGGCGCCGCGATCGAGGAGTAGCTGGGTCAGGCCGGCGTGTTGCGCGAGGCCGGCGGCTCCGTAGATGACGGACTCGAAGGTTGGGCGTGGATTGGGGTGGTCGATCATCTCATACCAGCCGGTGTTGGCGCTGGCTCCCGCATCGAGAAGAGTCCGAGCGGTGTCGACGAACGCTTCGGAGCGCGTGGAGTCGAGACGGAGATAGCGGGAGAAGCAGAGGTGAGTTAGAGCGTCCCAGTTGTGGGGACCTCCGGTGTTGGCGGCGTCGCTGGGATTTTGAGTGAGGAGTTTTTTGACGGTGGGCTCGTCGGCGAGGATGGCGGCGGTGTGAATGCTCGCGGTTGCTACTTGCGGGTATCGTTCGAGAATGAGTTGGGCTTGCTCAAGTGTGCCTGAGGCATGCCAATCATGGCGTGGGACGCAGGCGGCTTCGATGAAGGCTGCGGCGGGATCGGGGAGATCGGCTGTGGTGCGGATGAGGTGCTGGGTTTCGAGGTAGGCGGCGAATTTGGGCCAGCTCTCGAAGCTGTGGTCGCGGGCGATGATGAGCTGGGCGTCGGCGAGAGTGAAGCGGGAGGAACCAACTTCGTGGAGGGGAAGTTGGTGGAACTTCGGATGGACGCGCCAGATGTGATGAATCGCATCGACCTGCCCAGCCTGATGGGCGTGCAGGAGGTCTTTGGCTTGTTTTCTGTATTGTTGAAGGTTGGGACGGGCGGGTAGTTGTTTTTCGGGCATACGAAGCTCCTTTCGGTTGCTGCCTGTATGTCCGCATGAGTCAGGCTGAAAGAAGGTTCGTTAAGTTAGGTGATGCTGGAGGTGGGCACTGCCCTTTCCGCGGACTGGATGCGCCCTTCGCGCTTGAGAAGAACCTAAGGGTTTTGCCAGACGAAGTCAATTTGGATTTAACGACGTGTTTTTGCGTTGTGGGGATGGATGGTTGTTGACGTGTCGGATATGCTCAATGGGATGCGTGTGAGGGTTCTTCATTTTGGGATTTTGCGGGAACGGATGGGTGGTGGGGAGTGGCTTGAAATCGCAGATAACGCTACCGTTGCAGATGTTTTGAACGTCTACAGAGAGCGGCTTGGCAGCTTTGCCTGGGAGTCGATTGCTGTGGCGGTGAACCAGGAGTATGCACGGGCGGATGCGGTGTTGAAGGACGCAGATGAGGTTGCGTTGCTGCCTCCTGTGAGCGGCGGCTGGATAGAAACAAGGAATGACGATGCGGGTTGAGATTGTTGATGAGGCGATTCCGGTTACGGCGATTGAGGCGGAGATGAAATCCGGGCCGGATGGGGCTGTGTGCGTGTTCGACGGGATTGTGCGTGACAATACGCGCGGGCGGAAGACGCTTTATCTAGATTATGAGGCTTATCGTGAGATGGCACTAGAGCAGATGCTCGCGCTTGCGGCAGAGGCAGTGGTGAAGTTTGGTGTCCGGGATGTGGCGCTGGTGCATCGGCTGGGGCGGCTTCGCGTGGGCGAGACGAGCGTGCTGGTGGTGGTGGCGTCGGCGCATCGTGGAGCGGCGTTTGATGCTTGCCGATGGCTGATCGATACGCTGAAGAAGACGGTGCCGATCTGGAAGAAAGAACAATTTGTGGATGGAGCCGTGTGGGCGGATGGTGAACCGTTTCCTGATGAGATTGCTGTGTCGCCGGAGATACGTGGATGAGACTGGCGGGACTAGTGCTGGGAACGGGATTGTGGGTGCAGTGTGTGTGCGCGCAAGCTCCGATTGAACGGCGGCCGCCGCCTCCGGCTGCGGAGACTGAGGGTGCGCAGGACAAACAGGATAAGAAAGAACCACGCGGTGGGTTTCCGGACATTAAGGTAGAGACTCGTCTGGTGAATGTGGCTTTGAATGTCGTGGATACGAAAGGTTCGCCGGTGGGTGGGCTGAAGAAGGATGATTTTCAGATTCTTGAGGATGGGAAACTTCAGGAGATCAGGATTTTTGAGAGGGAGACGACGACTCCGCTGTCGATTGTTCTGGCGATCGATACGAGCGAGAGTGTGTTGACGAATGAGCGGCTGGAGAAAGAGGCAGCGAAGCATTTTGTGAATGCGCTGCTTCGGGATCAGGACGAACTAGATGTGATGGCGTTTTCTGATGTGGTGCGGGAGATGGTGGCGTTTACAAATCAGAAGAAACGGATCGAGTGGGGCATTAATAACATTCAGCGCGGTGAAGCTACGGCGGTTTACGACGCGGTGTACCTGGCATCCAAGTCGCTTGCAGGGACTTCGGCTGCGGATGGCCGACGACGCGTGATTGTGATGATTACTGATGGTGGGGATACGGTGAAGGGTTCGAAGTATACGGAAGCATTGGAGGAGGCACAGAGAGCGGGGGCGATGATCTATGCGCTGATTATTGTGCCGATCTATGCGGATGCGGGACGCAATGTTGCGGGAGAACATGCGCTGATCCAGATGGCGAACGATACTGGTGGGAAGTACTACTATGTGGTGGACCCGAAGGATCTGGAGCCAGCGTTCCGGCACGTGTCGGACGATCTGAGGACGCAGTATTTGCTGGGGTATTACGCGCCGAAGCGTGGGCTGGATGACTCGTACCGGACAATTAAGGTGCGCATGGCGGATGAGGATTTGCGAGGAAATTATGAACTGCGATACCGGGCGGGGTATTACGCGGACGCTCGCTGATTGAAGGCTTAACCCGATTTCACTGAGGGCACCGATCTTTGGATGATGTGGTGTACTTAAGTCGAGGTGTGCATGTCAGAGAAAAATTTTGAGTTCGTGAGTGTGGCGGAGGAGATTGCGCGGCAGGCAGGGGCGTTGCTGCGGGAGTTTTATGCCAAGGGTGTGGCGACCGAGTACAAAGGCGATGTGGATCTTGTGACCGAGGCCGATCGCGCGAGTGAGAAGTTGATTGTTGCGGAGTTGAAGAAGGCTTTTCCTTCGCATGGAGTTTATGGCGAAGAGGGAACTCGCAGCGGGCTTGAGAGCAAGTATCGATGGTACGTCGATCCGGTGGATGGGACGACGAATTTTGCGCACGGGTTTCCTGCGTTCTGCGTGATTCTGGGGCTGGAGCGGAGGGGGAAGGGGCTGGCCGCGGAGGCGGATGGAGAGATTGTCGCTGGAGTGATCTACGATCCTCTGCGGGATGAGATGTTTTCGGCGGAGCGCGGCAAGGGAGCGTGGCTGAATGGCCGAAAGATTCATGTTTCGAAGATTGGGACTCTGCAGGAATCGTTGACTGCGACGGGATTTCCGAGCCAGAAGCGGCATAATAGCCCAAACATTCACTTTTACCAGCAGATTACACTGCGGTCGCATGGGGTCAGGCGCGCAGGAAGCGCGGGGCTGGATCTGGCGTATGTCGCGTGCGGGAGGCTGGATGGGTTCTGGGAGTTCAATCTGAATCCGTGGGATACTTCGGCCGGCGTGTTGCTGGTCGAGGAGGCTGGTGGCACGGTAACTCATTTTGATGGCGGGAAGTTTACGCTGGATAGCCGCGAGGTGCTGGCTACGAATGGGTTGATCGGCCGGGAGATGGTGCATCTGTTTACGGAGATGTTTGCGGGCCGAGAGATTGAGGCGATTCCTACTCCAGCGGAGTTTGCGGCGAGGAGGGCGGCGGCGAAGTAGGCGAATCGGTCAGTTCGGTATGGCTTCGTAACTTCCGGACTATATGATGGGGCGATGAAGATGGCGAGTCGCAGGCAGTTTCTTGGATTGTTGGGAATGGTAGGAATGGGCTCGGTTGTGCCGAAGCCTTTGTTTGCGCTGGCTCCGAAAGCTGAGGCGTTTACTTTTCTTTTCTATACGGATGCTCATCTGCAGCCTGAGTTGAATGGGGTTGTGGGAACTACGATGGCTTTCAAGAGGGGACGGGGGATCAAGGCGGAATTTGCTATTAATGGCGGGGATCATGTCTTCGATTCGCTGGCGGTGCCGACTAAGCGGGCGGTCGCGCTGTTCGATATGTATGACAAAGCTGAACAGGATCTGGGGCTGAAGCTTTATCACACGATCGGGAACCATGATGTCTGTGGGATCTATCCGGCCAGCGGGGTGGGTGAGGATGATCCACTGTATGGGAAGAAGTTGTTTGAGCAGCGGTTTGGGAAGGTGTATTACTCGTTCGACCATAAGGGACATCACTTCGTGGTGCTCGATTCGATTGGGATTACAAAGGACCGGGCTTATGAAGGTCGGATTGACGATGCGCAGCTTGCATGGTTGAAGGGGGATCTGGCTGCAGTGGCTGCGGGGACACCTGTGATTGTGTCGGTGCATATTCCGCTGGTGACGGCTTTCGATGCTTATGTTCCGGAGATGGTGATCCCGCCGCCGCATCATGGGCTGAGCGTGGCGAATGCAAACCAGGTGCTGGCTTTGTTTGAAGGACATAACGTGATTGGAGTTCTGCAGGGGCATACGCATGTGAACGAGACGGTGATCTGGAAGGGTGTTCCTTACATCACGAGCGGGGCCGTGTGTGGGAACTGGTGGCACGGGACTCGGTTGGGGACGCCGGAGGGCTTTACCGTCGTGACGGTGGCGGATGGAAAGCTGACTACGCGGTATGAGACGTATGGCTTTAGAAGCGTGGCTCCGCAGAATACTTGAGCGACGTGAGGCTGCGAATTTTGTGCCAAGGCAGGTGGAGGAAAGTAGATGGGGATGGTCGACTCTTCCCGAACGCTTAGATTGCACTTAGACGAATTCTGGAGACGGCGCCCTTGTGGCAGAGATTTAGCAATTTTTGTGATTTCTTTGGCCTTTCTCTTCGGTGGAATACTAAGTGGTATTGCAGGAGACTGCGCTCCAGGTGAAGGGGATGGCAGTGTGGGATAGGTGCCTTCGTTGGTCGATTGGACGGATTTGTAATGGGTGGCATCATGCTGGTTGTTGGATCAGTTGCGACGATTCTTCAGTGGCATCGAACAAAAACACGAACAGGAATACGGTAGGGTGAGGAAGAGGCGCACTGCACGGGTGCTGTTGTTCGATGAGAGCGGTGCGGTGTTGCTGATTCGGTTTGTGGCGGTGAGGCCGGATGGAGAGTTTGTCTTCTGGGCTTTGCCGGGTGGGGAGATTGAGCCGGGTGAGACGGAGATTGAGGGCGCGGTTCGGGAGATGCGCGAGGAACTTGGAATTGTTTTGGGAGTGGAGGGACCGGTGTATCGCGATGCGAATCAGTTCTGGCATCAGGGGGAGATGCACGATAACCAAGATTTTCTGTTTCGAGCGCGGTGCGCACGAAGTGAGCCGCGGCTAACGGGTGTGACGCCTGAGGAGATTGCGATGATGCGGGAGATGAGGTGGTGGACGGCTGAGGAAATCGAAAGGGCTTCGACTCAGCCTCCGGTCGAAAGGATCTTTCCGGTGAATCTGGCGGATCGGGTCCGGCTGCAGCTTGCGTTTTTGAAGAGTTCCCGGGCGGGTGATTCGGCTTAAGTTGAGCGTTACGGTGGGGATGCGAGCTGTAAAAGTTACAGATGCGTGAAAAAACGAGTTGACCTGAGGCTTGTCTCAGGTATGCTTGGAACGAATTCCGGCGAGGTAGTATCCCGTGGTGATTCTGGGGAACTGCACTCGCTGCATTCGACCTTTACCCGGTAAATTTCAAAATTTTTTGACCCAGGAGTTATTGCCATGCAGTGTCCTGTATGTCACAACGAAGTCGCTGCCGGAAATTCTTTTTGCAATCATTGCGGCGCACCGATGACGGCCGCCGGAGCCGCTCCCGCGGGAGCTGTACCCCCCGCGCAGGGCTATGCGGTTCAACCGGTTGCGCCCGTCGCGGCTGCAGGTTCGGGGCTGTCGGACACTGCTGCTGCGGCGATCTCCTACCTCACGATTATTCCCGCGATTCTGTTTCTCGTGATGGAGCCGTATAACAAGAAGCCGTTTATCCGGTTTCACAGCTTCCAGTCGATTGGGCTGTGTGTGTTGTGGATTGCGATCTGGATTGCGGTGACGGTGCTGCAGATGGTTCTGCACTTCATCCCGATGATTTGGTTCCTCTTCTCGATCCTTCATCTGTGCATCGCGCTGGGCTTTTTTATCCTGTGGCTGCTGGCGATTCTCAAGGCGAGCAAGGGTGAGTGGTACAAGATACCGTTCATTGGCGACTTCGCTTTGAAACAGGCGAATGGTTAGGGATTAGAGTGCACTGAAAGGTGCGCTAGCGGACCATACCCTCATCGGCTAAAGCCGCATTGTCGCAACGCATTTGCGGCTCGGCTGAAGCGGTGCCCTTAAGCAAAACAGACTTTTCCGTCGCTCACTTTATACCCCTGGAAAGGAAGCACGCTCTTTCCGGGGGTGGTAGGGCTTGAGTCGGTTTTCCATGACAGCGATGGCGGCGGGGCTCTCATCGATCATGATGAAGCTGCGCTTGTGTTTTGCGGCGGCTTCGGCGGTGGTGCCGCTGCCCGCGAAGAAGTCGAGAACCGTGTCACCGGGGTTAGAGTGGACGCGGACGATCCGTTCGAGGATGCCTAAAGGTTTTTGCGTGGCATAGCCTGTTTTTTCTTTTCCTGTTGGCGAGACGATGGTGTGCCACCAGACATCAGTGGGGGTTTTGCCGCGTGCGGCTTTTTCTGCTCCGACGAGGCCGGGGGCCATGTAAGGAATGCGATCGCTTGCGCTGAGGTTGAATGTGTAGCGGGTGGGGCTTTTGGTGTACCAGAGAATGTTGTCGTGCTTGGCAGGCCATTTTTTTGTGGAGCGTGCGCCGTAGTCATAGGCCCAGATGATCTCGTTCTGGAAGGAGTCGCGGCCGAAGATCTCGTCGAGAAGGATTTTGCAGTAGTGAACTTCGCGATAGTCGATGTGAAAAAAGAGCGAGCCGGTGGGGGTGAGGATTCGATGGGCTTCGATGAGTCGAGGGCGAAGGAAGCCGAGGAAGTCGTCGAACCGATCGCCGTAGCCGGGGTGGGCGTGGCTGGCGAGGATTTCGGTTCGGTAACGGCGACCGCCGAAGCCAATGCGATCGCCTGATTCGTCTCGGATTGTTTTCATACGGGTCCGGCTTTGATGCTTGCCTGTGTTGAAGGGCGGGTCAACGTAGATGAGCTCGACGGCTGCAGACGGCATCTGCTGTAGGGCGGCGAGGTTGTCTCCGTGGATGATTTGGTTCACGCGGGGTCTCCCATCTAACACTAACGTACCCTTGGTGATGGCCGGGTGTTGCGTGTATTGTTTTGTTCGGGCCTTAGAACTTTCGGAATGTCTGCGAATCATTTGATTTACGCGATGCTGACCCATCGGGGGCGCGTTCGACAGGGAAATGAAGATACCTGTGCGGCTGCTCCGGAGATTGGGGCTTTTGTGGTTTGCGATGGAATGGGTGGAGCAGCAGCCGGGGAGATTGCGAGCCATCTGGCTGCGGATACTTTTATTGCAAACCTGGCTCCCGCGCCGGCTTCGGGCAGCCGGAAGAAGGATGGGCCGGTAAAGGCACAGGTTCGGCTGAATGCTGCGATACAGGCAGCAAATACAGCGGTTTATAACCAAGGGCAACAGTCGGCGAAGCTACATGGAATGGGAACGACACTCGTGGGGCTGCTGCATGCTCCGATTGTGAATGGGAATGGGAAGAAGAGGACGGCGAGTGATCATACGAATTCGCGGGTAACCGATCCGCCAACGCTTTGGCTGGGGCATGTGGGGGACAGCCGGTGTTATCGAAGGCGGAAGGGCAAACTGGAGCTGTTGACGCATGACCACTCGCTGGTGGAGGAGCAGTTGCGGGCGGGTCAGATTACGCCGGAGCAGGCAGCGCAGTCTCCCATGCGAAATCTGATTACGCGGGCGATTGGATCGCAGGCTACGGTGGAGGCTGAGATTCAGAGTCATCGACCGCAGGCGAACGATATTTATCTGCTGGCTTCTGATGGGCTGACGCATGAGGTGAGCGACGAAGAGATTGCAGAGGTTCTTGCGGGAATTCCGAAGACTCCGACGAAGACTGCACTGACGGCTGCGTGCGAAGGATTGATTACGGTGGCGAATAGGAACGGCGGGAGCGACAATATTACGGTTTTAATTGTGGCTGTGATGCCGGAGCTGGTGCCGGTTCCACGACGCTGACTTGAGACGGCGCAACTGCTAAACTCGGGAGTCGTTTGAAACCAGTTTATGGCTAATACGGAGACAATTGCGGTTCTGGGTGCCGGGACGATGGGCAACGGCATTGCGCATGTATGTGCGCGAGCCGGATTTCCGGTGATTCTTTATGACGTGGATCAGAGGGCTCTTTATAGAGGGCTGGACACGATTCGCACGAACTTTGCACGTGAGGTAGCGAAGGAGAGGTTAACTGCGGATGAGGCGGATGCAGCGCGGTCGCGGATTACGCTGACGACGAAGATCGATGAGCTGGTTGTGGCTTCGATGGCAATTGAGGCGGCTACGGAGAGGTTTGAGATTAAGGCTGGAGTATTTCGCGATCTGGATCGGATTCTTCCTGTAGAGGCGATTCTTGCGACGAATACTAGCTCGATCTCGATTACGAAGATAGCCGGGGTGACGAAGCGGCCGGAGCAGGTAATCGGAATGCATTTTTTCAATCCTGTACCGGTGATGAAGCTGGTGGAGGTAATTCGGGGGCTGCAGACTTCGCAGACGACGTTCGATGCAGTTCATGCGATGTCGATGAAGCTTGGAAAGACGCCGGTTGAGGTGAATGATGCGGCTGGCTTTGTTTCCAATCGTGTGTTGATGCCGCTGATTAATGAGGCGGTGTACTCAGTGATGGAAGGAGTGGCGACAGCAGAGGCGGTAGACCAAGTTTTTGTGCTGGGAATGGCACATCCGATGGGGCCACTGACGCTCGCGGATTTTATAGGGCTGGATGTTTGCGCGGATATCATGCGGGTGCTGGCGGAGGGGCTCGGCGATCAGAAGTACAATCCGTGTCCGTTGCTGGTAAGAATGGTGGATGCTGGTTGGCTGGGAAGGAAGTCGGGGCGCGGTTTTTATACGTATCTGGTGAAGTAGGAAAGTGCAGCTGAATATTGAGCGGTTCGAGCTGCATCGAATGAGACAGGAGATGAAATGGCACAGGAGTTTTATTTTGAGGATTTTTATGTCGGCCAGAAGTTCCACTCAATCGGCCAGGCAAAGGTAACCGCGGAAGAGATCAAGGAGTTTGGACAAAAGTACGATCCTCAGCCGTTTCATCTGGACGAGGCTGCGGGCGAGAACTCGTTTTTCAAGGGACTAGCGGCCTCGGGATGGCTGACTGCGGCGATTGTGATGCGGCTGCGGGTGCAGTCGATTACAGTTGCGGGCGGAATGATCGGCGCGGGCGTGGAAGAGATGCGATGGACGCTCCCGGTACGACCGGGCGATTCGATTCGGACGGAGATTGAGGTTGTTGGAGTGAGGCAGTCGCACTCGCGGCCTGAGTATGGCGTGGTACGGACGCGGACGCTGGCGTTCAACCAGAACAATGAAGTTGTGATGCGGTCGACGGTAAACTTTCTGGCGCCGCTGCGGCTGGCTCTTTAGGGTTGGAGTTGCGATGACCGACGAACAGCTTAAGTTGCTCAAGGCGAGTGTCGACAAAGTTGTTGAAGTGGAGACTATCGATGGCGACCGGCATCTTGCGCAGATTCTGTTCGTGTTCGATGAGGGTGAGACACCGGATGTGTTTTATCTGAAGGGTTCGGTTGGTGGCGGTGGAAGTTTTGTGACCGACGGCGGCGTGGGATGTTCGGTACTGCTGTCGGATATCGCCGGGGTCTATCCACATCCAGGATAGGATGAACCAAGTTCGTTACCAGGACCAGATACTCACAAGGAATCGGCGTATTCTTGGGGAATGATGCGCATGACAGTGCTCGCCTCAGGGTCCAAAGGCAATAGCACTGTTATCTCCAGTTCACGGACGCGAGTGCTGGTGGATGCTGGGCTATCGTGTCGAGAGCTTATAAAACGGATGGCCAGCGCGGGAGAAGATCCGGCGGGGCTCGACGCGATTCTGATTACGCATGAGCATCAAGACCATGTTGCGGGTCTGTCGGTGCTGGCGCGACGGTTGAAGATTCCGGTCTTCTTTACGGAGCCGACGCATCGGGCGTGGACGAGGATGTTGACTCCCCGGACGACGATGACCTATGCCAAATGGTTGGATCATGTGCAGCGGGAGAAAGAGGCTCGGGCGGCTGCAGTTGCAACGAGCGCGCCTGGAAGCGAGCTTGCGGTGCAGTTGGCGGATGAGGCGGGGATAATTAGCGGCATAGCCGCTGAGGCTGCGAATCGCTCGGATGATGTTACTCCGGAGTTGCCGCTGGATCCTGAGTTGGAGGAGCTTTGCGCCGAGATGCAGACTGGTGCTGTGTCGAAGCCTGATCCGACATATTTGCCTGCGGTTGAATATTTTCATTCCGGCAAGCGATTTTCGATTGGGGATATCGAGATTACTCCGTTTACGATTCCGCATGATGCGGCTGATCCCTGCGGGTTTGTTTTTGAGGCGGAGGGGATTCGGATGGCGGTGGCGACGGATCTTGGCTATCTGCCTTCGAATGTGAAGGCAGCACTAAGGCAGCTGGATGTGATGCTACTGGAGTCGAACCACGATCTGGAGATGTTGCGGGATGGACCTTATCCGTGGAGTGTGAAGCAGCGAGTTCTTTCTCGGGTGGGTCATCTTTCAAATCATGCGACGGCGGAGTTTCTTGAGAAGGATTATGACGGCGGAGCGACATGGATTGTTCTGGGCCACTTGTCGGAGTCGAATAATGCTCCGGAACTGGCACGAATGTCGGCGGAGCAGGCTTTAGCCGGAAGGCCGAGCCTTCTTGGTAATCGTGTCCTGCTGGCGCAGCAGGAGATGCCGCTGGAGTCGATTACGCTGTAAGTGCAGTGGTTACTGGGTAATCGCGGGCGGGAAACGGTTCCCAAGAAGAAATTTCCAGTTTGTGGAAAAAAGCGGGTTACTATTCGATGAATCCTTTCCTTTCTTCCGGCTATCAAACGGAGTAGAATGGTGTTCATAAGGCTATGGAAAAGACTGCGTTAGCATTTCCCGCGAACGACAGGACGCGACATCCTCCCTGCACGGACCAGGTAGTTGGGGACATTCTCTCCGGATGGAGATATGACATCTCGGGACTCTCGCCGGCGATGCGTACTGATTACGAGCAACATCTTGCGGAGTGCGGCCACTGCCGACGAAGGCAGCAGGTTGCGCGCACGATCGACGTTTTGCTGATCTGTGTCAGCACGCTTTCGATTGTGGCGTTTCTGCTGGCTGCGGTGGTGATTCACCGCGTTGAACTCATTACACATATCTTCACGATGCATGTGCGGTTGAATCAGGCGCATGTCATAGCAATCTCGATGGAAGCCGTTGCGATTACAGGGCTGCTTTTCTCGATGATGATGTGGATTCTTGTTGCGGTTGCTACACCATTGCCGGGTTTTCTTGGCGGAATTGTTCAGGAGCGGATTCCTGCGGATCTTCGGGAACGCTTCAGCAAGGATGCCGCTGCCTAAGGAGATCGGGCGCGGTCGGGGCTGGTGGGAAGTTGCACGTTATGGTTGATTGATTTGTCCGGGTCTTCTGGGTGGTTTCGATTGCTTCCTTGTGATTTGTCATCTGTCTCACACCACGATAGCGTAGAAGAACGCTCATGAATCCCTCGTCTCCATCTGACGGCGAAGTTTTACCGCCGCAACCCGGCGCTCGTCCGCCCGTCCCTGATTTTCAACGAGAAGTCTCGCGGCCTAATTCGCGTGAGCGTGGCTGGAATATTCTGGCGACCCCGGGCACGTATGTCTTGCTCATAATCAATATTGCTGTGTTTGTATGGATGGTTTTGCATGGCGTTTCGGCAAAAGATCCATCTACAGCGCAACTTGTTCACTATGGCGCGACGAATGCCTACCTGATCCTTGCGGGACAGTGGTGGCGGTTGCTGACAGCTACGTTTGTCCATGTTGGCTTACTGCATATTGCGACGAATATGTGGTGCCTTTGGAATCTTGGACTCCTAGGCGAACCACTGCTTGGACCTGTGGGATTAATCGCGGTTTATTTGGTGACGGGCATTGCGGGAAATCTGCTCAGCCTGCTCTACAACGTGATCAGCCACGACGGGATTTCGGTAGGTGCGGGAGCGTCAGGGGCGGTGTTTGGGATTGCGGGCATTCTGATTGTGCTGCTTTCGAACAAGAAATTGCCGATTCCAGCGTTTGAGTTGAACCGGCTACGCCGATCGGTAATTCAGTTTGCGGTGCTGAATTTGATCATTGGATTTGGGGCGAATCTGACGAGTATCGTTCGGATCGATAACCATGCCCACATTGGCGGGTTTCTGAGCGGGATGGCGCTAGGTGTGCCGTTGCTGCCTCGGATGACGTCGGGACGGACGCGCTACCTGCAGCGACAAAAGCTAACGTTTGCGGGTGCGAGCTTTCTCCTGCTGCTGATTGCGTACTTCATTACGAAACTCGCGCACTAATTTTTGAAGTCAATGCTCGTTTGATTCTGGTTGCTGGAATCGGCTGAGACGATGGAATTGCGTTCTGTTCCCTTGGCACAGCCTCGGCCCCTGATCGAATCGATCTGCCCAGGTGAGGTGTGGAGGTGAATGAATGTCAGACTCACCAGGGAAGTCTCTTGGATTTCTTGATCATCTGCTGCCGTTTCTTGCGGCTTGCCCGCAATGACTGAATATGTGGGTGCATACGCTGATTCTTCTGAGCTTTCTGGCGATTGCGGCTTTAGCTGAGTTTTACCCTTGGTCGCAGGGTTAGGTAAGAGTGGTTTGGGCGAACTTGCGGACCATCGCCAGGAGAAGGCGGCGGTCGCTATCCGAGAGGTGGGCGGAGTAGCGCTGGACCTGAGTGAGGAAACGAATCTCTTCTTCGCCGAGGTTGAGACCGGACATTTCTTTGCTGATGACTTCTTCGGCGAAGAACTCGGATAGCTGAAGGTCGAGGGCTCGGGCGATCTTTTGTAGGGTTTCGAGCGAAGGAACGGTGTGTCCGTTTTCGACGCGCGAAAGATAACAGCGGAGGAGGCCGGTTCGCTTCTCGATGTCTCCCTGCGACATGCCTTTTTGAAGGCGATAGCCGCGGATGGTGGTGCCGATGTTGATGGAGATCGAGGCGTCGTCCGAAGTAGTCACAAGATCAGCGGGGAGTGTTTGCATGTCAGCCATTAGCCACAAAGTAAACATTCCATTTTGGTTGGTCAATGGCTAACTTTGGGGATTGATGGGGCCTTGTACCATCGATGGTTCATGTTGAATGGGTTGTGGCCGAAAAGGTGAAGGTTTACTTGAAGTGGGGGGTCTTGAGGCACCCCATTTGGCATTAGCTGACCAGTTACTAATGGGGGATGTGGCCGGTTATGCCATGAACATGCCGCCGTTGACGTCGAGGGTGTGGCCGGTGATGTAACCGGCTTCTTCGGAGGCCAGGAAGGCTACGGCGTGGGCGATATCCGCGTCAGTGCCTACGCGGCCGAGAGGGATGTGCTGGGTCATCGCGGCTTTCTGATCGTCGGTGAGAACTGCGGTCATGGCGGTTTCAATGTATCCAGGGGCGACTGCGTTGACGGTAATGGAACGGCTGGCGAGCTCTCGGGCCAGGGACTTTGTGAGTCCAATCAGGCCCGCCTTGGAGGCCGCGTAGTTGGCTTGGCCTGCCTGGCCGGTTTCGCCGACGACGGAGGTGATGTTGATAATACGGCCCCAGCGGTTTTTGACCATCTGCGACATGATGGCCTGGGTCATGAGGAAGGCTCCGGTGAGGTTGGTGGTTAGGACGTCGTCCCAATCTTTGCGCTTCATGCGCATGGCGAGGATGTCGCGGGTGATTCCGGCATTGTTAACGAGGATGTGGACGGCGCCGAAGTGGGCGAGGGCGGATTTGGCGCAGT
This sequence comes from Edaphobacter sp., assembly GCA_035570955.1. Classification (GTDB taxonomy): domain Bacteria; phylum Acidobacteriota; class Terriglobia; order Terriglobales; family Acidobacteriaceae; genus Edaphobacter. Next base: position 3,268 of record DATMKY010000049.1, on the reverse strand, counting down.
CGCGGATGGATTCCTCGCTGGCGACGTCGAGGGCGAAGGTATGAGCGGTGCCACCTGCGGTGTTGATGGCGTTGGCGACTTCGTTGAGCTTGTCGAGATTGCGGGCGGCCAGAGCGACGGACGATCCCCGGCGGGCGAGTTCGAGGGCGCAGGCGCGGCCTATACCTTGGGAAGCTCCTGTAACCAATGCGATACGACCTGAGAGGGTGCTCAATGGACCTCCATGATAACGATGCCAAGCAAATTATACGGAGGGTTGGGACGAATCTTCCTCAAGGGCATACCGTATTCTGAACTTCCATGTCAGACGATCAGAAAAAAACGAACGAGACCGATGTTTATGCGATTCACGGATGCGATCCGGAGGTGCTGGCTTATGCAATGGCAAAGTATTCGCGATCGTCGCTTAGTATGAAGGAGTCGCTAACGGAGATTAGCGCGCAAAGGGCTGAGCAGTTTCTGAATACGTTTTATTTTCAGTATGGACACCGATCGATTGCGGATCTGGCGCATATTCCTTTTGCGATTGAGCGGCTGAGCCTGTTGGCAGCGATTGAACTGGTCGATGAACAGCGCTGGGATGGGCAGGAGCGGTCGACGCGCTATCAGAATTTTCGACGGTCCGGGTGGTATACGCCCGACTTGGGAGCTGAGACGGAGACGTTTACCGCGGCGGTCGAGGCTCTGTTTGCGGCTTACGACCATGTGGGCGCCGGAATGATTGAGGCGCTGAAGCATTCGATTCCGCGGCCGGAGTCGATGAAGGCTGAGGCTTATGACCGGACGCTGAAGGCACGTGGGTTCGATGTGGCTCGGTATCTATTGCCGCTAGCGACGAATACTTCGCTGGGACAGATTGTGAATGCACGGACACTGGAGACGCAGGTGTCGCGGTTGCTGACGAGCGAGTTTGCGGAGGTTCGGGAGCTGGGGGAGAAGCTGCGCGTAGCGGCTACGGGGCCGGCTTGGAATGTACAGCACGCGGCGGCGCAGGTTCTGTGTGATGAGATTGCTTCCGTGCATATCGATTGCGGAGAGCGGGCGGCAGAGGCTTTTCTGCGGCCGGTGAAGACGGCTCCTACTCTGGTGAAGTATGCGACGCCGAACGATTATCTGCGACACACACGGCAGGAGTTAGCTGTAGCGGCTGAGGAGTTGATGGGCGGAGTGGCGATTGAGGCTGCGCCGGTTGTGGACCTGCTGGATGATGTGGAGTCGCTCGAAGTGGAGCTGGCGACATCTCTGCTTTATCCGCACTGCCATTATTCTTACCGGCAGTTGCGACGGCATGTTACGGATTTGAGCGAGGCGCGCCGGTCGGAGTTGGTTGGGTTGGGTGCGAAGCATCGCGGGCGGCATGACGAGCTGCTGCGTGGGTTCAATGCAGGGCATAGTTTGCGGTTCGACATTTTGATGGATATTGGCGGGTTTCGGGACATGCACCGGCATCGGCGGTGCGTGCAGTTGCTGCAGCGGTATACGGATGTGCATGGGTATGAGGAGCCGGTTTGTCCGGGGCAGCCTACTCTGGCTGAGGCTGGGTTGGGGAAGGCTTTTGCGGATGCGATGAAGTCGGCTTTTGCGACTTATGAGCGGCTGAGAGATTGTGGAGTACCTGAGGCGCCTGAGTCGGCGAAGTATTGTCTGCCGCTGGCCACGCGGTGTAGAGCCATGTTCAAGATGGACTTTGCGGAGGCTCTTTATATTGCAGAGCTCAGGTCCGGGGTGGCGGGGCACTTCAGCTATCGGCGAGTGGCCTGGGAGATGTATTGCGAAGTGGCGAGGAAACATCCTTCGCTTGCCGGCTACTTCCGGATTGAAGATGTGAATGAGCCGGTGGATTTGCTGAAGCGGTGACGATATTCGCTTTTTATTTGCTTTTCACGATTTCGATGCTAGAATCCGCAATGAAGTGTAAATCGCCGTTTTTACCCGCTTTAGGAGAGATATAACGTGGCAGACGACCGTAGCAAAGCAATAGAGCTGGCTCTTTCCGGGCTGGAGAAGCAGTTTGGTAAAGGGTCGATTATGCGGCTCGGCTCGAAGGATGTCGTGCCGATTTCGGTCATTTCTACGGGATCGATCTCGTTTGATGCGGCGCTGGGAGTGGGCGGGGTACCACGGGGCAGGGTGATTGAGATCTTTGGTCCGGAGTCTTCGGGTAAGACCACGATTACGCTGCAAATTATTGCAGAAGCGCAGAAGGCAGGTGGCCTGGCGGCATTTGTAGATGCTGAGCATGCGCTGGATCCGGCTTATGCAGGGAAGCTCGGGGTCGATATCGACAATCTGCTGGTGAGCCAGCCGGACTATGGCGAGCAGGCGCTGGAGATTGTCGAGGCGCTGGTGCGGTCAAATGCGATTGACGTGCTGGTGGTGGACTCGGTGGCGGCACTGGTGCCGAAGGCTGAGCTGGATGGCGAGATGGGCGATTCGCATATGGGTTTGCAGGCTCGGTTGATGAGCCAAGCGCTGCGAAAGCTGACCGGCACGGTTTCGAAGTCGCGGACCTGTTTGATTTTTATTAACCAGATCCGCGAGAAGATCGGCGTGATGTTTGGAAATCCTGAGACGACCACGGGTGGTAAGGCGCTGAAGTTTTATTCGTCGGTGCGTATCGATATTCGCCGGATTGGCGCGGTGAAGGATGGCGACGCTGTTGTTGGGTCGCGTACGAAGGTGAAGGTGGTGAAGAACAAGGTGGCAGCTCCGTTCCGCGATGCCGAGTTCGATATTTTGTACGGCGAGGGGATCTCGCGTGAAGGCGATATTCTCGACCTTGCGGTGTTGCACAACATTATTGACAAGAGCGGCGCGTGGTACAGCTATGCCGGCGAACGTATTGGCCAGGGACGCGAGAATGTGCGGGCGTTCCTGAAGGAAAACAAAGACGTGTTTGGGCGGGTGGATGCGGAACTGCGGAAAAAGCTGGGGATCGCAGGGGTTGCCAACGGCGATGTTCCTGCGGTTCCGGCTGAGGGACCTGCCCAGGCCAAGGAAGCTGTTCGCGGCAAGAAGTAGAACGGGTTTCGAGGAAGCGCCGGTAAGTTTGGATGCCGGCGCTTTTTCTTTTAATTGTGTCTAGTTGCGAATGATGGGGTCACCGGTCGAGATTATCGTGCGGCCAGCGGTCGCGTTGAGGACTTCGATGAAGGCCACGAGCATCGCATCGAGGCCTGTAATGAGGCCGAAGTATCCCCCGATTCTGCCACAGTTCAGGCTGCCGATGAAGTAGCCGAAGTCGCCTGCGGCGAGGAAGAAGAAGGTT